>JAJZUQ010000043.1 GCA_021848385.1 Deltaproteobacteria bacterium
ATACCCGTACGCTATCCCCCTGGCGTAGAATGTGCCGCTCGAGAGCAACAGCCACCGGGTTTTCCGCCAACTCCGTTCTCAGGAACATCTTTTCGCTCATCCTGAACTCAGCAGGTCCCCCCCGCAGCTTCGCCTCGTACTCTTTGATCCGGAGACCTTCCCCTTCGATATCAATGGTGCGTTTCAGTGTCAGGACGATTTCCCTGAACATGGAAAACCACTTGTCCGTTCGAATCACGGAGTAGGAATCGGGGATGTTCTCGGTATAGACATCACGAATGGCGCGAAGCAGCTTTTTCTCGAAGGGGAGACCCGCATAGAGCGAGATATTCTCCTTTATCTTGCGCTCTCTGCCTGAAGACAATCGGATTGTCTGGGCAGGGATTCTCTGGGGAAAGGCGATCATGCTGAAAGTTTCCTCGCCGCAGACGACATACAGCTCGGTCGGTGTGGTCGAATAGGAAAGCTTGTCCCCTTTCTTCGTGACCTTGAACTTCACGAAGGCATCCTTGCCGGTGATCTTGATGGTGACCCCTTTTTCCGTTGAGGTAAGCGCCTCGCGGATCTCGGCCGGGCAGGAAATCCGGTTCATGTCCGAACTGGACAGGCGGATGGTGGTCGTCGCCTCCGGAAGCACGACCGTCGGGAATTCACTTTCGACCGTCTGTTCAACGGCCTGGCCATCGGTAATTCTCGTTTTCTGGATTGCGGTCTGATCAGCCGCGTGGAGTATTGCCGGAACCAGCAATGCGGCCAGTAACACAACCGTGCTGCGCATCATTCCCCCTTGTTCTCGCCCTGGGCCGGCTTCTCGTAGAGACGGACCAGAACGAATTTGCCATTCTCGATGCGGTATTCGATGAGGTAGGCCTTCTGGGCATCCTCTGCCTTCTGGTCCACCATGTAGGTCTTCTTGGTGCCGGTGACTTCGAGTCGGCGCCTGTCGGCATCATTGATGATCGACTGGATATAAAAGGCGCTGGAGGCCTTGGTGTTTTCGATTTTGTCGGCCAGTTCGTACAGATCTTTCCGCGATGCCTGGAACTGAGCAGGATCATAGACTGCCAGCAGTTCGCTGAACTGCGATCGCACATTGACCGGGTTGTAGGTCAGGGCCAGGTTAAGGATGTAGCGGGTGAACTCCTTGAGGTATTCGTCCGAGGCCTTGTCGCCGGATACGGAAACCTTCGAGTTGATTGTCGGGGGTACGAGGATGACGCGCTGACTGTTCAACGCCATGAACAGGCCGGCGGTGTTGATGACAACGGCGATGCCGAGCGCTACGACCACAAACTTGAGCAGCCGGTTCTCGGCAAAGATGTTGGAACTTTTCTGCAGGAAAATATCGAGGTTCACTTCGTTGCTCCCCTCTTTGATGGTCATTCCAGAAAATCTCTTTCAAAAAACTGCGGGTATCCTTTCATTGGCGCCAGGCCGAGAAAATAGAGCGCATGGCGCAGGAAGCCTCGCGGGTACTGCCGTTTGAATCTGCTGTACGCCCACGGGACGAGGATCATCGTCAACCAGAGATATCCCCCGAACTGCTGGGCAAAGATAAAGTTGGCCGTCATGATCGCCAGGTCATCCGGTTCGAACCAGAGGACCTGGAACGGCTGGGTCAGGTATTGTGGAAACTTGCGGGTCAAGTTCGGCTCTGTTAGTTGAATTATGGTGAGGGGGGCTTTCGCCCCCCTTTGTAATCAGATGATCATCCCGAGCGAGGTGACGATCTTGTCCGAGTTGATGACAAGCACCCCTCCCAGAATGCAGAGGACTGCCGGGACCATCTTCTGCTGGATCATGACGACGACACCTGCAATGATCGACAAGACCCCGGCAATGGCGCCGAAAGGCCCCTTGAGGATATTGTTGATGAAAAAGTCGTAAGCCTCGAAGCCGAAGGAACCGGCTGCCGGGGCAACGAGGGCCATGGCCTGGGATGCCACCAGGGTCACGATCATGGCGACGGCGGTCATCAGAAGTAGTTTCCTTTTGTGCATTCATTTCTCCTTTGCTCTGGTTACGTGATAGTGCTGCGGTGACATAGCTCCTGAATCAGTACGCTTGCGGCTTGCTCACCTCCTTCTCCTTGTTCAGCAATCCGGATATCCGTTGGATGTCCGCACCATTCACGTGAGCACCTTCGATCCAGAGTGCCGGTGTTCCCCGTATCCCTACACCTGCCGCAATCTTTTCCATCTCCTCCAGTTGCTGTTGCTGTACGCCGTCGGCGATGGCAACCGGTTTGCCGTCCAGCTGTCCCGCAAACACGTCTTGGAAAGCCTTGGCCCTGTCAGGCTGAAACAGGATGTAACGGGCTTTTTTTTCTGCATCAGGATGGATGCTGCGCAGCGGGACGAAATAGATGTAGCGCGTCACATCGGTACGCTTCGAAAGGAAGCTGTCCACCTTGCGGCAATAGGGGCAATCAGGGTCGGTGAACTCAATGACCTTTTTGGGGCCGTTGCCGATTTTCAGGGCTTTATCGAGTGGGAGACCATTGATTCGTTCAGAGACAATCTTCTCCCGTAATTCGGCAGTCAGGTTCTTGCCGTCCTTGGACCAGATCTCACCGAAGACAAGATACCCAGCAGGGCTGAAATAAAATACCTGATCGCTCGCGGTGATCTCGTAGAGCCCTTTCAACGGCGATTCTCTGAAACTGTCGATTCTCAAATTCGGGAAACTCTTCATCAAATTCTCTTTCTCCGTCTTCACGTCGTCGTTCGCCATGGAGAAACCAGCGACTGCGACGAGAAGTAGCATCAATCCGCCAACCAGCCTGATCCTGCCGTTTATGCGCATCACTTCTCCTCCTTTCGATATTCCACGATTTCCACGCGCCGATTCAGGCGCTTGTCAGTCGATACCGGATCGTTTTCCCCTCTGCCTTCAACCGTCCCCACAATAAAACCATTGGATCTCAATATCCCTGCTACGTGGTTCGCTCTTCTGATTGACAGCCTCTCGTTGTAGTCATCCGTCCCGATCGTGCAGGTGTAGCCCTTAAGCCCAAAAGTACTCAGTTTTGACAGCCCAGCCATCAGACCGTTGATTCTCAAACGCTCATGACGTGACAGTCGTGCATTGTCGAAATCGAACAGCGCTGTTGCGATCTGTTTCTCTGTCTCAAGAACATCGGGTCTGGAAAACTGGGCATTTTTCGCCTCTAACGCGATATGAGGTGCGGGTTTGAACGGGGCGGACAGCCGCACGGCAAGCACTGGTTTCACCGGTAGGAGTGTGAGTTGGTGATCAGGACAGTCCGAACAGACAACGAACTGGTCGTCCTGCTTTGCCGCAGCTGCGTCATGGGTATAACAGAATGGGCGTTGGCGGATTTCAGCGGCATGGGTTGCCAGTGGAAGAAAAAGCGCCAGGAAAGTAATGCTCAACGATTTGACCAAGGGGAACTGCCCTCCTGAAGGAGTGTGCTTCATTCACTTAATCTATGAGGGGGGCAGGTTTTCAACGATTCAATGGGGGCCTGCTGCAAGAAGAGGAACGACGGGAGACAAGCTGCAACAACAAGATTCGTAAATATATTTTCTGCCGTTTGGCATAGATGAGTGTCACAGGCAACACTGGATAGGACAGAAAAAGCCTGGCTGTGTTATCAGGCAAAACTGTGGCAACCATTTGTTGTAATTTTTTTTAATTTGATTTTTTAAATATTTATCAGTTTTTTGGGGATGCAATGAGAGCTAACCACCTGCCCCCCTTATAGATATTACGCATAGAGAAACATCACGAACGGAGGAAACGCAATGGAGGCACTATTAAGACAGCGTGAACTTATGGAGATCATGAATGTATCGCGTGCAACTCTCTGGAGGATGCTGAGATACCAGAATTTTCCCAAGCCAATCATCTTGATGGGATGTAAGCGCTGGAGGACTGAGGATATCGCTTCATGGATCGAGACACGAAAGAGCGCATGAGCACAACAACATGCTTCTATGACGACGATTCGGGAGGTCCCGGTTGCATGATCCTCTTCAACCATTGTTATTCCCAGACCCCAAGGGATCGCATGCAACTGACTCGCTTCAGGATCTGCTGGCAAGCATCGCTGCCAGACCTAAATACCTTCCTGACTGGCCGGAAAGTCATAGAGCACTGCCCAACGAGATCCTGCGCTCGGCGCTTTTCAACTGCCGTAACAGGAACCAGCCACGCATGTTTATGAAAGAAGTGGAGATAGCAGTGATCGGCGACGGGAAGGTCATCTATCGCGGGGAAGAATTGCGGCAGGATGACGAACTGGTGTGGATGCACCTGATGCATCTGACTAAAAGAAGCCCTCTGGGAGAGTGCGTTGAATTTACACCCTATTCATTCATCAAGGCTCTTGGATGGCCTATCAAGGGTCAGAACTATGAACGGCTTCGTAATTGTCTCAGTCGCATGCAGGCCACGGCGCTGCGCATACAGTCCAGACGCCTGCAAAGCTTTGTCAGTATCTCATTGATACAGAAATTCCTGTCCAGAAACGAGCGGAACGAGAATCTGTTCAGGTGGCAGGTATGGGTCGGAAAAGAAATGCAGTTGCTGTTCGACGAGACATTTCTGACCAAAGTAATGTGGGAGACCAGGCGATCTCTGCCCGACGGAATCGCTTCAAAACTGTACGGATACTGGGCCAGCCATAGAAAGCCATATCCGGTAAAAGTCGAGACGCTGCTGAAGCTTTGCGGATCCGGGATGCAGATGAAACATTTCAAGACTGAATTGAAAAAAGCCCTCAGACTTCTCACAGAAACCGGCTTTCTGGAAGCGTGGGATCTGAAGAATGAACTTGTTGTGGTTACCCGGAAGCATTGACCTATGACCGACCCGGTATTGACCTATGACCGGCTGGTGCTGACTTTTGACTGACCTTACTATTGACTAATGACCAACCTAACCCATGACTTTTGGCCGACGGCCATTGTCCTGATTTGAGGGATCAATCGATTGATTAGAAGGTTATCAACACCCCGCTAACCTTCTTTTAACCTATTTTTAACCATAGAGGCGACGAATTGACAGGAAGGCATGCGATAGTTTGCCCGTTCCCGGATGAAGCATGAAGAACTGTGGTTTAGTATTTGCGCCGATCAGGCCAGACTGTTGTCTTTACAGATGGTTCATTTGTTCTTTGCGAAGGGAGTTCCGAATATCACCGTCATTGAGCAGGCATGCGCGTACGGGGCGGTATCCTTTGCCGAGGAGGGTTTGATTTAAGTTTGTCGGAACAAGGATAAATGTCGAACTGGACACAGTAAAACTACGCAGAAGAGTTGAAGATCATTTACTAAAATCGGCTACTAAAAAGGACTTGCAGCATATTTGGTTATCAAAATGAAATAGTTGCTGCCCCCGCTCCCCTGAATAAGTTTTCACCAAGGGCAGTATCGCGTCTGGTTCGGCCTTCAGCCGACTCAGACCGCAAACCATTTATTCATTCTGGCACGGCCTGACTTTCAGAGTTAAGCACAGGCAAAGCCGGTCATCGGAGCACGACTTCGAGGCCGGCTTTTTGTTACTTGGAGCGAGACAATGGACTTTGACAGGGCTTTTGCGTGGGTCAACGAAAATGAGGCGGTCATCAAGGGATATATCGCCAAATATCGAAATTTCTCTCCGTATGAAGAATGCGACTACATGCAGGAAGCGTTTGAATCTGCATTCATAGCTGCAAACCGCTGCAGCGAGAAGAAGATCAAATTCGAGGCTGCCTTCTGGAAGGTATTTCGAAGCCAAATCAGTGTCATAACCCCGGCCCCGGATATTCTGACCCATGGATCGAATTCGATCCCCTCTCATGTCTGCTCCGACGATCTGACTTACGTTGCCGAAAATAGCGCCAAAGGAATACAAAAAGAGCCTGACATTGAGGCGATATTCCAGTCGGTGCGTCATCACCTTACGGAAAAGGAGCAGCAGATTCTGTACTGGGCTCTCGGGATCGGCAGGGAAGGAAAGTTGTCGAACTATGAGATTGCAGATCGCCTGGGATGCGTCGTTTCGAATGTCAGGGACATCCTCAGCAGATCGCTCGACCGGATCAAGTCCCTTGTCGAGAAAGGCAGCATCGATCCAAAGCGTTTCGTCTGACATTTTCCAGTCACACCATCAAGGAGGAGGGACGCGATGAACCTGGAACAGGCCGCAAAACAGTATCGACCGGTACCGCTGAAAGCTTTGACAAGAATGGCTGATGAAGGACTGTTGACCGATCCTTTGGACGAGAAGGATCACCACTTCCTGAAATTGCTTTCCCGGCTTTGGGCGGATGAATGGTTTGTCGCCCGGATGAATATGTCTTTCAAGGCCGAGAAGAGAGCACTGATGCTCGCATTCCCGGACTTTGGCAAGATTGAGCGCTACGTCCTGAGTTCCTATCTTCCGAAAGAGCACGGACCAAGGGTACGAGTATCGGTGCAGGAGGTTGCAAACAACCTACGCATATATTTTCATATCGAGTATCCGGAGATCAAGATCAAACGTATCCGCCAGATTGCCTACAATATGCTGCGCAGCTCTAGGGGGGAGTCCCGGAGACTGTATCTATCCTTGACGGCTTTGGAAAGGCAATCGATGGAAAAACAGCGGAGAAAATCTGTCAAAAAATCCAACTAACAAACTTTTCTAAGGAAAAGTCTTTATAGAAAAGTTTGTATTACACATGGAGTCCGCAATGAAAGTCGAAGATCTCGAAGAACTGCTTAACAGCCGGATCATCGAAGCTTATTCGGGAGGATTCAGTGTCGTTGAGATCACCAGGGCGTTGAGGAAAGCGAGTGTTGATTCGGTCTACAATCTGCTGCGCGATACTGGCCATATTCCCGCGATGGAAAGAAGTGAGTACCGCCGTCTATACGATATCGACCAGAGGTTGGCAACCGCATGTCGGCGTAAGGGCTTTTCCTTTGGGCGATGGTGTCTTGGCTGGCGGATTGATCCTTGTGTGGCAGTTGCAGAACTGAAATCTGCTCCAGACGAGACCGAGAATGCTGCCCATGTGGCATTGAAGAGAGATTTCCCGGAAATCTATCTCAGCATGTACGAGGGGGCAAAGATCAAAAAAGTGAACAATGAAAGACGTCGATCCAAGCCTGCTTCCCTGAGGGTCGATTGGAGTTCGGAGCGTAAGGCGTTTATTGCGACGGTACCAGAATGTCCCGGCGTTGAAGCTCGGGGCAAAAACTGGGATGATGTCTTTTACGCTATTAAATGCGTGCATCGGATGCACGAATATGTTCTGCGTCTGGACCATCTTCTCAAAAGAACTGACGGCAATGCATTACCCCATTAACAGAGTCGAGTAGTTAACTCCTCAAATTTTGCCCTATTTTTGACACCAAGGTTGTTTCTAAAAATGCGGCAAATAGAAGTGGTGGCAAATTTGCCGCCATATTTATCACCAAATTTGCCACCGATACCTGCCCCCCCTATAGATATTTAGTATGGAGGCTTGCCAGCCTCACTAAACTGTTGGGGGTTGATATGAATGTGCTGGTGTGTGATCTCGGATTTTCTTCTGCCAAGTGGATTTACGGAGAGCGCAAGGGAAGGATTATCTCTGCGTTCAGCTACAACGGCGACAATCTGTTGGTTGGAGAGGATTCCCTGATGTCTTCAGGCTCTTCCTATCTGAAAACGATGGAAGAGCTTGTTCGCTACTATCCTGTATTTGTGGAACGGTGTCTGAAGCAGGCTGCCTGCGAAGAGGACATCCTACTTGCCGTCGGCCTGCCGTACTCCTACTGGCAGGATCAGCATAAGCCGGGCGGTGCAGTGCCAGCTTTGGCTAAGTCACTGACTGGGGGAACAATCAAGGATGTGGCCGTGTTCCCGCAGGGGCTGGGTGGATTGAGGGATTATCTCAATGGACTTCCTGAGCGGCCAATGGGCAATGTTCTCGGAATCGATATCGGTTTCAATACTATCATCTTCACCCTTTTCTCCCCCCTGAAAAAGCAGATCATCCACGGCAAGACGCTCAACAAACGGGGCGTCCACCAGATGGCTACCAGCTTTCTGCTGCCACTGATCAAGAACCTCGCCCCTTCAGGCACCTTCACGCCCGTAGAAATCGCATTCCTAATCGAGAAGGGTTATTTGCAATATGGCTTCGAGCGGCACGATGTCACCAGGGAAATCCAGGAAGCCGGCGTTGCGTATATCGAGCACATCATCCGTGATATCCAAGGTGAGTTGCAGGCCCATGTCGGCATGCATGCTGATTTTGATCGAGTCCTGCTGTTCGGCGGCGGAGCCGCACTCCTGAAGAACGGTCTGCCTGCGAGAAACATCGAAGTTATAGTCATGCCGGAACCGGAATTTGCCAATGCCAGGGGATTCCAGACACTCGCCTTTGCCAAGGGGGCATGACATGCCCCTATATTCTCTCAAGCTTTCCACATATGATCCGGAAATTATCGATGCTTTCGAGCGTCTGCGTAAAAACAGAAAGTTGGCGACGTTCACCCACGAAGCGATCAAGCAATTTCTTTTAACAGATCGTGGGAAACAGGTGCTGGCCAACATGGCTGGGGGCACGTCAGATCAGCAATTGCCAGCTCATTCTTCTGTGACAGTTGTAACGACTGTTGAGAAGCCATCAGTTAAACAAATATCTGCGACAGGCAATTCCACTTTTGCTCCGCATGCAGATTGCAGCGATGTTTTGAGCAGCATTCTTGAATGAGCCGAGATATAACGATAAGTATAATTGACTAAAAAAGCAAAGTATGAAAATTATATTTATCATTATGGCAAAGAAACGTATTGTAATGTATCCTGCATCAACAGAGGAAATGGATGCCTTGGGACAACGGCTCAAAGATGCACGGCTTCGCCGGCGTTTTTCCATGGATACGGTCTGTGCCAGGGCAGACATTTCGAGACCGACACTTTACAAGGTAGAGAAAGGCGATCCCACCGTCGCAATCGGGATCTAT
Source organism: Deltaproteobacteria bacterium (assembly GCA_021848385.1). Taxonomy (GTDB): domain Bacteria; phylum Desulfobacterota; class Desulfuromonadia; order Geobacterales; family Geobacteraceae; genus Geomobilimonas. Next base: position 8,949 of record JAJZUQ010000043.1, read on the forward strand.
GTCAATGTGCTGCGTGTATTGGGTCTAGTTGAAGATTTGGGGATTATCGCCAAGGAAGATGTGATAGGCCGGCGTCTCCAGGATGAATCTCTTCCCAACCGAAAAAGGGCTCCGCGCAGAAAACCGTCTGGCGTTAAATTCGATTGCGAAGAGGGCTAGTTTTTCGCAGCTCGGTAACGACCTGTTGTCATTCGATTCTTGTTGTTGCTGTGCTCATACCGACAAGGTGTCCGTCACGCCTTCGTTCCAGGCGGTCAGCATCCGATTCCCCACTTCCTGGAACTCCGGGTGCTCTTCCACGTAAGCAGACATCATGCCGCGTGTATCGTTAACCCCATCTGCAATCTCTTCGAAAATCTGCCCTATCTTCCCGACCGACAATGCGAGGTGCGACACTGCAAACTTCTCCAGAGCCTTCCTTGACCACCACTTCTTGGTTCCCGCCATTGAGAGCGCAGGCACGTCCTTGGGAATATATGCCACCGTAGTTACCATATCATACACAGGTGCCAATCTGACCGGCTGCCCTGGTCGCTCATACAGCACGCCAAAATTCTTTAGATGTGCATCACCATTACGTATCATGCAGGACAGTACAAGCGAGGCAAAAAACTGCTCACGGGCTGCCTGCACAAACTCTCCTGACACGAAATCCTTAATCGACCGCGCCACCCGTTCATAGGTGCTGCCATATTTTTGAGCGGTACCCAGGGCCTGTAAAGAGCACATATCCTCAAAACCCAAGGAATATCCTTCGACCGCCAGATCGAATCGTTTCATCACGAAAAGTCCACCATTGCCGGAGAGATGGAATTCAGGCACCAGCAGACCGGATCGTCTGGCTGCGGTCATGCAAAAGAATTCATTTGCCGCCAGTTGCGGATAATCGGCTCCCCAGGATTTCACGATATAGCCGCCAACGGCGGCAGTTCCCCGTTCAGTAGCATCCAGCATGACCTTCGGCTGTACGCCGGAGACGCCGGACCGGAGTGCATACTTCGCTACCAGGTCATGAAACAGCTCTTCTGTGTCCGGATATGACAACAGGTCATCCAGCGATTCAGCAGTTTCCACAACTCCGGGAGCAGTATCCCCTGGCAAGGAAAAGCGGTTGCGCCCAATCTGGTTGCCGCCGGTAACGCGAAGAATGGTCAAATCGTCTTCACCAGCAAGCTTGGCGATAGCACGACGAATTGCGTCAAGCAGGGCACCTTCCGGTAGGTTCATCTGAAAAACAGGGTGCAAATCCCTGCTTAGCCAACTTTCCAGGCGCACCGGCATGGTAAGCGATACCTGAGCATCCTGTGACGCTGCAGACTGATCATACGCAAAGACATACTGTCGCTGGTCCAGACTCCGATCCAGTAACCCGGACCGGTGATCAGCGACCCATACTGCCAGATCGTGAGCACTCATTTCTCGCCCCGCAGCTCATCCAAGGTCGGCGGCACACCTGCTGGCCGCACCCGGAGTTCAAGATTGAGATACTCCAGTACCCTGATCAGCTTGCGGACACCGATTTCCTGGACGGTTCCCGATTCAATCTGGCTGATCGTAGTGCGGCTCATCTCCAAGTCCTTTGCCATCTTTTCCTGGGAGACCTTCCGACGCTTGCGCTCTTTCCGTATTTCCTCACCAATCTCGAATAGCATAAATGCATTCTATACGAAACATTTTACCTATTCAACCCATATCTGCATTACATACAAAACAATTTAATGGATCAGACTCCTATCATTTCACCAAAACTACGAAGACTTATTACGCTATCTATTCGTTTTTATGAGAAATATTCTCAGAACGGAAACAAAAAAGGATACATCGGAAAAGAAAGGAAGAAAAGGCAGGGCTAAAGCGAGAAATTCCTCAAGTTGGTGATTAGAACGTTAGCTGGTGAAAAGTAGAAAGTTTTATTCCAGATCTACACCATGCTGACATCCTCGTAGCGGAATACTGGTTTCATATGTTAACGAAGTCGAGGTAAAGCGCCAAGGCGCCGGCAACCGTTGCTCCTCCCCTAACCGGCAGGTCCTGCGGCATCCAGGGATCAACCTCAAGCACCAGCACCTCCCAGTGGTCGGTGCCGGCGGGAATCATCCCCATGTTCTTCGCATCGAACTCCCCTTCCCAGCCGTTGTGGCGCAGGCGCGACACCTCCACCCATGAAGTCCTGCTGCCTTCCCTCGGCCATCCGCGAGCCGAGGCGAAATTGATATATCCGTCGGTCAGGACGACAAGGATATTCCGGACCACTCTCGCTTCGATCCCTTCCATCCGGTACGTTTCGAGATGGTCGCGGAAAGCTCCAGATACGTTTACTGACAAAATTAGCTGGATTTAGGTCATTTTTTGCGTTTTTTATTTCGTGGCTCGAATTGCATAGAGTATCCAAGAGGTTCTTTAAATTATCTATTAAAATGATAGATATAATGGTAGTTTTTTCTTGACTCTTTTTGTCTGCTTTTATATCATCCCCAATGCCTACCCTAGCATAGATATTACGCCAGATGGACAGGCTGAACTGATAGACTGGAGACTCGGAAATGCCTGATCAAACGTTGCACTTCGAATCACTCCTCGTGCATGGGGGATTGGAACCCGGCCCGGCAGGGGCCACGTCCGTCCCCATAGTCCAATCAAGCGCCTTTGCCTACCCGACCGCCGAAGAGCTGGAAGACGTTTTTCGCGGTCGCGCCGTCGGCCAGGTGTACACACGGATCGGCAACCCGACCACCGAGGCACTGGAGCGGCGACTTGCGCTCATTGAAGGTGGAGGAACGGCAATCGCCACGGCGTCAGGTATGGCCGCCATCACCACGGCGGTCCTGACCATCGTCCGGTCCGGCGACGAGATACTGTCGTCGTCTTCCTTGTTCGGCGGCACCTTTTCCCTCTTCCGGGACACCCTCTCCAATTACGGCATCACGACCCGCTTCGTCGACCCGCTCGATCTGGACGGTATCAGGCATGCCATCAACGAACGCACCCGCCTGCTGTTCGTGGAGACCATCGGCAACCCCAAGCTGGATGTGCCCGATATCCCCAAGCTGGCGGAGATCGCCTACGAAGCGGAAATCCCCCTGGTCGTGGACGCCACCGTCACCACCCCCTGTCTGGCAACCGGTGCCTCCCTCGGTGCCGATATCGTGATTCACTCCACCAGCAAGTACATGAACGGCACCGGCACCACCATCGGCGGAGTAATCATCGATCGGGGGGCATTCAACTGGAACACCCCGAAATTCCCCCACTTCGAGTCGTATCACAAGAAATACCGCGCCTTCGCCTTCACCGCCCGGGCCCGCAAGCTGGTGCACAAGGACGTGGGGGCCTGCGCCGCGCCGTTCAGTTCGTTTCTCCTGTCCGAGGGAATCCAGACCCTGGCGCTGCGGATGGAGCGCCACTGTTCCAACGCCCTGGCCCTTGCCCGTTTTCTCAAGGGACACCCCAAGGTGGCCTGGATCAGCTACCCCGGCCTGGAGGACTCCCCGCATCACCAGGTGGCTACCCGGCTGTATGGCGGGCGTTACGGCGGCCTGCTCACCTTCGGCACCGGCGACAAGGCCTCCGCCTTCCGGGTCATAAACGGGTTGCGCCTGGCAAAGAACCTGGCCAACATCGGCGACGCCAAGACCCTCGTCATCCACCCGGCCAGCACGATCTGCTGCGACTACACCCCCGACGAAAAGGGGCTCATGGGGGTGACTGAGGACCTGATCCGGGTCTCGGCAGGGATCGAAAGCCCCGAGGATATCATCGAAGACTTTAAACAGGCGCTCGACGCCATCCGATAGGGAGAATGAAACATGACCATCACCATCAACGGCAAAGAAACCACTATTCCCGATAATCCGGGCCGCACCATCGAATCGCTCCTGGAAGAACTGGACGTCTCCCAACGCCTGTACGTCACCGTTGAGTTGAACGGCGAGATACTGGATCGCGCGGCCCATGAAACGACCCCCGTAGCAGGAGGGGACGTCATAGAGTTCCTCTATTTCATGGGGGGAGGCCGGTAACCATGCTGACCGAGGAACAGATCGAGCGCTATTCCCGCCACATCATCCTCAAAGAGGTTGGTGGCAAGGGGCAGCAGAAACTCTTCGACGGCAAGGTACTCATCATCGGCGCCGGAGGACTGGGGGCACCCATCGCGCTCTACCTGGCCGCAGCCGGGGTGGGAACCATCGGTATCGCCGATGCGGACGACGTGGACCTTTCCAACCTGCAGCGCCAGGTGATCCACTTTACCCCCGACGTGGGAAAGCCGAAGGTCGAGTCGGCCCGGGAGAAGATGCTCGCCATCAACCCCGACTTGAACGTCGTCACCTACAAGGAATGGGTCACAGCTGCCAACATCATGGAGATGGTGGGGGGATATGACTTCATCATCGACGGCACCGACAACTTCGCCGCCAAGTTCCTGATCAACGACGCCTGCGTCCTGGCCGGCAAGCCCTATTCCCACGGCGGCATCCTGCAGTTCGACGGCCAGACCGTCACCGTCGATCCCGGTAAATCGGCCTGCTACCGCTGTCTCTTCCCCGAACCGCCACCAAAGGACGCCATCCCCACCTGCTCCCAGGCCGGGGTGATCGGCGTACTACCCGGGGTGCTCGGCACCATCCAGGCCACCGAGGCGATCAAGTTCCTGCTGGGGAAGGGGGATCTCCTCACCGATCGGCTGCTGACCTACAACGCACTCCGGATGAAATTCAGAGAAGTCCCCTTGAGGCGCAAGACGACCTGCCCGGTCTGCGGTGACACCCCGACCATCACCGGGGCGAAGGACGAGCTGGACGCCCTCACGGTTTGCGACCTGGAGGCCCATTGACATGATCAGCATTCCGCAGGAGATTCACGACGGCCTTATCGCCCATGCCCGACAGGGGTTTCCGCTGGAGGTATGCGGAATCCTCGGCGGCACAGGGGAGACCGTCACGGTCGCCTATCCCATGACCAATACCGATGCCAGTAACGAGCATTTCATGATGGAACCGAAGGAGCAGTTCGCGGTCGTCAAGGAGTTGCGGGCCAGCGGGCTCTCCATGCTGGCCATCTACCACTCCCATCCGGAGACCCCGGCACGACCGTCGGAAGAGGATATCAGGCTGGCGCTCACGCCCCAGGTCTCCTACCTCATCGTGTCCCTGGCCGACCCGGCCCGGCCTGACGTGAAGTCCTACCGGATCGAACAGGGCGTGGTAGCAGCCGAACCGATTGCCATTACCGCAGAGGATGAGTAAAAACACTCTAGGGGAGTAGAAACCGATGTCCGATTCAAACAAGTCCATAAAGATCGATCTGGGGAACCTCAAGGCCGGCGGCTTCATCAAGGAGCGGGGGAAGGATCTCTTTACCGTTCGCCTGCGGGTACCGGGGGGGAGGATGTCCATCCCGCGCCTGAAAAAAATTGCCGAAGTGGCCGAAAAATACGGCGGGGAGTTCGTTCACCTCTCCGTCCGCCAGTCCATCGAGTTGATCAACATCAACTTCAAGGATTTCGATGTGGTGGTGGAGGAGTTGGGGGGCGCCTCCCAGCGGGTCGCCTCCTGCGGCGCCCGGGTACGGGTACCCACCGCCTGTGGCGGCTGCGAGTACAATCCTAACGGACTGGTGGACACCCAGAAGTCCGCGCTGCAGGTGGACGAGAAGCTTTTCGGCACCCCCACCGGCCACCACAAATTCAAGGTGGCGTTCGCCGGCTGCCCCTTCGACTGCCCCAAATCGGCCACCAACGACATCGGCTTCCAGGGGGCCGTTTATCCCGCTTTGGACAGCTCGAACTGTATCGGCTGCGGGCTCTGCGCCAAGAGTTGCGTCCCGAAGGCGATCGTCATGGGGGACGACGACCGGCCGGTCTTTGCCGATGACCCCTGCATCTGGTGCGGCGACTGCATCAAGGTCTGCCCCACTGGCGCCTGGCGCGAGAAGATGCGGGGGTACACCGTGCGCATCGGCGGCAAGTGGGGGCGTAATCCCCTGGTAGGAACCCTGTTCGCCACCTTCCTCCCGGAAGAGAGGGTCGCCGATTTCATTTCCGCAGTACTGGAGTGGTACAAGCAGAAAGCCGAAGGTCTTGGACGCATCAGGCTCGGCGACACCATCATCAAGGAGGGACCCGAGGCGCTGCTCAGCCACCTTCGCACCCAGTTCCCCGACAACACGGTTACCGAGACCATCCCCCCCCAGGTAATCGCGACCCAGGTCGGAACACGTCCATGAAAGGAGATACGCCATGCAGACCATAGATCTGCGGGGGGTTACCTGCCCCACGAACTTCGTAAAAGCGAAGCTGGCACTGGAGGAAATCGACGCGGGCGAGACGGCACGGATTCTTCTGGACGACGGGGAGCCGGTCAAGAACGTCCCCCGCAGCCTCAAGGCCGAAGGGCACAAACTGCTGGGACTGCGGCAGGCGGAAGAAGGGCACTACGTCCTGGAACTGGAGAAGGTCGAGGACTAAAGCCGTGCTGATTCACGGCTGCAGGTGTGAAAGCCTCCTTTTCGGAGAACTTTGACGGTTCCCGTGGGGAGGCTTTCACGTTATCCCGAAACCGTCAAAGTTCTGAGACCCCCCGGCAAGCCGAGGGGGATTGTTGAACCAATAAATCGTTTGTGTCCCTAGATTGCGTATGAGAAATAGTGCTCCGCCTCCAGATGGAACTCACGCAGCACCTCCTCCTTGATCTTCACGAAATCGTAGCCTGCCCGGTCCCGCGGCCGCGCGAGTGGTACCGGGATGACCTTCTTGACTCTCCCCGGCCGGCAGGACATGACCACCACCTTGTCGCTCAGAAAGATAGCCTCCTCGATATCATGGGTTACCATGATCATGGTTGACCTCTCCTGCTGCCAGATCCGCTCCAGTTCACGCTGCATGTACATGCGGGTGAGGGCGTCCAGTGCCCCGAGGGGCTCGTCCAGCAGGAGGATTTCCGGCTTTCCCACCAGCGCCCGGGCAATCGCAGCCCGTTGCGCCATTCCCCCCGAAACCTGGGCAGGATAAGCCTTTTCGAATCCCGCAAGCCCCACGAGCCGCAGGCACTGCTGCACGGTTTCGCGTTGTTCAGCGCCCGATTTCCCCTTGAGACCGAAGCCTACATTCTCCTCGATGGTGTACCACGGGAGGAGCCGATGCTCCTGAAAAATGACCGCCCGATCGGTGCCGGGTCCGGCAACGGGCCGGTCCTTCAGCCGGATGTCGCCGGTGAAATCGTTCTCCAGACCGGCGATGACCCTCAGCAGTGTTGTCTTGCCACAGCCGCTGGTGCCGATAATGGAGATGAAATCACCGTCGTCGATGTTCAGAGTGACATTGTCGAGGGCGATTACCTCGCCATCGCCGGTCTTGAATACCTTGCGCAGGCCGCTGACCTGCAGTTTCGTCGTTTGTACGCTATTCATCGAGCACCTCCTGATAGTGGTCTGTGAGATACATGCCGACCCCGAACAATAAAAAGACGGGGACCAGGGACAGAAACACGGTCTGGGGTCCGAACAGCTTCCCCACCACCCCTCCGAGGATCGGCACTACGGTATGGCCAAGTGACGTTGACGTGGCATAGACCCCCACGACCCGCCCCTTCTGCCCCTCGACCCTGCTCACGAGGGTGAAGGTGACGAGGGTCAAGAGCCCCAGGGAAAGACAGAGAACCATGGTGCCGGCCAGCAGGCAGAAGGTACTGGTGGCCGACGCCAGCAGGAGCAGACCGGCTATGACACCGCCAAAACAGCCGAGCAGGCGGGGGAGATAGTTGCCTGTCCGCAGCAGAATACCGCCGAACATGACCATGGCGATGAAAGCGGCCCCGCCGGCCGAGACAACATTCCCCGCCATGTGGGCCGGCAGTTTGAAGCGATCCATGGCCAGCGCCAGCACGAACACCGAAAAGGTCGCATAGCAGGCGCTGCTAAGTCCCTCGGCTATCGTCGCGTGCAGCATGGTCCTGTTCCCCATAATCTCCCGGAGTTGCCGCCAGAACCCTGCCAGTCTTTCACTGGTGGGGATGCGCAGGACCTTGGGGCGCTCCTGGCGCCGCTCGTGAAAATGGAGCATGGCGGGGATGGCGGAAAGGAGCATGCAGGCGCTCGTGACGAGAAAGATTGTCTGATAGCTGCTGCACCGCACCAGATACCCGCCCAAAAGCGGTCCCAGAAAAACCGCGCCGAGAAGGGTCGAGCCACGATACCAGCCGGCTTTATGGCTACCGATGCGTGACATTTCGCCGAGAAACATGGCCTGCAAGGCGGTGAAGCGGAAGGCCATGGATATCCCCATGATGGCGCTCCGCAGGATGAGCTCTGCGGGGTGAACGGTGAATAGCAGGGAAACGGTAAGGAGAGCCCCGCCGAGTTCCCCCAGGAGGTAGAACCGCTTTGCCCCGAAGTGGTCCACAAGGCAGCCGACGGGGAGCACCGACAGGAGGATGCCGAATCCCGTCAGGCCCCGGATGAGGCCAAGCTCGGCTGCATTGGCCCCCAGGTGGATGGCATAGAGGTTGATGACGAACAGAGAGACCCCGCGAGAGGTGCTGCTCGCGATGTTCACCACCAGGAACCAGAAGATGAAGGAACCGTTCATGCCATGGCCTCGCAGACTATATCGGCATTTCTACTGTCAGACTCATACCGGCTCCTTTCTGTCAAGAACCACCTTCTGGACATGGCCAAGGCCCTGCCCGAAATCCAAGTATTCGATCTCTTCCGTCTTCAGCTTGAATATCTGGGTGTTCGGCAGTTCCCCCTGGGCGATTTGCTCCTTGAAACGGGGAATCCTGCCGCTGAGGAGATCCACCGCCCGCTGGAACTCCCCCCCCGTTTCGATCCTTTCCGCGTTGCCGACGAGCAAAACGTTTCGCCAGGCTGGCAGCTCCTGATTGTCGTGTTCGAAAAAAAATGATATGCGCGGATGCTGGCTGATCTCCCGCACCTTGGCAGCGTCGTTGCGCGTGGAGAAGTAGATGTCCGGTCCGCTTGCGACGAAGCTCCCCATGGCTCGCAGGACTGGCGTCTTGTCTTCCCTGACGTAGGCCAGAACGGCAAATGTCGTTGCATCAATATAGTCGGCGACTTCCCTGTTAAGTTGTGCATTACCCATGATGATTTCTCCTTGCATTTGAGGTAGTACTTCCGAATCCTTGATCGGTGCGCCGGAAATACGTGAATGTTTGGCGGCGCGCCGGCGTCGCGGGTACAGGTCACGGTCAGAGGGCACTGCCGTGCTTCCACCGCACGAGCTTCCGTTCCACTCTCTTGAGGAGCAGGTCGATCAGATAGCCGACCAGCCCGATGACGACGATCACCACGAACACCTGGTCGGTCATGAGCAGGTCCTGGGCCTGGAGCAGGAGGAATCCCAGTCCCTTGCGCCCGGACAGCATCTCGGCGGCAACGATCATGGCCCAGGAGATTCCCGCTCCGAAGCGGATGCCGACGAAGATGGTCGGCAGGGCAGCCGGAAAAACCACCCGGCGCAGCAGCTGGAGCCGGGAGAATTCGTAGACCCGGGCGACTTCGACGTACTCCCGGGAAACATTCCGGATCCCCTGGAGGGTATTGAGGAACACCGGGAAGAAGACCGACTTGGCGATCACCACAAGCTTGCCGGTATCCCCGATCCCGACCCACATGATGATGAGCGGCAGCCAGGCGATGGCCGGAACCTGCCTGATGCCGTTCAGGATCGGACCGAACAGCCTTTCCACCAGCCTGGAGAGGCCGGCGGCGGTGCCGAAGAGCAGGCCAAGCACTCCACCCCAGAGGAAGCCGTGGACGACCGTGAAAATGCTTACCCATAAGTCCAGCAGGAACTGCCCGTTGACCAGAAGGTCATAGAAGGTGGTGAGCACGGTGGCCGGTGGCGGGAGGAACACCGGTTTTACCCAGTGGAGCCGGATGGCGGTGTCCCAGAGCACCAACACCAGAAGCGGCACGATAAGGCCGGTCAGTTGTTCGCCGACTTTGGCCGCGAGGGCCAGGATCTCCTTTACCGGGAGCATCGGCCTTGTCACGGGCAGCTCGTTCGCCCTCTCAAGAATTGCTGTTTCCTTTGCCATGGTATCCCCCGTCAGGCCGCGTCGGCCAGCGCCTGTTCGGCCTTGAGCGCTGCTTCCAGGAAGCTGGCATCGACCCATTGGCGCACATTGAAATCGTTCGGGATGAAGCCGTGTCCGAGGAGGAACTCCTTTTCTGCGTCCAGTGCCCTGACGGCGGCTTCGGAAAGCTGGGGGAGCAGGTTGAGGTGGAAATGGGCGGGCCTGGCTCGCCGTTCGGCCTCGGTGTCGTCGAGCCAGGAGCCTTTCGCGTAGATTGCCACGGTTTCCTCGTAGTGCTCCCGGGCCCAGTGCGACGATCTGATCAGGACGCGCAGGAAATCGACAACCAGCTCCGGGTTGGAGCGGGCAAGCTTGCCGGATACGGTGATAGTGGAAGGATGTTCGATGTTGGTCCGGTCGGCGGCGCTGTCGGCAAGGAAATCGTAGAGGTATCTGCCGACGCCGTCGATGACAGCTCGCTCCCCCCACGCGCCGGTGGCGTATATGGCATCCACGGTCCCCTCTTCGAGGGCTGACACCTCGTTGCGCTGGAACGATTTTGCCCGTTTCTGCAGGAAGACCGAATCCCAGTAGGCGTCTTCCCGGGTGCGAGCGATGTACGGGTCCTCGACGGGAAGCCTGACGATTTCGACGTCGCGCTCGCCGAGACCGAACCGCTGCAGGGCGGAGAGAAATGCCTTTAGCGTGGTGGCCCGCCAGAAGTCGATCGGTTCGTGCTCACGTACCGGCAGGCCAAAGCGTTTCCCCCGCAGCTCCGCCAGGGATCTGTAGGAGGCATCCCTGGCCACCAGGATCCCCCCCCGGCGCTCATTGAAGTTAAGCCCGATCACCAGGGTGTCGGTCCCCCTCGACCTGGCCCAGATGGGGGGTATGTTTCCGCCGTCCCGGAAGAATGCCGGATGCTGATGGGTGAAGTGGGTCGACCACTGCTCGACCGGCAACTCCTGCAGGAGCTTGAGGCCAACACCCTGGTGGCGGAATGACTCGGCCAGCCACCCCTTCTGTACGGCGATCTCGGTGGCGTTCCCCACGGGGCACCGGGTCAGGTATATATCCTGTGGTCTGCTCATGATTTCAGCTCCTTTCTGAATACTGATCAATAGATTGAATAGGCTCCACCCCGGAAAAATCTCCGGTCCACAAACTGCTCGATCTGCGCCTGGCTGAGCCTCTTCTTCGCCAGAAAATCATCGCCGTTCTGGACAGCCCACTCCTGGAAATTCTTGATGGAATTGACTGCGGACTGCCAGTCCTTCTCGCCGGGGACGTAATTATACGAGGAGGAGTCGACAATGCCGAATTTTGCAACATGCTTCGGCATCCTCAGTTCACGGGCGATGATGGTCGCCGCCGCGTCGGGGTTGGCCAGGATCCATTTCCTGGTTTTCTCGTAGGCCGAGATATAGGCCTTTACCAGTTCCGGGTGCTCCCGGGCGAAATCCCTGGCCGCAAATATGGAGGTGCGGCCGCCACCGCTCACGTAAGCGCCGTTCGGCACCGACGTGGCTATCTCTTTTACGAGGTTCTGCGTGTAGAGCGGAGTCGCAGTGTAGGAAGATGGGTGGACCGATATGGTGTCGAGCTTGCCGGCCAGCAATGCCTGATTTGCAGCAAACCAGCTGGTGTTCACGAAGCGGACGGCACCCTTCTTCAGGTCGGTGTCGAGAGGTGCCCCGCCGATCTTGAATATCTCGAAGGCGGAGAAGTAAGGGCAGCTCACCCGCCAGATACCCGCTTTCTTTCCTTTCAGGTCGCTCACCGAATTAATGGGGGCATCCTTCAGCACGACCAGGGTATTGCGCCGGACCGGTGCCGTGCCCGACTGCCACACCACCACGGCATCGAGCCCGTTCAGCTTGTGCTGCAGCGCCGGATACTGCATGCGGAAGGCAAAGTTCAGGTCTCCCTTGTCAAGAAGTGACGCCTCAACCCCTGGAATCTTCAGGGCATTAACATCCACCAGCTCAGTGGTAGCACCGTACTTTCCGAACTCCTCCTGCAGCCACCCCTTCTGCGAGGCGACGGCGGTCCATTCAATGAGTGGGACCTTCACCGCAATCCCCTTTTTGGTGGCCGACAGGGCCGATGTGCTGGCGGCCACCACAACGGCCAGAACGAGCAGAAATATGTTCACGTTTTTCATCTGGTTGCCTCCTGAGGGCGCGGCTGCCCGCCGATGTGGGCAGCCGCGTATTCTTTGTCGCAATGAAAGTTATATCTGAGCTACCGCGCCGCATCGCTTACTGGTTTCGCTGCGCGGATGCAGGAGCTTGCTTTCGTCCCCTGACGACACGGCCTGGGGCTTGTTGGTAAGGGATGCGACACGTTTGTGCCTTCTCCCCATCACTTCCGGCAGGGAGCTGACCCCTCCGCGGAATTCTGGGGCGCCGATATTATGTTTGGTGAGAATGTTCGCGGCCTTCTCGTAGATGCCGAGCATCTTCGTCGCACTGGGCACCTGAAACCCCAGCTCTTTTCTCAGCTTGACCCCCTGGCCGAAGGGAAGGAACGGGGTGACGAGGGTCGGTACGCCGAGCGACGCAAAGTGCTCCACCCCCTTGAGGAGATGCTCGTCCGACTGGATGCCGGCGATCAGCTGGGACGCCACCTCACCCGGGAAGATGTCTTTCGCCTTAACGAACGTGTTTTCGTAATCCTTGATGGGGCGGTACCCCTTGGCATTGGGCATGATTCGCTTCCGCTCTTCCGTATCGTAGACATCCGCATCCATCTGGATGTCGGTGAACCCCGCATCCCGCAGAGCATAGAGCCACTCATCATCCTGCGGCGGTTCGATGACCGCACGTGTGTAATAGAATTCGGGTAGCTTGCCGAGCCGTTTCTTGATCGCCTCCAGGACCTGGATGTAGGCCCGTGCCCCCTTGTCTCTCCCCGGGAGCGTGCCTGCATCCACGGTGAATGAGCATTGGCGGATATCGTCCCCCAGTTCCTCGGCCGCCGCGGCAACGGTGTCGGCGAAGTTGTCCAGCCATCCCGCATGGTTGATGAGAACCTTCGACTCGTCATAGTCCCCCGGGATGCAGCAGAATTTGCAGGGGTGATTCTGTTTGGTGTACAGGCACCCCCAGGATGGCCAGGCGACGAGCCCGTTGTAACAGGCCAGGGTCAGGTAGGGGAACCGGCCACGGGTGATCTGCAGGATATCTCCTTGTTCGTCGATAAGCCCCTCTTGCCCGCAGGGGGTGATCACGCCTGACATCCCCTCGTCGATGAAGACCGTCCCCACCTCGTCGTCGGCGCTTCCATTGGACCAGGTGCGGTCGAAGAAATGTGGCTTGCGGTAGAAATCCGCCTCGGAGAAGAATTTTCCCTTGTCGAAGACCGCATAGCCGCCGTCGATCTTCCGGAGTTCATAGGGGGAGTCTTCCCCGTATCCGGCGAAGGAAAAGGGGCCGGTAATGTCATCCCCCAACCAGGTGAGGGCGATGGGGTAGTAGCCTTCCCTCTGAAGTTGGGCTTTCAGTTCCTGGGTGATCCTGATGCCGTGCCCCTGGATTCTGATCTTCTTTTCCACTACGCTTAGTTCTGCCATGTGACTGCTCCTTTCGTTGTGCGTTAACAGGCATGTGCCTGCCACGGTGATGGTTAGAAGGTGTAGACGAACTGTACGTTCACGTCGTTGGCCGTCAGTTTTCTCCCCTCCTGTTTGCGCAGGTTCCAGTTGACCTGGAGCTTGGCGACTCGTTCGGTCGGTTTGATTTCGTATGTTCTCCGGGTTATGGGTTCAACCTGGTAGAAGAAGTAATTGAAGCCGACCGTGTAGATATCGGCCCGGTCGTTTTTCTGGTTGCGGTCGGGGTCGAAACTGTCGAAGCGGAAGAGCGGCTGGAAGTCGGGAAGTGTCCCGGGAGTCCAGAACAGAGTGCTGACGAAGCCGGTACTGTGTGTTTTGTCATCCCTGCCGAAGACCGCCTCTGCGGTGAGCAGGAACGGCTTTTTCAGCCATTCGAACTCGGCCCCGAACAGTTCCCGCGTCGTTTTGCCCCCCCCGTTCTGGCCCCGGGTACCGTGGTAGTAGGAACCTCCAAACTTCAGGTCCCGGAAGAACGAGAAGTAATCCTTGACCGGGGCGACGACCACTCTGCCGCCGAAGTCCTTTTCCGAATTGTCGTCGTTTCTGTTGGGGCCACTGCCGTTGAAACCGGCCAGGGAGTAAGCAAAGAGCGGCGTAGTGATCCCCGACGCGGGATCGTGGCGATTGATGAGGCCGCCGTCGAGCTTTACGCCGATGTCCCTGCTGATGCCGTACCCCCCCAGGTACTGGGCCTTCCTGATGGTGGGTATTTTGTCTTCTGTCGCCAGATTGTCCTGGCCGAAGGGTACCAGCTGCTGGCCAACGGTGGCGCTGAGGGTATAGAGCGGCTCCAGCTCGCCTTTCAACGTCTTCAGATCCCAGATGAGAATGACATCGGACAGGACCGGCGACTGCACAATGGTTGAGTTGGTGACAAGTCCCCCGCCGGAGCCGACCTTCGCCGAATTGAGCGCCGTGGGGGAGGCGCCCCCGAACAGGAGACTTATCTTGTACTTCACGTCTCCCTCTTCCACCGGATCTTCCCGCAGGTTCCCCGACAGGGAGAGCGATGCCGAGCTGATGCCGAAGGAGTCGGGCTTGTCGTAGTTACTGTTGAAGCCGACAATGCCGAAACCGGACAGATTAACGGTGTACTTGGAGGCCACTCCCCGCTTGATCTGTTCGTCGAGCAGATCCCGCAGGGCATCCAGGTCTTCCCGCGTTACATAGTCCGATTTGTTTTCTTCACCTTCTTTTGTCGTTCCCGTTGCCTCTTTCGCCGGTACCGTGGCCTCGGCGACAACAGCAGGCTCAGAATCGATCGCCTGTGCCTCGGACTGCATCATCAAGGAACCGACCAGCAATAACGCAATTACCGTAATAATCCTCATATTCCCCTCCCTCTCTTTTTCAGCCGGCCGACCGGCCGGTTGTCTCTCTTTACAAAATCTGGCATCCTAGATGCCGAGCGACTCCCGCGGGTAGCGCTCGTACGCTGGAACGATGTCTGCTTCACCGGCAATCCTGAAAAAAAACGAGGCCAAGGAAATCTCCTTGGCCTCCGGTTGTCCAGTCAGCCCATCGTCAATTTTTGAAGCTCGTTCCGACTTCACAGGTTTACGGCGTTATTCTGCCGACAGCCACTGTTCTCCAGCAGGGATACTACTTTGTCGGTCCGCTCCCAGGGGAGATCCAGGTCGGTGCGGCCGAAGTGGCCATAGGCCGCCGTCTGCCGGTAGATGGGTCGACGCAGGTCAAGCTGCTCGATAATCGCTGCCGGTCGCAGGTCGAAGGTGGCGGCAATCAGGTCGGCCAGGTCGCTGTTGGCAAGTTTGCTCGTGCCGAAGCTGTCGACGAAGATGGAGACCGGCCGCGCTACGCCGATGGCGTAGGCGATCTGCACCTCCAGCCGTCTGGCCAGACCGGCGGCCACCACATTCTTGGCAACATAGCGGGCGGTATAAGCGCCGGAGCGGTCCACCTTCGTGGGGTCTTTGCCGGAGAAGGCACCACCGCCGTGACGGGCTACGCCGCCATAGGTGTCGACGACGATTTTACGCCCGGTAAGGCCGGCATCGCCGTGAGGGCCGCCGATGACGAAGCGGCCGGTCGGATTTACGTAAATCTTGGTTTTTTCGTCGAAGAGATTGCCGGGAATGACCGGGCGGATGACCCGCTCGATGACATCCAGCCGGATTTCTTCCAGCGTGACGCCCGGATGATGCTGGGCCGAAATGACCACCGTATCCACCCGTACCGGCCTGTCTCCTTCGTACTCCACGGTCACCTGGGATTTCCCGTCAGGGCGCAGGTAGGGGATGTCCCCGGACTTTCTTGCTTCCGCCAGTTGCCGGGAAAGCCCATGAGCCAAGGCGATGGAGGTCGGAAGATACTCCGGCGTTTCGTCGCTGGCATACCCGAAGACCATGCCCTGGTCTCCGGCGCCCACCGAATCGAGGTAGTCGTCATGGTTTTTGCCATGGCGGATTTCCAGCGCTCTGTTCACTCCCTGGGCGATGTCGGGCGACTGCTGGTCAAGCGACACCAGCACGGCAGTATGTTCGGCATCAAGACCAACCTCGGTGGAGGTGTACCCAACCTCTTTGATGGTTTCCCGGGCCACCCTGGCGGCATTTACCTGGGCATTGGCGGAAATTTCTCCGAACAGCAGCACCAGCCCGGTCGTAACGCTGGTCTCGCATGCGACCCGCGCCAGCGGGTCCTGTGCCAGGTAGGCATCGAGCACTGCGTCCGAGATCTGGTCGGCAAGCTTGTCGGGGTGTCCTTCGGTCACTGACTCGGAAGTGAACAGGTGGTTTTTTGCGGCCATGAGCTTTCTCCTTTGGTGTTGTGTGCGCTGCAGAAACGAAAAAAGGCCGAAGGGGTTTCCCCTCGGCCTCCAGTTTTCTGGTCAGCACGCTATTCGCGATGTTTGTTATGTCGTGTTAAATTCCGCTACCGTCAATATGTCCAACACGGTTGAAGCGAATCTTTTCGGTTTTGTCCACCTGGATGACCCGCCCATCCTGGACCACCAGGGTCACCGTTCCGAATCGGAACGATTTGAGTGCATCCCGCAGAACCCTTTCCAGGTCGCGGTTCCATGGGTCCGATTGTATGATCGCCATCACATTTCCTCGAAAAACACTGTTGTTCCGGCTTATATGCAGAAATCCACCATCTTTGATTTCACCTGGTTGGCCGAGTAACTCTTGTCAATCATGTCGGCAAGAGATGTTGTCTCCAGAACCGAAGATATCGATTGCTTTACGTCTGTCATCACAA
>JAJZUQ010000044.1 GCA_021848385.1 Deltaproteobacteria bacterium
GGCCTGCACGACCTGCGCACCGTCGACCAGACGTTAAACCAGTACTGGGTCAATTCCCGCAACCGGAACAACCCGAATTTTGATGAAATACTGTCCGGCTTTTACGGCGGGCTCAAGGGGGCGCTCAGAAACGACATTAACAAATTCGGCGGCCAGGTCAACGCCGGCAGCCTGATGGAGCACAACGGCAAGTTGGTGGACACCGGCGTACTCTCCCGCGAGCTGGAAAACAACCTGGCCCGCATCGATGCGATACAGGGGGAGCAGACGCCGGACCTTGCCGCCATATCCCAGGAACTGGGGAGCATGGGGAATACGCAGCACATGCGGGTGCCCCGTGAATCCGATGATTCGTACCTGGCCCGGGTAACCGACGCCTACCGGAAGGCGACCGGCAAGGAACCCCCCTTAACCCTTTCCACCGGCAACGCCCGGCTGATCGACGACCTGACAAGCCGGAACGCGACGATTTCCGACATACTGAACAACCTGGAGCCGGGGAAGAACGCCGCCGCGCTCTACAACAACGCCAACCGCTACGCCGAAAACCAGTACTTCAACCGCTTCGAGCGGGGCGAGGTGGGGAACGTGCAACGGTTTGGCAACGAGGCCAACCGGCTGAAAAGCACCTTCGAGGAGATCCCGGCCAAGTTCACCACCCCGACCGGCGCGGACGACCTGATCCGGGCCGTGGGGGATGAAGAGGCGCAGCGGCTCATGTTCCAGCACTATTCCCGCGACCTGGTAGCCCGCGCCAACCCGGTCACCGGCGAGCTGTCCAATTCCGCAGCCATGCGCTGGCTGAAGCAGAATGGCGCGACCCTGGACAAGTACGGCCTGACTGATAAGTTTTCCGACCTGGCCAAGCTGCAGAAGACGGCAGAGGCAGCACGCGGCGACTACGAACAGTTCACCAAGTCCGCCGCCGCCAAGTTCCTGGGGGCCGACGCGGACAAGGCGGTAGAGGCCGCCATGCAGACCAGCCCCAAGAACACCGGCGCCGCAATCAAAAGCCTACTGGACACCATTGGCGACAACCGGGACGCCCGCATAGGGCTTGAAAACGCCTTCCGCGATTTCATCATTGCCAAGGCCGAGACCACCGCAAAAAACATCGCCGGGGACAACATCATCAGCCCCGCAGCTATTCAGAAGCTCATGGCCAAATACGACCCCGCCATGCGGGTGCTGTATGCCGACGCCCCGGAGAAAATCCAGGCGCTTGACAAGGTACGCCGCGCCATCGAGATGCAGGGGCGCTCCGCAAAGTCACCAATCGGCGGGGGGTCTGATACCGCTGAAAAGGCAGATATAGCACGGGGAGTACTTCACAAAATGTTCGGCCCTGGAATGCGCATGGCAACTATGGGGCTGGAGGCATTGAACAACCTCAGCGCCTCCCAGGTAAATGAATTGCTGGCAAAGGCGCTCTATGATCCGCAACTGGCCATGACCCTTGTAAAGGCGAGTAGAGAAACCGCCAAGGCCACAGCAAAGCGGCTCAATCAGCACCTGATACGGTTGGGGATTGTTACTGGCCATAATCTTACTAACCAGGCATATCAATGACCGCGGCCGATCTCCAGCGTTATTTCGAGAAGTCCGGAGACAGTGACCTACTTGCCGGCGAGCTGTTGGAGAATGAACATGGTTTTATGGTGTTTGACGTCCTGATTGATATGCACGGCACCAGCTTCCGCATCCTCCACGCTTACGGAGACGGTAAATATTGGCAGGCCCTGGCAGAACGAATGGCAAAACGGGCGAGGTGTGAACGAATCGTGATTTGCACGAAAAGAAACCCGTACGGATTCATAAGGCGACACGGTTACAGCGTTATTGGCTACATTCTAGGAAAGGAGTTGTGACAAGCTTATAAAAATACATTCAAAGGAGACTCCAAATGGGAGCAATTACAAGTTTTATGACAGGCCCGGGCCTCGGTTCCACCGGCGCTGCAAAAAAATGGAACGATTCAGTAACCAACTGGGGAGACACTCAGGCTTATTTCGAGAAAGGAGCCCAAGGGATCAAGGACTATAACGCGACGTCCAATGACCAGCAGCTTGCATCCCGTGACCAAGCGTTAGCAGAACAACTGTCAGGGCAGAACCAAGCCCTTGGCTACTCCCAGCCTTACTACGATGCTGGCACCGTAGCCCTGAAAGACCTGGCAGGGCTGAACGGGCCAGGGGGCACCTATGACCGGTCGAAAGCAATCATCGATGCCCCGACCCAGCAGAGCCCGGAATTCGCGTATCTGAACGACCTGGCACAGCGCAACCTGAACCAGCAGCTGGCCGGCCGCGGCAAATACTTTTCCGGCCGGGCCGTTGCAGAAGGGACCAACGACCTGAACAACAAAATGGCTGCCAACCTGTGGGACCGGTCCCTGGCTGAAAAACAGATGCGAATCGGCACAGAGAACCAGAACTACAGCAACATCCGCGACCTGGCCGGTATGGGGGCGCAGTTCGCCGCGGGCAACGCTTCGCTTATAAACAGCGGGGCCAACACGCGGGCCGGCCTGTACACAAACGCCGCTAACCAGGTTTCAAACTCCAACAACCAGGCGGGAGAAAGCCTGTCTAACCTTTACACTAAACTGGGAAATCTGCGGTATGAGAACAGCGCTGGCAAGCACATGCTCAGCATGTTGGGAGGACAATAGTCATGGCAATATGGAACAGTCTGATTTTCAACATGCTGATGGGGAAAAAGAAGGAAGATCAGCCCCAGGTGGACGGGACCTCTCCCTTTGACAAGTACCGGTTTGACGCCGAGAACAACCCCTTTGGGCAGTCCTCAAGTGATGCTTTTACCAACAACCTCCTTCAGGGAGGACAGAAACCCCAGTACTCCCTCAACGGTTTTGGCCAGGGGTTCTTTGCTGGCAGCGAAGCTGATAACAACACTATTCCGCTTTCATCACTTGCTGGCAATCAACAGAACCCGCAGCAGCAGCCCCAGCAGCGCTACCCTTTGCAAGGCTATACTTTGTTGAAGAACCTCAAATGATCGGGATTATCCCAGCCGCCCCCGTCGACGATAGGGGCGGCCTTTTTGCTCTCATTGCTTCTGGAACTCAACAAACCGGGCCAAGTCCTTAGCAAACGCCGCCGCGATCCGCTGAACCTCTCCATCACTTTCCTCGAGTGCCATATCGTCAATTACTTTGCCTGTTTTGCAGTCAACCAGGCGTCCACGCATGACAGCATTGTAGTCTTTGATCTCCTTGTGCTCACGACGGAAAACGCCGCTAGACTTCTCCTCCACCTTCACGGAGACACTTACAACCATGCCCTGAAGCTCAAGAGCCCTGTCTCGACATTGGCCGAGAACTTCGGTATTGGCAGATTTACGGATATTGCTTTCTGTCCCCGCCTTGATGTTGGCAGCAAGGGCGGAGACAAGTTCCTTGTTGATCATATCCGGATTCTGAATCATTGTGCTGTCGGTAGATGGACTCCCAACAACCACCCCATTATATCCAGCTCGGGGCTGATAAGTTGCGCAGCCGCTAAGCAGCAGCATCGAGCATACAATTAATCTCTTCATTTCTTCACTCCCTGTCCGATATAGATTCAAACCAAACCTACCCAAGTATATAGCGGAATTTTCCATTGTGAATGAATATTTATAATAAATCCCCCCTCACTCTCCCCGTTTTTCAATCGGAGGATAAGCATGGTAAAAATGTAACATGCTGAAAATATTATGTTAATTGCTTTAACCAAGGTTAACTATGGACCACAGAGGGAAACAGCCGAAAGAAAGGGTTGGGAGTTGATCATCTTACCAGGATCGGGCCGGGCTTCGGGTCTCTCCAAAAACAGAACGTCCCGTGACACATACGGTAAATACCTGGCCTGAACCGTCATGATTCTCAGGGATCGGTTAACATCTTCGATGAAAACGCAGAAATGGCCCGGAATATTCCAATGGTCACAGTGAAGGTCACGCCTAAGGTCATCGGAATTTGTCATGCAAAACGGTACGTTATGACCTTGTGACACAAGTGACCTTTTTTTACACTATATATTTTGCTTTTGCTTTCCTTGACCATGCCTGTGTGCATATACCCTCTTTCCCTATACTTTCCTTTCTTATAAATAAATAAGGAACGTCACGAACGTCACGAACGTCACAAATACAGGTCTGGTGCGGCCCGGAGGTAGTGACCTTTTGAGTGACCATCGGTTTTCAATGGTCACTACCTGGGGGATGGATCCCCACCGAAACACTACGCACGCGGCCCGCCAGTAACTCCTGGAGGGCCTAAGCGCAGAGCATGCACTACTCACCGCTGTTTTCTGTGCTGCTCTTGAGTGACACTGTTTTCAACTCTTACCTGGGATCAGTGGGGAGGGGGGGGCGTTTTTAAGATGGAATGTAAATGTATTTAATGGGGCGTATTTGGGGGCGCAGGATAAAAAGTAATTCAATAAAGTTATTCAATATCAGGACGTTACATTATATATAGTAGTCCGGCCTTCGTACCACACAAAAAATCAGGCTTGACGGTTCTCCGTCAGGCCTTTTTTTGTGCCGCAGAAAGACGCTGGCGCACCACCTCAAACATGAGCACCCCTCCTGCTACCGAGGCATTGAGGGATGACACGCCACCCTGCAGAGGTATGGCAACCAGGAGGTCGCACGCCTTGCGCACCAGCGGCCGTAACCCCTCCCCTTCCGAACCGATGACCAGTGCCACGTTGCCGGTGAGATCCTGGCGGAAGACCGGTTCTGCTGCCTCACCGACCGCTCCGTAGATCCAGAAACCGGCTTCCTTCAGCTCTGCCAGCGTCTGCGCAATATTGGTAACCTGAGCGATGGGTATCGTCTCAACAGCACCGGCGGACGATTTCTCAACCGTCGGAGTGACCGCGGCTGCCCGGTCTCGTGGGATGATCACGCCGTTAGCCCCTGCACAGGCAGCGGTCCTGATCAATGCACCCAGGTTATGGGGGTCCTGTATGCCATCAAGAACCAGCATGAGTCCGTTCGTCCCCGTATTCCGCCACCGTTCGACAACATCGGCCAGGTCGGTATAGGGGAACCCCTCGACCCGTAGCGCCACCCCCTGGTGGTGCTCTGTGCCACAGAGACGGGCGATGTCCCGCTTGTCGCGATGGCGAACCGGCACGCCTTTTTCTTCGGCGAGTTTTAAAAGCTTCTCCAGGCGCCGGTCATTTGCACCGGCGGCAACAAAAAGTTCGAAGGCCCTCCTGCTGCCGCGGAGAGCCTCCAGAACCGGATTCATACCGTAGATCATCTCGTCATTCATATCAACCTTCAACCGTCATGATTTCCTCGACAATTGCTTCTGCCGCCTTGAGTGGGTCCGCCGCTGCACTGATGGGGCGGCCGATGACAAGATAGTCGGACCCGGCACGCATCGCCTCGGCAGGCGTCATGATCCGCTTCTGATCATCTGTCGAGGCAAAAGCAGGACGGACTCCCGGCGTAACCACCAGGAAGTCGCTGCCACATGCTGCACGGATCAATTCCACTTCCTGGGGGGAGGCAACGACACCGTCGATGCCGGCTTTCTGTGCCAGCTCCGCCAGCCGCACCACCATCTCCCGTACCGGGTATTCTATCCCCACCTGCCGCAGGGTATCCTCGGTGGAAGAGGTAAGAATGGTCACCGCCAGCACCTTGCCCCTGTTCTTTCCGGGAAACTCCTTATCAAGGGCCTCAACGGTACGCGCCATCATCTCGTATCCACCGAGGGCGTGGAGGTTGAAGAGTTTCACTCCGAGACGGGCCGCCTCCACCGACGCCTTGGCAACGGTATTGGGAATGTCGTGGTATTTCAGGTCGAGAAACACGTCACCGCCGAAATTCTCCACCATCCGGACGACATCGGGGCCATGGCTCGTGAACAGCTGCTTCCCTACCTTGAACATCCCCACGTGGCCGGAGAGAACCGAAACCCAGTGTTTGGCATCGGCAAAACTCTCCACGTCAAGGGCAAACAGTATTCTGGAACGTGCTTCTTCTCTGGTCATGGTCGTTTGTTCCCCTCTGGATGTCGGGTGATGTCCCTGCGGTCTCCACAGACGACTCACTTAACTATTCAGCGCTTCTTTCACCTGTGCCTGCACCTTTGCAACAGCTTCAGCAACCGGAAGGAGTTCCACTACACCGGTTTTACGATCTTTCAATTCCACCTTCCCCTCTGCAAGGTTCTTACTCCCCACCACAATACGGAGCGGGATACCAATCAGATCGGCATCCTTGAACTTGAAGCCGGGGCGCTCGTCACGGTCGTCGAGGAGTACATCGATACCGGCCAGCTGTAAATCGGAATAAATCTCCTCTGCAGCCGCCCGCACCGGCTCCTCCTTGATGTTGAGGGCGGAAATGATGCAGTGGAACGGCGCGATGGGAAGCGGGAAGATTATCCCGTTATCGTCATGATTCTGCTCGATACAGGCGGCGACCGTACGGCCGATACCAATGCCGTAACAACCCATGAAGACGATCTGCTCCTTGCCATCACTATCCAGGTAGGTCGCCTTGAGCGCCTTGGAGTACTTGACCCCAAGCTTGAAGACATGACCAACCTCGATACCCCGCCACATCTCCAGAGTGCCGGACTGGCAGCGGGGGCAGGGATCGCCGTGGGCCACGTTGCGAATATCGGTAAACTCGCTGATGATGAAGTCGCGCCCCAGGTTGACGTTCTTGAGATGGTGGTCAACCTCGTTAGCTCCGGTGATGAAGTTCTTCAGCCCTTTAACCGCCTGATCGGCGACAATGCGGACGGTTGACCCTACCGGACCGATATAGCCGATGGGAGAGCCGGTTGCCTTCATCACGATCTCGTCGGGAGCCATTTCCAGCGTGTCGCAACCGAGGTAGTTCTTCAGTTTGATCTCGTTGAGCTCGTGGTCCCCGCGAAGGATCGCCGCCACCGGCTTATCGTCGGCCATGAGTATCAACATCTTGACCGTGGTTGAAGCAGGGACGCCGAGGAATTCGCTCACCTCTTCGATGGTCTTTCTGCCGGGCGTAGCTACCTTTTCCAGCGGGCGCGGCTCGGCATGTTCGACCAACTCAACCATCCGTGATTCTGCCTTCTCCACATTGGCGGCATATTCGCATGCGGAACAGGAAACAATGGCATCCTCTCCCGATTCGGCCAGCACCATGAATTCATGGGACGCAGTTCCGCCGATGGAGCCGGTATCCGCCTCCACCGCACGGAAAACAAGGCCGCAACGCTGGAAGATACGGCGGTACGCCTGGTACATTTTTTCATAGGAGAGATCCGCGGCATTACTGTCCACGTCGAAGGAGTAGGCATCCTTCATGATGAACTCACGGCCGCGCATGAGCCCGAAACGGGGGCGGATCTCGTCGCGGAACTTACTCTGTATCTGGTAGAGGTTGAGGGGCATCTGCCGGTAGCTCTTCACCTCTCGCCGCACCAGGTCGGTAATAACCTCTTCATGGGTGGGTCCGAGGCAGAATTCGGTATCTTTGCGGTCTTTTATCCTGAGGAGCTCCTTGCCGTACTGCTCCCAGCGCCCCGATTCCTGCCAGAGCTCGGCCGGTTGCACTGAAGGCATGAGAAGCTCTATGGCCCCGGCCCGGTTCATCTCCTCCCGGACGATCTGCTCAACCTTGCGGATGGAGCGAAGACCGAGGGGAAGGTAGTTGTAGATGCCGGCAGCGAGTTTCCGGATCATCCCGGCTCGCAGCATCAGCTGGTGGGATATTACCTCGGCATCGGCCGGTGTTTCCTTAACGGTAGGAATGAAATACTGGGAGTAACGCATGGAAAACCTCGTAAAAATCCGGGACCAGGGGCCCGGGACTGGTTGATTCGATACTGTCCACTACAATAAATACCCGTGATACAACCCGCGGGAAAACAGAGCGCACAAGCGCGACCGAAAACGCTTTTACCGGTTTCCGGTTTCCGGTTTCCGGCTTTCTGCCGCTTTCAGGACTTCCGCCACCAGGGCGTCGGCCATCTCGGAATCTTTAACTTTGCGTACCACCTCGCCATGGCGAAAAAGGAGCCCTTCCCCCTTCCCCCCGGCGATACCGACATCCGCTTCGCGTGCCTCTCCGGGGCCGTTTACCACGCACCCCATCACGGCAACAGTGAGCGGCACATCGACACCTTTGAGCCGCTTCTCCACTTCATTTGCCACCCCGATCAGATCGACCTGGCAGCGGCCGCAGGTGGGGCAGGAGACAAAGTTGATGCCATGCCGCCGCAGTCCAAGAGCCTTCAGTATCTCGAAGCCAACCCTGATTTCATCCACCGGATCACTCGTGAGAGAGACCCGCATGGTGTCGCCTATCCCCTCTGCCAGCAGAATACCGAGGCCAACCGCCGACTTGATGGTACCGGAGAAGACCGTCCCTGCTTCTGTAATGCCAATGTGCAGCGGATAATCGACTTTGCGGGAAAGAAGCCTATACGCCTCGACCGTTTTCAGCACGTCCGACGCCTTCAGCGAAATCTTGATCTGCTCGTAGCCAAGCTCCTCAAGAATCCGCACGTGGCCCAAGGCAGACTCCACCATGGCCTCGGCTGTCGGGTGACCATACTTGGCGAGCAGTTCCTTCTCAAGAGAACCTGCATTAACACCTATCCGGATCGGGACGAGACGTTCCCTGGCCGCCGTCACTACCTCGGCCACCTTCCACCGATCGCCGATGTTGCCCGGATTGAGGCGCAGACCGTCGATCCCCCCCTCCAGCACCTTGAGCGCCAGCTTGTAATCAAAATGGATGTCGGCGATAACCGGTATCGGACTCGCCGTCTTGATGCGGCCGAGCGTCAGGGCCGCATCCATATCGAGCACCGCACAGCGCACAATCTCGCAACCGGCATCGGCCAGCGACCTGATCTGGGCAATGGTCGCAGCCTCATCCCTGGTGTCGGCAGTGCACATGGACTGGACCGAACAGGGAGCCCCTCCACCGATTTTTACATTCCCTACCTGGATCTGTCTCGTCGTCTTTTTCATAGCGGGCAATCATAGCGGATTAACAGAAGAAAAGTCAAGGCGGCTCGGTCAAAAAAAACCGCCCGGCAGTAACCGGACGGCTTTTTTCACTACGTGAACCAGAATCTCAAAAAACGTGTATTGGCTTCTTAGACAAGGCCGTGGGCGACCATGGCATCTGCCACTTTTATAAAGCCGGCAATATTTGCACCAAGCACGTAGTTACCGCTAGCACCGTACTCTTCTGCGGTTTCATAGCAAAGTTTATGGATGCCGACCATGATTTTCTCAAGTTTCTTCTCGGTTTCCTCAAAGGTCCATGAATCACGCTGTGCGTTCTGCTGCATTTCGAGGGCCGAAGTCGCCACGCCTCCTGCATTGGCAGCCTTGCCCGGTCCGTACGCAATCTTTGCATCGAGGAATACCTTCACACCTTCCGGTGTGGTAGGCATGTTGGCACCTTCGCCAACGGCGAAGCAGCCGTTCTTCACGAGGGTCAAGGCATCCTTGCCATTGATCTCGTTCTGGGTAGCAGACGGCATGGCTACCTGGCAGGGGATATCCCATATATTGCCGTTGGCAATGTACTTGGCATCCTTGTGATATTCTGCGTAGTCCTTGATGCGCCGCCGCTCAACTTCCTTCAGCTGCTTGATCAGTTCGACATCGAGCCCCTTCTCGTGAACGATGACACCGTTGCTGTCGGAGCAGGCAACACACTTGCCACCCAGTTGATGGATCTTTTCGATGGTGTAGATGGCAACGTTGCCCGATCCGGAGACAAGACAGGTCTTGCCGTCGAAGGATTCCTTGCGCCTCTTGAGGGCCTCATTGATAAAGAAAGTAGCGCCGTACCCTGTAGCTTCCGGCCGCACCAGGGAACCGCCCCACTTGAGGCCCTTGCCGGTCAGCACGCCAGCCTCCCAGCGGTTGGTAATACGCTTGTACTGGCCGAACATGTAGCCGATTTCCCGACCGCCAACGCCGATGTCGCCTGCCGGCACGTCGGTGTGCTCACCTAGGTGACGGTAGAGTTCGGTGATAAAGCTCTGGCAGAAACGCATTATTTCATCGTCAGATTTACCCTTGGGATCGAAGTCGGAACCACCTTTACCCCCGCCGATCGGCATACCGGTGAGGGAGTTTTTGAATATCTGCTCGAATCCGAGGAATTTGATAATGCCGAGATAGACAGAGGGGTGAAACCGCAGCCCCCCCTTGTAGGGGCCGAGGGCAGAGTTGAACTCGACGCGGAAACCGCGGTTGATATGCACCTGCCCCTTGTCGTCCTGCCAGGGTACCCGGAAGATGATCTGCCGCTCAGGCTCGCAGATCCTCTCTATAATTTTACGCTCGAGGTATTCGGGATGTTTGGTTACAACCTGTCCGAGTGATTCAAGAACCTCGGCGACAGCCTGATGGAACTCAACCTCTCCCGGATTTCTTTTCAACACGTCCTGGTAGATTCCTTCCAGTTTTACACCCAGCTTTGTCGTCATACGTAACTCCTTATCTTGAAATTAGTGCAGCAAACAGCATATCGATAATAAAAGCCCGAAAACCCTGATTACTTACTGTGCACATACAATGCACGACATGCACCAATTTTAACCATTAACGCATATTTATTATGCAAGTAGGTGTATACAAGCGAATTTTTTGTACTGCAACACTGCAAGCATATTAAGCATGATTACATTTGTGACTAAATAACATACACTACTGTTGAAATTATGTACTCTGTAAAACATGACACTACAATGTACCGTTGACATATGGCCAGTTTTCCTGTTTAGTTACACGCATGAAAAAACATCCGAAATTAACGGCTAAAATGACTGCAACGGAAGACGTAAGAGTCGGCCAACTGATTGACGTCACCATAACTACCCTCAATGAAGATGGTTTCGGTCTGGCGACGACCGGCACCAAACCGCTTCTCGTTTCCGGTGTGTTGCCGGGCGAACAGGCACAGGTCAGGATATCTTTCGTCGGACGCCGTGAGTGCTTCGCCACAGTAGTCAGAATACTTCGTCATGTCCCCCAGAGGCTCATGTCAACCCCCTGTAAAAGGCTTGGCCAGTGCGACGGCTGCCCTCTCATGTTCATGAAATACCCGGCGCAGCTAACATGGAAAAAGGAACTGGTAGGGAATATCCTGGGCCGTTACCGTACGCTCCTCGACGTGACAATTCACGACGTCCTTCCCTCCCCTCAGCCGATCCATTACCGCAACTCAGCAAAGCTCGTGGTTTCCGGAAAGTTTGCCGCCCCCGTTATCGGCATTTACCGTCGCAATTCCCATGAAGTGCTGGAGATTGGAGACTGCCCCCTCCATCACCCCCTCATCAACACCATCGTCGCAGCCGTACGGGAAGGGATCAGGAAGGGAAAGGTTCCCATCTATTCTCCACGCAACTGCCACGGACTCCTTCGTTATCTGGTCATCCGGGTGGATGAAACTGAGAATCGCGCAATGGTGGTCTTCGTTACTGCCGAGCGAAGTTTCAACGAAATCCACCACCTCGCCAAACACCTCCAATCAGCAGTACCGGAGGTTTCAGTCGTTGCCCAGAACATCAATGCATCAACGGGTAATGTTATTCTCGGCGAAAAAGACCACTTCATCACCCGCGAGCGAACGCTTCGAGCCAGTATTGGCGAAACGGCGTTCACCATTTCACCCCGCTCGTTCTTTCAGGTTAACAGCGGCAGTGCGCGGATCATCTACGAAAAGGTGAGAGAATGGGCGGATCTAAAGGGAAATGAATTCGTAGTGGATCTTTACTGCGGTATCGGCGGGATATCTCTTTTTCTTGCGCCTTCGTCGAGGAAAGTCCTGGGAATCGAGGTGGTGGAGGCCGCTGTTGCGGATGCGGGGCAGAACGCCCGGCTGAATGGAATCGAAAACTGTGGGTTCCTGGCGGGCGATGCGGGGAAATTGCTGGCGGATCTGCGTCAGGACCGAGAGCGGGTAGACCTCTTGATACTCAACCCTCCCCGCAAGGGGTGCGACGAAAAGGTTCTTGAGGAGGCGGCAGCCCTTGCTCCGACCCGGATGATCTACGTCTCCTGTTCACCCTCGACCCTTGCGCGGGACCTTGATATTCTTGCGGTCCTCGGCTACCGCACAACCGTTGTCCAGCCGGTTGACATGTTCCCTCAGACCCCCCACGTGGAAAACGTGGCACTGCTCATCAAGACTGACCTGCCGAACTAGTTCTTCCTGCCCTTCCCTGCCAGATAATCGGCAAGGATCGCCCTGCTGTGCTCGTCGTCATGGCAATAGACGCAGAGATTCTCCCAGTTGCTCCCATCGGGAGGGTTGTTATGGTGATCACCATCCCGATGGTGGACAGTGAGGAGGTGGAGGGTGTCGAGTTCGAACTCGCGACCGCACTTTGCACAGATCCAGCCATGGATTTTGAGAGAGCGCTCCCGGTAGTTGTCGGGAGCAGACAGCTCCCCTTTCATCTTGCGGACAAGCGCATCAATCTCTTCCTGACTTTTGGCCTTGCCTGGCTGGGGCTTGCGGGGACGGAATGAAGGAGACATCGGCATTCCTTTCTCATTATATTGATCCGTTAATTAAACATATTAATGGTAGGGGTTGGGCTTGCCTTGCCCAATCTAGGGGCGGGGGCACCCCCCCCCTACAGTAGGGTTTCAATGTTTAATCGCCGGTGCAATAAAAGGGGCGACCCATTGGCCGCCCCTGCTGTAACCCAGACTATACCTCTAACTGCTCTTTAGGCAAGCACTTCGCTCTTGGTGAAGATCGCCTTGAGCCAGTACCCTTCCTTTTCGATATTTTCACGTCCCCCCTCTTCCCGGTCAACCAGGGTGACGATACCGAGCACCGTGAGCCCTTCCTCCTCGGCCCTGCGCACTGCTTTCATGGATGAACCGCCGGTGGTGACCACGTCTTCCACAATTACCACCTTTGTCCCCTTGGGAAGGTTCTTTCGCCCTTCAAGCCACTGGCCAGTACCATGCCCCTTGGGCTCCTTGCGGATGATGAAGGCATGGAGCGGTTTCTTGTCAAGAAGTGCTGCTATGGAAGTTGCGGTGGCAATAGGGTCGGCGCCCATGGTAATCCCCCCGACTGCCTGAACTCCGTCCACATCCTTTAGTGCTTCATAGAACAATCTGCCTACCAGAAACCCTCCCTCTGCGTGGAGAGTTGTCTGCTTGCCGTCGAAGTAAAAATCACTTTCCCTCCCCGATGCCAGCGTTACCTTCCGCTTTTCATAGGACAGTTCCTTGATGATGCTCTTGAGTCGATCCCTTTCCGTCATCTCATAACTCCTTTTCGAATAGTCCCAGTTGCGAATCGGGGCGCAGCTGGGGAAATTTGATCGGGTAATCGCCGGTAAAACAGGCACGGCAGTAACTTGTGTTCTCTGTGCCAACCGCCTTGATCAGCCCCTCCGGGGAGAGGTAACCAACGGAGTCGGCAGTAATATATTTTCTGATCTCGTCGATAGTATGTGACGATGAGATCAGTTCCTTCCTGTTGGGGGTGTCGATGCCGTAGTAACAGGGATAACTTGTCGGGGGGGAGGAGATCAGGACATGAACTTCGCTGGCCCCCGCCTTACGGACCATCTTGACGATCTTGCGTGACGTGGTGCCCCTTACGATGGAGTCGTCGATGACGACCACCCTCTTTCCTTTAAGGAGTTCCCGTACCGGATTGAGCTTGATCTTGACGCCAAAATGGCGGATTGCCTGCTGAGGCTCGATGAACGTGCGCCCCACGTAGTGGTTGCGGATGAGCCCAAGTTCAAAGGGGATTCCCGATTCCTCAGCATATCCCATGGCAGCCGGTACTCCCGAATCGGGGACCGGGATGACCACGTCGGCCTCTACCCGATGTTCACGGGCCAGTTGTCTCCCCAGTTCCTTGCGTACCAGATAGACATTCTTGCCGAAGATGGTGGAATCGGGGCGGGCGAAATAGACGAACTCGAAGATACAAGGAGCAGGCTCGACCTTTTTAAAGGGGAAATAGGATGTCATGCCATTTTTAGAGATCTCGACAATCTCACCCGGTTCGATCTCCCGGATGAATTCCGCCTCGATCAGGTCAAGAGCACAGCTTTCGGAGGCAACTACGAAGGAATCGCCCAGCTTTCCGAGACAAAGGGGTCGATAGCCCTGGGGATCACGCACCGCGATCATGCGGGTTTCAGTCAGGAAAAGAAGGCAGTAGGCACCCTTGACCCGCTTCAGGGAATCGGAAATCCTCTCTATGAGGGAACTGGTCTTGGAGGTGGCAAGCAGGTGGACAATGATCTCCGTATCCATGGTAGTCTGAAAGATCGAACCCCATGCCTCAAGTTCGTCTTTGATAATCTGGGCATTCACGATGTTGCCGTTATGGGAGACGGCAATGGAGCCCCGAGAGTAGTCTATCATGATCGGCTGAACGTTCTTGATAACCGATGAACCGCTGGTGGAGTAGCGAACATGGCCGATTGCCCCGTCACCGGGGAGCTGTTTGAATATCTCCTGGTTGCCGAAGACGTCAGCCACCAGACCCATTCCCTTGTGGGCATGGAGGCTGGTGCCGTCGGAGGAAACGATGCCGCATGCTTCCTGGCCACGGTGCTGGAGAGCATAGAGACCGAGATAGGTCATATTGGCCGCTTCGGGATGGTTAAAAATACCGAAAATACCGCATTCTTCTTCGGGACGGTACAGTTTCATTTTTCACTCCGATTGTTCACTGAAAAGAGAGAAACCTAACATAATCTTCGAGCGGCACGCTACAACAACTTGCTCCGAACGTACTCAGCAGCATTTCGGAACAGGATCAGGCCGTCACCTTCTTCAGGGAGCACTTCCCTAGTCCAGCGGGGGTGGTTGGTCCGATGCACGAACGCCTCGGGATGGGGCATGAGCCCCATGAGCAGACCGCTTTCGTCGCAGATGCCTGCAATGGCATGATCGGAGCCGTTGGGGTTTTCAGGAAATTCCATCGTCGGCTCTCCGTAGCCGGGGCCGGAATATTTCAGGACCGCCAGGTTTCCAGCTTCGATTCTCTCCATCACCTCCTGCGAAGCGGCAACGAACTTCCCCTCGCCGTGGCGGATCGGGAGGTAGACCCCCTTTTCGATGCCACGGGTAAAAATGCTCGGAGAGGCCGGATTATTCTTCAGATAGACCCAGCGGTCCTGGAACCGGCCGCAGTCATTGAAGGTGAGAGTCGCCACCTGCTGAAGGTGGTTGCCGTCAAACCCGGGGAGGAGCCCCATTTTGACCATGAGCTGGAAGCCGTTACATACCCCGAGGATCGGCTTGCCCGCCTGGATGAAGCGGAGCAGCTGGTCGATGAGGTGCTCGCTCAGTTCGTCCACCCGCGCATACTTCAAGCGGTTGGCCTGTGCCTTGGCGCTTCCCAGGTCGTCACCATCGAGGAAGCCGCCGGTAAGGTTGAGAAAATGGAAGTCGTCCAACCGCAGGTCGCCGGAGAGAAGGTCAGAAATGTGGGCAATTACCGCCTCATCGAACCCACCGAGCCGGCAGGCATGTGCCGCTTCTATCTCGCAGTTGGTGCCATTGCCGGTTATCACAATCGCTCTAGCTCTCGCCATAATGAACTCCGTAACTATTTGACAAAAAGAGAAATTAGTCGGGAAACTGGTGTATCCGGCCGCTTATAAATCCCGTAACGGGCGTTGCCACGCATCTTTCAGAGCATCAAGTGACGCTTTGATCACCGTCCCTCCGCCAAGGCCGTTGATTGCCAGAACCGGTCCGTCCGTCACGACACCAATGGCTGCGAAGCAGTTGCCTGCCATGATCGCCTCGAACGCGGCGCGATGCTCGGGACGGACCGTGACCAGGTGCCGGGAGGCCGATTCGGAGAAGAGGAGTGTCACGTCGTTTCGCCCTGATTCATCGCCTTTCCAGAGAACTCGGGAAAGGTCGAGATCCATGCCGTAGCTGCCGGCAAATGCCGATTCCGCGGCTGCCACCGCAAGCCCTCCATCGGAAAGGTCATGGCATGATGCCACCAGACCCGCCACTACCGCCTCATGGTAGGCACTGTAGCGTTTGTAAGCCATGGCAGTATTCACCACAGGAATCCGGTTGCCGACAAAACCCCTGAGGGCAAGGTATTCCGAGGCACCCAGTTCGTTGTCCGTCTTCCCGAGAAGGTAGACGATGTCGCCGGGGCTCTTGACATCCATGGTGACAGCCTTGCGGGCATCCTCAATCCGGCCGATGACCGAGAAGAGGAGTGTTGGGGGGATGGATATCTTCACTTCACCATCATAGAAGTCGTTCTTCATGGAATCCTTGCCGGAGATGAGCGGCAGGTTGTACGCCATGCAGACGTCGTAGAGCGCCTGGTTGGAGCGAACCAACTGGGCCATCTTGTAATCCCCGTCGGGAGTCTTCTCCGACAGGACCGGATCACACCAGCAGAAGTTATCCAGACCGGCTACCATGTCGAGTGAACCGCCAGCCGCGACGTAATTGCGAAGTCCCTCGTCAATGGCATTGGCCGTCATGTGGTAGGTGTCGATGTCGCTGTAACGGGGACATATCCCGTGGGCAACCACTACCCCCTCAAATGAATCAAGAATCGGCCGTACCACGGCGGCATCGGACGGGCCATCATTAGCCGCGCCGGTAAAGGGCTTGACGACGCTCCCCCCCTGCACTTCGTGGTCATAGCGCCGCACGACCGACTCTTTTGAGCAGATATTGAGGGAAGCGAGCAGTTGCGTAAGCTCGGCCGTGTAATCGTCTTGTATCTGGATGCGCGGCTCTTCATGCCGCGGGGGTGTCCACCTGGCAGGCAGTTGCATGGGGGGAAGTCCCTCGTGCATGAAGGCGACCGGCAGATAGGCGACGGTCCTTTCACCATAGAGGATATGGAAATATCCCGAGTCGGTGAATTCGCCGAGTACCGAGACCTCCACGCCGAACCTTCTGGCCATTTCCGAAAACTCCCCGATCTTCGCAGGGGGGACGGCCAGGCTCATCCGTTCCTGGGCTTCGGAGATGAGTATTTCCCAAGGGTTGAGGCCGGCATACTTGAGAGGAGCCTTGGCCAGATCCATCCTGCAGCCGCCGCATTCACCAGCCATCTCCCCGATGGAGGAGGAGAGGCCGCCTGCCCCGTTGTCGGTGATGAAGTTGTACAGCCCCTTATCACGTGCCCTGATGAGAAAATCGAACATCCGCTTCTGGGTAATGGGGTCGCCAATCTGTACGGCGGAAACGGGAGAGTTCTCGTTCAGTTCCTCGGATGAAAACGTGGCGCCGTGGATGCCGTCCTTGCCGATCCTGCCACCGGTCATGACGATCAGGTCGCCCGGCTCGATATGTTTCTCGTGACTCGGCCTGCCGTTGATGGTTGCCGGCATGATGCCGGCAGTACCGCAGAAGACAAGGGGCTTGCCGGCAAAACGCTCATCGAAGACGAGAGAGCCGTTGACCGTCGGGATGCCGCTCTTGTTGCCGCCATGCTCCACACCCTCCACAACCCCTTCGTAAATGCGCCGGGGATGGAGCAGGCGGGAGGGGAGCGGCTTGTCGTAGAATGGGTCGGCAAAGCAGAAGACATCGGTGTTGAAGATGAGTTTCGCTCCCTGGCCGGTACCGAACGGATCCCGGTTCACCCCTACTATACCGGTCAGTGCCCCGCCGTAAGGATCAAGTGCCGACGGTGAATTATGGGTCTCCACCTTGAACACCAGGGACCAGTCGTCGTTAAAACGTATGACCCCCGCGTTGTCCTTGAAGACCGACAGACAGAAATCCCTGTCGCCCAGTTTCTCCCGTACGTCCTTCGTCGTCCGCTGTATGAACGACTTGAAGAGTGATTTGATCTCCTGGCGATTCCCCGTCTCATCCTCGTACTGGACCGTTCCGGAAAATATCTTGTGTTTGCAGTGCTCCGACCAGGTCTGGGCCAGCGCCTCCAGTTCGACGTCGGTGGGGCGCGGGCCGAGGCCCATGGACTGACGTGCCGTCACTACCTGCGGGTCGCGGAAATGGGACTGAATGATCCGCATCTCTTCCAGGGTCAGGGCAAGCACCCCCTCTTTGCTGATCCGCATGAGTTCCTGATCCGAAACTTCCAGATCGATTTCCTTTACTGTTGTTTTTATTTCGCCGAGCACTTTCGGGACGGAAACGGACACCCCTTTGTTGGCGGCGAAGGTCGCCGCATCGAGGATGGTGTAGCGCTGGATGAGGGTATTGCACAGAAGCCCCGTGGAGATACTTTCGACGTCGGCCGGCGCAAGCTTACCGCTCAACAGGTACTGCACCGAGGTGTAGACCCCCTCCCCTGCGCGGAACGGCCTGCCGGTCAGATATTCGACCGCTTCACGTGCCGTCCTCCCTACGTTGTCGGTCACACCGGGGCGTAGACCGACCTCAACCAGGTAATCAAAACCGGTCGCCGCGGGGGTGTCGAGATACCAATCCTGGATGACCTGGTCAGAAAAAGGGCCGGCAGCAACCTGCTGCAACTCGGCATAGCCAAGTTCGGCGTCCACCGTATACACGTCGATGGTGCGAACCCGCTCCACCGGCAGATGGAGGAAATGTTCGATTTCACGCTTGATCCGCTCGCCGCGGGGGTCGCGAATATGGTCTTTGAGTGCTATTTCTATTCGTCTGGCCATTATTGTTCCTTTTCCATATGGACCGTCCGCGTCGGAAACGGTATGACGATCCCCCTGTCGCGGAAACGTTGCAGTATGAGCGAGTTGATCTTGTCGGAGGTGGCAAAGAGCTTGCCGTAATCGTCAACCCAAAAAAAGAGCGCCATATTGAGCGCACTGTCGCCGAAGGAGACGAAAAATGCCTCCGGGGCCGGATCACGGAGGACGTCCGGAACACCGAGGGCTATCTCCACGAGGAGTTGCTTTACCTGCTCCACATCGCTGCCGTAGGAGATGCCGAGCGACACGCGCCCCTTGGCACGGATGTCGGGAAATGCCTGGTTGAGCAGAATGGTGTTGCAGAGGTCCGAGTTGGGGATGATGAGCAGCGTATTATCGAGGGTCCTGATCTTGGTGCTCCGAAGGCCGATATCCGCCACATCACCCATCTGGCCGCCTGAGAGCTGGATACGGTCCCCAATCCGGAACGGGCGATCGATCATCAGGGTAAATCCGGAAATAACATGGGCAAGCGTGTCCTTGGCCGCCATCCCGATGGCCAGCGAGCCGATGCCGAGGGCAGTGACTAGGGAGAGTATGTCGTAGTTGAAGTGCTTGAGGGTGATGATCAGGGCCGTGCCGACGAGGAAGATGACAATGACCTTTTCCGCCAGGGGGATCAACTGGCGGTCCAGCCCTTCCCTCCCCTTTTCTGAAAGGGAGACTGCATACCAGTTCAAGAGTTCATCAATGACACGGTAAGCAATATTGGTAAAAATTACGACGTTGACCACGAATATGGCACCCGATACTATCATCTGTATCTTATCGGGGATTTGCAGATAGCGTACCGCGTAATAGGCACCGGTGCAGACAACAAAGAGGGTCAATGGCGGGCTGATCCTCTCCAGTATCCGGTCGTCCAGGTCAGTGTCAGTTGCCGCTGTCAGCCGTGGCGCCACCGATTTCAGAAAGAAGCTGACAAGGCAGGAAAGACCGTAAAAAAGTGTAAAGATGAAAATGGCCACAAGGATTTCCTTGACCCAGAAAAGATACAGGCCGTCGGATTCCTGCAGTCGATAAAAATCGAGTATTCTATTCACCAAACACCCTCATGAAAATGGTATCCACGTGCTTGAGATGGTAGCCAAGGTCAAAGGACTCGAGGATGTCTTCCTCGGAGAGAAAAGCCCGCACGTCCTGGTCGTTGAGAAGTTCTTCCTGGAGGTCTTTCTTCTGTTCCCAGACCTTCATGGCATTGCGCTGCACCAGTTCATAGGCCCGCTCGCGCGATGCGCCAGCTGCCGCCAGCTTGAGCAGGACCCGCTGAGAATTGAAAAGCCCCCCCATGAGATTGAGGTTCTTCATCATGTTGTCGGGGTAGACCACCAGGTTGCCGATAAGACCGATGGTACGGTTGAGCATGAAATCGATGAGAATGGTTGCGTCGGGACCGATGATCCGCTCCACCGAGGAATGGGAGATGTCACGCTCATGCCAGAGGGGAACGTTCTCCATGGCGGAAACTGCATACCCCCTGATAAGACGGGCAAGGCCGGTCAGATTTTCGGAGAGGACCGGGTTGCGCTTGTGGGGCATGGCGGAAGACCCCTTCTGCCCCTTGCTGAAAAATTCTTCCGCTTCCAGCACCTCGGTACGCTGCAGGTGGCGGATCTCCACGGCAAATTTCTCGATGGAGGATGCGATGATGGCGAGGGTAGTGAAGAATTCGGCGTGGCGGTCCCGCTGGATTACCTGGGTCGAGCAGGGGGCCGGCTTGAGTCCTGCCCTGGCGCAGACATACTCCTCGACACGGGGGTCGATGTTGGCGAATGTTCCGACCGCGCCGGATATCTTGCCGTAAGAGATGGTCTCCCGTGCCGATTCCATCCGCCGGAGATTGCGTCGCATTTCGTCGTACCAGAGGGCCATCTTGATGCCGAAGGTCACCGGCTCGGCGTGAATACCGTGGGAACGGCCGATCATGGGCGTATGCCGGTGTTCCATGGCACGTTTTTTTATCGTTTCCATGAGCCGGCGGATGTCGTCAATGATCAGATCGCTCGCCTCCTGAAGCAGCATGGCGAAGGAGGTGTCGAGCACGTCCGACGAGGTGAGCCCCAGGTGGACGAAACGTGAATCATCGCCGATGTAATCGGCAACCGACGTAAGGAAGGCAATGACGTCATGTTTGACCGTTTTTTCAATTTCGTCAATACGGGGCACATCGAAGCGTGCCTTGCTCTTTATCCTCTCCAGCGCGTCAGCAGGAACGTTCCCCAGTTCGGCATGGGCCTCACAGGCATATATCTCCACATCCAGCCATTTCTGGTAGCGGTTCTGGGCTTCCCATATGCGGGTCATTTCGGGACGGCTGTAGCGTTCTATCACGGCGTATCTCCTTATGCTTTTTATGACGTTATACCGCCCAGACCTCGCTGGGACGGGACTGCTCACCCACGACGAGTCGGGGAGCGCAGAGGTTCTGTGAATCGACCAGTTTAGTTGCCACATCGAGTGCGACGGAAGGATCGTTGTTTACTTCGGAAAGGTGGGCAAGAAAGACGGTCTCCAGTCGGGGGTGGAACAGTTCTCCGAGGAGTCCGGCAGAATCGTTGTTCGACAGGTGCCCGTGGCGTGATCTGATACGCTGCTTGAGATGCCACGGATAGGGTCCGTTCAGGAGCATCTCCTCGTCGTGATTTGACTCAATCACCAATGCCCGGCACCCCTGCAGCTTGTCTTGCACAAGGCGGGTAGCGATCCCCAGATCGGTGGCGACGCCTATC
Source organism: Deltaproteobacteria bacterium (assembly GCA_021848385.1). Taxonomy (GTDB): domain Bacteria; phylum Desulfobacterota; class Desulfuromonadia; order Geobacterales; family Geobacteraceae; genus Geomobilimonas. The sequence goes on from JAJZUQ010000044.1 coordinate 21,397, forward strand.
TTGCCGGTGGTTGCTTCTATAATGAAACCGACAGGATCACAGGCATCGTGAGTGATGGGAAACGGATCGATAAGGACATCCCTGAAGGTGAACTGGTAACCCGCCTCAAATTCGACAACTTCGGTCTTCCGTAAGGAGGTGTGGATTTCCTGGCAGGTTGGATAACTGATAAGCAGAGGGATCTTCAGCTTACGGGCGAGCGTGCCGGCTCCTCTGATGTGGTCTGTATGCTCGTGGCTGACCAGGATGGCATCAAGCTCGCAACTGTCCACCCCTATTGCACCAAGGCGATTCAAAGCTTCCGTAGCAGAGAGCCCGCAATCGACAAGGAGTTTGCTGGTGCCGGCGGCAATGTAAATGGCATTTCCCTTACTGCCACTGGCAAGCAGGCAAACCTGCACGACCCCTCCGATAAATCTGGCGACCAAACGGCTTAGAAAGTCTGTTCCGGCCACAGGTAACGGCGTCCGGCGGCGACCGGACCATAGATGAGAATTAATCAGCCAACAAAAATTTATACAGGAAACCGGGGGGAGATTCAAGGCTAATCTTGGTAGTCAACGGAGAAGGTTAAGGTAGTCGAGGGTGGCATCACCGACGAGAGGATTGAGGGGGAGAAGTATATGAAACGTAGAACCGGGAAAGGTCTCAGGGTTGTACCCCGAAGACTCTACCCATATTTCGCCGCCATGCATCTCCACTATTCCCTTAGCAATGGCAAGTCCGAGGCCGGTTCCTTTGGATTTGAAGGCTACCTTGCCCGTACTGTGTTCTTCGATGTCCCCTGCCTCGTAGAACTTGTCGAAGATGCGCAACTGGTCTTCCCGGTCGATACCGATGCCCGTATCTTCGATGGTGATTTCCACATAGAGGTGGCGATCCATCCCTATGTTCACCACGGAAGCCCCCCCCTCGGCAGAAACAGGCTGCTTGCTTCGCAACAGGAACTTGGCACTGGTGGAAATAGTTACCTTGCCCTCGTCCGGGGTAAACTTGATGGCATTCCCCATGACATTGGAGAGGAGTTGCATGAGGCGGAGTCCATCGCCTTTTATGGTCGGAACGGATTCATCGAGATTGACCACCAGTTCCTGCCTGCGCATGGAAAAGAAAAACTGCATTTCATTGAGGGAGGCTTCGACCAGCCTGTTCACGTTGACATCTTCAAGTTTGAGCTGGAGGCGCCGTTCGTCAATAAGCGAGACGTCGACCATATCCTTAATAATGTTGTCAAGACGCGAAGCAGCATTGGCAATATTCTCCACCATCTCAATCACAGACCTGTCAGCCTTTTCAGCCATGTCGTTCAAAATCAGTTCGGAATACCCCATGATCACGGTAAGAGGTGTTTTCAACTCGTGGGAAGCAAGGCCAAGGAAAGAATCCTTCATTTTGTTGAGCTTGGCAAGGTCGGCCGCACTTTTCTCCAGGTTTTGCACAGTTTCGCGTTCTCTGGTCACGTCCCGGAAAATCGCCTGAACCAGTTGATCTCCACCGCTCTTGACACTGCTCACGTGTATTCTGCCGACGACCTGGTGCCCGGCTTTCCTGGACAGGTTTACTTCCACGTCCATCGGCCTGCCACTCAGGGAATCCCTGAAAAGTCTTTGCACCAGGGCGATATCATCGACGGAGACAAGGAGCAGAAATTTGGTCAAGGGCAGCCCCACAAGTTCCTTACCGGAATACCCAAAGAACTCCTCTGCCATCTTGTTGACAATCTTTACGGTTTCATCGCCATCGACGACGATAATAGCATCACCCGCATCCTCCATGAGCGATTTATAGAGTTCTTCAGAACGCTCCAGTTCAAGGCTGAGGGTTTCAAGTTTGAGATAGGAGGTGTGGAGCTTATTATGGGTGCTTTCCAGTTCGAGATACCCCTTCTGAACCTCTTCTTCGCGGGTCTTGAGAGACTCGGCCATTGAATTGACATTTTTTGCCAGCTCATTGAATTCGTATACCGGGATTTCATTGACACGAGTGTCCAGATCGCCGTCTGATATTTTCTTCACACCGGAAAGAAGTGTTGAAACAGGCTGCATGATGCTTCGCTTTACAAAGAGCACAACCAGTGAAAAGGATATGACAAAGAAGACCACCAGAACGAAAAGCGCTCGGATGATGCTGGCACTGACCTTGTCCGATATGACGCTCTGCTTGAATCCCACATGAACCTGGGCCACCGGCTTGCCGTCTGGAGCATTGATGTGGGTCACCGTATCGAAATACCGGACGCTCTTCCCAATGACATTGACCTGCCGGCCTTCTTTTGCGATGAAATAGGTATGAATGAGGTTGAAATGGAGGGGTTTGAACTCGGGATTGCTGAAATAAAGTGGCGTACCGTCCATATCGGTAATGACACAGTAGGCGATATCGGTATTGTCCTGCACATACTCCTGACACTTTTCGGAAATACCGACCATGTCCCTGATATCGAGACCAAGCCCCAGGACCTTCTCCACATTTCCCTTGAGCGAATTACCGATAGTCGAGCACCTGAGCACAAGCGAATTCACATAATCACGCCGCGCCCCGGCTATGCCCATGCCAGATTCGGCAAGGATCGTCAGGAACAGGATGATAAATGAAAACAGAATGATCCGCTTTTCGAGGGAATTCTTCATGAATAAAAGGATGGCTCCGCATGCTGACCTAAAAATTGTCAGAGAGAATTTTAACATACAACTATGGGCAGATGACAACTAAATTTGCCAATTCACCCTGTCCGGACAGAAATTATCTGGCATTTAGCCATATTCACAGGTTACCTTAAAAAATCTTGACGTTAAAAGCACGATTTGTTTATTATGCAGGGGTTATACGTACCGGCTGTAATCTTTTCCAATTATCTGATTAATGCAACTACAAACAGAAGGAGGGAATAATGGCTTTGAAAGTAGCAATCAACGGTTTCGGCAGGATTGGTCGGATGGTGTTCCGTGCAGCGCTCAAGGAAAAGAGCATTGAGATCGTCGCAATTAACGATCTTACTGATGCCAAAACCCTTGCACACCTGTTGAAATACGACTCTGTCCACGGCATCCTGAATGCCAAGGTTGAAGCAAAGGGCGATGAGCTGGTGGTTAACGGCAAGCCTATCAAGATACTTGCGGTCAGAAACCCTGAAGAGCTTCCCTGGGGAAAAATGAAGGTTGATGTGGTTCTCGAATCCACGGGGCTCTTCACTGCCCGGGAAAAAGCCGAACTCCACCTCAAGGCGGGTGCAAAGAAAGTCATCATCTCAGCTCCTGCCACCGGCGAGGACCTCACCGTCGTCATGGGTGTCAACCACACCCTCTACGACCCCAAGAAACACAATATCATCTCCAATGCCTCCTGTACCACCAACTGCCTCGCACCTGTCGCCAAGGTCCTTAATGATGCGTTCGGCATCGAAAAAGGGCTGGTAACCACTGTCCATTCCTACACCAACGACCAGAACATCCTCGATCTCCCCCACAAGGATCTCCGTCGCGCACGAGCAGCTGCGATGTCCATGATACCCACGACTACCGGCGCAGCCAAAGCTGTTTCGCTGGTTCTCCCCGAGTTGAAAGGGAAGCTCGATGGCATGGCTATCCGCGTGCCGACTCCCAACGTGTCAGTCGTTGACCTGGTCGCCGTTGTGAAGAAAAAAACCGATGCGGACAAGGTAAACGCAGCACTGAAGAAGGCTTCCAAAGGCGCATTGAAAGGCGTTCTCGGTTTTGAAGAATCACCGCTCGTTTCCATAGATTATAACGGCAACCCCCTCTCCTCTATTGTCGATGCAAGCTGCACCAAGGTTCTTGACGGCAACATGGTCAAGGTCCTCTCCTGGTATGACAACGAGTCCGGCTTCTCCCAGCGGGTCGTTGACCTCATGAAACTCATAAACGGATAGTTCAGCCCGGACAGGGGGGGAGATGAAACTCCTCCCCTTCTTTTTTGCCTGTAGCTCGACCCACTTCACTAATTTTTCCAGGAGGAACCATGTCGATTCGCTATATTGATGAAATTGAAAGCCTGAACGGGAAAAAAGT
>JAJZUQ010000045.1 GCA_021848385.1 Deltaproteobacteria bacterium
TCGTTGACCAGAACGGCGGCACCATAGCGGTTCTGGGGGGAGACGGCGGCTTTCGGGGGCGCATGCTCTCCCTCGGGTGGAAAGAAGGTCAGCTCTATTACCCTGGCCAGATCGGTTTTGCGGGTGCAGGGACGGTCGTCATTGCTGACCGGAACAACAGCCGCGTGCAGGTTTTCGAGCTTATTCACTAGGTGTTTTATCCGTGCGGCCGGGCAGCTGCCCGGCCGCACGAAGCCGTCATGATCCACCGGTTCCTGCAGGTCGACGACACGAGGAGATATGAAAACAGCGGCCATTGCATGCGCAGCAGCACTGATGGTCCTTGCGACATCCGGATGGTGTCTTGCCTTCCATGATGGGGGTGTTGCGGCCTGTGACGGCTGTCATACCATGCATAACTCGTCCGGTGGGCAGCCGCAGACAGGCACCGGGTCAGGGAACCGTTATCTGCTGATGGGGTCCGACCCCAGCTCAACCTGTCTGCTGTGCCACGCCAGTTCACTAGCGGCCGACGGATACAGGATTGCCACCAGTCCTGTACCACCCCAGGGAAGTCCCCCTCTGCAACTCACCCCCGGCGGGGACTTTTCCTATCTTCAGAAGAGCTACAGCTGGGTGAATTCAGTGACCGGCCTTCCGGCGACGAGCCCGGGCGATGCCCATGGCCATAACATCATTGCCGGCGACTTTTTTTATTTTCAGGATTCCCGGTATGCTGTCGCGCCGGGCGGAGTCTATCCCTCGGCCAGTCTGAGCTGTATAAGCTGCCATGACCCTCATGGCAGTTACCGCCTGACGTCAGCCACGGCGGGAACTGTTGAAAAACCCGTTCCGGGGGCCAGGAGCAATCCTATCCGGTCGTCAGGTTCCTATGGTGCCCTGCCGACGGCAACCGAGGCTGTGGGGGTTTACCGCATGCTGGGGGGAATCGGCTATGCACCGGCATCGTTTCCGAATGACCCGTTTGTAAACGACCCGCCCATTGCGGTTTCACCGGTTGTCTACAACAGACCGGAGAGTACTTCCCCTACGCGGGTCGCCTACGGGCGGGGAATGTCCGAATGGTGCGAGAACTGTCACAGCGGCCTGCAGCACACCTCCTACCCGAACGCGACGGTGGGAAACCACCCTGACGGCAATGCGGCCAAGCTCTCCCAGCAGGCGGTGGATACGTACAATGCGTACATCAAGACGGGGGATCTTACGGGAACGTTCTCTACCGCCTATAACTCACTGGTCCCCTTCGAGGAGGGGACCACCGATCTTTCCACCCTGGCAGCCGACACCACCGCAACCACCGGGGCTTCGCTGTCGGACAATGTCATGTGTCTCACCTGTCATCGTGCCCATGCATCGGCCTGGGACAGTTCTACCAGGTGGAACGCGGCCAAGGGGGTCTATCTCACAGTGGGGGGTGCCTATCCCGGTATCGACGCGGCCGGTACGGGGGCAAACGGGGAGTATGCCACAGGCAAAACCGAGGCGGAGTATGCCAAGACCATGTATGACCGCCCTGCATCCGCATTTGCGACTAATCAGTGGTCGCTGTGCAATAAATGTCACGAAAACGATCAGTACAAACAATAATCCGGTGGCCCGTACCACTGCATTACAAACAATTTTCCGAGATATGAAGGAGTCAGTGATGGTAAAACGTGGCACTATGGTTATCTGCTTTTGCGTGGGACTCACTGTTTGTCTGGCTTTGCCGGCATGGGCGGATTTTTTATCAGGAATGAGGGCATACGAAAAGCATGACTACGCCACCGCTCTGCGTGAATTCAAGGCCGACAGCAGTGCCCAGGCTAATTACCTCCTTGGCATTATGTATTACAAGGGTGAAGGGGTCGAGTCGAACAAGAAGGAAGCCGTCAAGTGGCTCCAGAAAGCTGCGGTGCGTGGGCACGTCCAGGCTGCGTACAGTCTTGCCGTGATTTATGACAAGGGGGACGGGATTCCCCAGGACCAGCAGGAGGCGGTGAAATGGTACCACAAGGCTGCCGAGAAAGGGCACGCCCTTTCTCAATTCAACCTGGGGCTCATGTACACGAACGGCGAAGGCGTGGAGAAGAATCACACTGAGGCGGTGAAGTGGCTGCGCAAGGCAGCCCGCCAGAAGAATGTCAATGCGCAGAAGCTGCTGCGGGTCATGGGAGAAAAACTGTAGGATGCTGCTCGTTGCCCGGTGACGGACGGGCGGGAGCGGATTGACCTGTCCGCGTTCCTGCCGGAATGGATATGCAACCGGGAGCCTGTCTCGCCGGTAAAAAATAGTCAGTATTCACGAGGTGAAAGGTTATGAAGTTTCTGCGAACGGCACTGTTGATAGTATGCGTGGTCACTCTTTCCTGTCTGGTAGGATGCAGCAAGGCCGACAGCCGGTTGGTCGGCAAATGGAAAAATCAGTCGTTGCCGGAAATTGTGGAATTCAAAAGCAATAACACAGGGATTTTCGTTGTGAAGGACAGCCCCGCGCTCCCCTTTACGTGGACGATCGTGAAGGGGAGTGAGGTGAGAATCGATATCCCTTTCCAGGGACAGATCCGTTCGTTGCCGGGAAGAGTGGAAAAAAATGTATTCACCCTGAACGGACAGGGGGAGCAGGCGGTGTATGTGAGGATGGAGTAACCGCGGAACTTGACGGCTTCGGAGCTAACCGACGTGCTGTTTTTTTGCGCGTCCGGTTGGGCTCTTTGTTCGACCTTCCAATTCCCGGGATACCATTTCATTGACCAACCGCAACTCCAAACGACAGCCGAGTGCATGTGCGTATTTTTGCAATGTGGCTATAGACGGCGAATGTTTCCCTCTCCCTGATTCGAGACGTGCGACGGCTGACTGTGTTGTGCCGATGCGCTCCGCGACTTCAGCCTGTGTGACTCCTGCTGCGGCACGTGCTTTGAGAAATTCGTCGAGGAATTGGAACTCTTCATCCAGCCGCTCGTATTCAGCTTTTACATCTGTCCGCTCCAGGGCGCGGGCTTTAAGTTCTTTGTGAGTGAGCATTTTTGAACTCCTTCATTCTCCGCCGTGCCGTTTCAAGTTCTTTTGGCGGTGTCTTGTCTGTCTTTTTGATAAATTGGTGCAGCATCACGATCTTCCGGTCAACAATTGTGCAGTAGAAAATCCGCGCAATTCCTTCTGCGGATTTCAGCCGCAACTCAAACAACCCATCTCCCATAGCGCGTGTATGTGGCATGCCAAGGTCCGGGCCGTAAATCTCCATCCTGTCTGAATATCGAAGATAGCGACCAAGGAAGCCAGCCGGCATGGCAAGGATTTCTTCTTGCACTGAATCGTTGTAGTAGATGATTGTCCAAGTCATGGCAGGAGTATAGCGCATTTGCTATAAATTGTCTTTGTTTTATTTTTTTTGTGGCCGATGGTTAGGCTGTTTTTTTCCGCATTCCGATGTCGAGCAATGCCTCCGGATGCAAAGAAGCAATTCTCAGTAGCACTCGTGCCGGGCCTTCCGGTTTACGGCGGCCTTGTTCCCAGTTGCGCAATGTTCCCACGCTGATTCCGACAAGGTTGGCAAACTTATCTTGCGAAAGGCCGAACTGTTCGCGCAGGGTGCGAACCTCTGTTTCTGGAAATTCAAACGAGCGGGAAGGCTGAATTTCACCTTTTATGATGGCCGCACCTTGCTTCACGCTTTCCAGCAGTTCCTGAAAAAGTTCATCTTTCATGGTATTCCTCCTCAATGATCTTCTTGAGTTGTTTGAGTTGGTCTTGGGTCAGATTGTCCTGGACATCCTTTGGGTACATGAACAAGAGCAAGATAGTCCCTCGTGCCGTAAACCAATAGTAGATCACCCGGACGCCGCCGCTTTTCCCACGCCCTTCCACCGCCCAGCGAATTTTTCGCAGGCCGCCGCCACCGGGAATGACCTTTCCGGCATCTGGTCGATCCAATAGCGTTGCCTGAAAGAGCCGGTATTCATCGTCTGAGAGGGTGGATGATAATTGCTTCGTAAAAATTGGGGTTTCGATGATGACCATGAGCAAACTATACGCCAATGACGCAGTGCAGTCAAGAGATGCCTGGAATGAGAAACTTCTGACGAGGCCGGGTTATAAGTCCGGCCTCATCATGTTACTAAAATAGGCTTTGCAGGAGCTGCGATTGCCTGTCTGGTAGATTCTATTCGTAAGTGCACCACGTGAATTTTGAAAGAAGACTTCTTCCTTTCAAGGCATGACCCCTTACTACTTCCTTGCTGTTGCTCTGTTACTGCTTCTACTTATCGTCCCAGTTGTCTTCTTCGTATTTGTGCAGCTTTTTCCTCAATCGCAGATAAAAGGGAATACTTAGAGCTAACGCAGCGATGTTAAAAGCAATACCGTATGCGGTGTTCTTTTCTGCTAGTTCAAAAACACGGTCAATTATGTGACAAGGATTTATCCAGAGGAATATGAATATGGCTCCCGTCACAATCCATCCGATTGGTGTCGGCATGAATACATCTATCAACCTTTGTTTATTTTTGTTCACGACTTTCATTTCATTACGCCAAACTTATTGTTGACCTGAATTGCCGCCCTCAGCTTTTGCAACATACAAAAAACCGCCCGGCCTTCGTGTTGGCGGCGTGGGCGGTTACTATGAGGAAAAGAAGCCTGTTCATGGCGCCCTCCCGGACGGTGACCGCATTCGGAAAAGATGAGACGTTTGCAACCCTCTGCGTCCCGGCTGTCAAGGGGAATATGGCCGGAAAGCGCAAGGGGAGCTCGACTGCGGCGTTAAGCAGAATCTTTGTGGCAAGGTTGATTGCGGGCTTTAGATTATCCCCTGCTTGTGTAATAATTCTAAATGCTGCAGCAGACGGGAGATTCTTTCGCTCGGATGGAATAATCCTGAGTTTCTTGCAAGGAGCACGCCCCATGTTTTCGCCAAAGTCGTTCAGACAGGCTCTCTGTATCCTGGCTAGACTCTGCCTCTGCCTCTATCTGTCGGTTGTGGTCGCCCGGTATCTGAACAACCGGAATTATTCGGATAACATCGGCAGGGCGCTGGTGAAGATACATGCGGCGGCGCGGTTCGGTATCGATGCCAACCAGCTGACGGCAATGCTCCTCGATGGGAACCGCGCAAAGCTCCAGGAACTGCTTGACAGGAACGCCGGCATCTATGCCCTGGTGATAACCGACTGCACGGAGGTGGAAGATGCGTGCGGCGGGCAGAAAATACTCTTTGAGACCAGTCCCTCCCTGCTCCGGAACAGGGAGATTCGTGCGGATGATTTGATAAACTACCCCTACGTGGTCCTGCGCCGTTCATCTTCCTCAATCCTCGACATTCTGAAGCACCAGGCGAAGGGGGAGGGTGGCAAGGGAACGATCATCGGCCGCGTTTATTCCATCAGCACCATCCCGACCTTCGCGGAAGATTATCGCCTCTGGATGAAGGATCCCTTTCAGAACGACGAACTCTGGCGACGCTACCTGATAACCATGACAACGTGCCTGTCGGGCGGGCTGGGATTCTGGATACTCATGGAACTGTTCCTGAAAATACGCCGGATCGAGCGGAAAAATGCCCGGCAGCGGGAACAGGACCTGCTCCGGGATGCGGATATCTTTCTGCGGCAGTTCGAAGCAAAGGAACGGCAGCTTGAGGAAGAGGAACGGCGTTCCCACAGCCAGTTCGAAGCGTACATCGGCAGGATACGGGAACTGGAGCGGAAGCTGCAGAATGTTGACGACTATCGCCGGAGCGCGGAAACCATCATCCGGGAACTTGAAGATGAAAAGGCCCAGCAATCGGTGACTTTCAGGGCGGAACTGGAACGGACCAACCTGCAGAAACAGGCGCTCCAGGCAGAGTTCGAAAAATACCGGAAGGATCCCCGCAAAGACCGGCCGGGTGCCTCGACGGCGCTGGAGATGGCCATAAATCCCCAGTTCGCCAACAGCTTTGAAAAGAGGGTGTTCACCGCCATCGCGAGCAGCTCCACGTGCCAGAAGGGTGACTGGAACGTGGTCACCAATTTCGATGTTGCCATCGGCAAGAGCGGGAGCCAGTTCGTCGACTGCATGGTCATCAGCAGGGACTGCCTGATCGTGGTCGAAGCGAAAAATTATTCGGGAAGAATCGTTGCGGAGGGTGACCCGGAGAACACCGCCTGGCTCTGCCACAGTGCCGACGGCACAACGGTGGAAGTGAAGAGCGCTTGGGGGACAAACCCCTACCACCAGGTGCGCGAATACACTATGAGCCTGATGAACCTGGTAAAACGGGGGCGGTGGAAACTGTCGCTCTACGGGGTGATCGTCTTTCCGGAAGGGACAGACATCGGGGCCCTGGCCGAAAAAATTGGAAAATTCTACCGGGTCACCACCTTCGACCGCCTGGTTGGCTTGCTTGGTAATCTGGATGCCGAGGCCCGGCGCGCGAACACCTTTACCAAACGCCCTTCCCCTGAACAGGTCGAAAATCTGATCCGCGGTAAGTAATCCCCTCCCAAAACCTTCCCCCAACCTCCTTCCAGGTAATGCCAGTTGCCTGGATTACCCCGGTTTACTTGACAACTCCCGAACAGAAGCCACAATTTAAGACGGATTGAGCCTGCATTCCGGTGCGGAAACCAGGTGCGTGCTACGACGTCTATCGGGTTTCCGCCGGGGGAGGAGTGGTGACATGAAAGATTCCAAGGCGAGCGTATCCAATGCTCCCTTTCCCTACCATCACGACAGGGAGAACACCGGCGGCCGGGTCTCCGGCATGGACACCTGGTTGGCGCACAAGTTCCTGCACGCTATCGGTGATCCCCCCTTGCGCGTGGTTTTGTGGGATGGACAGGAGATAGTACCCCCTTCCACCACCCCTGCAGTCACCATGGCGATCCGCGACCGGGGCGCCCTCTGGCGCCTCCTGCTCAACCCCCTTCTCTACTTCGGCGATGATTATGCCGCCGGCAGGATTGAGGTAGAAGGGGAGGTGGTGGCGTTCATGGAAACCGTCTATCGTGCCATGGCCCAAGTCCGCAGATACCGGCGGGTTCCCGATCCCGCCGCCTACCGCCGCCATCAACCGGCCCTTAACTCCCTTATGGGGTCGCGGCAGAACATCCATCACCACTACGACATCGGCAACGATTTTTACCGGTTGTGGCTCGATGCAGAAATGGTCTATACCTGCGCTTATTTCCCGTACCCCTCCGCGTCACTGGAAGAGGCCCAGATTGCCAAGATGGACCTGGTCTGCCGGAAACTCCGCCTGCAGGCGGGTCAGACCGTGGCTGAGGCGGGGTGCGGCTGGGGAGCTCTTGCGCGGCACATGGCTCGGAACTACGGAGTGAAGGTCAGGGCATACAACATCTCCCATGAACAAATTGCCTATGCCCAGGAGCGCGCCAAGGCGGAAGGTCTAGCGGGACAGGTCGAGTATCTGGAGGACGACTACCGCAACATTGCGGGGGAGTATGACGCCTTCGTCTCGGTGGGGATGGTGGAGCATGTGGGGCCTGACCATTACCGGGACCTCGGCACGGTTATCGATCGTTCCCTCAAGGAGCGGGGGCTCGGTCTTATTCATACTATCGGACAGGACATCGCGACACCCATGAGCCCCTGGTTCCTGAAGCGGATTTTCCCCGGCAGCTATCCTCCGACCCTCGGAGAAATGATGGCGTTGTTCGAGCCCGGGGAGTTCACCGTCCTGGATGTGGAAAACCTGCGGCTGCACTACGCGAAAACCGTGGAGCACTGGCTGGAGCGTTTCGAACAGAACCGGCACCGGGTGACCGAGATGTTCGACGAGAGCTTTGTCCGGGCCTGGCGGCTCTACCTTTCCGGCTGCATCGCCAACTTCAACCTCGGGACCCTTCAACTGTTTCAGGTCCTCTTCTCGCGTTCTGCCAACAATCTTGTCCCTCTGACCCGCTCCCATCTTGCTCCTGGTGGTAAATCCTGATGGAGAGCTGTGATGTCCTTGTCGTCGGTGGCGGCCCGGCAGGCTCTGTCTGTGCCGGGAAACTTCGGCAGGCAGGACTCGACGTGCTGCTGCTCGACAGGGAGACCTTCCCGCGGGAGAAACCGTGTGCCGGCTGGATAACTCCGGCGGCGCTGGAAACCATTGGCATCGACCCCGATCTTTACCGTCAGGGGAGGGTGCTCCAGGATATCAGCACCTTCCGTGTCGGCCTTATGGACGGGGCGGAGGTGGATATCCCCTTCGGTACGACAGTGAGCTACGGCATCCGGCGCAGGGAGTTCGACCACTACCTGCTTGAGCGGAGTGGCGTACTCCGGTCGCTGGGTGAACCGGTAATGGCGCTGGAACGGGAAGAGGGACGGTGGCTCGTGAATGGGCGCATCAGGGCCCGGCTCCTGGTCGGTGCGGGTGGTCACTCTTGCCCTGTGGCGCGCCTTCTGGGTGCGAAAATCGGCAAGGAGGCGGTTATTGCTGCCCAGGCCGCGGAGTTTGCCCTTACTCCGGAGCAGGAACGACAATGCCCCATCCCTCCAGGTACGCCGGCGCTCTTCTTCTGTCGGGACCTGAAGGGGTACGGATGGTTCTTCCGGAAGGGGGGCTATCTCAATATCGGACTGGGGCGTATGGACAGGGATAATCTCGGTCACCATGTCCGTGAATTCTGCGTGCTTCTTAAGCGGCGCGGCTACCTGGCGGCAGGGAGTCCCGTCACCTTCCAGGGGCATGCCTATCTCCTGTACCAGCGACAGGGGGGGCGCAGGAGCGTGGGTGACGGCGTGCTGCTCATTGGCGACGCGGTCGGGCTCTCCCAACCCCAGAGCGGCGAAGGGATTCTCCCTGCCATCGAGTCGGCCCTTCTGGCTGCGGATACCATTGTCGAGGCCGGCGGCGACTACCGGCGCGACAAACTTGAGCCGTATGCGTCCCGCTTGGCCGCCCGCTTTGGTGGCGGGGATATGCCGTCCTCACCTCTTGTCTCCGGGATTGCCCGCTGCATCGGGGCAAGGCTTTTCTCCAGCAGCTGGTTTGTCCGTCATATAGTGCTGGACCGCTGGTTTCTCCATGCCGACCGTAAGGGGCTCTACGCAATGCGGTAGAAGGGTATCGGTGAACGAAAAACGGTCTATTGGAATGGTGCATGAGGAGGAGAGATGATTGTCGGCGTACCGAGGGAGATCAAGCGACACGAATACCGGGTCGGCCTCACTCCGGCCGGAGCTGCCGAACTGAAGCGGGATGGACATGTCGTTCTCGTCGAGGCGGGAGCCGGGGAGGGAAGCGGCTTTGACGATGCTGCATACCGGCAGGCGGGGGCCGATATCTGCCTTCGGGAAGAACTTTTCGGGAGGAGCGACCTGATCGTCAAGGTAAAAGAGCCCATCCCCTCCGAGTACGGCCTCCTCAGGGAGGGACAGGCGCTCTTCACCTATCTTCATCTTGCGTCGAATCTTCCTCTCACTATGCTTCTCCTTGACAGAGGGGTGACCGCCATAGGCTACGAGACCCTCGAAGTCGGAGGAACCCTGCCGCTCCTCACCCCCATGAGCGAGATAGCCGGGAGGATGGCGCCGCTCATGGGAGCCTTCTATCAGCAAAAGATCCATGGTGGGACAGGAGAACTGATGTGCGGTGCAACGGGAGTGGAACCCGGACGGGCGCTTATCCTGGGGGCTGGTACGGTCGGTGCCAATGCCGCCCGGGTCTGTATCGGCCTCGGCATGGATACGACCGTGATCAGCAGGGGGACCGACAGACTACGTCGGCTCGACGAACTTTTCCCCGGCAGGGTGAAGACCCTCGTCGCCCATGAGCAGACTCTCCGGGAAAAAATCCGGGAGGTCTCCCTTGTGATCGGAGCAATTCTCGTCCCCGGCGGGAGGACACCGGTCATGATTCCCCGGGAGATGCTCGGGATAATGAGACGCGGGTGTGTGCTCGTCGATGTCTCCATCGACCAGGGAGGCTGTGCCGAGACGAGCCGTCCCACCACCCACGACGACCCGGTCTACGAGGTTGACGGCATTATTCATTATACCGTGGCCAACATGCCGGGAGCCTACCCCCGGACATCGACCCAGGCGCTTACCAACGCTACGCTCCCGTACATCAGAACCCTTGCCCGGCGGGGTATCGAAGAATCATTCAGGAGTGACAAGTCACTGGCCGGTGCGCTCAACACCTACCGTGGCCGCATCGCCCATAAAGCCCTTGCGGAGGGGGTAGGGAAGGTGTTTTGCCCCTTTACGCCCGAATGACGGCAATCCGGGCCAACAAGCCGGAGGCAGTGAGCAGGATGGGAACTCCCGATAGCAGGTTTGCCTTGCTGCTGGTGAACAAGTGTGACACAATCAGCAGAGTTCAGTCGCCAGGTTTCCAGTCTCACTGAAGGAGTGAATGAGTACCTTGTTTTCCTTTTTATCCCCCCTCGGTAAAAAATCGATCTGTTTCGCCATCGCTGGCTTTTCCCTGGTCCTGCTTCTCGTTTCATCGGCCCTGGCCCAGGAAAAGTTTGCCACCTATCCGCTCCTGCCGGCCGGTTATTCCTCCATAAGAATCTTTGACAGCCACGGGCGGTTCGCCGGCCGGATACTTCCCGAGAAGAGGTACTGGGTTCCCCTTAGCCGCATTCCCGCGTTCTTGCAAAAAGCGGTGGTGGCCGTTGAGGATTCCCGTTTCTACGAGCATGGCGGGATTGATGTGCGCGGGATCGCCCGGGCACTGGTAAAGGATGTGGTCAAGGGTAAGCTGGTTGAAGGAGGGTCGACCATCACCCAGCAGCTGATCAAAAACAGGTACCTTTCCGGGGCGAAGACCTTTGAACGGAAGTTCGAAGAAGGCCGCATGGCCATAGAATTCGAGCGCACCTACACCAAGAAGCAGATCCTGGAGATGTATTTCAACGAGATCTACTACGGAAACGGGGCGTGGGGGATTGCCCAGGCGGCCCGGCTCTATTTCGACAAAAACCCGGAGGAGTTGACCGACGCCGAATGTGCCCTGTTGGCCGGTGTACCGAAAAACCCGAGGCGCTACAATCCCCTGGGAAAACCGGCCGATGTCGGGAGGCGGCGGGATGTGGTCCTCAAGCGGATGGTGGACCTCAACGTGATCACCCCCCGGCAACAGAAGACCCTGCGAGCCCATCCCGCATCGGTTGTCCCCCCCGACCAGGCTCCCCAGTACCTGGCCCACCTCCGGCAGAATCTGATTCAACGGTACGGAGCTGGCATCATCGAGCAGGGGGGGCTGGAAGTAACTGCGGCCATGGACCTGAACCTGCAAAAGCAGGCTGAAAAGATGGTGCGTGAAGGGGTCAAGCGCCTTTCACCCGGTCTTCAGGGTGCTCTGGTCTGCCTGGACCCTGCTACCGGCGATGTGTTGGCGGCCGTAGGGGGAGTCGATACCGCCAAAAATTCTTATGACCGCGCGTTTTCCGCCATGCGACAACCCGGTTCGGCCATCAAGCCGCTGATCTATGCTGCAGCCCTGGATAAGGGGATTACTCCGAGCAGTTTCTGGAATGATACGCCGGTAAGCTACAACCGGGGGAATGGCGGGACATGGACACCCCAGAACTATGGCAAGGAGCGGTACGGGGAGCTTACCCTCAGGCAGGCCCTGGCCTACTCAAATAACGTTATAGCGGTAAAGTTGCTGGAAACGGTCGGTGTTCCCCAGTTTGTGGAGTTCGCCCGGAAAATGGGGCTTCCGCTGCGCGCCCAGAACGATCTCTCTCTTGCCCTGGGGACGGAAGAGGTTACCCTGAATGAGCTGGTGCTCGCCTACTCCCCGCTGGCCACCGGGGGCTCGCGCCCCGAAGCACGGACCATCATCAGGATTTATGATCGCAATCGCCGGGCCTGGACGGAAAACCCACCAGCTGTCACGCCGGTACTCGATCCGGCAACCGCCTTCGTCACGACCCAGATGCTGAAAGACGTCCTGGTGTATGGAACCGCGAAAAACCTCAAAAAGTTCAGCCGTGAACATCCCTCCGCCGGGAAGACCGGCACCACCAATGATTATCGGGATGCCTGGTTTATCGGCTATACCCCCCAGGTAATAACGGGCGTCTGGGTAGGGTACGACAAACCCCGGCCCGGAGGGAAAGGCTTTACGGGAGGGGCTGTCGCCGCTCCCATCTGGGAACGGTTTATGCGCAAGGCTCTGGCTACAAGGCCGGCCATTGATTTTCCTCGGCCGGATACGGTTGTTTCCGTTGCCATTGATCCCTCGACGGGTTGCCTGGCTGCACCGGACTGCCCGGTCCAACGGGAGGAATACTACCTTCCCGGTACCCAGCCGATTGACTACTGTCCCAAACATGGCGGCAAGGTTGAGGAGCCAGCCAAAATCAAGGATGAGCAAACAAGAGATAAATAATGTATCGGGAAGTTTTTCATAACCCATAATGTGGAGACTTGCACCATGCACAATCTGTTGCCCGATGGAGATGAGATTCGACGCGCCGTCAAGTGGGTGTCCGGCAACCTGCAGGAGGATCCCTGCCGGCCGGTCCTGCCGCTCGTCCAGGAAGCAATCTTCAAGTTCGATCTCTCCCCCCTTGATGCCGAGTTTCTGATCAGGTTCTTCAGCGAACGGAAAGAGGAACCATGAACTTGTGCGCGTAAAGGTCATGGTTGCCTTTACCTGGTGCAATCCCTTGACATAGCTCTATTTGCGGGTGTATGTATGAGTGAAATCTTATGCAGGCCCGGGAGGGACGATGGGATGCTGGTATGCAGGTTAAAAAAGCCGCTTGGTCAGTGTGAATGCTGATGGAGCGGTTTTTTGTTTGCATTCCGTCGATGTGCGCAGGTCCAATCTTAACGTACGAGGTTACTGATTATCGTGTCATGTCCTGATCTGGGAACAAATGAGAGAGTGACCACCATCCTCGTGGTGGATGATTCGCTAACCACGGTGGAACTGATCCGCGAGGCGGCACTGGCCGGAAGGGGGGAAATACGGCTGACCGTTGCGTACAGCCTTGCCGAAGCACGCATGGCACTGACCAGGTTCCAGCCGGACCTGGCCTTGGTCGATCTGGTCCTCCCCGATGGCAGTGGCACCGAGTTGCTCCCTCTCAACCGGGAGGAGGCAACGTTTCCCATCGTCATCATGACCGGGCAGGGGGACGAAATGGAAGCGGTCAAGGCGATGAAGGCGGGCGCCCTCGATTACCTGACAAAGTCCCCCGCTTTCCTGGCCGATATCCCCGCCATCATCGGCAGGTCGCTGCGCACCTGGCGATTCATCGTTGAACGCCGACAGGCCGTGAAAGCGGTACAGGAGAGCGAGGCGCTCTTTCGATCGATTTTCAATTCCGCTCCCAACGGGATGGTATTGATATCACCGGAGGGGGTATTCCTTCACGTAAATCCGGCGAATTCCCGGCTTCTCGGCTATACCGCGGAAGAAATGCTGCGGATGAAGGTCCGTGACATCACCCATCCTGATGACCGGGACTTCATGCTGAGGGCTTATGACGAACTGCTGTCCGGTCAACGTCTTATTGTTGAGTATGAGAAGCGGTACCTGCGCAAGGATGGCTCCATTCTGTGGGGGCATGTTACCGTTACCGGCGTCCGGGATGATGCTCAAAAGCTACTCTACTTCGTTGCCCAGATGCAGGATGTCACCGCGCGCAAAAAGGCGGAAGAGGCCCTGCGGCAGAGCGAGGAACGTTTTCGAGCGGTATTCAATACGGCAGCAGCAGGGGTTGTCGTCATTTCACCCACGGGAAAGGTACTCCAGGCCAACCCGGCAATCTGTGCCATCACCGGTTACAGTGAAGCGGAGCTGATGCAACTTTCCGTCGAGGACATCACCCATCCCGAAGACCGGGAGAAAACAACCTGCAATTACAGCAAGCTGACGACTGGCGAGCAAGAGACCGTTCATTACGAAAAACGGTACCTCCGCAAGGATGGGAAAATTATCTGGGGGTATGCCTCGCTGGCCTGCGTCACGGATGCGGAGCAACAGCCGCTCTATTGTGTAGGGCTGGTACAGGACATAACCGAACTCAAGCAGATGGAGGATGATCTGCGAAAGGCGAACAGGGAGCTTGACGCCTTCGTTCATACCGTTTCCCACGATCTCCGTTCTCCTCTCACCCCTATCATCGGTTACGCCGAGTTCCTCAGGGACCAGTACCGGGAGCGGTTGGACGAGCAGGCCATAAACATCCTGACGGAAATCCACCGGCAGGGGCACAGGATGCTCAGGCTGCTGGAAGACCTCCTCTCCCTGGCCAGGGCGGGTCAACTTGACTGCCCGGACGAACCGGTGGAGTGCGGTCAGGTGGTGGATGAGGTCGTCGCAGGGCTTGCAAACCAGATTATCGCTACCGGTATATCGGTGCAGCGGGAATCTCTGCCGGCCCTCCGGGTCCCCAGGACGCTCCTGGTCCAACTTTTCGACAACCTGATCGGTAACGCGCTCCGCTACGGCGGGAAAGAAGGGGGCTCCGTTGAAGTCGGAGGGGAGCGGCGTGGTGCGAGAGTGGAACTCTATGTCCGCGACCACGGGGCGGGCATACCCCCTGCAGAACGGGACCGAGTCTTCGATCTTTTCTACCGTGGCTCAACCGCTGAAAACATTGATGGAACCGGAATAGGTCTGGCCACGGTGCAAAAGATCGCCCGCCTCTTCGGCGGGAGGGCATGGGTCGAGGAAACCCCTGGCGGCGGCAGCACCTTCCGGGTGGAGATGATGGATGAGGTGGCCCGATAACGAGGAGATACAAAGGGAGCAGCTGTTTTCAGCCTGCTCCCTTTCCGGATGATCACTACATAAAATAGACGTTTCCCCTTCGCTCCGGCCCCTTGTACATCCCGCCGGTACCACGGATCGGATCGACCCCTATCTTTACCCATTCATCATCACTGCGGCGGAAGGCGAGTACCTTCCCCGACTGAATCAATTCCTGCAGCTCATCTGCTCTGACGACACTTGACCTTAGATCGTTAAACTTGACGAGAATCCTCATCTTCCCACCCCCTGACAAAGTTTTTAGGTCACTATCGAGAAATAAAGTGTACCAGATATTTATTGGCGTGCATTAATAGCCCAGTCATTCCGCCACCGGAAACAGAGAGGAATTTGGGTTATACTCTTCTATATACACCCTTGGAGAATCAAGGCGGACGGATGAATCCGCTCGCCGATTATAACAACCCACATGGAGTAACAACATGACAGACAGGCATGCAGACGGGGAGGAAAGCTTTCGCATCAGGAAGATGACCATCGATGATTTTCCCGAGGTTTTTCATATCGGCGAAGAGGTCTTTACGGCCGATTATTCCCAGAGCCTGTACCGGACCTGGGACGAATTCGAAATCACGACCCTCTTCAATTCGGACAACGAACTCTGCCTGGTGGCGGAAGCGGGGGAAGAGATCCTCGGCTTCGCTTTGGGGACGACGGTCAACAAGCACAACTCCCCTTGGAAATACGGCTACCTGGTCTGGTTGGGGGTCCACAGCGGCATTCAGCAGGGGGGCGTGGGAAGCGGGCTGTTCAAGGAGATCAAGCGCCGCATGAAGGAACAGGGGGTGCGGATAATCATGATCGATACCTCGGCCGACAACCAGCCGGCCATTCGCTTCTTCCAGAAACAGGGGTTCGATGATATTCAGGAGCACGTGTACATGTCCCTCAACCTGACGCGCAAGACGAAGAAGAAGGGGAAAAAGCCGTGACCGGCCGGGTGGACAGGGTCTGGTCCGCAATCAATCCGGAACGGATGCAACGAATGTTCCTCGATATGCTCGATATCTACTCGCCATCGGGCAAGGAAGAAGACATTCAGCTCTACCTGGAGGAATACCTCACCCGCGCCGGTTTTACCGTGGAACGTCAGGGGGTGGAAGAGGAGCGCTATAACCTCCGTGTCACCATGGGAAAGGGAGAGCCGCAGCTCTATCTGGTTGGCCACGTGGATACCGTTCCGGCCTGGGATCTGGAGACATTCGGGGCAAAAGAGGAGAACGGCATCATTCGCGGTCTGGGGAGCGCCGACATGAAGGGGGGGTGCGCCGCCATGGTGGAGGCCTGGCTCGCCCTCGGCGAGGCTCTGGCAGTGGATGAGTTGCCGCAGGTTGGCCTGTTGCTGGTGGTGGGGGAAGAGGAAAACGGTGACGGCAGCGCAACGTTTCTCGCTACCGGTTCCGCGCCCTGGGTTGTGATCGGCGAACCGACTGGGCTGGCAGCCTGTTTTGCCCATTATGGCTATCTGGAGGCGGGTTTCGTCACCCACGGCCGCCGCAGCCACTCGTCACTTCCCGAGCTGGGCCACAATGCGGTCGAATCAATGCTCAGGGTTCTTTTGCTGTTGGGGAACGATCCGCAGTTCGAGCGGCAAGGATCGGAAATCGTCTATTCGATACGCGAGATGAGATCGTCACGGGCAGGTTTTGTCGTTCCCGATCGCTGCGAGACCTGGATCGATCTGCATCTCCCTCCCGATAAAGACCCGATTGCCCTTCAGGAAGCAATCCGCCGGATAGTTGCCGGCGCCGACCTCCTCATTCCCGGTCTCAATCTGACCATAGATTTCGATTTTGCTTCCCGGGGGTACAGCATTCCCACTGACAACCGGCTCGAGCACGTCTTGCGGGAGATCTGCCCGCGGCTGGGGGTCCCGTTGCGCCTGGATGCCTTCCGCTCCCATTCCGACGGCAACCTCTTTCATGCGGCGGGGATAAAGCCCCTCATCCTCGGACCAGGCTCCCTGGAAACCGCCCACACGCCCGATGAGCAGGTCATGTTTGCAGACGTGGCGATCGCTGCCCGCATGTATGCGGCGCTCTGCCTGGGGACAATCACCGGCAGCGATTCGTGAGCGGGGAGGGGGGGCTGGCCCTTACGATCCGCCTGTCTTCATGGTGCCTACGTCACCGAGCATTTTGTGGATCTCTGCAATCGCAACGTTCTGTGCCTCAAGGTTTTCCAGAATGACCCGGATTTCGGTTTCCGCCTTCAGGTTGACCTCGAAGTCCACGTGCGCCTCTATCCGGTCGCGATCGGCCTTGCGGTTCTGGCTCATCATGATCATGGGGGCAGTATAGGCCGCCTGGAGGGAGAGGATGAGATTCATCAGGATGAACGGGTAGGGGTCCCAGTGCCGCATCCAGGCGGTGACGTTGAGGATCGCCCATAAGGTGAGCAGCAGGGACTGCCCGATGATGAATTCCCATGAGCCCACTTTGGCGGCGACCCAGTCGGCCGCCTTCTGGCCTAAGGTCAACTGTTCCTTGATGACTTCGTTGACGTTCTGGATCGGAGCGTGCTCATGCTTGAAGGGGGGCGGGAATACGGGCTGATGCATCATGGCGGCCTCCTTTTCGCTCTGTTCTGAAGTAACTATGTCAGACTGCAGCCGGCCTGGACAACAGGCATTGCCGCACTATGTACGGTGCACTTCCCCGGACGTTACCGTTCCAGAGCGGATACGATTTCCGGCACGGCCTGCTTCATGATTTCCTGGAGGCTCTTTTCCAGGACTTGCTGTGCAAGTAGGTCCCGATCCCTGACGGCAATGTCGGAAACCCGCGATTCGTAGCTGAGTTGCCGGATTTTCTGACCGTTTTTCCAGAGATCAACGGCGACATTCAGGGTTGAACTGGCTTTCCCCTTAACCAGGCCTGACTCTTCCTCCAGGGAGAGTGTCATCTTCGGAACAAAAATCCCTTTTTTTACGGTCGTTGGCAGCGCTGAAACCTGGGTGACGGAGTAACCGGCAGTCCTCAGTTCCTGTTCGAATGCGTCCATCAGGATATCTTCGGGTGCCATGGTGCTGTAAATATTGCCAGCCGTTTCGCCGTCACTGTTTTTTACCTTGCCGATTATCCATCGCACGTCAGTACCGGCCGGCTTGTTGTTGGTGTGGGAGGCTCCTATCACAATCTCTCCCTTGCCAAGCCGCGCGTTAGCGACGGGGGTGTAGAGAAGCGAGACCTCCCGGTCAACGTGCGCACATCCGTTGAGTACCACCAGGAACAGGCCACACATGAACAGACTGCACCAATTTTTTTTCATATCTCCCCCTTGTTGATTCCGGATGGGGCAGGTGAAGGGATCCGGTCCGCTCCGCTTTCCGCACGCGCGCACCTGCCGTTTATGGATTGAACCTATATAACACTGCCTGCACTCGGACTAAAGGCCTATTTTGTAATTCTAGGCTCATTGCGCTGCATCCGGTCAACTATCCCTGCGGGTTCGGACTTGATCGGCTGCGGACGCTTAATTTCGCAAGGCATTACGACGAAATACCCCTCATGTACTCCATCCGGCGGTATTCAACTGCCGTTTTCAGGTTGAACCTATGAACGGCAGTTTAACCGCCGAACACGCCGAAAAACGCCGATAAAATCTGAATTTACAGTCAAAAACCAATTCACCATTTAGGTTTGACCATGATTTTTGATAAGTTAATGATTTATCGGCGTATGTCGGCGTTCATCGGCGGTTAAATGCTTTTTTCAGGTTGAATGGCCTTTGGAAAGTTTCCGTTGCATAGATGCCTTGTTACCTGTCCGCAAGTACCTTGCCGCAGAGATGGAGATGCCGGTAGAATTCAAAAAGGCGGCCAATCGACCGCCTTCCAGTGTTGGAATTATGAAAACACCGTCACGCTTTCTTCATCGGGACGGTGATACAGAGGCATTCCCCTTCGGCAAATACCGTGTCTCCGCAGCTTAACCGGCCGTGCACCTTTACTTTGCGCCCTTCGACGGAGATGACATGGCTTTCCATTGTGACGACCTTTTGTATCGGCAGCATGGCGCGGAAACTGACATTGAGGTTGCCGACCACGATTGAATATCCTGCTGCCCAGGCGGCAAGCCCCAGGGCTTCGTCAAACACCGCAGCCATAGCTCCGCCGTGGGCGTGCCCCGGAGGCCCCTCCGTTTCCGGGCCAAACCAGATGCGCGCATGCAGGTGCTTTTCGTCGTCACGATAGTAACGAATCCGGAAGCGGTTGCCGTCCGGTTCGCCGGAGACGAAGCGGAGTGATTCGCCAACGAGCGACGGTGCATCAAAGTGAATCCAGCCGGCTTCGCCGCTCAGGTCGACCGGCTGAGATGCTGGAACAGATACTTTTTCGACAGCTGTTTTTGACACTGATATTCTCCTTGAATAATCTGTTTTCCTGTTACGGAAGCTGGTAGCACTGCGCTACACTAACAAAAATTGCCGGAGAAATAAAGGGGGACGATGGTCGGAAGATGAATCGGGGGCAGTTCGCGGAGGAACTGCCCCTTGATATGCAGGATTGATGAGGTCTCTGGAGATGTTTCAGTAGTCCTTCTCTTTTTTCAGTTGAGTATCTTCAATCGGCCGGCGGTTTATTTAACCGTGTACCAGAACTTGAACTGCTGAACCTTTCCGCCGCTCAACTTGAATTTGGCCATGATGCCGTATTTCCCTTTCTGTGCCAGGATGAAGTCGGAGCCGAATCCTTCTTCCATCCCCATCAGCTTCTTTACCTGCTCCGACTTGTCCGGCCCGACGATCTTCATCGTGACTTCGCCGTCGGCCATGGCCTTGCCGCTCTTGGCGTCGGTGAACATCACCATGATGTGGTTGGTTTCCTTCATCCCCATCTTTTCCATCTTCGCCTTGATGTCAATGGCCCGGACAGTGAATTTCACGCCGTCTGCCTTCCCCTGGTGGATCACCTTCCCCAGGGACATCCCGCCATGCTCCATCTTCATGCCTCCGTGGTTCATATCCATGGAGCCATGCTCGGCTGCACCAACCATCTGGGGTGCCGCCAGGGCAAACATTGCTGCTGCGAGTACCAGTACCATTTTTTTCATCATCATTTCTCCTTGTGGTTAGTAACTCCCCCCCCTGATGCAGGAGGGGGGCAATCAGTGTTTCATCCCTGAATACTTCAGCGTTCCCTTCTTCAATTCCCGCTTCTTCATCAGCACGAAGATGACCGGTGTCATAATGAGCACGTGAACCGCCGAGGAGAGCATCCCGCCGATCATCGGCGCCGCGATCGGTTTCATCACGTCGGCACCGGTACCGCTGGACCACATGATCGGCACCAACCCCAGCAGTGCCACCGCCACGGTCATCAGTTTGGGGCGCAGTCGCAGCACCGCCCCCTCGAAGGTGGCGTCGTAGATATCCTGCTCCGTCACCGGCCCCTTGATCAGCTTCTTGTCCAGCGCCTCGTGCAGGTAGATGACCATCACCACCCCGGTTTCCACCGCGATGCCGTACAGGGCAATAAAACCGACCCAGACCGCCACCGACATGTTATACCCCAGGGCCGCCACCAGGTAAACTCCCCCTACCAGGGCGAAGGGGACGGAGAGCATGACCATGCTCGCTTCCAGGGCAGAATGGAAGGTGAAATAGAGGAGGATGAAGATGATGATCATACCGGCCGGCACCAGCATCTGCAGCCGCGCCTTGGCGCGCACCTGGTTCTCCCACTGCCCCGACCAGGCCACATAGTAACCGGGAGGGAGTTTCAACTGCTTCTCCAGTACCTGCTTGGCCTCGGTGACGAAGCCCCCCATATCCCGGCCACGGACGTTGAGAAAGACCAGTGAGCGCAAGAGCCCCCCTTCGCTGCTGATCTCCGGCGCTCCGGTGGTTATTTTCAGCTTCGTCACCAGGGAGAGCGGCACCTGAGCGCCATCCATTCCCGACACCAGGATGCGGCGGATGGCCGGTATGTTGTCCCGGTAGTCGCGCAGGTAGCGGATCCGGATCGGAAAGCGGTCGCGTCCCTTAACGAAGGTTGAGAGCCTCTCGCCTCCCAAGGCGGTCTCGATCACTTCCTGGATGTCACCCACGCTGACGCCGTAGCGGGCGGCCGCCTCCCGGTCGATGTCAATGTCGATGTAGTTGCCGCCGGTGACCCGCTCAGCCACCACGTCGGCGGCACCCTTGATCGGCTTGAGAATGGCCTCGGCCTGGACCGCCAGGTCATTGAGCACGTTCAGGTCGCTCCCGAAGATCTTGACCCCCAGGTCGGTCCGCACCCCGGTGGAGAGCATGTTGATCCGGTTGATGATCGGCTGGGTCCAGCCGTTCCGGACACCCGGTATCTGCAGCTTGGAATCCAGCTCGGCGACGATGTCCGCCTTCTTGATCCCCGGCCGCCACTGATCCTTGGGCTTCAGGATGATGATAGTCTCGAACATGGAAACCGGCGCCGGGTCGGTGGAGGTCTCGGCCCGGCCCACCTTGCCCAGGACGTGTTCCACTTCGGGGACGCTCTTGATGATGGTGTCCTGTATCTGGATCAGGCGCTTTGCCTCGGTGATGGAGATGTTGGGGAGTGTCACCGGCATGTAGAGGAGCGAGCCTTCATCCAGGGGGGGCATGAATTCGCTTCCCAGATGCATGAACAAAGGCACGGCGATGGCCAGGGCGACGATGTTGATGGCGATGGTAGTCTTCTTCCATACCAGCACCCAGCGGATGACCGGTGAATAGAGCCTGATAAAGAAGGATGAGACCGGGTTGGCGCTTTCCGGCGGCATTTTCCCCCTCATGAAGTAGTACATCAACACCGGCACCAGCGTGATGGCGATCATGGCCGACCCCATCATGGAGAAGGTCTTGGTGAAGGCGAGGGGGTGGAACATCTTCCCTTCCTGCCCTTCCAGGAGAAAGACCGGCACGAAGGAGAGGACGATGATCGCCAGGGAGAAGAAGATGGCGCGACCCACCTGTTTGGCGCTGGCGATGATCACCTCCAGCCGCTTTTCGGCCCGCTCTTCGGGTGGCATCTCGGAGAGGTGGCGATAGCAGTTTTCCACCATGATAACGCCGGCGTCCACCAGCACGCCGATGGCGATGGCGATCCCCCCCAGGGACATGATATTGGAGGTAACCCCCATCAGCTTCATGGTAATGAAGGCGATCAGCACCGAGATTGGCAAGGTCAGTACGATCACCAGGGCGCTCTGGAAATGGAGCAGAAAGACCAGGATGACCAGCGAGACGACGACCGATTCCTCAAGCAAGTTATGTTTCAGGGTGTCGATGGCCCTTTCAATCAGGTCGGAACGGTCGTAGGAGACCATGATCTTGACCCCGGGAGGGAGACCTTTTTCAAGTTCCTTGATCTTGACCTTGACCCGGTCGATGACATCCTTGGCATTCTCGCCGTAGCGCATGACCACGATGCCGCCGACTGCCTCACCCTTGCCGTTCATGTCGAGAAGTCCCCGCCGGATCGCGCCACCCATCTGCACGGTCCCCAGGTTCTTGACGTAAATGGGGGTCCCGCGCATATCGGCACCGACCACGATGTTCTCCAGGTCGGCCGTGGATTTGACGTACCCCTGGCCGCGAATCAGGTACTCGGCATCGGCCTGCTCGATCAGACGCCCACCCACATCCTTGTTGGAGGCCTTGACCGCCTCCATGACCTTCCCCACCTTGATGTTGTAGGCAAAGAGTTTGTTGGGGTCCAGATCGATCTGGTATTCCCGAACCAGACCGCCGATGGAGGCCACCTCGGCAACCCCCTGGACGGTGTTGAGCTGGTAACGGACGAACCAGTCCTGCAAGGTCCGGAGCTGCTCCAGGTCATACCCCTTCCCCTCGATGGTATACCAGAAGACATGGCCGACACCGGTCCCGTCCGGCCCGAGGGTGGGGACGACCCCCGGCGGGAGCAGGGAAGCGGCATAGTTCAGCCGCTCCAGCACCCGGGTCCGAGCCCAGTAGATGTCCGCCTTGTCGTCGAAGATCACGTAGATCATGGAGAAGCCGAAGGCGGACGATGCCCTGACCGCCTTGACCTGGGGGAGTCCCTGGAGGTTCACCGCCAACGGATAGGTGACCTGGTCCTCCACCACCTGGGGTGAACGGCCGGGGTAGTCGGTAAAGACGATCACCTGGTTGTCGGACAGGTCCGGGATGGCGTCAACCGGGGTCTTGTAGACCGACCATACCCCCCAGGCGATGATCAGCCCGAAGATCATCAGGACGATGACCCGGTTACGGGCGGAATATTCGATTATTTTTTCGATCATAACTTGAACCTGTAACCACCCCCCGACCCCCTCCTGAATCAGGAGGGGGAGCCGTGAAGTTCCCCTCCTAGTCTGGGAGGGGCCAGGGGTGGTAGCCTTTCGTCGTTACATCTTCATATCGTCCATATTCAGCGGCTTCTTCCCCGGCGCCGGTTTTGCGGGGGTTTGGGGCGCGCTGGGTGAGGCGGGTTTCTGGCCATCCATCTTCATGCCGGGCATGCTTTGTCCTCCTCCACCCTTTAACTGCGATTCCGAATCTATCAGGTAGCCTCCGGAGACCGCCACCTTGTCTCCCTGTTTGAGGCCGGACAGTATCTGGACGTTGTCGTCGGTCTGCTGCCCGACCTGGACATCACGCGGCTCGAACATCCCAGGCTGGCTCTCCACCCAGACCACCTTGCGCTTGCCGGTATCCATGACCGCTGTGACCGGGACGACGATAGATTTCCCCAGCGGCACCTTGATGATGGCATTGACGAACATGTCCGGCTTCAACTTCATGCCGGGGTTGGGCATCTCCAGCCGGACCTTGACCGTCCTGGTTTTCGGGTCGAGAAAGGGGTAGATGAATGCGACTCGCCCGGTGAAGGGCTTGCCGGGGAACGACTGGGAGCGGATTTCAACACGTTGCCCGATCTTGATGTTGGGGAACTCGTTCTCATACACCTCCACTTCCACCCAGACGGTGGAAAGATCGGCGATGTTGAACAGGACATCCCCCGTATTGACGTACTGCCCCTGCTGCACCATCTTCTCGATGACAACGCCGGAGAGGGGGGTGTAGATGGGGAGCCGGATATTGGGCTTACCAGCCTTCGCCAGTTCGGCTATCTGGCTCTCCTTGACCCCGAAGAGCATCAGCCGCTGTTTGGCTGAGGCCACCAGTCCGTCGCCATTCTGGGAAATGGCGGGAATCGGGGAGTTTTTCAGCTGGTCGCGGCTCTTTACCGCCAGGAGATACTCCTGCTGGGTCGCCAGCAGGTCGGGGGAGTAGACTTCGGCCACCGGCCTGTTCTTGCTGACAAATGCGCCGACGGCGTTCACATTCAGTCTGTCGATGCGGCCAGCTATCCATGCGGTGACCTTGGCCTGGCGTGACTGGTCGTACTGGACGATCCCGACGGCGTTGATCTCCTTGTTAAGCCCTTGATTTTTCGCCTCAATGGTTGCAACATTCGCCATTACCATTTGGGTTGGTGAGAGAGAAACATGGCCAAGCATCTCGGCCTGCTGCTTCTGCTCAGGAGTCTGGGCTGTGCCGTCCGCGGAGCCATCGATCTTCTTGATCAGTTCCATGCCGCAGATCGGGCAGATTCCCGGTTTGTCCTTGATGATGAAGGGGTGCATGGAGCAGGTATAGAGCTGTTTAGCTACGTGTTCCAGCTTGGAGTGCCCATCTCCATCCTTATGAAACCAGCCGGTTTTATACAACCATCCTCCCCCCGCTACCGCGGCCAGGATGATAACTGCCAGGGGAATTGCAACCTTCTTGTTCAGTGCCATAATGTCGTCTCCGTAGGGGCGCTGCTTGCTGCGCCCTTGCATATCTAGGAAGAATAAGGGCGCGGCAAGCAGATCGG
>JAJZUQ010000003.1 GCA_021848385.1 Deltaproteobacteria bacterium
GCCGACAACGGCGGGTTGGAAGAAAGCGCATGCTTTGTAGTGAAGAACATCGGAAAGCCGTGTGCGGGAAAACCGCACGCACGGTTTGATGAGGGGGGGCAGGGTGAAACCTGTTCCCTACTCTACCCGTAATTCCCGCAATCAATCACAGGTCACACTCCGCTCGCCGCTTCTGACGCCCTCCCACCCCCCATGGGGCAGGGAAACTCCCTGCCATTCCTGTCTTGTAACATCCCCTTACTCTGTTATAATCTTCATCTGGTCGCTCTTTCAGGACTCTCTTCCCATTACTACGAAAAGCATGTGACATTGCGGGCAGGAGCATGGCGGCATGAGCTTTATCGACAATATCAGTCCCGAATGGCTGGAGTCCCAATACCTGCGCTGGCGGGAAAACTCCGAAGAGATGAGTCCCGAGTGGCAGGCTTTTTTCCGCGGCTTCGAACTGGGGGAGACTGCCCGGAGCCCCGTTGCCGGTGGTGAATGCCTCGATCCGGCCATGGCGCTCAAACAGTCGGGTGTTCAGTCACTCATCTACCGTTACCGTGATATCGGCCACCTCCTTGCCTGTACCGATCCCCTTTCCCCCTGCCGTATCGATCACCCGCTCCTCTCACTGTCCGCCTTCAACCTGGACGCAGCGGACCTGGATACCACCTTTTACGTCAGAAGGTTTAACTCTGCCGATCCTTCTGCAACAGACAGCCCCCATGCTGCTACCTTGCGGGAAATCCTGTCGCTCATGCGGGAGACCTACTGCCGCTCCATTGGTGCCGAGTTCATGCATATCCAGGACCCGGCCGAACGGCAGTGGTTCATAGACCGGATGGAGCCGGTGCGCAACCGGCCGACCCTCACCGCCGACGAGCGACTGGCTGTCCTCGGCAAGCTTCAGGAGGCGGCCCTTTTCGAAGGGTTCCTCAACCGGAAGTTCATGGGGCAGACCCGCTTCTCCCTGGAAGGTGGAGAGACCCTCATCCCGGTGCTCGACGCCGCGGTCAACCATGCAGCCGGTGAAGGTGTTACCGACCTGATCGTCGGCATGCCCCACCGGGGGCGGCTCAGCGTCCTTGCCACCATTTTCCGCAAGCCCCTATCCGCCATGTTTGCCGAGTTTGCCGACAATCTGGAGCACAACCAGGTGGGGGAAGGGGATGTGAAGTACCACAAGGGGTTTTCCGTCGATGTGGAAACTGCCGGAGGGAAGAACATTCATCTCACTCTGGCGGCCAATCCGAGCCACCTGGAGGCGGTCAATCCGGTGGTGGAAGGCAAATGCCGGGCGCGTCAGGACCGTTACGGGGATGGCCGGGGAGAGCGGGTCCTGCCGATTCTCATTCACGGTGATGCAGCCTTTGCCGGCCAGGGGATGGTTGCCGAAACCCTCAACCTTTCCCAACTCGCGGGATACCGGACCGGTGGCACCCTGCATATCGTCGTCAACAACCAGATCGGCTTTACCACCCCGCCGGAAGCCGCCCGATCCAGCTACTATGCAACCGACGCCGCCAAGATGATCATGGCTCCCATTCTCCATGTCCATGGCGAGGACCCGGAGGCGGCGGTTTTTGCCACCCGGCTCGCCCTCGACTACCGACAGGCCTTCAATCGGGACGTGGTGCTGGAAATCATCTGTTACCGGCGCTATGGCCACAACGAGGGGGACGAGCCCTATTTCACCCAGCCCCTCATGTACGGGAAGATCAAGGGGCGTCCTTCCGTGCATCTCATTTATGCCGATCTCCTGCGGGAGGCGGGTGTGGCGGAGGAACAGATTGCGGCACTCGCGGCCACCTATACCGACCGCCTGGAGCAGGCCATCGGCAAGCAGGCCGCTGGTGCGGACCCGGGCTTTCAGGGAGAATGGAGCGGAGTGCAGCGGGAGTACACCCCTGCCAAGGTGGAGACCGGCGTGGTACGGGAGACCCTGGTGGACATGATGAATCTAATGACGGCCATTCCCGCCGGTTTTACCCCCCATCCCAAGGTGGCCGCCCTGCTCCAGCGACGGCGCGATGCGGTGACGGACGGGGAGGGGATCGACTGGGGGACCGGTGAGAGCCTGGCTTTCGCGAGTCTTCTCCGGGAGGGGCATTCCGTGAGGCTTTCCGGCCAGGATGTCCGGCGTGGAACTTTCAGCAGCCGTCACAGCGCCCTCATCGATATGGGGAGCGAGGAGTCGTGGATTCCCCTTTCCGCGGTGGCTGCCCAGGGAGCGGAGTTCATGGCCTTCGACAGCATGCTGTCGGAAAACGCGGTGCTCGGCTTCGAGTACGGCTATTCCCTGGAAACCCCGGCTGGTCTCACGATCTGGGAGGCCCAGTATGGGGACTTCGCCAACGGCGCCCAGGTGATCATCGACCAGTTCATTGCCAGCGGCGAGAGCAAATGGGACAGGGTGAGCGGCCTCGTCATGCTCCTCCCCCACGGCCATGAGGGGCAGGGGGCGGAGCACTCCAGTGCCAGAATCGAGCGCTTTCTCCAGCTCTGTGGCGAGGCTAACCTGCAGGTGGCCTATCCATCCACCCCCGCCCAGTATTTTCACCTGCTGCGACGACAGGTTCTGCAGCCGTTCCGCAAGCCGCTCATTGTCTTCACCCCCAAGAGCCTTCTGCGCCATAAGCTCTGTGTCTCCTCGCTTGCTGACTTCACGGAGGGATGGTTCCACGAGGTCATTCCCGGCTCCGCCCCCCCCGACAAGGTCTCGACGGTGCTCTTATGCACCGGCAAAATATACTTCGAGCTGCAGGAACGGAAAACCCGCGACGGCAGGGATGATGTGACACTGGTGCGGATCGAGCAGCTCTACCCCCTCCGGACCGATCTCATTCGGGAGGCCCTGGTTCCGTTCCGGGGGAGGGCCGGTTTCCGCTGGGTCCAGGAAGAACCGTGCAACATGGGGGCCTGGGGGTTCATCCGGCCGCACCTTGCTGAAATCCTGGGGGCGGAGCCGACGTACATCGGGCGGCCCGACGCTGCTGCCCCGGCGGTCGGTTCCCATCGGGAGCATATGGTGGAGCAGGAAAGAGTTATCGCGGCGGCGTTTCAGTTGTGAAAATCTGATCTAACAGGGATATTCAGGACAATCAGGATAATGGCAAAATCTTCAAAGGCTTTTACCGTTGAGTCCTAAAGACTTTAATCCTGAAAATCCTGAGTATCCCTGTTAATTAATGTATTCAGGAGTTTTACCATGGAAATCACAGTTCCCGCGGTAGGCGAATCGGTTACCGAGGCGCTGATTGCCAAATGGCACAAAATCGATGGTGAGCAGGTTGAGAGGGACGAGCCAGTCTGCGAGATCGAGACAGACAAGATCACCATGGAGATCAACGCCGAGGCGGCCGGAATCCTGAACATACTGGTCCCTGAAGGGGCAACGGTTGCCATAGGGACGGTGATCGGCGTCATTAAGGAGGGTGCATCACAGAAGGAGGCCCCCACACCGTTGCGCCGGGAAGTGCCGGTGTCGGCCGCTGCAGGTCCGGTTCCTCTCCCTTCTCCGGCGGTGCGCAAAATGGCGCAGGAGAAGGGACTCAATCCGGAAACTATCCAGGGAACCGGCCGGGGGGGACGGGTTACGGTGGATGACCTGTTGAATGCGGAAACCCGGGACCCGGACCCAGACAGCGGGCCTGAAGGACCGGGGACCGGTGAAAAGCCTGCTTCTCCTGTTACCCAGCCGATTTTACCAGGGTTTTCGATTGCCGGTCCTTCAACCCCGCAGTCCGGGTCCCGATCCACGGTCTCCGAAGAACGCATCACCCGCACCCCCATGACCCCCATCAGACGGCGGATCGCCGAGCGGCTCCTGGCGGCACGACAGCAGACCGCCATGCTCACTACCTTCAACGAGGCGGATATGGGGGCCATCATCGACCTGCGGAAGAAGCACAACGAGCACTTTCAAAAAAAATTCGGCGTGAAGCTCGGCTTCATGTCGTTCTTCGTCAAGGCCTGCGTGGAGGCGCTCAAGGAGTATCCGATGGTCAACTCACGCATCGACGGCAGTGACATCGTTACCCATAATTTCCATGACATCGGCATTGCGGTCAGTGGTGAGAAGGGGCTCGTGGTGCCGGTGCTGCGTGACGCCGACCGGCTCCATTTCGCCGATATCGAGAAGGGGATCGCCACCTATGCCGAGAAGGTCCGGAGCAACAGGCTGGAGCTGACCGACCTGGAGGGGGGGACCTTTACCATCAGCAACGGCGGCATCTACGGTTCGCTCCTCTCTACCCCCATTATCAATCCCCCCCAGAGCGGCGTGCTCGGGATGCATGCCATACAGGACCGTCCGGTGGCACGGGACGGCAAGGTGGTTATCCGTCCCATGATGTATCTCGCCCTCTCTTACGACCACCGGATCATAGACGGCCGAGAGGCGGTGGGGTTCCTGAAGAAAGTGAAGGAGTACGTGGAAGAGCCTGAAGAGATACTGCTGGAGGGGTAGGAGAGGTCATGGGAAAATGGTTCCGGCTGCATCTCGTTGCAGGGGTTGCGGCAGTGATGCTGATATCGGTGGTGTCGCCAGTTACGGCGGACGATTTCGCCGGCAGGTCGGCGTACCGGATGGGGAACTACGACCTGGCCCGGACAGAGTTCGGGGCCGAAGCGACATCGGTTTCCCGGTTCTTCCTGGCGCTCATGGACCTTCGCGGTGAAGGGGGGCGGCGGGACCTTCCCCGGGGGATGGAACTTCTTCGCCAGTCCGCCGACGAGAAGTATTTTGCCGCCGAATACCTGCTGGGAACCCGGTATCTCTACGGGGTAGAAATGCCCGCCGACCGGCCGAAGGCAAAAAAGCTGCTTGCTGCCGCGGCTGCACAGCGTGACTACCGGGCGGTTGCCCTTATGGACATCCTTGGCCGGGGTAGTCGTGGCGAAAAGCAGGACATGAAAAGGGTCGTAGCAGCTGTGCGGAAGGCTGCCTCGCGCGGGAATGCCGCGGCCCGGAATACCCTCGGATTCATGTATCTGATCGGCGACGGCGTGCCAAAGGCTCCTGCCCAGGAAATCCGCTGGTACCGGGCTGCAGCGGCGGCGGGTGACTCCCGCGCAAGTTTCATGCTCTCCCTCATGTATTTCCATGGTGACGGTGTTCCCCGCAACCAGGCTGAGGCGGCGCGTCTCATGCGGATTGCCGCGGAGCGGGGGGGAGCCCGGTCCGAGTTCTTCCTCGGGACCTTCTATTACCATGGCACCGGAATTCCCCAGGACAAGGCGCAGGCGGCTTTCTGGATCGGCAAGGCGGCGGAAAAGGGATACGAAGAAGCCGAGTACGCCTATGGCATGATGCTTCTCGCCGGCGACGGAGTGACGGTCGATAAGACCAGGGCGGTAGATTGGCTCGTGAAGGCCGCCAAGCAGGGAAACACCGGGGCACAGGCGGTGCTCAGGGAACTCGTGGCCCTTCGGACCAAGGCAGCGGGCGCTCCGGCAATTGACTTGAGCATGCCCCGCAAAGAGGGTGAGCTGTATGACACGGGAGTTGGCGGCACGTATCTTCAGGGGAAAGGGGTCGTGCTGGACCAGGGGGATTACAGCCTCAAATTTTCCCTTCCCGATCTCACCGACGCCTATGCTCCCCCTCCCGCTCCCGGCGCGCCATCCGATCTGAAAACCAGGCTCCAGGGGGGGAAGTTCGAGATCATTTTCCGGACGGGGAAGTGATGGTGCGTTGATGTCGTAAGTGTCTGTGGAAGTGGGGGTGCTTTTTTGCGGGACTCTTTTTCCCAGGAGAGCCCCCGACCCCGACTTTGGGTACATGATTCAATGAGCAAAAGGTTTAAGGAGGTCTTGGCGCTATGTCCGAACAAGTATATGACCTGATCGTTATCGGTGGCGGGCCGGGGGGATATGTTGCCGCCATCCGCGCTGCTCAGCTGGGTATGGGGGTCGCAGTTGTGGAACGGCGGGAACGTCTCGGCGGGGTCTGCCTCAACGAGGGGTGCATCCCGAGCAAGGCTCTCCTCGATTCGTCGGAGCTGTTCGCCCAGGCGCGGGACAGGTTTGCCGGCCACGGCATTGAAATACCCGCCCCCATCCTGAACCTCTCCCGTATGCTGGCCCGCAAGGATGAGGTAGTGACCAAACTGACGGACGGGATAGCCTTCCTGTTCAAGAAGAACAAGATCACCCTCTTAACCGGCACCGCCAGGCTGGCGGGAAAAGAGGGGGCGATGCAGCGGGTTGAGATCGATCCCCGACGGGACTCGGGACCCGGGACCCGGGACCCGGGAAAACAGATCATCTGTGGCAAAAGGGTCCTTCTTGCCACGGGGAGCGAACCGGCAGGCCTTCCCGGTCTTCCCCTGGATGGCGAACTGGTGGTCTGTTCCCGGGAGGCGCTTGCCTTTGACCGGGTGCCGGAGCACCTGCTGGTGGTGGGTGGCGGGTATATCGGCCTGGAGCTGGGATCGGTCTGGCGACGGCTGGGTGCAAAAGTTACGGTGGTTGAGGTGCTCCCCCAGGTCCTGCCGAACATGGACCGGCAGGTCGCCGACACCCTCGTTCGCTCCCTTAAGAAACAGGGGATTGTCTTCCGGCTTGAGACCCGGGTAACTGAGGTGGACCGTCGTGATGGCAAGGCGATGGTGACCCTGAAGGGGGGAGAATCCATCGAGCTGCTGGAGTGTGACAAGATCCTCGTGGCGGCCGGCCGGCATCCCCTCACCGCCGGCCTCGGGCTTGAGGAATCAGGCGTGGGCCTCGAAACGGGAGGCAGGATCGGGGTGAACGGCGACTACGAGACCTCCGTGCCGGGCGTTTTCGCCATTGGCGACCTGATACACGGGCCGATGCTGGCCCACAAGGCAATGGAAGAAGGGGTGGTGTTCGCCGAGCGCCAGACGGGACAGGCTTCCCAGGTTGACTACGAATTCATCCCCGGTATCATTTATACTTGGCCCGAGGTGGCGTCGGTGGGGAAGACCGAGGAAGAGCTCAATCGTGATGCCATTCCCTACGCGGCGGGGCGCTTTCCCTTCTCGGCCAATGGCCGTGCCCGCTGCATGGATGAAATGGAGGGTTTCGTCAAGATTCTCGCCCACCAGTCAACCGGCCGGGTGCTCGGTGTGCACATCATCGGCCCGCGGGCCTCGGATATGATCGCCGAGGCGGTAACGGTCATGACCTACGGCGGCAGCGCCCAGGACGTGGCCATGACCTTCCATGCCCATCCGACATTGTCGGAGGTGATGAAGGAGGCGGCTCTGGATGTAAACAAGGCGGCCATCCACGCTTGATTGAAAACATTTGAACCGCAAAGTCGCAAAGAACGCAAAGAAAATACGATGGAAGGTTGCCCGGAAATGAGTATTGAAGTTGTGGGAAATAAAATTCTGGGAGCTGCAATCAAAGTCCACAGGGCGTTAGGGCCGGGGTTACTGGAATCTTCGTATCAGAGATGTCTTGAATATGAGCTTCGCAGTATGGGATTGAAAGCTGAAAGTGAAGTTTTATTGCCAGTTGTTTATGGGGAAGTCAAAATTGATGCTGGATATCGTATTGACATGCTTGTGGAAGATAGCGTGATTATAGAAAACAAAACGGTTGAAAAGCTCCTGCCAATTCATGAAGCCCAGCTTCTTACATATCTGAAAATGAAAGATTGCAGGCTTGGATATCTGCTGAATTGGAATGTGCCGGTCATGAAAGAAGGAATAAAAAGGATTGTAAACAATCTGTAGGATTATTCTTTGCGTCCTTTGCGTCTTTGCGGTTTGAAGGGAGACTGATTATGAGTAAGAATCTCGCAACGAAGATACTCGAAGCCCACCTGGTTTCGGGGAAGCTGATTCCGGGGACGGAGATCGCCATCAGAGTGGACCACACCCTGTTGCAGGATGCGACCGGGACCATGGCGATGCTGGAGTTCATAGCCATGGGGGTGCCACGAGTGAAGGTGGAACTGGCGGCCCAGTACATCGACCACAACCTGCTTCAGACCGACAACAAGAACGCCGACGACCATGTCTTTCTCATGACTGCCGCCCAGAAATTCGGTCTCCACCTCTCCAAGCCGGGGAACGGCGTATCCCACCAGGTCCACCTGGAGCGCTTCGGCGTACCGGGCAAGGTGATGCTCGGGGCCGACTCCCATACCCCTACCGCAGCCGGCCTTGCCATGCTTGCCATCGGCGCCGGCGGCCTGGATGTGGCCCTCGCCATGGCAGGGCATCCCTTCAACCTTCCCTGTCCGCGTATCATGGGGATCAAGCTGACCGGCCAGCTATCGCCGTGGGTTTCCGGCAAGGACGTGATCCTGGAAATGCTCCGCCGTCACACGGTGAAGGGGGGAGTCGGGAAGATCATCGAATACTACGGCCCCGGCGTGGCGACCCTGTCGGTGACGGACCGGGGGACCATCGGCAACATGGGTGCCGAACTGGGGGCAACCACGTCGGTCTTCCCTTCGGACCACCGTACCCGCGAGTTTCTGGAGTCCCAGGGGCGGGGGGATTCATGGGTGGAACTGGCCGCCGATCCCGACTGCAGCTACGACGACTACGACGAGATCGACCTGTCACAGGTGGAGCCGCTCATTGCCTGTCCGTCGTCGCCCGATAATGTATCGCGGGTGAAGGACGTGGAAGGGATCAGGGTGGACCAGGTGATCGTCGGAAGCTCGGTCAACTCTTCCTTCCGCGACCTCATGACGGTCTGCCGTATACTGGACGGCCGGCGGGTGGCGCCCCATGTCTCCTTCAACATCAATCCCGGCAGCCGTCAGGTGCTGGAGAACGTGGCGTCCCAGGGGGGCTTCATGCCGCTTCTCCTGTCGGGCGCCCAGATCCATCAGCCGGGGTGTCTCGGCTGCATCGGCATGGGGCAGGCGCCGGGAACCAACCAGGTGTCGCTCCGCACGTTCCCCCGGAATTTCCCGGGGAGAAGCGGCACCAAGAACGACAAGGTCTACCTCTGTTCGCCGGAGACCGCTGCTGCCGCCGGCATCTACGGCGTCATAACCGACCCGCGCAAGCTGGGAGAGCTGATGGAATGGCCAGCTGTCCGGAATCCGGAGAAGTATGTGGTGGACGACTCCAGTATCATCTATCCCCTGGCGGACACGAGCGGGGTCGAGATCGTTACCGGCCCGAATATCGTGCCGTTTCCGGAGTTCGAGGCGCTTCCCGAGACGCTGACGGCGGAGGTGATAATCAAGGTGGGAGACAATATCTCCACCGATACCATCATGCCGGCCGGGAACAAGGTGCTCCCCTTCCGGAGCAACATACCGGCCATAAGCCAGTTTGTCTTCGAGCAGATCGATCCGGATTTTCACAACCGTGCCAAGGAAAAAGGGAACGGCGTGGTGGTGGCCGGGGAAAACTACGGTCAGGGCTCAAGTCGGGAACATGCCGCCCTGGCGCCGCGCTACCTCGGCATCCGGGCGAAGCTGGCCAAGAGTTTCGCCCGAATCCACAAGGCGAATCTGATCAATTTTGGCATTCTTCCCCTCGTTTTCAAGGACCCGGCGGACTACGAAACCCTCTCCCCGGGGGACGTTATCACCTTCAAAAGCCTGCGGGTTCTTGTCGCCGAAGGGGTGACGGACATACCGTTACAGGTGAACGGGAGAGAGATTGTCACCCTCCTGGAGGTATCCGGCCGTGAACGGCAGGAGCTTCTGGCCGGAGGAACTCTTAACCTTGTGAGGAACCATGACTAAACAAGAGCGCATCTGGCCGGCCTTCGGCCAGCATCTGATTGGAGCCCTGCTCCTTGGTCTACTCGTGTATGTGGACAGGGAGGTAGCGGATCTTTCCATGGTGATTTTCTACCTGATACCGGTGGTATGGGAAAGCTGGTATTACGGGAGACGGGCAGGCATGGCAGTGGCATGCCTCTGTGCCCTCCTCTGGGGGGGAGCCAACATTTCCGAATTTCCTGGCAGGGGGAACCTGTTCCTCATCTGGGACATTATAGAGAAGCTACTCTTCTTCGGTATGACGAGCCTGTTCGTGGCCAAGCTCAAGAGCAGCATGGACCGGATTCAGGAACTGGCGCGGCTTGACTTTCTCACCAAGACATACAATAAGCGTTATTTCAGCGAACTTGCCGAACGCGAGATCTACCGGTTCCAGCGCTATAATCGCCCCTTCAGCCTTGCCTATATCGATGCCGACAATCTGAAGGAGGTAAACGACACCTATGGCCACCACGAAGGGGACCAGCTACTGGCACTCATCGCCCGCACCATGCAGGCCGCCGTCCGGAAGACGGACATCGTAGCCCGTCTTGGAGGTGACGAATTCGTCATCCTCCTGGCCGAGAACAACTTCACCCAGGCCAGTGTCGCTATAAACAAGATCAAATCCCAGCTGGACACAACCATGGCTGCTCACCGCTATGGGGTCACGTTCAGCATCGGTCTGGTGAGCTTTCTGGACCCGCCCGTCTCCGTCGACCAGATGCTCCGTTTGAGCGACAGCCTCATGTATCGGGTAAAGGCGAGCGGCAAGAACAACATTTGTCACGAAAAGTTCGGTCTGGAACTGACCGGCGACTATGAAGACATCACTGCAAAGGGAATCGAGCGCAGGAGTGCAACAAATGAAAGAGACGAGTCTCCGGGCGATTTTGCCCGACCATGAGCTGGTCAGGATGTACGAGCAGATGGTGCTCTGCCGGGAGTTCGAAGAGTCGTGTGCCGAGCAGTACACCAAGGGGCACATCACCGGTTTCCTCCATCTCTACAGCGGACAGGAGGCGGTGGCGGTCGGCTCCACCCACGCTCTCCACAAGGACGACTTCATCCTTTCCGCCTACCGGGAGCATGCCCAGGCCATCGTCCGGGGGGCGGAGCCGCGACGGGTCATGGCCGAACTGTTCGGCAAGGCAACCGGCATCTGCAAAGGGAAGGGGGGCTCCATGCACCTCTTCGACCCCGAGCTAGCCTTCATGGGGGGGTACGCCATTGTCGGCGGCCAGTTCCCCATCGCCGTCGGGCTTGCCTTCGCCTCGAAATTCCGGAAGGAAGGGCGGATCGCCGCCTGCTTCTTCGGCGACGGGGCGGTAAACCAGGGAACCTTCCACGAATCTCTCAACTGGGCGCGGCTCTGGGAGCTGCCGGTGCTATTCGTTTGCGAGAACAATGCCTATGGCATCGGCACGTCGGTGGAGCGGTCATCGGCCCTGGCGGATATCCACAAGCGGACCTGCGGTTACGACATCCCGTCAGTCCGGGTGGACGGGATGGACGTCATGGCAGTCCACGCAGCGGTGAAATGGGGAGCAGAGTGGGTTCGGGAGCAGAGCCGCCCCTATCTCATCGAGGCACTAACCTACCGCTTCCGCGGTCACTCCATGGCCGATCCCGGCAAGTACCGCGCAGCCGCCGAGGTGGAGCTCTGGAAGTCCCGCGATCCGCTCCCCGCCTTTGCCATCCGCCTCATCGAAGAGGGGATCGTCACCCAGGCAGAACTGGGTGCCATCAAACAGGAGGCAATTGCCGTCGTGCAGCAGGCGGTCACCTTCGCTGAGGAGTCGCCGTGGCCGGAGGATGGGGCGGTATGGGAGGATGTCTATGTCTGAAATCACCTACCGTGACGCCCTCAACCTGGCCCTGAAGGAAGAGATGCGCCGTGACCCGTCAGTGGTTGTCTGGGGGGAGGACGTGGCGCTGTACGAGGGGTCGTTTAAGGTGAGCCGGGGGCTGCTGGCAGAGTTCGGCGGGGAACGGGTACTGGATACACCCATTTCGGAGAACACCATCGTCGGCGTGGCGGTCGGCGCTGCCATGGGAGGGGTGCGCCCCGTTGCGGAGCTGATGACGGTGAATTTTGCCCTGCTCGCCATGGACCAGATCATCGACCACATGACCAAGATCCGTTACATGTTCGGTGGCCAGGTTAACCTCCCCATGGTGATCCGTGCGCCCGGCGGCGGCGGGAGCCAGCTGGCGGCCCAGCATTCCCAGTCCCTGGAGACCTTTTTCATGCACGCACCGGGGATGCACGTGGCCTATCCTGCCACCCCCGCCGATGCCAAGGGGCTTCTCAAGACTGCCATCCGCGACAACAACCCGGTCATGTTCCTGGAGCACGAACTCCTTTACAACAGCAAGGGTGAAGTCCCTGACGATCCGGAGTTCCTTGTCCCCTTCGGGAAATGCGACGTGAAGCGTGAAGGGAAGGATGTCACCATCGTCGCCTATGCGCGGATGACCGTCTTGGCACTTCAGGCGGCAGATGAACTGGCGAAGGAGAATATTGCTTGCGAGGTGGTGGACCTCCGTACCCTGGCGCCGCTGGACGCGGAGACCTTCGTGGTATCGGTAAAAAAGACCGGCCGGGCGGTGGTAGTGGAGGAATGCTGGCGAACCTGCGGCCTTGGGGCGGAGATCGCTACCCGTATCTACGACGGCTGCTTCGATTTACTCCGAGCACCTGTCCGGCGGGTGTCGGGGCTAGACGTCCCCATGCCCTACTCGCGCAAACTGGAGAAACTGTGCATCCCCCAGGTGGCGGACATCGTCGCGGCGGTGAAGGAAACGTTAGCGGCAAAATATTAACATACCACCCCCTATCCCCCTCCTGATTCAGGAGGGGGTGCCCGTGAGGGCGGGGGAGGTGTGTGTTGTCAAAATCGAATCGATATATACGAGGCAAACATGGCAACCGAAATTACCATGCCGAAGCTTTCCGATACCATGACCGAGGGTCGGCTAGTTGCCTGGAAGAAATCCCTTGGCGACCGGGTCGAGCGTGGCGACATCATCGCTGAGGTGGAGACCGACAAGGCGACCATGGAGCTGGAGGCGTTTGCCGACGGCGTGCTGACGGAGATACGGGTAAAGCCGGGGGAGATGGTGCCGGTAGGAACGGTTATCGGCATGGTGGGGGAGGGGGGGGAGCAGCCTGACTCAGTCGCTGCTCCTTCGTCCGAAGCCACGCCCGTCCCCGAAAACTGGCAGCCGCCACCCGAACTGCCGCCGGTAGAACCTATGGCAGCAGGGGATGTGCCGGAGCGCCTGCTGGAGGTCCCCGCTGATACCGCGGCCTCTCAGGAGCCACCTCAACCATCCGATGCTATGGCGGAGAAGGCTTCCCCCCTGGTGCGGCGTCTGGCGAGGGAAAAGGGGATCTACCTGCGGGAAGTGAAAGGGAGCGGACCGGAGGGACGCATCCTTCTGGAAGACCTGGAGGGTTTCCTTGGGAAACAGGTAGAGGTAAAGGTAAAGGTTGAGGAAGAAGCTCCGAAACCTGAACCGTCCATATCGGCTGCAGGGGTTGCACAGCCCCTCTCCCGGATGCGTGCTGCCATCGCCCGGACGGTTGCCGAAGCGTGGCGGACCATCCCCCACTTCACGGTGACCGTCGCCATTGATATGGGTGAGGCGGAGGAGGTACGCCGGGAGTTTAAGGAGGCAGGGAGTCCCATTTCGATTAATGACCTGATCGTAAAGGCCTCCAGCCTTGCTCTGGCAAAGTTTCCCCTGGCCAATGCCTCATGCACGGCCGATGGCATCATTTTTCACGATGGAATCAACATCGGCATCGCCGTCAGCCTGGATGACGGCCTGCTGGTGCCGGTGATCCAGGGGTGCCAGAGACTGTCATTGAAAGAGATCGCAACGCAGAGCAAGGAGTTGGCGGAGCGGGCACGGGGCGGCAGGACCAGTGAGCGGGAATTGTCCGGCGGGACCTTCACCATTTCCAACCTGGGGATGTATGGGGTGGAGGAGTTCATGGCGGTTATCCATCCGCCACAGGGGGCGATCCTGGCGGTCGGGGCGATTCTGGACGAGGTGATGGTGCGCGACGGCCAGGTGACAGCTGGGCGTAGGATGCGGATAACCCTCTCCGCCGACCATCGGCTCCTGGATGGCGCCTATGGGGCGAAGTTTCTTCAGGAACTGAAGCGGATCCTGGAAAATCCCATGGCTATGCTGGTGTAAATCGAGAAACCAGTCCTGCCAAAGAGGCACAGAGACACGGAGGAAAACCTTATTTGACAAGGATGGACATGATAAACAGGATTAAAGCCTATTGGGTGCAATCCTGAAAAAGGCTTTCGGTTTTTATCCTGAATATCCTGTATATCCCTGTTAATTCGGTTTTGCTTCCTCTGTTTATCTGTGGTGGGGGATGTGAAGGTGTAATGGTTATAACCGACCTTGGAATGATTGAGTTCGACGCCGTGTATGCCTTGCAGGAACGGCTGGTCGCAGGGGTTACCGCCGGTACCGGGCCGGAGACGTTGCTCCTTCTGGAGCATCCGGCGGTCTATACCATCGGCAGCGGAGGGAACGAAGCAAATGTCCTCGATCCTTCCCTGGAGGTCCGGCGCATCAACCGGGGAGGGGACGTTACCTGGCACGGTCCGGGACAACTGGTGGGGTACCCCCTCATTTCCCTTGACCGGCGGGGACGAAACCTGCACCACTATCTCCGCTTCCTTGAAGAGCTCCTCATCCGGGTGGCGGCGGAATTCGGGGTTGCCGCCCGGAGGGTGCCGGGACGGACCGGTGTCTGGACCGGCGGGGGAAAGCTCGCCGCTATCGGGGTCGGGGTCCGTCGCTGGGTCACCATGCACGGTTTCGCCGTTAACGTGGCCCCCGACCTGGCGGCTTTCGATCTGATCAACCCCTGCGGCATCGCCGGCTGTCCCATGACGTCACTGGTACAGGAATGTGGTGCGGCTGTCTCCATGGCAGAGGTACGGAAAACGGTGGTGAGGTTGTTCGCGCCGCTTCTGGCGGAATGGATGCCGGAAAAACCAGCAGAGAGAGATTCCATCGCAGATGTAGTTTGTCTCGGTAGATAAGAGGCCGGCCTGTGCAGCCGCCCAACGCAAGGCAGCCACAGGAGTGCCCCTACACAATATGTTATTCCATTTCCCGATCTTATGAAGGAGGCCACCGTGTCACGCGAAAACTTCAAGGTACCTGTCGCACAACTGAGATGGGAATGCGATCCGAGCCAGTTCGACTTCGAGACCACTGCCGACCTGAACGAACTGGAGGGGTCCATCGGTCAGGAACGGGCCCTCAAGTCCATCGATTTCGGCCTCGACATGCGTGATGGCGGGTTCAACCTCTTTCTGGCGGGGGAGCCGGGGACCGGGCGCAGTTCCACCATCAAGAACCTGCTGAAGAAGCGGGCCAAGGCCGAGCCGCCTCCGCAGGACTGGTGCTATGTCTATAACTTCAAGAATCCCGATCTCCCCCTGGCTCTGGCTCTTTCAGCCGGGTTGGGAAGCGAGCTGGCCGGGGACATGAAAGAGCTTTTGGAGAACATGCGCAATGTCATACCCAAGGCCCTGGACAGCAAGGAGTACGAGACTAACAAGTCGGCCATCGTCGAGGAGTATCAGGAAAAGAACGGTGAATTGTTCGGCCGTTTGGAGCAGGAAGCTGAAGCGAAGGGGTTTGCCCTGCAACGGACCGTCTCGGGTTTGGTGATGGTTCCCCAGAAGGAGGGGCGCAACTACACCCAGGAAGAGTACGAAGCGCTGGAAAAGGTGGAGCGGGACAAGATCGACGAGGCGGGGAAGGAGCTGACCGAGAAGCTCAACGATGTACTCCGCCAGGTGCGGGAGAACGAAAAGGCGACCAAGGATACCCTGTCACAGCTCGACCGGGACCTGGGACTGGCCGCCGTCGGCCACCACATCGAGCCACTCATGGAGAAATATGCCTCCTACGGAAAGGTCATTGCCTACCTTGAGTCGGTGCAGGAGGATATTCTCCTCAACCTGGAGGATTTCAAGGAGCAGCAGCCCCAGCAATCCCCTATTCCCGGTCTCAAGCTGCCGCGCCAGGAGCCTTCCTTTGAACGTTATCAGGTGAACGTCTTCGTCGATAACAAGGGGGCGGAGGGGGCGCCGGTGATCTTCGAGGCGAACCCCACCTACAACAACCTGTTCGGCCGGATCGAGCACATCATGCAGATGGGAGGAGTGGCCACCACCAATTTCACCCTGGCTAAGCCCGGGGCGCTCCACCGGGCCAACGGCGGTTACCTGATCGTCGATGCCCGGGAGGTGCTCATCAACCCGTTTGCCTGGGATGCACTGAAACGCTGCATCCGCAGCGGCGAGATCAGGATCGAGGACGTGCTTGAGCAGTACCGGTTCATGTCCATCGCTTCCCTGAAGCCTGAGCCGATCCCGCTCCAGACCAAGATAATCATGATCGGTTCTCCCTGGATCTACTACCTCCTTTTTTATATGGAGCCGGACTACCGGAAGTTTTTCAAGGTGAAGGCGGACTTTGACAGCCGCATTGCCCGGACGCCGGAAATCATGCGGGATTACGCCCTGTTCGTAGCTACTCACTGCAGGAGCGAGAATCTCCTTCACTTTGACCGGAGCGGGGTGGCCGGGCT
Organism: Deltaproteobacteria bacterium; assembly: GCA_021848385.1. Taxonomy (GTDB): domain Bacteria; phylum Desulfobacterota; class Desulfuromonadia; order Geobacterales; family Geobacteraceae; genus Geomobilimonas. Next base: position 16,335 of record JAJZUQ010000003.1, read on the forward strand.
GCTCGAATATTCGGCGCGACAGGTGGAAGATCAGGAGCGGCTTTCTTCCCAGTTCATGGAAGTTGCTGACCTGATCCGGGAGGCGAGCTACTGGGCGGGTCAACAACAGAACGCCGTCGTGACCCGTGAGCACGTGCGAAAGGCGATCGATGAAAAGATCTACCGGAGCAACCGGATCGAGGAGCGGATGCAGGAGATGTTCGATGACGGAACAATCCTCTGCGACACCGAGGGAAGCGAGGTGGGGCAGATCAATGGCCTGTCGGTCCTTACCATCGGTGACTACATGTTCGGCCGGCCATCCCGGGTAACCGCCCGTACCTATATCGGCAAGGGGGGTATGGTCAATATCGAACGGGAGGTGAAGCTCTCGGGTCCGATTCACGACAAGGGGGTGCTCATCCTTACCGGTTACCTGGGGGGGAAGTTCGCCTACGATAAGCCTCTCTCCTTTTCCGCTTCCATCTGCTTCGAACAGTCCTACGATGGGGTTGAGGGGGACAGCGCTTCATCCACCGAGCTCTATTCACTCCTGTCTTCTCTTTCAGGCGTACCGATCCGCCAGGGTATAGCCGTAACCGGCAGCGTCAACCAGCTGGGGAAAGTACAGCCCATCGGCGGGGTGAACTACAAGATCGAAGGGTTTTATGCGGTCTGCAAGGCCAAAGGGCTCACGGGTGAGCAGGGGGTGATGATTCCGGCCAGCAACCTGCGCCATCTCATGCTCAAGGACGAGGTGCTGGAGGCGGTTAAAGAAGACAAGTTTCACATCTGGAGCGTGTCCACCATCGATCAGGGGATCGAGATTCTGACCGGTGTTACGGCGGGGGAACAACAGCCTGATGGCGGTTATCCGGAGGGGAGCATCAATTATCTGGTTGACAAACGGTTGCGGGAAATGCTCGAAAATATGAAGAAATTCAGCGCTCCTGCTGAAAAGGAGGAGAAGGAAAAGCGTTGACTACAGTTTTTGCATTAATTAGTATAAGAAAGTTTCGGGTCCAACGCGAGTAGAGATGGGCAGCGATTTTTTGGGATGGAAGATTGGGGAGGGGCGGCATTGAAGGTTCTGCTGGTAGACGATGTCAAACTGTTCATCGAACTGGAAAAGAGTTTCCTCTCCGGTTCGGATGTCACGATTCTTACTGCCGGTGACGGCGAGGAGGCGCTGGAGATTGTCCGGAGGGAGCGGCCGGACCTGATTTTTCTCGACCTGCACATGCCGAAGATGAACGGTGTAGCCTGCTGTACCGCCATCAAATCGGACCCCGACCTCCTTTTCATCCCGGTTATCATGGTGACCACTGCGGGTCGGGAAGAGGAGATCGAGCTCTGCAACAAGGCGGGGTGTGACGATTATCTTACCAAGCCGGTTGAGCGGAGCGCCTTTCTGGAAAAGGCCCGATCCTTCCTGCCTGAGATCGAGCGGCGGGAGCCGAGATTCCCGCTCCAGACCCCGGCCCTCTTCAGGGATAGCAAGGGAGTCTGTACGGCAGCAGTTGCCGACATCAGTAACGGTGGCATCTACTTGTCGTCAGATTACCCTGCCACACTGAACGACACGATGGAGTTAGCCTTTTTTCTTCCCGGCCGCGACGTGGGGGTGATCAGCATCACGGGGCGGGTTGCTTGGCTCAATAGTGGCAAAACCCGCAAGAAATGGGATATGCCGGTCGGTTTCGGGTTGGAGTACACCACTATCAGTGATGATGCCAGTCGGGCGATCCAGGAGCTGATCGACAGCCGCGACGAGGAGTAGGGGCGGCACGTATTCAATTGTTTCACGCTATTACAGCAGCGCGTCTATGGCGGCGAAGTCCAGGTAGGTCTCGGCGGTCGACTGGAGAAGTTCCAACTTCTCATGGTCATCCGCCGTTATTTTTGAGACGTGGTCCAGGAGCTTGGTAAAGACCTGGGCGGTGGTCTCCTCGATCCGGATGTAGGGGACGCCGCTCTCGTCAAGAATCTTCTGGGTTACGGCTGAGATGGCAGTGTGCCCCGGAATGACCAGTCCGGCGATCTTGTCTCGGTAGGCGGGTATGTGATAGAGGGATGCGGTGGTGACGAGAAGTTCGTCCCGGGAACTGGTGGTGATGAGGAGGGTCGAATTCTGCAGACCGTCAATCACCACCTGGGACGAGGCAGCCCCCAACTGGATGTGGTGGGCGATTCGGTGCTGTTGTGCCAAGTCTCCCCTGAGGGGCTGGCCAAGACGGCGTGCCAGGTTCTGGAGCGTCGGGTTGGCCAGGATGGGCGAGTAATCGAAGGCACCGGCGACTCGAATGCCGCTCCCGGCGAAGGCCTTCTGCAGGTATCCCAGTGACGAGTCGCGCTTCTCGGGGATCAGCTTGTTGACGAGCAGCATCCGCAGCGCGGCCCCTTCTCTCTCATAGAGTCCCAGGTTCAGCCGGACCGAATCGATCACGTTGCCGATCCCTCCTCCCGCTACCATCACCACCGGCGCATCCAGCAGTTTCGCCACCTGGGCGTTGTTCAGCCCGATAACCGACCCTACTCCGCCGTGCCCCGCCCCTTCGATGATAAGAAAGTCGTTCTTTGCCTCCAGCTCACGACACGCCTCCCGAAGTTTATCGACTGCGGCGTCAGATGCCAGTTCGCCGTCAATGAAGCGCTTGGTGGACCCCTTTGTCAGGACGACCGGCGACATGAGGCGGCAGTCCTCCTCCAGTCCGTAGAGCTGCGCCATGAGCACCGCATCCTTGTCCATTGGTACACTGTTGAAGGTAACGCACTTGGGGCCGATAGCCTTCATGAAGCCGACGCGGCCGTACTTCCGGCGGGCGAGATGCATGAGGGAGACGCTGATGGTAGTTTTGCCGCAGTTCTGGCCGGTGGCGGCCACGAAGAGTTTTTTGCACATGCCGACGGGTCCTTTGCAAACGATCTGTTCGTGTCACTATAGGACAGTGGCGAGCGGCCGGGCAACTGTGTATACTCTATGATGCGTATACGGTGGGAAAAGGAGTGGAAATGGCGCGGGGAGCGGCAATTGTGGTGATTGCGGTGTGCATGATGTCCTGTAGCGGCGGGATGGAGCGGGGCGAAAGTGGCCTGTCGGGGGAAGAGCTCTTTCTCCGGCATTGCAGCGGCTGTCACCCGGACGGCGGGAACAGCAAGTACCCCCTGAAGAGCCTCGACCACTTTACTTTGGCAGCCAACGGCATTCGTACCGTCGATGACATAATGGCTATCATGCGCCACCCCGACCAGGGGATGACCCGCTTCGACCGGCGAACCATTGGCGATGGCGACGCCCGGAAAATAGCCGAATATATCTTGACTGCATTCAAGTAGGCAAAGATTGTCGCATTTGCGTCAGAGTGCCCCCCACCAGAGCCACATCCGTGCCAGCAGGGCTGCCAGCCAACGGCCGGCGGCATTGTCAGTTATGCGGTCCAGGTGACGGCCGTAGACATCGAGACAAGGGGTCGGTCCCGCGCCGGGAGGGAGGTTGCGATGATAGTTGCGGCGCACGTCCAGGGCAAAGGTGAGCTGCCAGGCGTTGTCCCGGATGTAGCGGCCGGTTTTTTGCCAGAGTAACCTCCGTTCCTTCCGTGGCAGGTCGCCGATAAGCTCTCCGAGTCGTGCCAGAACCGGACGTAGTTGCAGCCTCTTCGTCTTATCCTGCTGTTGGTAGAGGAGGGGGAGCTCGCGGAAGACCGGCTCCCAACCCTGGGCTGCGAAGTTCATGATGATGGCGTTCAGCGCCTGGCGTGCTGCCAATCCTTCCGTCTCGAAGCGGCGGGCAGAGGTTTCGATCTCGGCGGGGAGAAGGAGCAGTTTACCCCGGCGACGGATCGTATCGGCGAGGCGGGTCTCGGCCAGCAAGGGAAGGGTCTCGTCGAACGGTCCGACGTCTGCGAAGGTTTCCCTTCCCATGAGGAGCCCCTGGTCGCCGTGACAGCATTCCGGCCGGTCGAGGCGTGCCTTGCATTCATAATAGTAATAGGCGAGCGATGGTGTGGTGTCTTGTCGCCTGAAGCGGAGCGCAAACCGCCCGGTCAGGAGTGCGCCAGCGGCGGCGGACCTGGCTGCGGCAAGATGGTTCAGGCTCCGGCGGAAGGCGAGAGGGTCGGTGAAGCGGGAGTCGGCGTGGAGGAAGAGGAAAAAGGGGGCGGCCGCTATGGAGGCGCCGGCGTTCAGCTGGCGGCCTCGCTCCGGTTCCGTTTCGATAATGGTGACGGGAAAGGGAGCGGATTCAGCCAGCTGGCGTGCCAGGTCTGGCGTGCCGTCGATAGAACTGTCGTCACAGATGACCAGTTCCAGTGCCACTTCCTGCTGGTTCACCAGGCTGCGGAACAGGTCGGCCAAGCCGGCCGCTTCGTTGCGGACCGGGACAATGACGGCGAGTTCGGGTTGTTTTGTCGGTCGGTGCATGGGAGCCCTTTTGTGGAGGGGGCTATCGCGCAGGCTGATTCTCTGTCCGGCAGTTCACAGCATAACACAACCCGGAAAAATGGAGAAAGGCTTTCACTGCCGGGGGGCCGCAGGTAAAATATCGCCGACGGAGGGGCATGTACGTACAATGACCAAAAGGATTGACTTAGAGCAATTGCACTTCACGGACTCAGGGAAAAACCGCCGATGAATTACCTCTTCCATCTCTATCTCTCCCCTGACACCCCGGCGGAACTGGTCGGGAGTATCCTGGGCGATTTCGTCAAGGGGCGTCTCGATACCACCTATGCTCCGGATGTCACCCGGGGGGTTATGCTCCACCGGCGGGTGGACAGCTTCTCCCACGACCATCCCGCGGTGCGGCGGAGCCGGTTGCGGATTGACGGGGCTTATGGGCACTGCAGGGGAGTGCTTGTGGATGTCTATTATGATCACTTCCTGGCCCGCACGTGGGAGCGCCATCACACGGTTCCCCTTCCCGTTTTTGCCCGGCATGTCTATGCGGCCCTGGAGTCCCACCTTCCTCTTCTCCCACTTCCCATGCAGCAGATGGTAACCCGGATGGTTGCCCACGACTGGCTTACCTCCTACCGGGACGAGGCAGTCATCGCCAGGGTGCTGGAACGGCTTTCACTCCGCCTGCGGCGACCTAACCTCCTGGCCTCGGGGGCCGAGGAGTTACGCCGCAACTATGAGGGACTGGAAGAGGATTTTGAGGAGTTCCGAGCATCGGCGGTGGCGTACGTGAACGGTCTGACAGGTGAGATCTGACGGTTTTCAAACTTTAACGCAGAGGCGCAGCTACAAAAAAAGGGCCTGCAGAAATCTGCAGGCCCTTAGTGCTCATGATGAGCGAGTTACTTCTTTTTCGCCGGCTTGGCATGGGCGGCCGGTTTGGCAGCCGGTGCCTGGCTCGACCAGTGGTTCAGGTCGTGGGCGATGCTGTGGCAGTCGCCGCATTTCGGGAACTTGGCCAGCATGCCGGCCGGATGCGGCACGCCGTGGCAGTCCTGACACTTGGGCACCATCTTGTGTTTTTCCTGGTGACAGTACACGCAGGCCAAGGTTTTGTGCTTGGAGGTGCTGGCGGTGAGGAGGTCGTATGCCTTCTTGTGGCAAGCGGCGCAATCCTTGGACGGTACGGTGGAAGCGTATTTCACATTCTTCGGCTGGTGAGCCTTGTGACACTTGGCGCAATCGGCCTGGACCATCGTCGGTGCATGGGGCTTGTGGCACTGCACGCACTGGGGAATTCTGCCGTGAACGTTGTGGCAGGTGGAGCAGTAGAGGGCCGAGTGCTTGCTCTTGAATTCCTTCAACTGGGCGATCTGCTGGGTGTGACAGGTCACGCAGGCCTCGGTGACGTTGTTGGCGAAGGTTATATATTTGGGCTTGTGGGGGTTTTTGTGGCAGTTTCCACACTGTCCCTTGAGGTTGTAGTGGGGTTTGCCTTCATGGCACTGGTTGCAGCTCGGGATGTTGTTCTTCGAGCTGGGACGGTGACCCATATGGCAATTGGTACAGCCGACTTTTTTATGCCAGCCTCCGGCCTCTTCGATATCGGCGGGGGGGGTTGTATGGCACTTGACGCAGTCGTCGTTGGTCAGCGGTACCTTGGCTTTTGCCGGCGCCGGTGCTGCGGCTTTGGTCGCCGGAGCAGGTGCCACTGCTTTAGCCGGTGCTGTTGCCTTGGCCGGTGCGGCAGCCATTGTCTGGGCAGCGGTGCTGACCATGAGCGCGGTTGCCATGGTCAAACCGACAGCGAGACTGACGAGTTTCGGTGTTTTCATCGATTCCTCCTTGTGGTTAATGCTACGAATTTCGCTGCAATACGTGAAAGGGAACTTCCCCGATGCTGATTATTCATGGCAGATGTAGTTCGCAGCTTGAACATACTGCCGGCAATTCTGTCATGTTTTTGTGGGTCAGTCAATGAGAAATGCATAATCGTATACAGTATGCAGAATTGACGCGGATATTGCTATGTTTGTCATGCCAAAATCTCTAAAAAGTTGTTTGCAGCGTGGCAGGTTTTTTCTTGCCGGACGCTGACGATGCTGTTATACAACTGCAATGGAACAGACTCAGAGGGTATCTCTTCTCGAGATTTTAAAGGTATTCTTTTTTATCGGGGCCACCGGTTTTGGTGGAGGGATGGCAATTGTCTCCCTCATCGAACGGGTCTGTGTTCATGAGAAGAAGTGGGTTAGCATGGATGAATTCATGCACGGGCTTGCCTTTGGCCAGATACTCGGTCCGTTCTCCCTCAATACCTGCACCTTTGTCGGGTATTACCTGCGTGGTTCTGTCGGCGGTATTCTCGCGGCATCCGCTTTTATTGCCCCCTCGTTCATCCTGGTCTGCCTGCTTTCCTGGCTCTATTTCAGGTTCCACGAACTTCCCCAACTCCAGTCCGCACTAAACGGCACCAATCCCATCATCATTGCCCTCATCATCGTGGCGGCACTTGGAATGGGACGGTCTAAGGTGAAGGGGAATGAAGCCTGGCTCATGGCCTTGGCTGCATTCGCTGCATCCGCCTTTTTCAACACAAGTGCGCTGACTATCCTTGTTGCGGCGGCCGTCTGGTCACTGGGATGGAGCTGGTACAGGCGGGAGCACCGCTGATGGGGGGGCTTTTCAAGCTGGCATGGCTGTTCCTGAAGATCGGTGTGGTTTTTTTCGGCGGCGGCTACGTGCTGATCCCGCTCCTCCACCGGATCATGGTGGACCAGTTGCGGTGGCTCACGCTCAAGGAGTTTCTCGACGGGGTTGCCCTCTCCCAGCTCACTCCCGGTCCCCTCGCCATGCTTGCCACATTTACCGGATTCAAGGCGGCAGGTTTTCCCGGCGCTTTCGCCGGGACCGTCTGCATATTTCTCCCCTGCACGGTGCTCATGCTAGCTATCTCCAGCCACTACGAGAAGATGCGCAACATGGAACTGATTCGCACTATCCTGGACGGTCTTTTGCCGGCAGTCGTCGGGCTGGTGGCCGCCGCTGCGTGGACCCTGGGGAAGACCTCCCTCGTCAGTGTCAGGGATTTCCTCCTCCTCGCGGCCGGCCTGCTCATTCTCCAGTTTACCAAGGTCAGCCCCATGTTCGTTATCCTCGGTGCGGCGGCCATCGGCCTTATCTTCCACTTTAACTGAAATTTCCTGTGGGTATTGCTCCGGCGATTAGACATTAATGCCCTCCTGTAGGGGCGGAGTGCCCCCGCCCCAGATTGAGCAAGCCTAGCCCCTACCATTCAAATGTTTAATCACCGATCAATAAAACCGATCACGAGAAGCGGGTCAAAGTGTGATCCGTCCACCGGCAAGGAACTCTTCAACCCTCTCCGGCCGGTCCCGGAAAGCCTGGACGGCGTTGTGCAGTTCCATGCTTCGGGAGTCGAGACCGTTCCGGTCAAGGGCAGCCGCCACCTGAATGAACGCTTCGTCGTAGAGGGACTTCTGCACCAGGTTGAGCATGACCGGTTCTTCGTCATCCATCCAGGTGGTTTCGAGGGATCTCCGGCACTGGTCAGGGCTGGTTGCGGCGATGCTGCGGCACATGATGGGGCGAATCGGGTGGATAAGGCACCAGCCCCGGTGGTCGAGAAAGGCGCAGGGAATCCGGAGGCGGATCCGCTCTTCGTCGCCCACCCCGTAGAGATATCTGGCGAACTTCTCTAACTTTGTCCCCACGGGGGTAAAGGACGGCTGCTTCTCCCGTTCCCTGAGAAAGGCGGCGATGGTGATCGCTTCGGGATGGAGGACGGCTACGTTGAGGTTGCAGCAAGCGGAGCAGCCGGCATGGCAGGCGATGAGCGCCGCCTGCTCCCTGCTGCTCCCTTCGTCGAGTGTCAGTTCGGTAAGATGGGCGACCGTGTCGAGCATGGTGCCCAACCCGGCGGCATCCCCGGCAGCCGCCAGCTTTTCGCAGACTGCCTGCTCCACCGCCGCTGAGAATGCCGCGTAATCAATGCCCATAATGGTGAATCCTGATTAACACAGATCTTCAGCTAGCCTCGCCAAACATCACCCTCCCCCTTGCCCCTTTAGGCCCGCATTCTGGGCCCTCCCGTCAAGGGAGGGGGAAGACCTTGGTGGCGGAAGATTGGTTCTACTCAGGTGGTGAATTATCGTTTAAGCCGCATCGACACGTAGTGCGCGATGGTTTCCGCTATGGTGTTCGCCGGGTTTTTGGCGTTGTTGAAGACGAGGTGGTAGAGGGTTGGGTCCGCCACGTCCCGGTTGAGGAAATCCTTGATGAAATCTTCCCGCTGCCGCTGTTTTTTCTTGATGATATTTTCCGCTTCATCTTCGTCAATGCCGAGTCGCTTGGTGATCGACTTCAGCTTGAATTCCTGGGGTGCGATCATGCGGAAGTGGTAACAGTGGGGTTTGTCCTGGGTGAGGATTGAGGCGCCACGGCCGATGATGATGACGTTCCCCTTCACGCTGAGGGCGACGATCTGCTTGCAGAGAAGCCGGTAGTAATCCTTGTCGCTTTTCCAGCGGGATGAAAAGGTGGAGACCATGTCGTCAATGAAGCGGTTCTTTTCCCCAAGGTTGTGCAGAAGCTCTTCCGAGAGGTTGTGGTGTTTTGCGACCTCTTCCAGCAGGGCCTTGTCCATGATGGTCCAGCTGTCGCCGGTCTGTTTTTCCAGGAGTTCCTGGAGTTTCTCCGTCATGGGGAAACCTTCGCAACCGAACTCACGGGAGATGGTGATGGTCGGCCGGACCTTGCCATCAAGCCAGGGCCCCTTCAGGTTTCTGCGGCTGACCTCCAGCAGGCTTGCCAGACGTTTTTCGATGGATGGAACAAGCAATTTTTCGGACATTGTCAGCCTCCTTTGACGTCGACGCGGAATTGCCGCGTGTTACCGGCAGCGACGAACTCTTACTACTAAGTAGGCCGCGGTTTGGGCGGTTAGTCAAGGGAGGAATGAAAAAATTGTGATCAATCTCAGGCCGGCTTGCGTACCCGGTTGCAGGTCAATCAGCCGATACGACCATGACCATCCCGAGTGCGCCGATGGAAACCATGTGCGGGTGTCCGACTTTGGTGACGGTGGTTGAACAGACCAGGTAGTTCCGGTAACGGAGGTAGCCGAGTTCGTTTCTCAGAGCGCCGACAGCGGCAGAGAGAATACCGCTCTCTTCCCGGGTCTGTGCGGCGATTTTTTCCTTGTGCAGGTCGAAGCTCGGGTTGGTAACGGCGAGAAGAACCAGTGCGACAAGAAGTATCAGTGGTGTGCGGTAACGTTTCATGAAATCTCCGATTTTGTTGTCAAGGTTATGGCCAGTGGCCGGTCGTTGGTTGTCGTGATCTGTTGCATCAGCTCTTGCCGTTATAGAAGAAAAGGGGGTGCGATGTCAAACGGAAAGGGCTCTGACCTGAAAGGCGACGGTAGCGACCGGCCGCATGCGCAAAAAAAGCCCCGGCAACCTGCCGGGGCTTTCGTGAACGGTATGTAGCGAGGCACACTACTGCGAAGTGGCAAAATTCGCCTGTTTGACCACCATGTCCACCACCGGCAGCGCCGGTACCTTGTCCAGGCCGTAAATCGCCTTCAGGTCGATGTCCTTGGGCACGGCTCCCAGGAGTGCCTCGGCCTCCTTCTGGCCTGCCTGGCGGAACCGGAGCTTCGCCTCGACCGTGACGGTCTTCGCGCCATTGGCGGGGAAGCCGTAATGGACATCCTTGAACCCCCGGGGTGGAATGGTTTCGTGGCGGGAGAAGGCTGTAACCTTCCATGGATCGATGGCGAAGTGGAAATCGTTCCCCATCCCGTCGGAGTTGAAGCTGCGGGTGTCCGCGGGGAGTGAGCCCTCGGGGGTAAGGGAGCCGCTTGTCATGATGACTTTACCCGCTTCGTCCTTTGCCGTTATCTCAAGCCACATCTCCCGGACGTTGGTGAGGGATGTGGGAAGGTTGTGGCCGGCCCGGATGTTCTTCACGCGTACTTTCACCTCCGCAAGCCTGCCGTCACGGTAGACCGGGGAGAGTTCCAGATCGGCCGCCGACTTCAGCCGCTCGACCGCCATGTCGTACTGCTGCATGAGGCTCTTGGCCAGTTTTTCGTCTCCCGCCTTTTTTGCCGCCCCGGCCGCCAGGTAGGAAAGGAGGAAGTTGGCGCCGTTGAAGTAGTGACGATACTCTCCCCGCTCCGGTTTCCTGAATTCATCAGCGGATTTCTTGAAGGTTTCCGTGTCTACCATGTGGCAGTCCTGGCAGAGAATCTCCTTCTGAGCGTAGGGGCCGTGCTTCCACTCCAGGTAGGTGGCTTCGATGGGGAAGTGGGCATCGTAGTGATAGACCTGGTGGCAGCCGGCGCAGAGGTCGGCCTGGAGATGGAGGGACGACTCCTCGCACTTGTGGAAACCGGCGCCGCAGTTATCGGACGGCTTGAAGGGGCCACGCTTGATCAGGGTTTGTCCCTCCGTTGTCTCCACTCCCGGGGTCAGGATGAAAGAGCCGTTCTCCGGTTCGTGGGAGGGGGTCTGCCAGTGGGTGGTGCCGCTGATGGAGTGGCAGATGTCGCAGGACACCCCTGCCAGGGCCATGTCGGAGAGTCCCGCGTTACCCGGACCCTTCACTTCTCCGGTGACCACGCCGGCCGGAGAATGGCACCCCTCGCACTGGCGGGCAATATCGTGCCCCACCGCCTTGACCCCCTTGTTCAGCTCTCCCTGGTAAACCGGGTCCTTGAAGGCGAGGCTGTGGACCGAGCCGTTCCATTCCTTGTACTGCTTGGAGTGGCAACCGCCGCAATTCCTCGGCTCGTTGAAAGGGACGGATGACTTGTTCCATTTGATGAGAGACGGGTAGTAGGGATAGAACTCCTGGTTTACGTCGAAGACCTTGGATGCGGCAAGCGCTGATCCGGCACACAGTGCCAGAATCAGAGCCGTTAAAGCCAGGGTACGTAACGGGTGCATGCGATTCATCGGTACCTCCAGGGGATGGGATTGGCGCGCATTGGTGTTTATAAATGTATCCAACGGCACGGGGTGCGTCAACCTTCCGACGGTAAAAATCCCCGTCAGGATCGGCCTTGCTGCCTGATTCACAGACCGCTGACTATGGCCCCCTCCGGGTACTCGACCGTGAAGCTGAGGAGGATTTCCTTCTTTTCCTTCGGCTGGAGGGTGAGCTGCCAGGTGAGGAGCCCCTGCTCGTCACGCTTTGCAGGGGGCACCGAAATCTCCACGTCCTTTACTTCCACCTGATTGTTCTGGCTGACCGGCAGCTGGTCGCGCAGTTCAAGTTCAACCGCTGCCCGTTTCAGGTTCTGGACGGTGGTACGGTAGGAGAGCTTGAGGCGAACGGCCTTGCCGAACAGGCCGGGAGCGCTTTTTTCCCGCTTCAGCTGCTCGTGCTTCACTACGATCTGCGGGTCTTCACCGAAGCCGAGCCTGACTTCCTCTCCCATGGGAACCTGTGGAATCCGGCCGGTGCCGACGAATTCGGGGCCGATGAACAGGTTGGCGTTGCCGGGGAGAAGGGGATAGGGGAGGGAGTTGGTGAGCGTGGCGTGGAGAAAGGCGCTTTCCCTGAGTTTCGGCACCGCAAGGTAGCTGAACCGGGCCGCTATGCGTTGGTGGTCAAGGGGGAAGCGGTGCGCAACGCCGTCGCTCGGGATGGTCACCGGGCGCTGCAGGGCGAATTTCACCTGGAGGCCGCTGTCGACGATGTCTGCCGACGCCTGCTCCGTTTCCTTGTCCTCGGCCATTTCGGCCTTAACCGCTGCAGGTGCCATGGCAGCTGCTTCCATGGGGGCTTCACGCAAGGCCTTGAAACGCGGTCGAGGCTGATAGATATCGAGCCACCAGGGACGGAGTTCCGGGGGTGCGGTGCCGGTCGCCGGCGAGGCGGTTGAGAGGCGTGCCGCAATGTTCGGCCAGTTTTCGCCGCTCTGCTGGCGTATATCCGCAGCCAGGTCGAACTCCGCCTCTCCCGTTTCAGGAAGGGCCCGAATGGTGTAGAGGGGGGTCCACGCCGTCTGCATGACGGTGTATCCCAGTTCCAGACCGAATTCACCACCCTTGGCCACGTCGAGCAGTACGCTGGCCCGTTTTCCCTCCAGCGGCTTCTGCTGCTGCATGGCTTCCAGTCGCTTGCGAAGCGTTTCCAGCCGCTCCTCCTGCTCCTTCTTTCGTTTTAGCTGCTCTAGCCGTTTTGCCTTGACCTCCGTCAGACGGGTGCCGACAAAGTTCAACGTCCGTTCCCAGGCGGCGACGTCCGGCTTGCCGGCAGCAACTTCCCGGGAGGCCGCTCCCGCCGATGACGACTCGATGGAGGCGAGGAACTTCTCCTGACTGGCCAGCACCTCCATCTTGTCGCCGGTCTGACGCAGTTCCCACTGCTGGGCATCGATTGCCGTCCGGAGTTCGTTCAGTTCGGGCAAGGCCGAGGTTTCGCTGAAACGGTCCGCCAGCTCGACTCCGAGAATCCTGACAGTCGCAGCCCCCTTGCCGCTTACCCTGAGAGAAGTGGGGATGAGGGTGACAGGGAGCGGATCGAACACCACCGTCTGGGGGCCGGCGGGGAGGGTGAGTTGCGCGGTGCGGGTGACTGCGGTCCGGTCAGGGTAGACCGTCACGGCGGTGATCGTGCCTGGCGCGGCGAGGTCAGCGGCTCCGGCAATGCCGGCGCAAAGCAGGATGAATAGCAGCAGCATAAACGGTCGTGGCATGGATAGTCCTCCTCGGAATGGGATGAATCAAGCTGCGGCGGTTTGGGGGTCCTCTTTCGCTCAGCCGGGCTCCGGCAACTGCCGGTTTTGGGTCGAATTGCAAGGGATAGTGTACCCCTTCCCGTGGCGCCGGCAAGTCAGATGTACTACAGTAATTCCGGCGGAAAGAATTGGTGGTATACTGTAACCAGGAAGCAGGGAATAAAAACAGACAGTTAATAATGCCGGTATGATGCTATGGGGTGCCGGCGTTGAAAGGTGGTGGCAAGATGAACGTGTTCGATTTCGCCATGGAAAAAGAAGAGGAAAGCAGGGTGTTCTATGAAAAACTTGCAAAAGCGGCAGGCACCGGAGAACTGAAGTCCATCTTCAGCCTGCTGGCAGAGTCCGAGCGGGAGCACCACAAGCACCTGGCGGCGCTGAAAGCCGGTACCGATCCCGCGATGGCCGAGTCGGTTGTGCTTACCGAGGCAAGGAAGCAGATAGGGAAGATCGTCGGTGATGCTGCTCCTGACACGGTTCTGGCGGAAGACAAAGATGGATACGGCCAAGCCATAAAGGCGGAGGAGGAGAGCATCCGGCTCTATGAAGAACTGGCCGGGAAAGAGCAGAACGCCGCCGCAGCCAGGATTCTGAAACGGCTCGCCAAGGAAGAACGACACCATCTGGAGGTCATGGAGAATATCTATGAATTCGTCGAATCCCCCCGCACGTACCTGGCCTGGGGCGAATTCGGCAATCTGAAGGAATACTGACCACAAGGGCTTATGTTTGCGTATCCGCTTGGAGAGGCTTGCTTGCCCACTCGCTCGTCAAGGCGGTTGCAGGTGAGCTGTGAAGTGAACACAACTTAAAGAGAGAAATAAAGCAGTGCCTCACTCGGCGTCTCCGAATGAGGCACTGCTCTTCTCTGCAACTCTTTCTGTAAAGATTATGTGATACACTATGAGAAAACAACCGTTCACAGTGAGGGCCAAAACCATGACAAGACAGGTGGCTGTAATCGTATGGCGTCTACTTTCCTGTTCCGGATGCGCCATACCCCACAAGGGAATCGGCAACAATCCTCCTTTCTCTGCTATCATTTTATGCGACGATCTTGAAATAACGTGGCAGGCTGAATGAAACCGTTTCGGCACCTTTGTTTCACCCTTATAGCAACTAAGAATCCCCAATGTCACGCGGGATCACCGATTCATATTTTACAGAGAAAGGGTAATGTCCATGACAAGCAGGGCCATGCTGTGCCCACGCTGCGGGCGGCTTATCGGTAGCGATGAGACCGTCTGCTCATGGTGCGGGGCCTCCCGCACCAACCCCTGGTGGAAGGCAATGGGGTGGATCCGTGGTTCGTTGCGTGATGACTGGCTGGTGCATTCGATCATCACCGTCAACATAATCTTCTATGTGATGTCACTTCTCCTGACGAGAAATCATTCCTTCAGCCTCAATCCGCTCGGTTTTCTCGCCCCTGGACAGACCAGCCTGCTTCTGCTTGGAGCATCAGGAACCATACCTGTCGACGAGTATGGCCGGTACTGGTCATTACTCAGTGCGAACTACCTGCATGGCGGAATTTTGCACATCGTCTTCAACCTCATGGCCTTCCGACAGATTGCGCCGTGGGTTAGCCGGGAATATGGCGACAGCAGGATGTTCACCATTTATACAATCGGCGGGGTAGGGGGATATTTCCTTTCCTACCTGGCAGGGATACCTTTTACAATCGGCGCCTCCGCGGCTATATGCGCCTTGATCGGTTCTCTCCTTTACTATGGCAAGAGCAGGGGGGGAACATACGGCACCATGGTCTATCGCGAAGTTTGGGGATGGGTCATAAGCCTTTTCCTGTTCGGCTTCATAGTGCCGGGTATCAACAATTGGGCTCATGGAGGCGGCATAATCAGCGGAATATTGCTTGGAGTGCTGCTGGGATACAGTGAGAAGAGGCCTGTGACACCGCTTCACCATCTGATTGCCATAATCTGCGGCATAGCTACAATCGCATGCCTCACATGGGCTACGGTCGGCGCAGTCGCGTTCCGGTTTGTCGGGGGATAGGAGGTGGCACGACTTTTCCACCGCATCTATCGCCAGGGCACCGTCACATCGAACGGCAGGACTGGCGCCTGGGGGGGCGGGATCAGGGCAGAGGAGGGAGCATTGCCGGGGAGCTGCATACCATGTCCCGGGGAATCACATTGGCAAATAATGGCTTTTCCAAGGGGAATCTCCTCCGTTTTCTCCATTAGTTGTTCCCTGGGTAACGACGGCAACAACTCCTGTTACTTCGGGGCAAAAAATTCCGCAGGAATCTTCCGGTTAATCGTGATTTCGCTCAGAACTATTTCCGATAGTTTCGTATCGCCGGCAAAATTGATC
This sequence comes from Deltaproteobacteria bacterium, assembly GCA_021848385.1. Classification (GTDB taxonomy): domain Bacteria; phylum Desulfobacterota; class Desulfuromonadia; order Geobacterales; family Geobacteraceae; genus Geomobilimonas. The sequence continues at coordinate 31,822 of JAJZUQ010000003.1, forward strand.
AGTCTATAGGGGAAGAGAACCCCGTCGATTGCATGGAAATCGCTGTATTCGGTGGACAGTTCACCAGCCCCCATCATTCCCATGGCAAAGGTGGAAGAAACCTTTACTATCAGGTGGGTTTTCGCATCAATACGGAGACGCAGCTGGGGAGCATTTTTCAGTTCAATCAGTAACAGATACCCATCGCGGCCATTGTGGCTCTGTTTCCCTCCATACTTCACCTGGAGGGATCCATCCGCGAGTCCCATCGGCAGGTCAAGATAACTGTACTGATAGATCATGGACTGGAGCACAAGGGGGGAAACCGGAACTAATCCTCCGTTTCCCACATGCCAGCCATGATTTTTATTGAGAATCCGTATTTCGCCTCCCTGCTCCGGCATTACTTCGATGCGCAGTTTGCCGGGCCGCTCGAAGTAGCGGGCATAGTTACCCTCTTCCCCATTGAGAAATTCCGTTATTCGACCCTTGGCCGTGACCGACATAACCTTTCTGACAGCCCCTGCGCCTCCGTAAGCCTTGAGCACGGAAGCAACGAGTTCACTGCCAGACGGGTCAATTTGCCGCTCCGTCCCACGACACCTGTCGGGGAAAAACAGCAGGGACAGCCCTAAAGTTGCGGCAGTAATGTAGAGATAGCGTCGCGATGACATGGTTTCCTCGTCACCAGTGCACTGGAGCAGACTGTCGCTTGTCACGGTTGATGCGGATCAGTCAGTTCATGGCGACTGCACGTTTACGGGCAAGGGCCTTGCCGGCAATGGACGAACCTGCTGTCCGAGCCTTATTTGCCTGCAGCCTTATGGTGACAGCGCGTACAGTTATCCTTGATCGTGAAGGCTTTCTTGCCATCGTGACATCTCCCGCAATACTTGCCGGCGTACAGGTCATTCATGGTTATCTTGACGGTCCCCTGTTTCATCTTGGGAAAGACTTCCGGGTTGTGACAGTCAGAACAGGTCAATCCGGCATTCTTGTGCACTGTCCCGTCGAATATCACGGTACCCATCGGGCTCCCTGTGAATTCCAGCGTCTTGCCAGGCCCGACCGCAAGAGCACTGCTGCCAGCAACAACCGTTAGGATCAAACTTAGTGCCGTTATCAACTTTTTCATAACATGCTCCCTTTCCCTTTTTGGATGGTTCCTGTTGATGGTAGTGAATATGCTTCCGGAATCAACCGACCCATCTCTGAAATGAACTACCCCGCCGCAAAGTTGCTGGAAACAAGCAGACCGCGTTTAGAATTATACAGGTGCTTTCCATATGGAATCTCTGCACTACAGCTCTTGGATCAAGGTGCTTAACAGATCTTTAAGGGACTCATACCGTTCCTGAACGGCAGGATCATTTTTTTCAGGGCTAGCCGTGAGAGCCTGGATACTCCTTACTGCCGCATCCATTTCCCCGAGCGATCCTTTGATCACCATCTTGCCCTGCTTTGCCTTCTTCAGGTAGGCTGCGGCCATGTCAAGCTCTTCGACGGCCTTGGCCGGCTCCGCAGTCGTTACCTGGTATGTTTCGGCATAATCAACGTGTAGCTTAGCCTCGATAAGGCTGTCTTCAACTTTAAGTGTGGTTTCCTCTTCCGATATAGCGGCAGAGAGGTAAGCCGCAGACCGCTCGGAAAGAGCCTTGCTCTTTTCCCAGGCAGCCTTCAACTCCGTTCCTGTAACCTTTCCTTCGCCTGCCAGTTTTTTCTCCAGCGCTGCAACTTCCTGCGAAAGTTTACCGGCCTCTTCTTTCACCTTTGCGCTTCCGCCGGCTTCCGCCTTCTCCAGATAACCCCTGGCTTGTTTAAGGTGTCCCCCCGTATCGGTACGTCCCGCAGTGGAATAATTGCGGAAAGCCAGCCAGCTTTCCCGGTTTGCCTGCAAAAGGGGTGAATGCAATCCGGTGTAGAGAGTCAGAGCCCTCTGTTCGGCGACTTGCAGGGCTTCGTCAGCCTTTCTGGCATCTTTTGCGTCTAGATATTTCTGCGCCTTGCTCAGGCCCTGCTTCAACCTGAGCAGCGGCAGTTCCACTTCGATAATGATCAGAGATTTATCCGCCTTGGATAATTCCCCATCGGCTTTCCGTTTATCGTCTTTTTCCAGATAGCCCTTTGCCCGGTCGATATGCATCTTTGCCTTATCGGTCGGGAGATAGATGGATATCTTATCCAGGGAGGAATATATGGGGGGGAGGTCCCGCAATATTCGCTCTGTTGGTTCAAACTCAAGGTGGTTACGGGCAATTGAGATGAGATTCTTTACTGTCGAGGTCGAAAGATCATCCCTGATGCTCTCCAGCAGCCTTGCGGACTCAGTAACATCACGACTGGCACTCGCCCATGCCTCGCGATGAATAGCGGCGCGAGCCTGGGCGAGGTGCCGCAAGGCGATGACTGTAGTCCTGTCTATGGCAGATTCCACATCGGGCATGATGCTCCTGTACGATACGGAACTGTCGCCCTGTGTCAGTTGGGCGCAGGCAGGAGCGGCTATAATCATTGTGAAGATAAGAGCTACGGCAGTTGAATAAAACTGGCGCTTTCTTCTCATGTTTTTTCTCTTTTCCGTGAAGTGAGAGGTCTTAATGTGCCGAAACTGCGTAGCACTAAAATCGGGAATACATTGCTCAACCGCTAGTTGCAGTCAGTCATACACGTCGAGCGATAACATATTTCATTTTATCGCCATACGCCTTGCTCGGCAACTCCCTGTACCACGCAGATTCCTCGCGCATGGACATGTTTCAGCATGGGGGCGAAGGATCGATGTCGAACCACACGCCCAAGGGTGCCGCGAAGCGCCCGGTACCAATGTCGATCTCAAGGCCAACCCCTTGCCAGGGCAGCAGTGATCCTCTCTTCGGCAGTTGAACACTGACTTCACTCGTACTAAAGGGCTATTTCTGTAATTCCAGGCTCATTGCTCCATCCAATCAACTCACCTTGCGGGTTCGGACAGGATCGGCTGCGGACGCTTCATTTCACCAAGAATTACGACGAAATACCCCTCATGTACTCCTTTCGGCAGTATTCACCTGCCGTGTTCAGGGTGATCGTACTGCCAGCAGTTCGGAGCCGTATGCGGCACCGTGCCTGTCATACCAATTGTCATAACGGCCGTGGTAAGCGTCGAACGTGGAGTTTCTGGCCATGAAACAACTCCTTGTTTGTCAGGACGAGCACTCGCTGTATTCATGGCAACCTGAATTGGCGCCTCTACTCAGACGCCTGAAGCTCCCTCCGGCGTTCTCTCCTACCGTCTCCACCCGCTCCAGACAGGAATCCCTCTGTCGTCGCGCAGTTTGAGCACCCCATCCCCTTTCTTCACAATAGCTGCGATAATTACCTGCTCCCCGGCAATCGTCACTCGTGAGCCTTTGACCTCAATGGCATCCCCTTTCTCAATCCGGGCATCGAGCCGCTCGATATACCAGGTTGGCCCCAGGTGAATGGAAATAGTCCCCTTGCCGGTCTTGAGTTGGAGGTGGATACCGGTGCCCATCCCCTTCATCGGGGTTATCCGGTCCACGGAGATCACTTCTCCACTCACGGTTTCCACCGTGGCAGGGTTGTACATCCGCTGGTAGGAACCCCCCATCCCCCATCCCCCGCTGCCACGCCCAATTCCGGGTGCGGCGACGGCCGTCACGGCCAGCGAAACCATTACCATCGCGCTCAGGATTCCAACAAGAATTACCCTTTTCATTTCAACCTCCTTAAGATGTCTTACCCGAAGTCTACTCCCCTGCGCCAATTTTTCAAATCCGGCCGGACGTTATGACGTAAATCATGCTCCCGTGCTGCCAAATAGCCTGGTGCGAATGGCCGGAATTATGTCCAGGGGTTCAGGCCGCTTCCCTTGTTCAATCCGGGAAAAAATCATGTCGTTATCCAGATAGACGACGAATTCGCCCCAAGGGGCATCCTTGTCGAGTGTCACCAAAAGATCCCATCCTGTTTCTTTGATCAGGCGAGCCAGACCGGCTGCCACCGAATTCTGGCTTCAGGTGGGGTAGTAGTGGATTCGCACCTTCATTCTATCTCCTCTATGGTTTCATGCTCCGAATTTTACGTCAGTTGCCGGATGGTTGGCTGCAATCTTTGCCAAAACCTCGTTCACCTCTGCATTTGCGCCAAGAACGGCGGGTACAAATTCTCTTCACGTCAGCCTTCATTCGCCGAAAGATTGCCGGGGTTACACCTGGCGGTGACGGTTGTAACGATCTCGCCGAAGGCCCTGGCAGTTGGAGACGCGCTCTGATGCTCCACAAACGGCTCACCATCGTCAGCGGCGCTGACCATGGCCGGGTCAAGCGGAATCCTCCCCAGAAACGGCACATGCATCTCATCGGCCATGGTCCTGCCGCCGCCACTCTTGAAGATGTCGACTCCCTCGCCGCAGTGGGGGCAGACGAAACCGCTCATGTTCTCCACAACACCGATTACCGGCAGCTTTACCTGCCGGCAGAAGGTGACCGATTTGCGCACGTCCGTGAGAGCCACATCCTGGGGAGTGGTTACGATAATGGCGCCATCGGCACCCTCCAGGAGCTGGATTACCGAAAGAGGTTCGTCGCCGGTCCCCGGTGGGCAGTCGACAATCAGGTAGTCAAGATTTCCCCACTCGACAGCTGTCAGGAGTTGTTTGATGAAACCATGCTTGGCCGGGCCGCGCCAGATAACCGCTTCGTCCTGGTCCTTCAGGAACAATCCAACCGACATGACTTTGAGGTTTGCGTTATAGGCGACCGGTGCGATGCGGTTAGTGCCTGATGGGGTAAACTGACCATCGATGCCAAGGAGCGTCGGAATGCTCGGCCCGTGCAGGTCCACATCGAGAAGTCCGGTCTTACATCCCTGGAGCGAGAGGGCTACCGCCAGATTGGCTGCCACGGAACTCTTCCCCACTCCTCCCTTGCCGGAGAGGACCACAATCTTCTTTCCGATCCCGAACAGGTTCTCCTGCAAGTCCAGCTGATCCTTTAATTCCTGAAGACGTCTCGTCTCTTCTCCGCCGCAGGAAGCTCCTTTGGCGTTGTTATGATGATGTTCGCTGCTCACGTATTCTTCCTCCTGTTGTTGTGATGATAGGGGTCCGCTTTCTTCCCCGAGCAAGTTTGTGCTTTTCAGGACAAGCCATTCTGCAGGCGCAACCGGCCATCGCAAAACCGCCTTCAATAAGCCTGCCGGCCAGACAGGCCTGAAGAACCTCCCGAACATCCCCGGCAATAAACGGATAGACCCTGATACCAGCGTGAGTTGCTGTTGAAAGGGCGTCTCTGGATATTGCACCGCAGATCAGAACCTCTGTTCCCGCTTCAAGCAGGCTGGCCACCTTCTCCGCTGCGCAGCCATTCGGCAATAACAGTTGCTTCTCCGAGCAAACCCTTTCGCCTTCAGACACGTACAGCAGTGCTTTTCCGGTTACGTCAAACACCGGTGACACCCTGTTATTCCATATTGTGATAGCTGTTTTCATGGCCGCTCCGACGTTGCTTCCTGCCATATACGTAGCAACAGCCGGGCCAGATATGGCGCATGCAACGACATCTGCCATAACATGCCATTTTTCAGTGGATTATAAAATAGTATGCCGGATCATTTATGGAGATAGGGTTGCAGTTATGCGACCATGTGGGGGAGAGGAACGTAGCTCTGACGCTACGATCTGGGGTCTTTTGCGGAACGCCCGTTCTGTTCGGGCAGGGGGAGGTCAAGAGTTTTCATCTTCCGGTAGAGTGTGGTCCTGTGGATGCCCAGTTCACGGGCTGTGGCAGCACGGTTGAAGTGGTTTCTCTTCAGCGCGGCACGTATGCTCTGTTCTTCTGCACTGCGAATCGCTGCTTCCATGCGACCGGAATCAACATGAACCGGGCTGGTTCCGGTCAGTTGAACAGGCAAATGCTCCTGCCCGATCAATTTTGACCTGCACAGCACAAATGCCCGCTCAACCACATTCTCCAGCTCACGGACATTGCCGGGCCAGTCATGCGCCATCAGCAGAGAATAGGCGCCAGCGGCGAATCCGCTGACATTTTTATGCTGGCTGCGGTTGAAATGTTCGATGAAATGCTCCACCAGAAGCGGAATATCTTCCTTGCGCTTGCGCAGTGGAGGAATTTCGAGTGAAATGACATTGATGCGGTAGTAAAGATCCTGACGAAATGCGCCATTTTTAACCATTTCGACCAGATTGCGGTTGGTGGCTACAATAATACGGGCGGAGCTCTTTTCGCTGTGAGTTGACCCAAGCGGCTCGTAGGTTTGTTCCTGGAGTACTCGCAGAAGCCTTACCTGCAAGGCCGGGGTGATTTCGCCGATTTCATCCAGAAAGAGTGTTCCCCCCTGGGCAAGGGCAAAACGCCCTGGTTTGTCCCGATTGGCACCGGTAAAAGCGCCTTTCTTGTATCCGAACAACTCGGACTCAAGCAGAGTATCGGGCAATGCACCACAGTTGACCGCCACAAAAGGTTTTTGCGAACGCGGGCCCATGCCGTGAATCTCCCGGGCAAGAAGTTCCTTGCCGGTTCCTGTTTCGCCTTGTATGAGCACGGTGGACGAACTTGCCGCCAAAGAGGGCATCATATCAAAAACCGGTCTCATGGCCTGGCTGTGGCTGACAAGGTTGCCGATCCGGAAACGCCCTGCCAGTTCTTTTTGAAGAGCGGCAATTTCACTTACATCCCGGAAGGTCTCGGCGCCACCGATGACCTCCCCGTCTCCGTCACGCAGAACGGCGGTAGAAACAGTGACGGGAATACGGTCCCCCTCGGCATCGATGATATACCCGGACTTGTTGATGACCGGTTTTCCGTTCTTCAGCGTCAGATGCAGGGCACATTCAGCTTCGCACATGCTTGATTTGAACACCTCGGAACAAAAGCGCCCCAACGCTTCTTCACGTGGTATGCCGGTTATTTCTTCCGCAGCCCGGTTGAAAGAGGTGACGCGCCAGTTCAGGTCAACCGTGAACACGCCGTCGGAGATACTCTCCAGGATAGTGTCGGTTGTGGCTAAAAAAACAGTATCACCATCTTTGTCAACCATTGAACATCCTTTGATCAGCTGACACATGCCTCTTGATAGAAACTTCAGGACAGAAGATCATAAGAGATCGTGACGGTATTTCATTTCTGGCAAGACACCAATTTGCTTTTACCGCTCCGTGAGTGGCTCAACGTGACACTGGAAAATACTTTTTTAAAAGGCTCCACCCCAGCTTTGAGAAACTCGCGGGCGTCATCTGAGCCCATGGAAAACATCCTTACGTAAAAAAGTAACTTAACGACCGGGTGCCGGGGGATTTCGTGTTCCATGAGCAGCACGTAGCCATCGGGGCGCACCACGCGTTTCATTTCCCGCAAGGCCTTTTCCCGTGTTTCTCCCTTCAATTCATAGAGCGCATGGGAACAGGTCACAACGTCAAAACTGTTTTCGTCGAAGTTGAGTGCCGCCGCATCTCCTTCAATAAACATCACCTGGCCGCTGACGTCTTTCTCCCGTGCCTTGCGCAACATGCCGGGAGAAAAGTCATACCCTATGGCCACTGATTCCGGGTAGCGCTCTTTAAAGGCTAGGATAACCGATCCCGTACCGCAACAGATGTCCAGAATCCTGGGCATCGGTTTCCCCTCCAGGTGGGCCGCATTGACCAGTAAATTACGGGTATCGTCTTCATTCTGGCGAGAATGAAGCCGGATAAAAGCATCGTAAAAAGGGGAGAAGATATCATAGTACCTGCGCCGTCCCGTTCTTAACTGCGTCATACAAGAACCTTTCTCTGATGAGGTGAAAACCCCGGACTCCACCAACAGTTCGGCACGTTTCACCGTTGACAGGTGGGCTTGGGCGCAGGTTTCAGAATGACAGTGTTGCCGGCGGCAAGGGGAGGGGCAACCTTGTGCGCGATGAGATCGAGGGGGCTTTAAGGCTGACGTCCCGGAACGTGCTTCAACTCACCGGCATGGTCTTTCCTGCGATGGTTGACCGGTATTGCGCTACCGCCGCATGCAGGGCGGAAGCGGCCATGTTCGAGCAGTGCATTTTTTCTTCCGGCAGGCCGTCCAGTGCAGTGGCTATTTTTTGATCGTCGAGGGTGAGAACTTCGTCGAGGGTCTTGCCCATGACCAGTTCCGTAGCGATCGAAGATGTTGCTATGGCTGCGCCACACCCTTTGATGAGAAACTTGATATCGCGAATGACTTCATTCTCGATCTTGATAAAAAAGACGAGGGCGTCACCGCAGCTCGGGTCGCCCGCCTGCACCACCACGTTGGCATCGTCCAGAGATCCCACGTTGCGCGGGTTGTGGACATGATCCACTACCTTTGCAGAATACGGCTCACTCATCGAGAGATTCCTTTCGTACACACAGGCGATCTTCATCTGCTTTCCCTGTCACGTTGCCGGAGATCGCCAGCGCTTTCTGACCGACAAGCGCCTGTGCCACCTTGCTGCGGGCGCTTGCCAGCAGTCGCTGGACCGTGCCGCGTGAAACGCCCATGCAGACACCCGCTTCTTCCTGGGTTTTCCCTTCTCCATCACACAGATGCAGGGCCTCCAGTTCATCGTGGGCAAGCTGGATGATCTCCATCTCAACGAGCGGGGTCCCGGCCGGCTTGAAGACCGCTGCGTATCCTGCCCGATGGGGGCAGGTGCAGTTTCTCGGTTTACGTGGTCGCGGCATGGCTAGTGGGAGCAGCCATGGCTGTGACCGTGGCCGCCGCAGGTGTGGCCCGGCATATATTCCGGCAGGCCGTTTGCCCTGAAGAGCGCAATGTTGTCAGCAATGGTTCCATCCTGTGCCTGAAAAACCCGCATCCCGGCAGCGTTCAGTTTGTAGAGCGCTCCACCGCCAATGCCGCCGACCACGATTGCATCCACCTGGTGGCCGCCAAGCCCTGCGACCGGATTGCAGGCTCCATGCTCATGGATTCGGTCGCTATTGCTGATCGCCGTTACCTCGCTGGTGGTAATGTCTACCACGACAAACGCCGGTGCAGAGCCAAAATGCCCATACACCTGACTCTCCAACCCTTGATTTACCTGAACCGGAAAACAGACTTTCATTGTGTACCTCCCGTTAATAATGTGTCTATGCACAAAATAACATTCATTATTGTGAATGTCAACACGATGTCGTGCATAAGCACAAAACAGGGTAATCGTGTGGTCTTTATCGAGGTGGCAAGGCAGGTAGCCGGTAGTGCACTGGCACAAAGGCGGGACGGGGATCTCTTTCCACATACAGGTCAGGGAAAACAGTGCCGGTTTTGCCCTCTTCAATAAGATGGGCAACTGCCAAATAGAGGGTCATTTGAGGGTGAATCCGACGTCAAACAAGGCCAGACAAGCATCGACCACATCGGTGTCGTAGCGGCTTCCACGGTGGTTCCTGATTTCTTCAAGGGCCGCAGTAATGCCGTTGGCGGGGCGGTAGGGGCGATACGAAGCGGTCGCTTCGACCACATCGGCCACGGTTAAAATCCTTGCCTCCTTGAGGATCTCCTCCCCCTGCAGACCCAACGGGTAGCCGGTGCCGTCCAGCCACTCGTGGTGCTGCTGGATGATGCGGGCAATTGGCCAGGGGAATTCGATCCCATCCAGGATGTCATAGCCTGTCTGGGGATGGGTCTTGAGGATACTCTGCTCGGCCTCCGACAGCTTTCCTGGTTTGGCGAGTATTTCGACCGGCACGGAGAGTTTCCCGATATCGTGGACGATGGCCGCTGTGCGGATACCGTCAATCTGCTCCGGCAAAAGACCCATTTCACCGGCTATGGCGCAGGCCAATCGGGCGACCCGCTGCTGGTGCCCGGCGGTGTAGGGGTCTCTCTTTTCCACTGCCGAGGCCAAGGCGTGGATCGTTTCATCGAAGACCCGCAGTGACTTCTGCAGGCTCTCCCGCAGGGCATCTTCCATCCGTTTGCGTTCTGTGATATCGGCAACGACCGCCATGAGGCCGGCGATGACGCCGGTCTCATCGAGCAGGGGGGCGGTAGAGACGCTGATGTCGAGGGGGGAGCCGTCTTTCCTGCGGACCCGCACCTCCATGCCGGTATATACCTCGCCGGCTACGGCCCGTTCCCTGAGCCGGCGAAACTCCTCGCCATGTCCTTCCGGGAGGATCGGGTTCTGGCGCCCCAGGACCTCCTGTTCCTCCCAGCCGAAAAGCCGTTCGGCAGCCGGGTTCCAGACAAGGATGACGGCGTCCCTGTCCACAGCGAATATCGGGAGTGGTGAACCATGCACCAATGCCCAGAGAGTCCGGATACCTATCTGTTCTGCCGTCATCCGCTGTGGGAGGCTGATGTTCGATCTCATGGGTCATGCCGTCCTTGTGGTGATAACGAATTCCGGCGGGTCCATGAGTACCTTCTTTACTGAGCAGAGCCCGGCTGCCTTGGTGATGGCGTTCCGGTATTTATCAGGGAATCCGGCCGGGAGGGTGATCTCGATGGTGACCGTGGCAAGATGCTTCTTCCCGTCCGGGGTGGTGTTGAACTCCATGCGCTGTGTCATCGACAGTCCGTCGGTGGCAATCTGCCGCTGCTGACAGAACGAGAGCACGTAAATGCCGGCGCAGGTTCCAAGGGAAGCGAGGAAATAGTCGAAAGGGGTCGGGGCGGAGCCCTCTCCGCCCGCCTCAACCGGCTGGTCCGTGGGGATGGTCCTGCCATTGACCTCTGCGTTGACCTTTTCGCCGCCGGGGAATGTGATCGTTATCTCCATGGGGTGTTCTCTCCTTTCTTGCAGACATTGCTGGACCTTCAGTATTTCCTGCATGTCAGGTGAATCGAAAAGGTCCGGGCGGACCTGCCCATCTGCGAAATCCCGGTAGACCCGGTACCAGGTGCAGTAACCGAAATCACCCAGGCAGATGTGTTCCTTGAGGTAATCTGCGGCCTTAGGCATCGCTTTCATCTGCTCGTTGATAAGCTGGCAGCAGGGGAGTATTTCACACGGCATGATCAAACCTCCGCAGCATATATCTATCCGTTTTCACCTTCACCCCTGCGATAAAATAACTTTTTCACCTTTTCCGTCAGCTCCTCGAAGAGCGAATAGAAGATCGGCACATACAGCAGCGTCAGGAAGGTGGAGACCATCAGGCCGCCGATGGCGACCACCGCCAGGGGGGAAAGCCTTTCCAGGCCGATGGCCCATTCCATGGCGATCGGGATCATCCCGACCGCCGTACCGAAGGCGGTCATCAGGATCGGACGGGTCCTGACCCGCACGCTCTCCCGGAGCGCGTCGTAGGTTGACATCCCCTCTTCTTTGGCCATTTCGATGAAATCGATCAGGAGGATGGAGTTTTTGACCACGATCCCGGCAAGGAGGATCAGCCCCATGAACGACCCCATGGACTGGTGCTTGCCGGTGATCAGCATGGACCACATGGCGCCGATCAGGGCGAGGGGTATGGCGACCATGATGGTGAGCGGGTGGATGAACGACTTGAATGCCGGCACCAGGGAGAAGTAGAGGAGCACCATGCCGATCATCAGGGCGGACATGAGGGCCGTGAACGACTCCTTGGCCTGTTTGGCGTCCCCTTCCTGGGAGATGGTGTACCCCGGCGGCAGCTTCAGCCCTTTCAATGCCCCATTGACGTTTTCCATGATATGGGAGACTGCCGCCTTCTCCCGGTAACCGAAGACGTCGATGGTGTTCTGCATGTTCTGCCGGGTGAGGAGCATCGGCACGTACGATGTGCTGATGGTGCCGAGCGCCGCCAGCGGTGTTTCCCCCAGCGGGGTCCTGACCTTGAGCTGCGACATCTCCGCCACGCTGTCCCGGTTGGGGGCCGCGTAGCGGGCCCGGATCAGGAAACCGTCCTCCCCCGCCACCCGGAACAGGGAAGCTGCCCCCCCCTGGACGGCGGCCTGCACCTGGGCGGCGATATCCTTCGGTGAGATGCCGTACAGGGCGCACTTCTCGCGGCTGGCGATGAAGTTGACCTCTTTCTTGTCGGCAGTCCAGGAGAGGGAGACCGACTTCAGCCCCCGCACCGTCTCGAGGCGACGCTTGATGTCGGCGCCGATGCCGGCCAGTACCTGCGGATCCGGGCCGCTCACCATCACATCCACCGTGGAGCGGATGGTAGAGAGCGGTGTTGCGCCGTAGTCAAAGACATCCACCGACTTCATGCCCGGGATCGTCAGAAACTTGCGCCGCATATCGTTCTCGATCTGCCACATGGTCTGCTTGCGGTGAAAGCGGTCCACCAGGTTGATGGTGATGTTCCCCTGCTGGGGATTCTTGCCGCTGCCGAAGGAGACCACCGACGGTTCCGAACCGAGGGTGGAACTGACCGCCACCACCCCTTCCTCGCCGTAGATGATCTTTTCCATCTTGGTGAGGATGGCGTTGGTCTGGGCCAGGGAGGAGTTGCTGTCCGCCTCGAAGTTGATTTTGACAATTCCCGTATCCATGGGGGGCATGACGTCCTGGCCGATGAGCGGTTTTACCACCTTGCCGCTGATCACGAGGAGCAGCAGGGCCGGCGGGATGAACATGAAGCGGTGCTTGAGGGCAAAACCGAGGATATTGGTGAAGAAATCCCGGATGGCGCCGACGAACCGGTCGCTCCCCTTCTTGATGATCCGCTCGAAACGGTTCTCTTGGGCGTTCTTTTTCAGGACGTAGGGGGCCAGGATCGGGATGATGGTCACCGAGACGACGTAGGAGGCGATCAGGGCGATGGTGAGCGACAGGGAGAGGGGACGGAGCACGGTCTGGACATAGCCGCCGATGAAGATGATCGGCACCAGCACCACCACCGTGGCATAGGTGCCGGAGAAGATGGCGAGCATCACCTCTTCGGTGCCCCCCGCCACGAGTTCCGTAAGGTCGCGGTTCGACTCGTGGTAGTGACGCTCGATGTTCTCAATCACCACGATGGCATCGTCCAGCAGCATCCCCACCGCCAGGATCACCCCGGTAAGGGTCACCATATGGAACTCGAAGCCGAACAGCCACATCACGGCAAAGGTGATGAGATAGGTAAAGGGGATCGAGATGGCGCAGAGGAACATGGTCCGCAGGTTCCCCAGGAACAGGAAGATGACGATCACCGTGATGATGATGGCGTCCCGGAGCGCCCCGAGCATGTTGTCGACACTCCGCTCGATCAGGTCCTTCTGGCTGTAGCTGACCGCGAAGTCGATGAACGGGTATTCCTTTTGCAGGGTAGGGATGTCCGCCTCTGCCGAATGGATGGCATCCAGGGTGTGGCCGTTCTGGGCCCGGAGGATGTTGATGCCGATCGCCTCCTTCCCGTTGCCGTGGTAGGCCGACTGGGGTTCCTGGACGCCGGCACTCACGGTAGCCACGTCCCGCAGGTGGACGGTCCCCCCCTCCCGGCGGGCGATGACCAGATCGTTCAGCTCATCGGGGCTCTTCACCTCGCCGGCGGTCTTGAAGAGATACTGCCCCTCCCGGCGGATGATCAGCCCCTGGGGGATGTTCTGGTTCTGGGCTGCCAGCGCCCCCATCACGTCCCCCATACTTACCCCGAAGCGGGTGAGACGGTCCTGGTCGATACTCACCGCCACCTCCGGCTGGTTGGCGCCGAATACCTCCACGTTGGCCACATCGGGGAGCCGCAGGAGCTCTTCCTTGATCTGGTTGTCGGCCAGTTCCCGGACCTTACGCAGGTCCGCCGGATACCCCGGTTTCGGGGAAAGGGAAAGGGTCATGGTCGGCTGGGTGGCCTGGCTGATCTTGAAGATCTGCGGCGGACGGATCCCCTGGGGGAGCCGGGCGGTCACCTTGCTCAGGGCGTTGGCCACGTCGGTGGCGGCGGCATCAAGCCCCTTGTCGTACTCGAACTCGGCGGTCACCACCGAAACCTCGTCCTTGGAGGTGGAGGTGACCCGCCGGACCATGTCGATGGTGGAGAGTTCCTTCTCGATGGTACGGGAGATGTCAGATTCCACGTCGGTCGATGCGGCCCCCGGCATCACCGTGATGACGCTGATCTGGGGCCGGTCGGTATCGGGGAAGAGGTTGAACGGCATCCGGTGGTAGCCGATCATTCCCACCACCGCCAGAAGGAGGACGACAGACAGCACCAGATGTGGTTTCTTGATGTACTGTTCAACAAACTTCATGGTTTTTCCCCGGGGGACGAAGGTTGGCCGGGCGTACCGGGAGAGGGCACACCGCTGTCTCCGGAAGCTCCCGTGACCGGGGTCACCTTGCTCCCCTCCACGAGGGTGAGGAGCTTGTTCTCCTGTGCCACGGCCACCTGCTCGCCGGGATGCAGTTCACCGGTCACCGCCGCCTTGCCGTTCCCACTTCCCAGGAGCGTTACCGGCCGGAGATGTACCGTTCCGTTGTCGATGACGTAGAGGACGGCCCGTTGGTTGCTCTTTACCACCGCCTGCTCCGGTACGATCATCCCGGTCACCTTGCGGATTACCAGGTCCATGCCGACGGTGGCGTCGGCGGGGAGACCGAAGGGGGAGGTGGGACAGAGTACTTCCACCGTGGCCAGCATGTTTTTCCCGAGGGCTGGATAAATCCGGTTTACCCGGGCGGAGAGCCGCTGATTGCCGTTTGTCAGGTTGACCGGCGTTCCGGCGCGCAGAGGCGCCAGTTCCTCCTGGGGGACCTGGGCCAGTACCTTGAAGGGGGAACTCTTGTCAATGGTCAGGATCGGTTTGCCGGGGACCGCCAGATCTCCCGGTTCATTCCACCGCTTGGTGACGACCCCGCTGAACGGTGCATAGATACGGGAATAGCCGGACTGGGTCCGGGCCACCCTGGTGTTCATGGCAAGCCCTTTAAGGCTTTCCTCATAGGCGTCGACGGTTGCCCTGGTGCCATCCAGAGCGGCCCGCGAGCGCTCCAGCGCCTCCTGGGAGATGGCGCCCGCCTTGTAGAGCTCTTCATCCCGTCCGTAGACCGACTTCTGCGTCTCATAGGCGCTTCTGGCGCCTGCCAGTTTCTGGCGGGTTGACAACAGCTCGGCGTTAACCGCGACCGTACGGTCCAGCAGTTCCCGGTCGTCAATGGTGATCAGCAGTTCCCCCTTGCGGACCAGGTCACCTTCCCTCTTGGCAATGGTGAGAATGTTTCCGGAGATACGCGCCGCAAGGTCGCTCCGGGTAAAAGGCGTGATTGTCCCCAGATAGTGAGTGGTGACCTCCAGCGTCCCCTGGCTGATCTGTGCTACCGTTACCGCTGGCGGCGTGGCCTGTGGGGGGGGCAGATGGGCGATCTCCCTCTTTTTCTTTATGACGAGCAGGGCACCGGCGACAATCAGGATCACCACGATCAGAATAAAAAAAGATTTCCTTTTCATTTCAGATAATCCTCCAGGGTGCCGGTAGCCTTGCGGTACGCCACCACGGCCGTGTTATAGTCGTACAGCGCCTGGTCGTAATTAGCTGCGGCCGTGACGTCAGCCGACTGGGCGAGAAGCAGATCGACAACCGCACCCGCTCCAGTCTGGTAGCGCTTCTGCTCGATGCGGTATGCCTCCTTTGCCTGGGCAACCGCCTGTTCCGTTGCGGTGATCCGTGCCTTGCTCTCGTCAAGGGAGTTGAGGGCGCTGCGGATGTCAAGGCTTACCTGGTTGTCAACTGCCCGCAACCGCTCCCGTGAACGTTGCGCTTCGATCCGTTGCCGGGCAAGGTCGGCGTAGAGCGGGCGCTCAAAAAGCGGCATACTGAGGTTGAATCCGGCATACCAGTTTGCCTCCTTGTACCAGGGAGCAAAGCCGAACTGGTCCAGGTAGCCGGTAAAGGCGCTGACGGTGGGAAGAAGTCTGCCGAGGGCGAGCTTGCGGTTAAGCTCCGCTTCCTTCACCCCCTGGCCGGCGATCAGGTAGTCCGGCCGCTGCCGGTGAGCCGTCTCCACCCCGGCGGTGAAATCCACCGGCATACTGGAGACGGTGAGAGAGTCCCCCAGCGCGAGCGGAGGGACGTTCCCGGTTATCTGCTCTCCCATGAGCGTGAGCAGGGTGGCTGTCGCAGTGGCGATCCCCGCATCGAGGGAGATCAGCCGCTGCCGCTCGTTGGCGGTCTGCACCTCGACCTTCAGCAGGTCCACCCGGGCGACCCTTCCCACCTTGAAGAGCGTCTGTTCATTTTTGTACTGCTCCTCCAGGGCCGTCAGCGAAGTCTGGGCCGCCTCCCGGAGTTTCCGGAGTTCGAGTATCTTGTTGTAGGTGTTGACCGTGTTGGCAATGACCTCATTGCGGGTAAAGGAGAGGTCCTGCTGCTGAATCTCCTTCTTGACCCTCCCCAGTTCAACGCCGTTGACGATCTGTCCCCCCTGATAGAGAGGGAGCGTCAGGGCGATGTTGTAGGAGGCGAATTCATCGCTGAAATGGGGCGCCGGGGTAGGAACTCCCTGTGCCGGGATGTAGGGGAGCGGATCTTCCCGCCTCGTGTAATTGGCATCAAGGGAGAGCCGCGGCAGGTGTCTCCCCCAGGCGCTTTTTACCCCTTCTTCACTCGCGTCCACACCGAGACGCGACTCGGCAACGGCAGGGTTTTCAGAGAGGGCCCGCTGTACCGCTTCCTTCAAGGTAAGAGGCTCGCCGTGGGCTGGCAGGGGCATGAAAAGTAACGGAATCAACGGGAACAGAAATCGCTGTATGTGCATTGCCTTTACCTATGGATGTGGTTGAATGTGCTCATGATTCGACGTGAAGAAGAAGCCGCACCATGCGGCTTGAGGTTCTTGCTGCGGTCACGCATTCAGGCATTCAGGCATTCCAGAGGAGATACCCCCCTACAAGAGCGACGACCAAGCCGCCGGCCCGTTTTGTCCATAGGGAAAAATTGACTATTCCCCTGGCCTGGACGAACGACTCGATAAAACCGGTAAACGTTCCGGCTGCCAGCATCAGCAGGCAGTGGCCAATGGCATACGTGAACAGCAGTGCCGTACCATACAGCACCTCTCCCTTGGTGGCCACGTAGGTCAGGATCACCACCAGCACCGGCGTTGCACAGGGAGAAGAGACAATGCCGAAGAACAGACCGAGGATGAACGAGCCGATCACCCCCCCCCATTTCGGCTTGAAGTCGCGCCTGATCGGGAGGCGGATTTCGTAGAACCCCATCATCTGCCCACCCATCACCAGGGCCACGATGCCGGCGGCAACGTACCACCAGCCGCCGACAGTGCCGAACATGGTGCCAAACAGGCCGGCGGCGGCGCCGAAGGCGGTGAAGGTGAGGGAGAGCCCCAGGATAAAGGCCAGGGAATAACGGAACGCCTTCCACCTGTCCCCCTCGGCATAACCGCCGACGAAGCCGACAACGAGCGGGATAGTAGCGAGCACACAGGGAGAGGCCGATGAAATAACACCAGCCAGGAATACTGCCCCGAAGGCCAGCAGCGGATATGCCGCGACGATCTGCCCGATGTTGTCGAGGAATGTCATCGAACGCCTAACGCCTTCAACTCTTTAACCACGTCTTTTTTCTCCATGAAGCCGATGTGGCGCTTTACTTCTCGTCCCTTGGCGTCGAAGAATATCTGGGTCGGGATCATCAGGACGTGGAATTTTTTGGCGGCCGCCTGGTCTTCGTGGACGTCGATGAACAGCACGTTTGCCTTGCCGCGATACTCGCCGGACAGGGATTCCAGGATCGGCGCCATCTTCTTGCAGGGGATGCAGCTGCGCGCCCCCAGGTCAATAACAGCCGGTTTGCCGGAAGAGAGGGCCTGTTTGACAATCGCATCGGTGGCGGACGGGAGTTCGGCGTACGCCACCCCGGCAAGCATCAGGATAAAGGAAAGGACGGCTATGCAGCGTTTCATGGATGTTCCTTTCTGTGGATTGTGTTGGTGAAGCTCTACAGCATCCCCATGATCTCTGCTACGGAAGCGACCTTGCCGGAAAACTTCACCTGACCGTCGATGACCAGCGCCGGCGTGCTCAAGACGCCGTATTTCATGATAGAGGGGATGTCCTCCACCTTCACCACTTCGGCACTCTTGCCGCTCTCTTCCAGGGCTTTCTTCGTGTTTTCGTAAAGGGTTTTGCACTTGGCGCAGCCGGTTCCCAGCACTTCGATCTTCATTGCTTGAGTCTCCTTTCGTGTCGGTTACAGAATTGCGTTGAACAGATAGCCGACGATGACGATTGCCATTGCAACAATGCCGAAAAAGGTCGCCAGCAGGCGGTTCTTCAGCACATTTTTGAGGATGATCGCCTCGGGCAACGACAGGGCGGTAACCGCCATCATGAAGGCCAGGGTGGTGCCGATGGGGAGCCCTTTCTCCATCAGGGCGTGGACGATGGGAATCACGCCGGCCGCGTTGGAGTAGAGCGGCACCCCGATGAGGACCGCCAGCGGCACAGCGAAGGGATTGTCCCGCCCGGCATAGCTGACCAGGAAGTCCTGCGGTGCATAGCCGTGAATGAATCCGCCGATGCCAACCCCGATCACCACGTAGGGCCAGATCTTTTTCAGAAGACTGAGGGTGTATTCCCGTGCGTAATCGAGCTTTTCCCGGAAGGTCATGGTCTTGATCTCCGTGTTCCCCACCTGCATCTCCCAGACATAGTCCTGAACGTACTTTTCCATCTTCAATCTGCCAATGACGATGCCGGACACGATTGCCACCATCAGGCCGGTCCCAATGTAGATCAGGGCGATACGCCAGCCGAACATTCCCCAGAGCATGATCAGGGCCACTTCGTTGACCATCGGCGATGAGACCAGGAAGGAGAAGGTAACTCCGAGCGGCACACCCGATTCCACGAAGCCGATAAACAACGGCACTGCCGAACAGGAGCAGAACGGGGTGACGATCCCGAGCAAGGCGGCCAGGACGTTCCCTACGTACTCACGCTCGTGGGAGAGGATGCGCTTGGTCTTCTCGGGAGGAAAAGAGGAACGGATGATTGCTACGACGAAAATGATCGTAGTGAGCAGCAGGAAAATTTTCAGCGTGTCGTAGATGAAGAAGTTGAGGGCCTCGCCCGCACGGGAACCGGGGGCAAGGCCAATGAGGGTGAAGGCGACGTAGTCGGCAAAACTTTTTAGCATGGAAGACTCCATGAGCGTTTGATTGAACACTCACTTAATGAGACAAAAAAATTACCCTTCGTCAGGCATGATTGCTTTGTATGCAGCTTTGCGGATGAGTCCGGTGGGAATATCCACGAAGCTTTTCCCATCGGATTCGACCGTTCGGCAGCATCTCCCCATTCAGACAGCCTTCAGCAGTTCGTGCCGTCCGGCGGCTTCCTGCTTTACGATCAGGGTGACCGTATCCACGACCTCCAGAATCTCCGGACTCTTGATGGCGTAGTAGATCTTCAGCCCGTCTTTTCGCCGGGAGAGGACCCCGGCCGCCAGCATCATGTTCAGGTGGCGGGAGGTGTTGGACTGCTCCTCGCCTATGGCGGGGAAGATCTCGCAGACGCAGCGTTCGCCGTCGCGGAGAAAATCGATAATCTTCAGTCTGGTCGGTTGGGCCAGGGCCTTCAGGATATCGGCGCGAAAATCAACAAGTTCTTTCATGGGCACATCCTCAATTAGTTGACTATATACTCATATAGTCTGCTGGGTTCGATTTGTCAATTTTTTTTCTCACCGTGAATGTGTTGCCTTGTCTGGGACTCTCGGGGGATGTCTTTGCCTGTCAGGCAAGTTCGCACGGACGCCAGACTGAAACTCAGATTCGGCGTTCAGCTTGAGCGTTTCGATCTCCTCGATGATTTCTTCCTGCCGTCCACTGGCCTGTTCATTGGCCGGATTTATCCGTTGTTCCCTGTTGCCGTTGCTCGACTTTCCTCATTGCCATCGCCATCACAGCTGCCACGACAAGAGTCCCCCCCAGCAGCCCTGCGGAGGCCAGGGGGCTGTTGAGCAGCGAAGGATTGATGAGGAGCACCAGTCCGAGGCCGAACATCATCAGCCCAGATACCAGCTTCAGTATCCTCCCTTGCCATTCGGTAAGTTTTCTGCTGCCGAGGGTTACGGTGAAAACCCCGACGATCACGGCCAGGGGGATGATGTACACGACATTGTAGAAGGCAAGATAGACATAGTACTGCAGGGTGGAGAGATGCTGCAGGGTCAGCATTCGCGTAAAGACCATCGGGAAACCGGCGGTGCAGAGAAGTTCGTAGCTGTTGGCAGCCAGTGCCAGAACCGCTGTGCCGGCCACCATCGAGAGGAGTGAGCTGGCCTTGAGAAGATTTCTCATGCGGGCAAAGAGCTTCGGCTTCTGATCTTCCGGAATGACCAGGGAAATTCCCCGCTCGAAACAGAAAAAATCCTTGATGTTGATTGCCGCCACGATGAGGGCGATGATTCCCGCCGCCATGGTGACCGCCGGCAGCGTGCCGGTGAGCAGGAACAGGTTCAGCCATGCTGCCATGAAGACGAAGTAGACAACACCCGAAAATATAACGAACACGCCGCCGATGAGCAGCATCCGAAAGCGAGAATGGGCGTGGATGAGGAGGCTCAGGAGGAAGAAGAGGACGAAGAAGGCGCAGGGGTTGAAGCTGTCCAGCCCGGCGATGACGATGGTGAACACCGGCAGAGAGAAGCGGGAGGTGTCGACCCTGCCGATGAGGGGGAGGGTGATGGCATCTGCGGCACGCGGGGGTGAATGTTCGGGATGATTGGCGACAACCTCATCAAGGGCGGATTTTACGAGCTGTTCGAGTTCGACGGCGGTCTCCGGCGAAAAGCCGCTCAGCATCCGGGTTCCTATGATGAAGGTCGGAACGCCGGTCGCCTCCTGATTACAGGCTTTTGCCATCTCGGTGAGACGCGGGATGTTTTCCCGGTGTTCAAGCACCTCGCAGGACTCAATCCGCAGTGCGGGGTATTTCCCCGCCAGTTCTTTGAGGAACGGCTTGGCGCGCTCGCAGTGGGGACACCCTTCGCCCCAAAAGAAATACAGGGTCACGCCCGGTGCGTTATCCGTCCTGGCCGTAACAGCTCCCGCTCCGGCAACAAGAAGCAGGAACAGTAATACTGCGGTGAGCGCCTTGAATATGGGATGCTTCATGCAAATCACCCGACCTGCTGCGGTGAAGGTTGGGCCGATTCCGGCTTTTTGCTCTTGCTGCCAGTACGGTCATTTACTCCTTTAATTGTCCCTCTCTCACTGACGGCTTCTCCTTGATGTGAGCAGTAAAAAGCCCCTCGTCGGGAACGCTAACATGAGTATATCGCTATTACACATATTGCCAGCAATGAAAATTCCCCCATGGGTCAGGAGGGAGAATGGAGAGAAAGTGTGATCAAGCTATGCAGCCGCGCGCGGGAACCAGTGCCGGGTGCGGTTGCAGAAGGAGCAGACCGACAGCATGACCGGCACCTCCACTAGGACGCCGACCACGCAGGCGAGGGCGGCACCCGATTCCGGGCCGAAGATGGTGATGGCGACGGCGACGGCAAGCTCGAAGAAGTTGCTGGCGCCGATCAGTGCCCCCGGAGCGGCGACGTTATAGGGGAGTTTGAACCACTTCATCAGTCCATAGGCGAGGGTTGAGTTGAAATAGACCTGGATGGTGATCGGCACGGCGATCAGCAGCACGTGGAAGAGCCGGCCGGTGATGTTGTCGGCCTGGAAGGCGAAGATCAGCACCAGCGTGGCCAGCAGAGCCCCGATTGCCACCGGGTGGAGTCTGGGGAGGAAGGCGTTGTTGAACCAATCCAGGCCGTGGGATCTGATCAGCACATTGCGGGTGATGACCCCGGCGGCCAGGGGGATGACGATGAATACCACCACCGAGGTGAACAGCACGCCGAAGGGGACGATCAGGTTCGATGCGCCGGACACGAGAAATTTGACGATGGGGGCGAACAGCAGGAGCATCAGCAGGTCGTTCACCGAGACCTGCACCAGGGTATAGCCGGGATCGCCGTCGGTCAGGTAGCTCCAGACGAAGACCATGGCGGTGCAGGGGGCGGCGGCGAGGATGATGCTGCCGGCGATGTACTGGTCCGCCTCGGCCGGGGCGATCCAGTGGCTGAATACCAGCCGGAAGAAGAGCCAGGCGAAAAAGGCCATGCTGAACGGCTTGACGATCCAGTTGACGAACAGGGTGACGAAGAGCCCCTTCGGATTTTTCCCCACGTTGACCACCGACCCGAAATCGACCTTGAGCATCATCGGGTAGACCATGAGCCAGATCAGGACGGCGATGGGAATGTTGATCTGGGACCCCTGGCCGAACTCCAGTCCGCGCAGCGCAGCCACCGCCTGGGGAAGCGCCTTGCCGAGACCAACGCCGACTGCCATGCAGATGGCGACCCAGACGGTCAGGTATTTGTCGAAGAAACTCAGCTGCTTTTCCATTATTTCTGCTCCCGGTGAGTATGCTGTTCACTCTCCTGCAAATATGCCGACAGTTTTTCCCGTATCTCATCCCGCACCCGGCGGAACTCCGGCAACAGCTCGTCAGGAGTCCCTCCGAGACTGGAGGGATCATCAAAGCCGATGTGTACCCGCCGGACGCCGCCGAAGAAGAGGGGGCAGCGCTCGTTGGCATCGCCGCAGAGAGTTATGACGTAATCGAAGTTTTCTCCTGCGAACTCATCCAGGGTCTTGGAGCGGTGTCCGGAGATGTCGATTCCCAGTTCTGCCAGGACCTGGATGGCGAGCGGGTTGACCCGCGTCGCTTCGGTGCCGGCGGAGTACGCCTGGAAGTTGTCGCCCAGGTAATGGTTGATCAGCCCCTCGGCCATCTGGGAGCGGCAGGAGTTGTGGGTACAGAGAACGAAAACTTTTTTCTTCACGAACATCCTTTCTTTAATCCGGATTTACGGATTGATTCGGGTAAAAAAATTTGCCCCAGGTTGTCGGTGTGTGGCGGGGGTGGAGCCTCGTCCGTTGCGGTCGATCCCTCCGCTGCGGACCTGATCCATTCTCCTCAGTGGTTGGCTCTAACGCAGCTTTGCGCATACAACTCCGGAGCACGCTCCGGCGGGTGTCCGCTGCCGCTCGGGCTCTTCCCTTCACTACCGAGACTCCGCCCCCGCTCCCGGCTTCGGCCGCACCTCCCTTGTTCCCCAAGATTATGCGCAGACATTTCCGTGACTCAGACCGCGGAGCCGTTCGATATCGGACTTCGCCACCGCTTCTTCCCGGAGGAAATGGCGCAGGATAGGGAGGAGCGACTGCTGAAGGGGCCCGAGCTGCTTGAGAATGGAGTAATAGATCCAGACCCCTTCCCGGCGGTCACGCAGCCACCCCGCATTCCTGAGGTGGGAAAGGTGTCGCGACACGGTGGACTGGGGGAGTTGCAGGACCGCCATCAGGTCGCAGACGCAGAGCTCTTCTTCCTCCAGAAGCAGGGCGAGGACGCGGAGACGGGTTTCATCTTCGAGGGATTGGAAAATTGTGGCGATGGTTTCCATGGGTCAGAATATATCCGGTTTGGCGGATTAAGTAAAGCGGGTTTTTATCCTTCATAGTTGGGGGGATGCTCGTCTATTTCAAGCGGAAGCGGTGGCTGTGAGAATTTCCTTGCCATCCTCCTTGATTACTGTCCGGAAGATTGTATGATTTTTGTTGGATATGGTTAATAACACAGGAGGTGGGCTATGAAAGGATTGGTAGTGATGATGTGTGTGGCGATGCTCTTTACGGCGGGGTGCGCCACGGAAAGTTTCGTCAAGGAGCAGACGGACCCGATCAACAGTCGGATCGACAAGGTCGATTCGCGGCTGTCGGGGATTGAGTCGAAGCTCAATGACCTGGAGAAGAAAGAAGTCCAACCGGCGGCGGAACTTGACGCAATGAAGAAGGAAGCAGATGCCGTCAAGGCCGATGTCCAGAAAGCGGATGCGGCGGCAAACCGGGCGGAAGCGGCAGCCGGCAAGGCTGAAGATGCGGCGAATCGGGCGGAAGCCTCAGCCAAGAAGGCGGAGAAGGCGTTCGAGATGCAGCAGAAAAAATGATGAGGGCACGATAGCTGAAGAAGGGGCCGCGGTGCAGAATGCCGCGGCCTTTTTTTAATTCAGGTTGTAGCCGTATTGTAGGGGAACATAACACCTCCTCCCCCCGTCCTTAACGTATTGAACCTGTGATTAAACATATGAATGGTAGGGGCGAGGCTTGCCTCGCCCAATCTTGGGGCGGGGGCACCCCGCCCCTACAGACAGGGTTTCAATGTTTAATCGCCGGAGCGATAAGTGGGGGAATAAAATTTGCTCCGTCAATTGCCATGTCCCTCCCCGTAGATTAAGGGGAGGGCAGGTGGGGTTACAAAAATAACGGGCCAAACAGGGTAATTCAGCGCGTTATATCCACAGGGATGCCGCTCCCTTTCCGTACCGCTTCATCGAGAATGTTCGGGTTTATCCTCCCCAGAAGTCCCCGCCGGGCAAGAATTTCTGTTGCCATCTCCAGATAGTTGAACTGTTCTCCGTTGTCGTGATGTACTTCGATGTAGACCCGGCCGCTCTGCTCGCCGGCCTTGACCGGCTCCCGGACAATAGTTACCGGCGTGCCGACCCGGACCAGCCGGAAGAGGCGGGGGATGTCCTCGGGGTAGAGGCGGATGCAGCCATGGCTCACTTCCCGTCCCGTTCCCCAGGGGCGGTTGGTGCCGTGAATCAGAACGTCTCCAACGGAGAGCCGCAGGGCATGGCTGCCAAGGGGGTTGTCGGGACCGGGAGGGATGACGGCGGGGAGTTCCGGTTTCTCAGACCTGATGGAGGGGGGGACGTGCCAGGGGGGATCAACAATCTTCTCTATGATGCTGAAGGAGCCGGTGGGTGTTGCGTGCCCTTCGCTGCCGATGCCGATGGGAAAGGTTGTCACGAGGCTGCTGCCGGCCGCACGGAAGAGGAAGTACAGACGCAGCTCCGACAGATTGATCACGATTCCCTCCCCGTTGGCTGCGGCAGGAAGGAGCCATGCAGTGGGGAGGCTCACTTTTTTGCCGGTGCCGGGTACGAAGGGATCAAGGCCGGGATTGGCGGCAACGATGGCGTTATATCCCAGGTCGTACTGGCGGGCGATTTCCAAGAGCGACTCGTTGGGGGCAACGACATGCCGGGACGGGGCGCCGATGAGCGCCTCGCCACCGGGGTAGGCGGCCCCGAAGGCGGGGGAGTGGAAAGCCAGAAGGAGAAGTAACGGCAGTATAAGGCTGATGAAGGCGCGCATGGGGATCCCGTATTGGCAGTTATTGGACGGACGGCTCGGTTAAATCCGCGAGGGGGTGAGCGCCCCGTTCCGCTCAGTGTGCCCTCGTCTCGCCGCTGTACGGCTCATTTCGCGCCGGCCGATTGGCCGGCTTTGCTCCATTTCGCCTACAGCGGCTGGCACTCGGGCACATTCGCTTCACGGGACACTCACCCCTCTCGGATGGTGATGTGTCCTGTGAAATCAGTGTGCCTCGCTCCAGTTAAGGCCGTAGTTGATATCCACCTTGAGCGGAACCCGGAGCGGGACGGCGTGCTCCATCTCGTGGCGCACCAGCTGCTCCATTACCACCTTTTCAGCTTCCGGCACCTCGAACACCAGTTCGTCGTGGACCTGCATGATGAGCCGACTGGTGAGCCCCTCCCGCCGCATCCGGTTGAATACGTTCACCATCGCCTGCTTGATGATGTCGGCGGCCGACCCCTGGATCGGGTAGTTGATGGCGTTTCGCTGGGCGAAGGAGCGGATGTTGCCGTTGGAACTGGTGATGTCGGGGATCGGGAGGCGGCGGCCGAGGAGGGTGGTGACGTAGCCCTGCTTCTCTGCCTGCCGCACGCAGCTGTCGAGGTAGGCCATGGCCCCCGCATGCCGCTCCTTGTAGTGGGCGATGAATTCGTCGGCCACCTTGCGCGCAACGCCGAGCTGTTTGGCGAGACTGAAGGCCCCTTGGCCGTAAATGATGCCGAAGTTGATGGTCTTGGCCTGGCGCCGCATCTCGGGAGTGACCATCTCCGGGAAGAGGTCAAAAACCTCGCTGGCGGTGCGGGTGTGGATGTCCTCGTCCCGGGCGAAGGCGTCGCAGAAGACCGGGTCTTCCGAGAGGTGGGCCAGGACCCGGAGCTCGATCTGGGAATAGTCGGCGGAGAGGAGGAGGTGCCCCTCTTCCGCGATGAAGGCATGGCGGATATGGCGACCTTCCTCGCTCCGGACCGGGATGTTCTGCAGGTTCGGGTCGGAGGAGGAGAGCCGGCCGGTGTTGGTGACCGCCTGGTTGTAGGAGGTATGGACCCGGCCGGTGGTGGGATCCACCAGCTTGGGGAGGGCGTCGGTGTAGGTGGATTTCAGCTTGGAGAGGCTGCGCCAGGTGAGGATAAGCCGGGCGATCTCGTGCTCCTCCGCCAGCCGCTCCAACTCCTCCACGTTGGTGGACCAGCCGGTTTTCGTCTTGGTTTTCTTCCCCGTGGGGAGCTTCAGCTGCTCGAACAGTACCTCCCCCAGCTGCTTGGGGGAGTTGATATTGAAAGGGCCCGGTGCCAGGTCGTGGATGCGCCCCTCCAGTTCCGCCATCTGCGTCCCGAAACCTTCTGAGAGCCGGGCGAGGAGCGGCAGGTCGAGCTTCACCCCCGCCAGTTCCATCTCCGCCAGGATCTTCACCAACGGCATCTCCAGGTCGAAGAAGAGACGCTCCAGTCCCGCGTCCTTCAGCCGTGGCAGGAAGAGGCGGTGGAGGAGGAAGGTGGCGTCCGAGTCCTCGCAGGAGTAGGTGGCTGCCTTCTCCACCGGCACCTGCGCGAAGTTGACCTGTTCCTTCCCCTTACCCGTCACCTCCGTATAGGAGATCATCTTGTGGTCCAGGTGTTCCACCGCCAGGGAGTCGAGCCCCTGGCTGGTACGGGCAGGGTTGAGGAGGTAGGCGGCGATCATGGTGTCGCACCAGATCCCTTCCATCTCCAGGCCGTTCACCCGGAATACCTGGTAGTCGTACTTCAGGTTCTGGCCGATCTTGGGGCGGGACGGGTCGGTGAGGAGGGGCCGCAGAGCGCCAAGAACAACTTCAAGCGGCAGTTGCCCGGGGGCCAACACCCTGTTCCCCCTCCCCGCATCATCCCCACCCTGGCCCTCCCCCATCAAGGGTGAGGGGACATTTATGACGTGCCCCACCGGGATGTAGGCCGCCTCGTGCTCCTTGCAGCTTACCGAAATGCCGACGATCTTCGCCTCCCAGGGGTTGAGGCTCGTGGTCTCCAGATCGACGGCGAAGGCGGGGGCGGCCTGCAACTCCGCCAGGAGCCGGTCGAATGCAGGCTTGTCGAGAATGGCCCGGTACTGCTCGGTGGAGAGAGTGGCGGTGCTCGTGAGCTCCTTCATGAGGGTGGTGAAGCCGTACTCCTTGAACAGCTCGGCCAGCCGCTTGTTGTCGGGCGGGGAAAGGGCGAAGTCGTCCAGGCGGTAGTGGATGGGGACCTGGCAGTCGATGGTGGCGAGCCGGCGCGACAGGCGGGCCTGTTCGGCAAACTCCCGCAGCTTCTCCCCCATCTTCCCTTTAATCTCGCCTGCCCTTGCCAGAACCTCGTCCAGGGTGCCGAATTCCTGGATCAGCTTGATGGCGGTCTTCTCGCCGATGCCGGGAACGCCGGGAATGTTGTCCGACGTGTCCCCTGCCAGCCCCAGGATGTCGATCACCCGGTCCGGCCCGACGCCGAAGCGCTCCTCAACCTCCCTGATCCCCGATGCCTTCTCCTTCATGGTGTCCAGAAGGGTAACACGGTCGCTGACGATCTGCATCAGGTCCTTGTCCCCCGTCACCACCACGGTGGCGAGCCCTTCCCGCTCGCAATGCCGGGCGATGGTGCCGATGATGTCGTCCGCCTCGAAGCCGGCGAGTTCCAGCGCCGGGATATTGAAGGCGCGGACCATCTCCTTGATGGGGGAGATCTGGGGGACCAGGTCGTCGGGCATGGCGGAGCGGTTGGCCTTGTACTCCGGGTAGATCTCGGTCCGGAAGGTGACACGCCCCACGTCGAACACCACCGCCACATGCCCCGGTTTCCGGTCCTTCAGCACCTTCAGCAGCATCTGGGTGAAGCCGTAGAGGGCGTTGGTCGGGAATCCGGTCGGGGAGGAGAGGTGGCGGATGGCGTAGTAGGCGCGGTAGATGTAGGAAGAGCCGTCGATGAGGTAGAGGGTGGGTTGCTCGGCCATGTCTTACCCCTCTTCTCTGGTGAAGATGACGAAGGCCATGGAGGGGCGTTTGCTTGATTCGCGCATGGCGAAGTGAAGGCCGTCAAAGCGCCATCCCTCGCGGGTCAGCTCGTTGAGCGCGGTCTCAATGGTATCTTCTGTAACGGAATTGATTTCCACGACTTTGTATTTCAGCACGGCACACCCCTTGGCTGGATTTACCCGGCATATTAGCCCATCTCCGGCCGCTCTTCAAGGGGAATAACCGCCGATCTGCGGCCTGCCGGCCGTGCAGAAAAATTTAACTATCTTAATGGGTTAACGGTTGCGCCGGGGGGTAAATCTGCTAGACTTGGGGCAAAAGAAAGGAGGTTCATCAGACGATTGTGCAACCGGCCGG
Source organism: Deltaproteobacteria bacterium (assembly GCA_021848385.1). Classification (GTDB taxonomy): domain Bacteria; phylum Desulfobacterota; class Desulfuromonadia; order Geobacterales; family Geobacteraceae; genus Geomobilimonas. The sequence continues at coordinate 60,269 of JAJZUQ010000003.1, forward strand.
GATCATCCAGGTCTCAACCTTAACCAAAGGGGTGTCCGTATGATGAAGAACGAAGCTGAAGTGATCGAAACCCTGGCAAATGAGATGGAAGTGGTACTGGAAACCGACTATGAGAAGAAGGATATGAAGGAGAAGCGGGCGGTGACGAAATCGGCAATGTACGACGGCTCCAAAAAACTGAAACACAGCATTCCCAAGGGGAAACGGGTTTAGGCGTATCCGCAGCCTAATCTCCAGGGACGGAGAAGCACATACAAAAAGGGGGGGAGAAATTGCGGTTTCTCCACCCCTTGATTTTTTGCCGGGGGCTCTTATCTTGTTACCGGAGTTGAAAATCATGCACGCAGGAGGTAACAAACCATGGCAATCGTCAAGTACAATCCGTTTCGCGATCTGAGGACCATGCAGGATCAGATGAGCCGTCTGCTCGACCAGGCCTGGAGCCGGGAGAGCGGCGAGGAACTGCGGGAAGGGCTCTGGCAGCCGGCAGTGGATATCTATGAAGATGAGACGTCGGTGGTCATCAAGGCCGAGGTGCCGGGGATCGACCAGAACGACATCGAGGTGCGGATCGAGGACAACACCCTCACGCTGCGGGGCGAGCGGAAGCATGACACGACCATCCAGAAGGAGAACTACCACCGGGTGGAACGGTACTACGGCTCGTTCCAGCGCAGCTTCTCCCTCCCCCACACCATCGACCAGGGAAATGTCCAGGCCACCTGCGAGAAGGGGATACTGACCGTGACGCTGCCGAAAAGGGAAGAGACGAAGCCGAAGCAGATCAAGGTCGAAGTCAAATAGAAACGCGGCTTTTCCGCAATCTCCGCGTTGCTCTGCGGGATTCCTTGTGCGACGTAGCTCTGCTACGCCTCCGCGTCATCCCTTGAGCGCCTTGACCTTGCGAAAAATCCACGTTTTCAGCTGATGCAAAGAGAAAAGAAGGGGACAGATCACATCCGCCCCCTTCTTTGTTCGCGTTCAAAAATGTCCAGATGCAAGGCGGCAAGGAGAAGGTGACGGAGGCGTAGCAGCGCTACGTCGAGGAGCCGCCGACGCGCCAACGCTGCAGATGGGCGTTTTTCAACGTGAACACTACTCGTTCATGCTGCCGGTCCGGTATCCTTGTAGATCCACCGCCACATAGGTGAAGCCGGCCCCTTTGATGGCTGTCACCACCTCTCGACGCAGGGGCGGGTCGAGCAGCCGCTCGATCTCTTCCTCCCCCAGTTCGATCCGGGCGGTTTCCCCGTGGAATCTGACCCGGTAGGTCCGGAATCCTTTCCCCTTCAGGAATTCCTCGCAGGCTTCCACCATCCGGAGCCGTTTCGGCGTGATCTCCACCCCGTAGGGAAAGCGGCTGGCGAGGCAGGCGTAGGGCTGCTTGTCCCAGGTGGGGAGCTTCAGTCCCCGGGAGAGTCGCCGGATGTCCTCTTTGGAAAGCCCCGCCTCCAGGAGCGGGCTCCGGACGTTCAACTCCCCCAGTGCCTGGCGCCCCGGCCGGTAGTCCCCCAGATCGTCGGTGTTGCTCCCGTCCACGATGACGGCGAAGCCGAGTTCTTTTGCCCGGTCAATGCAGAGCTGGAACAGCTCCTTCTTGCAGTGGTAGCAGCGGTCCCTGGGGTTACCGGCAAAACCGGGGATCTCCAGTTCATTGGATTCCACCACGATCTGCCGGGCGCCGATCTGTCGGGCCAGGTCAGTGGCCGCCCGGAATTCCGACTCCGGGTAGGTGGGGGAGGTGGCGGTGATGGCTGCTGCCCGGTCGCCCAGGAGGTCATGAGCGACCTTGAGGAGGAACGTGGAGTCCACCCCGCCGGAAAAAGCGACCAGCACCGACCCCATCTCCGTAAGAATTTCCTTCAGCCGTTCATATTTGTCGTGTAGTTCGTCCATTAATTAAAAACCTCGACGCAGAGACGCCAAGGCGCAGAGAAAAACGAAAAAACTGAGCCTCTTGCAAAAGTCTCTGATTGATCAAATAAGTGCTCGTCATAACCCCCCTTGAATCCCCCCTTAGATAAGGGGGGAAGCGAGCGAAGCGAAGCAGGGGGTTACAGATTTTGCAGTTTTTGTCTTTTGAAGAAGCTCAACTAATACGATAAAAGTCTTTTCGCGTCTTTGCGCCTTTGCGTCGCTCAGATTCTGGATTAGTCGAAAACGCCGGTGGAGAGGTATCTCTCCCCTGTATCGCAGAGGATTGTCACCACGTTCTTTCCCGGCCCGAGCCGTCTGGCCAGCTGAAGGGCGGCGAAGACGTTGGCACCGGACGATATACCAACCAGAAGCCCTTCTTGCCGGGCGATGAGGCTGGTGGTGGTATAGGCGTCTGCGTCGCTTACCCGTATCACCTCGCTGTAGACAGTGCGGTTCAGGACATCGGGAATGAAGCCGGAGCCGATTCCCTGGATCTTGTGGTTGCCCGGCGCACCGCCGGAGAGGACGGACGAGCTTGCCGGTTCGACGGCAGCGATGATGATCGCCGGGTTATGCAACTTCACGACCTCTCCCACTCCGGTGAGGGTGCCGCCGGTGCCGACTCCGGCGACGAATCCGTCGATGGTCTGGCCGTTGAGGGCGGAGACGATCTCCGGGCCGGTGGTCCGCCGGTGTGCCTCGGGATTGGCGGGATTCGTGAACTGCTGCATCATCAGGTAGCCGTGGGTAGAAACCAGCTCTTCCGCCTTCAGGACGGCGCCGCGCATCCCTTGTGCGCCGGGGGTGAGGATCAGTTCGGCGCCATAGGCTGCCAGCAGCCGCCGCCGTTCGACCGACATGGACTCGGGCATGGTGAGAACCAGCTTGTACCCCTTGATCGCGCAGATCATGGAGAGACCGATGCCGGTGTTGCCACTGGTCGGTTCCACGACGGTGGCTCCCGGCCTGAGCCGGCCGTCCTTTTCCGCTGCCTCTATCATCGCGAGGCTTATCCTGTCCTTGACGCTGCCACCGGGGTTGAAAAACTCCGCCTTGCCGTAAACTGCAGCGGATTCAGGTTCTTCCAGATGGACAAGGCGCAAAAGCGGAGTGTTGCCTATTTGCTCAATGGTGGTTTGGCTGGTAAAAAGGGGCATGTGCATTCCTTGCGTCATATGTAGTAGACGAAGCGGTGGTCCTGTTCCTTCTTGACTCCCAAGGACTGCCCCCGGTCACAGAGGTCCTTCAGGGTCAGTTTTCCCAGATAGTCGTTGAGCAGCGCGCTAGCTTCATCCCATACGATCTGGGTTACGCAGTGGCCGCTGAAGGTGCAGCTCTCTTTCTTTTTTTTCTTGCTGGAGGCGCATTCCACCAGCATCACATCCCCTTCGGTCGACTGGATAATCTCCTGGACCGTTATCAGCTCCGGACTGCGGGACAGATAGTACCCCCCCTGTGGGCCCCGTTTGCTTTTCAGGATGCCGTTCTTCTTGAGACTCTGAAATATCTGTTCCAGGTAGCGGGGGGATATTTCCTGGCGGCGGGAAATGTCCTGGATCTGGGTAGGTGACATGCCGGAATTGTAGGCAATGTCAAAGAGGGCACGCAGCCCGTACCTGCTTTTGGTCGATAGTCGCATGGGTGTACCTCGTAGATAAGTTGCCGTCCAATTTACAATACTTTATTTATATTATCAACAAAATGGCGTCTGCGGCCCGGCTATTTACTACAACTATATCGTACTATCCGTTTTTGCGCTGCACCAACTCTTGTGATAGTATTTACATGCCCGGCAATTTCCGCGGCAATTTTTTGGAGATTCCCCGTTATTTGACGGGGTATGATACGGTCAGCCCCTGGCAAAATCCTTGATGTCGGCGCATAAACGACCATTTTACCGGCTGTTGCGGTTTTTTCATTCGGCTGGCGCGATTATTGAATATTTCATATTAATAAATTGCTACATGCAAGCTGGTTTGCGAGGAGAGTCATGCCTGCCGAGGAAGCAACAGAACTTTATGCAAAAGGGCTGGAAGCCCTGGAGCATGGCCATTATTATCTGGCCCGTACCTGCTTTGGACGGGCGTACGAACTGGAGCAGTCTCCCCGCAACAGCTCCTATCTCGGCCTTGCCCTGGCAAAGTCCACCGGCGGCTACCCCGAGGCCATCGCCCTTGCCCGCGATGCCACTTCAAAAGATCCTGAAAACCCGGTCTACTATCTCAATCTCGGCCAGATTTACCTGTTGGCCGATCAACGCCGTGAAGCCCTGATAATGTTCCGGTTGGGGTTGCAGCATGGGGCGGACTCATCGGTCGTCCGCGAGCTTGAGGAGCTGGGGGAGAGGAAACCCCCGCTTTTCAAAAATCTGCCACGGAGCCATCCGCTCAACAGGTATATCGGCCTGCTGTTGAGCAGGCTGGGGTTCAGGTGAAAGGTGAAAGGTGAAAGGTGAAAGGTGAAAGGTGAAAGGTGAAAGGTGAAAGGTGAGGGCGTCGCGGGATCGGACGTCCTCTGCTTTTTGACGGGATGAGAGTGCAGGTGGGCAAGTGATTGACTGCCGTCTGCACCGGTGGTACCTTTGCCCCATGCGGACAACGGAGTGCGAATCGATTATCATCGGGGTCATGGACTACCGTGAAGCCGACCGTCTGGTCACCTTTTTCTGTCACGATCACGGCAAGCTGCGGGGGGTGGCGCGGGGGGCGAAGCGGAGCAGGCAGCGATTCGCCGGGGCGCTTGAACCGTTTGCCCGCCTCTGCCTCCAGGTCGGCATGAAAGAGGGGCTGACGCAGGTGCAGGGTGCGGACATTGTCACCATCTTCCCCGGAATCCGCACCGACCTGGTCCGGATCGGCTGCGCCGGTTACGCCTGTGAACTGGTGGACCGGCTGCTCCCCGAAGGGGTTGCCAATCCCCGCCTGTTCCGGCTCCTGGCAGCTTTTCTCGAATTCCTCGACCTCTCCCCCTGTACCGAATCGGCGCGACGCTTTTTCGAGATCAACTTTCTTAACGTCCTTGGCTACCGGCCGGCGCTTGACTATTGTGCAGGATGCGGTGCGGAGCTTGCCGACCTGGAGCGATACGGTTTCAGTGCCGCTGCCGGCGGGCTTCTCTGTCCTCATTGCGGAACCGGAGCCAACCCGGTTTCTGCCGCTACGGTTGATCTGCTACAGCGCTGCCTCAAAACCGGCCGTTTCGGCGCCATGGATTTCCCTCCACAGTCGCTGGCCGAAGCCGGAAATATCCTCGATGCGAGCATTGCCATCCTTCTCAGCCGACCCCTTAATTCCCTCGCGTTTCTCAGTGAACTCAAAGGACAGATGCCGGGCGGTTCCGTCCAAAATGGTTGACCGGTGCGGCGATGCGGGTTATAGTACACCCTTCCTTTTCCACCATCTGAAGAGTCACGGACAGAGCCCATGGCAGCAGTAGACCTGAGAAAACTTCCCCCCCAGAGTATCGAAGCTGAAATGTCGCTCCTCGGCGGCATCCTCATCGACAACGATGCCATCAACCGGGTGATCGAGATTCTTGAAGTGGACGACCTCTATAGGGAATCCCACCGCAAGCTCCTGCGGGCGATGATCGACCTGAACGAGCGCGGGGAGCCGTGCGACTTCATTACCCTCTCCGATATTCTGAAGAAGAAGGGGGAGCTGGAAGAGGTCGGTGGCGGTGCGTATCTGGCCACCCTCGTCGAATATGTGCCGACTGCCGCCAACATTGCCTACTACAGCAAAATCATCAAGGAGAAGGCGGTGGTGCGCAAACTGATTTCCGCAGCCACCGAGATCGTTACCCAGGGGTATGACGAGCAGGTGGAGGTGGAGAAGCTTCTGGACGGCGCCCAGAAGGTGATTTTCGAGATATCCGAGAACAAGCTTCGCCCCGCCTTTGTTCAGGTCGGTGCAGTCCTCAAGGATACCATCAAGAACATTGAGAAGCTCTACGAGAAGAAGGAGCACATCACGGGGGTGCCGACCGGCTTCGCCGACCTTGATGAGAAGACAGCCGGTTTTCAGCGGGGGGATCTGATCATCATTGCCGGCCGCCCTTCCATGGGAAAGACCGCCTTCGCCCTCAACATCGCCCAGTATGCGGCGATTCATGCCGATCCGCAACAGCCGGTCGCCGTTTTCTCACTGGAGATGAGCAAGGAACAGCTGGTTACCCGTCTCCTCTGTTCCGAGGCACGCATCGATGCCAGCCGGCTCCGCACCGGTCACCTTATCGATTCCGACTGGGACCGGCTTGCCCGGGGGGCCGGAAACCTGCACGAGGCGAAGATCTTCATCGATGACACCCCGGCCATCTCCGTGCTGGAGATGCGGGCCAAGTGCCGCCGTCTCAAGGCGGAGCAAGGCATCTCCATGATCGTGGTCGACTACCTCCAGCTGATGCGGGGGGGCTCCAATCCCGAATCCCGCCAGCAGGAGATTTCCGAGATTTCCCGCTCCCTCAAGGCTCTGGCCAAGGAGCTTGACGTACCGGTGGTTGCCCTTTCCCAGCTGAATCGTGGATTGGAAAGCCGTACCGACAAGCGGCCGATGATGAGCGACCTCCGGGAATCGGGTGCCATCGAGCAGGATGCCGACGTGATCATGTTCGTCTATCGTGAAGAAGTCTACGACAAGGAGAACGAGGAACTGAAGGGGAAGGCGGAGATCATCATCGGCAAGCAGCGTAACGGACCGATCGGGATAGTCGACCTGGCCTTCCGTGGAGAATACACCCGCTTCGAGAACCTGAGCAGGCGGGACGAGTATTAATACGGTGAAAAGTAAAAAGTAAAAGGTGAAAAGTGAAAAGTTCCCAGGTTTTTTGCCCTAATCTGTTCACCGTTCACTTTTCACCTTTCACAAATTAGAGAGGTATGCAAATGATAGATCCTTCAGCACGAATCAGCGCGACGGCGACTATCGCACCGGACGCGGAGATAGGACCCAATGTCATTGTCGGCGACAACTCGTCGGTGGGAAGCGGCACCCGGGTCATGGCCAATGCGGTCATCGGCCCCTGGACAACGGTCGGTTGCAACAATACCATCCACTACGGGGCCATCGTCGGCCATGATCCCCAGGATTTCGGCTACCACGGCGAGGAAAGCTACCTGGAAGTCGGGAACGGCAATATTATCCGGGAGTATGCCACTATCCACCGGGGAAACCGCGCCGGGACGAAAACCGTGGTCGGCAACGAGAACTTCCTCATGATCCAGTCCCACGTGGCCCACAACTGCATCCTGGGGAGCAATATCATCGTCGCCGGCGGCTCGCTCCTTGCCGGGCACGTTGAGGTGGCGGACCGGGCCATCATCTCCGGCAACTGCGTGGTCCACCAGTTCTGCCGTATCGGCGGGTTTGCCATGATGCGCGGCCTCTCCCGCACTTCCCGTGATGTTCCGCCGTTCTGCATCATGGACGAGACCCACACCGTCAAGACCCTCAATCTGGTGGGACTGCGGCGCAATGGTTTCGACCATAAACGGGTCCGGGCAATTAAAAACGCCTTCTCCGTCCTGTTCCGGAGCGGCCTCAATATGCCGAACGCCGTGGCCAAGGTGGAGGCGGAGCTGGAAGTGACCGACGATGTGCGGCAACTGCTCGACTTCATCAACTCCTCCAAGCGGGGGGTGTGTTTTGGGAAAGGGCAAACAGTGGGGGACTTCGATTAAGGCCGGAGCAGAACAGGCAAAATCTTTATTGACGCAGAGACGCAGAGGCGCAAAGAAGGCATAATCTGAAAAGAGTTTCTTGGGGTTCCCCGCGTCTCTGCGCCTCTGCGTCAAGGGTTTTTAAATAGAAGTGACATCATTTCAACAAGCAAGGATATGACCATGACAACTTACAACCCCATGCGGGAACTGCCGGCTAAGGCCGGCTACAAGGCGGGGGACGTGTTCGTCCTCTGCGGCGAGCTGTTCGGCCGCGGCTATGCCAACGGCATCATCGACGAGGCGCGCCGTGCCGGCATGACCATCATCGGCACCACCGTCGGGCGTCGTGACGCCGACGGTACGCTCCGTCCCCTGAACGACGCCGAACTGGCGGAAGCGGAGGCGAACCTGGGGGGGAAGATCATCAATGTCCCGCTGGAGGCCGGTTTCGACATGGAGCCGGACGGGAGCGGCAGTACCCCCCTGGATCAACTCAAGGGGGTGAAGACCGACGAGTGGGAGGCGGTCCGCCTGAACTGGGAAGGGATCGAGGCGTCCCGCCAGGCCGGCATCCGGCGTTTTACCGCCAACATGGCGCGGGTGGCGTCGGATCTGGAGCGGCTCATTCCTGCCGGGGCGAATGTTCTGTTCGCCCATTCCATGGCGGGGGGGATTCCGCGGGCGCGGATTTTCATGCCGCTTCTGAACAAGGTGTTCAAGGGGCAGGGTGAGCGCTTCATCAGCTCGGAAACCTTCTGGAATTCGGAACTGGGACGTCTCTGCCAGATCTCCTTCGATGAAGTCACGGCCGATACATTCCGGTACCTCATCGATGCCACCGCCGCCGTCAGATCCCGCAACACCGCTGCCGGCTGCCGGGTGAGCTACGTTGCCTACGGCTACCACGGTTGCGAAGTGCTCATCAACGGCAGGTATGTCTGGCAGACCTACACCCCCTACCTGCAAGGGTGGGCCAAGATACGCCTGGAGGATGTTGCCACCGCTGCCTGGGGTGAAGGGGTGCATGCGACGGTTTTCAACTGTCCGGAAATCCAGACCAACTCCAGTGCTCTCTTTCTCGGTGTCGAGATCTCGCTCTATCCTCTCCTGGCTGCCTTGGAGAAGGAAGGTGACGGCCAGGTGGCCCGACAGGTGCGGGAAGAGTGCCAGTCGTTGCTGAAACCCGGTGTCAGCTGCGAGGCAATGCTGGAGAAGGCCAACAGTTATCTTGCCTCGCCGCTCCTGGCCCCCTTCGGCGACTATGCCGGGTGGCCGCTCCATAACACGCCGGAACTGGCGGAACTGATGCTCGGTTGTTCGGAGGAGCTCCTGGGGATGAACGTCAATCCGAAGGAAATCGCATGCGGCACCCTTTCCAGGGCGGTGTTCAGAGGCGTCGGGCGGCTCATGTTCGATACGGCGTGGGCACCGGCAGCCCCGGTGTTCTGGCTGAACCATGATATACTTGCCCGCCGGCTGGTGAAGGATTGATGCCCGATCAGGGATATTGCCCATTTCAGGGAAGGTGACACCCGTATATGCCCCAGAAGGTGCTGCTGGTCGATGACGTCAACATGTTTCTGGATCTTATGAAGGGGTTCCTCAAGCTCTCGTCCGTTCACGTCCTGACTGCGAATGACGGGGCGAAGGCGCTGGAGACCGCCCGGAGGGAAATCCCTTCCCTTGTCTTCATGGACCTGCGTATGCCGAACATGAACGGCGATGAGTGTTGCGCCCGTTTCAAGGCCGATCCGGCCCTCAGGAACATCCCCGTCATCATGCTGATCGCAGACGGTAAAGAGGAGGACAGGATCCTTAGCATCAAGGCAGGCTGTGACGATTGTCTGACCAAGCCGATCGACCGCAACCTGTTCCTGGAAAAGGCGCGTCATTACATACCGGGCATTGACCGGCGTGACAAACGCACGCCGTGCGCCGCCAAGGTCAAATTCCGGGTCTTCGGCATTACCCTGACCGGAGACGTGGTTAACATGAGCGAGCATGGCGTCTACGTGGCGGCTACCTGCGCGGTAGAAATCGGAACGGCCTTGGACCTGGTCTTTGCCCTCCCGGACGGGAAGGGGTCGGTTGTCCAGACCAAGGGGCGGGTTTCCTGGGTGAACGGTGGTAAAGCGCGGCAGAAAGGGAGTCTTCCCGAGGGGTTCGGAGTGGAGTTTACTGCCATGACCGAAGAGTCGGCCATTGCCGTGCGCGCCTTCATGGCGGGGGCCGGATGAGGAGAATCGAGGCATAAGTGATTAACAGAAAAGGGGGGACCGCCGAGGTCCCCCCTTTTTTTGCTTTCCTGGAAACTGAGAATGACGTGCTGGCGGAGTCTCGTTAGCTACGGTCGATCCCGTCGCTGCGAACCTTGACCGGCTTCACTTCAGGCCGGTTAAGGTTGCAGTTCTACATGCATTTCTTCGACGGAACTTCCGGCGGGCGTTCGCTACCGCTCGGGCTCTTCCTCCACTCACGACACTCCACCAACACGTTCCCCATTTACCAGGAAGAATCATGTGTCCTGTCGCATTCTGGTGGATAATCGCTGATTCAGGACTGTGGTTATGTGTCTTGGCGGCGTTAATCCGCTTTTATCGGCATTAATCTGCGTTATTCACGTTACCCCTGAATGGCTACCGGCATGGCGCGGCCGGCGATCTCTGACATGGCGAGGGGGGCGGCTGGAGCGGAAGGGCCGAATTCTTCCGCAACTTCGGCGAAGGTGACGAAGCGGACTCCTTGCCCGGTGAGCCTCGTCAGGAGCTCGGTGAAGACCGGCGCCATCGCCATTCCTTCGTATTCGGTGTGGATGGTGTGGACGTTGAGGCCCGGTTTGAGGAGGGAGAGATAGTGGTTGTTGATGGTTTCCGGGGTGATGCCGTTTGACCCGAGGAGTTCATCCATGGTGGGCCAGGTTGTGGGAATCTGGAGAGTGCGGAAGGTTCGCCCGTCCATGACGGGGTAGAAGGGGTGGCTGCCGCGACAGTCGCTGCAGTAGGAGAGGTGCATGGCGTCCTGGACCTCCAGTGAGTCGGGGGTGACGGTCCACCCCGGCGCGGCCGTAGTCAGGGCCCGGTGTCCGAGAACTTCCTGGAAGAGAGCGCTCGCTTTGCCCAGTTCCATGGCGGTCACCGGTTTCGGGAACCAGGGAAGGAAGTCGTGCCACTTCACGTGGTCCCAGCAGTGGATTCCCACCTCATGGCCGGCAGCCTCGGTTTTTCTCAGAATATCGGGGAGTTTGGCCGCAATGACCGGTGCGGGGAGGAGGGTGCCGGAGAGGAGGGTCCGCAGGCCGAATGCTGACGGCGCACCGCTGCGGAGCTGTTTTTTCAGAAAGCCGGGGCGGAAGATGCGGCGGATCGTCTTCCCTGTGTTGTCCGGCCCCATGGAGAAATAGAAGGTGGCCCTGATACCGAACCGCTCCAGAATGGCGAGCAGGTTCGGTACTCCGTCGCGCGTACCGACGAAGGTGTCGATATCTACTTTGAGGGCGATAATGGGTTGGCTCATGAGTCGTTTCTGGATAGGGGCGAGGGTTTGTTTGCCGGCCTGTGCCGGTAGTGAATTACTGCACTCTAACCCTACATGGACGGAAATACAAGATTTTTCCGGCAGCAGGCACGGGAATCCGAAACAGCCATGCCGGTGTACATTTCGTACCGGTAATGGTATATGGTTAGAGTAAATCTGCAAAGTTGTGCATGGGTCGTTTCTGGCCTGGCGCAACTGTCCTTTGGGAGGTATGACATGTTCCTGGCGCGAGACAAGGATAAGACGCTTTATCTGTTCAACAAGCTTCCTGTCCGGGGAGATAACTGCTGGTGGGCCGAGTCGGGGGTAGATGGCACCTATCTTCGCCTGGACAACTCCCTCTACCCTGAGGTGAGCTGGGAGTCGGACCCCTTTCCCGTCTTCCTCACTACCATTCCGCCTGACGCCACCGGGCAAGGAGGGGAGTAATCGTCATGAGCATGCTATTTTCACCCTTGAAGTTGCGGGAGCTGACGTTTCGCAATCGTATCTTTGTCTCCCCCATGTGCCAGTATTCCAGCCGCGACGGCATGCCGACCGACTGGCATCTGGTCCACCTGGGGAGCCGTGCCGTGGGTGGCGCGGGTTTGGTCATGGTGGAAGCGACGGCGGTCTCCCCTGAGGGGAGGATCAGCCCGGACGACAGTGGCATCTGGAGCGACGCCCACGGTGAGGCATTTTTCCCTATCACCCGGTTCATACGAGAGCAGGGGGCCGTGCCGGCTGTACAGCTGGCACATGCCGGCCGCAAGTCATCCTGTAGCGCACCCTGGCAGGGAGGCGGTCCCGTGGATGCCGGTCATCGCGGGTGGCAGACCGTGGCACCGACCCCGATCCCTTTCGAGGTTGGTCATCCAGCTCCCCGGGAGCTTGCGGTGGAGGAGATGGAGGGCATTCGTCAGGATTTCGCCGATGGCTCCAGACGGTCGCTGGCTGCTGGTTTCCAGGTGGTGGAGGTCCACATGGCCCACGGCTACCTGCTGAACGAGTTCCTCTCCCCCCTCACCAACCGGCGGACCGACGACTACGGGGGGAGCCTGGAAAACCGGATGCGCTTCCCCCTGGAGGTTGCCCGGACGGTGCGGGAGGCGTGGCCTGCGGACCTGCCGGTGTTTGTCCGCATTTCGGCCACCGACTGGGTGGAGGGGGGATGGGACCTGGAGCAGACCCTGGTGCTCTGCCGGCGTCTCAAGGAGCTGGGGATCGACCTCATCGACTGCTCGTCTGGCGGGTTGATGCCCCACGCGGTCGTTCCCGTGGGACCCGGCTACCAGACTCCCTTTGCCGCCGCCATCAGGCGGGATGTCGGTATCGTTACGGGAGCGGTAGGGATGATCACCAGCCCCGTGCAGGCGGAGCAGATCGTTGCCACCGGGATTGCGGACGTGGTGCTCCTGGCGCGGGAGATGCTGCGGGACCCCTACTGGCCCATCCATGCAGCAACGGTGCTGAAGGCGGAGCACGAATGGCCGGTGCAGTACGACCGGGCGAAGGGGTAAAGGCCGTTCATGGGTAAAAAGAAAAAAAGGGCAAAATACCGGCCTTCGATGGGAGGCCTTCGGGTGGTGGCGCTGTTCGAGGGGGCGAAAGGTGCGCTGGTGCTCCTGGTCGGCTTCGGCCTGCTGGCCCTCATCCACCGTGATCTCCATGCTGCTGCAGAGCAGCTGGTCCGGCACTTTCATATCAATCCGGCCAGCCACTACCCCCGGATTTTTATCGACCTGTCCGACCGGTTGACGGACTTGAAGCTCTGGGCCATTGCCCTGGGGGCGTTGTTCTATGCCGTGATTCGCTTTGCCGAGGCGGCCGGGCTCTGGATGCAGCGGCCCTGGGCTGAGTGGTTCGGCCTTCTGAGCGGCGGAATGTACGTACCCATCGAGCTGTACGAGGTCATGCAGGGGGTGACCTGGCCCAAGGTGACGGTCCTGGTTGTAAACGGAGTGATTGTGGTGTATCTGCTGGTGGTGGTGACGCGGTCCAAGGGGACGTGAGTCAATAGCATTGAGTCGGAAGACGGCAGCTGGTCGAAAAGAGAACGGGGCGCAAAAAGGCGCCCCTTTCTCATGTCAAACTGTGGCTAGGGCTGGTGGTGGAGAGGCAGAGCAGAAAGGTATCACCTCTCCCGTCCCGTCGGCACAGACGCCTCGCACGGGACGCGGGTCTGGCAGAGGCCACAGCCGGTCTGTTGCACGCCATAGCGTTCTGATACCTCCCGGGGTGCGGCGCCGTAGACGAACTCGCGGCAGCGGGGCTTGTCGTGACCGGCGAAGGTAATGGCGCCGACAGGGCAGCGGCCGATGCAGACACCGCAACTCCCCTCACGATAGTAGAGACAGTTGTGCAGGTGGTTGGGGGCGGTGCGGGGAGAAGGGGGCAGGGGAAGGCTCGTGATGACGCTCCCCACCCGGTGGGCGATTCCCCGTGCGGTGATGAGCCCGTCGGAAAGGCTGAAGGTCCCGAGTCCCGCGGCATAAGCGGCGTGCCGTTCGGACCAGGTGGAGGCGATGCCGACCGGGGTGTCGCTGAACTCTTTCCAGGCCGGGGAGTACTGGGGAGCCACTGCCCGGTGGCCGAGCCCTTCCAGATACGTCACGAGATGCCGGCGGAGTGAGCCGTTCAGGGGCTCGCCGTGGCTGCGGGTAAGGGCCCAATCGCGGGAGGGCCAGTCACTTTCGAGGCGGTTAGTCATCCGTGTCGCCGCGGTGATCGGCAGCACCCAGACGATCACTGTTGCCGCCTCTTTCAGGAGCTCGAACGGTGTCAGGTGGAAGGGGCCGATGATCTGCTTGTAGTCAATGAAAAGCGGGTCATCGGCCGCCGCGAAGCCGATGAGGGGCTTAACGAAGTAGGGGGCCTCGCTGCCGGGAAAACGGTTTTCCGGCGACTCCGCAACAAAACGTTCGATTTCAGCAAGAATTCTTTCTTCCATCTTCGCCTCCTTTATGCCGAGACAGGCGCAGGCCGCCGGTAAATGGCGACAAAAAGCAGCAACGCCGCTCCTCCCACCGCACCATTCAGGAGAAAGGCTGTCCGGTAACCTGAATCTCTGATGACAGGTCCCATTCCGGCCGCGCAGAGCATCATCCCTGCATAGACACATGTGTTGTAGCATCCCATGGCAAGCCCCCGCTGCTCACGGGGGACCACGTCGGCAATCAGTGCGCAGACCGCGGTGAAGGCGATCCCCATGCTTATTCCCATCAACGCCGCAGTTCCCATGAGCGGGACCACGGTGTGGCAGAAGCCGAAGACTGCCAGCGAGAGGGCAAAGACGGCGAGCCCCGCCGTCACGAGGACGCTCCGGTCGGCCACCCGGTCGCTCAGTTTCCCTGAGGGGAGGCGGGAAAGGGCGTTGGCAAGGGCCTGGGCTGCGAAGACAAATCCCACATGCCCCGAGTGCATGCCGTGGCTCCGGATATAGAGCGGCATGAAGGTAACAAACATCCCGAAACCGAAGCAGGTACCGAGTGTGGCGACGAGGCAGGCGATGAGCCGGCGGTTACCCATGAGCCCCTTCAGTGCCGGCAGGATGGCATGCCGGCCGGTGCCCTGTGTCTTGGAGGCAGGAGGCGCGGGAAGGAAGACGAGCGCCACGAAAAACATGGTTAAAATCAACCCCCCCGCCACGAGAAACACCGTCCGGAGCCCCAACGCCGTCCCGAGGAAACCACCGACGGCCGGGCCGAGAGTCATGCCGCCGTAAACAGCCATGGTGTACCAGCCGTAAGCCTGGCCCAGCACCTCCGGCGGGGTGACGTCGGCCACATACGACATGAGGGTCGGCGAGAAGGCCGAAAGACCGATGCCGAAGAAAAGATAAATTACCGCCATCTGGAGCGGGCTGCTGCTCCAGAAAAGGAGAAATGACGATCCTGCCAAAAGGATCATCCCCCCCAGCAGTGGCAACCGGCGCCCCAGCCTGTCGGAGATGAGCCCCGAGGGGATTGAGAGCGCCCCTGCCATAAGCATGAAGGCACTATTGATGAGCCCCACCTGTACCGAGTCGGCCCCCAGCGAGGTTGCGAAGAGGGGGACGATCGGAATCCTCATGTAGGAACCAATAAAACAAAAGAAGCTTATTATGCAAGCGATGATGAGGAGCTTGCCCGCCCGATGCTCCCGCAACTCAAGGGTCTTGCTCACCGCTCTTTACCTACCGAGAAGGCCTTGCCGAGGAGTGGCCCGATGCCGTGGTATCCCTGATGGGAGGTGTCGAAGACGAGGGGCTTGATCTTCAGGATGTCGGGAAGACCGTCGGTTCCAAGTATCGCCGTATCGGCCTTGACATCGATAATCTCACCGACGAACTGGGTGTGGATACCGATCTCTAGGGTGTTAAGCAGGCGGCATTCCAGAACGATCGGGAACTCAGCCGCATAGGGGGCGTCCACCAGATCGCTTCTCACGGGGGTGAGGCCGGTGGCGGCAAACTTGTCGATGGTGCGCCCCGAGACGATACCGACGTAGTCGGCCTCCTTCATCTGGGCCTCCGACGGGATGCCGATGGTGAATGCCTTGCGCTCCATGATGGCAGCGTAGGTATGCCGCTCCTTGCGGATGGAAACGGCTACGCCGGGGGGCTGGGAGGAACAGACCCCTCCCCAGGCGGCGTTCATGAGGTTCGGTTTCCCTTCGTGGTCGTAGGTGCCCACCAGCAGGACCGGGGTTGGAAAGAGGAGAGTCTTTGCTCCCAGGGATTTTTTCATGGTGTTCTCCTTCTGTCAATTTTGCTGAGATGTATGTCGTGGCGGGAAATGGCCCGTGCTCAGTTTCCCTGCTCCTTCAAATGCTGGAGGTAGAGGTCGTAATTGCCTTTGAGGATCTCAGGCACCGGAAGATCGTAAGGGCAGCGTTGGATGCATGCGCCGCATTCGGTACATAACGCAATGCTTTCCATAGGGGTCTTGAGAAAATCTACCGCTACCTTGGGTGACATGCGATTGACGACGATCCGGTAGCCCATGGCCGGTGTGATCATGACCCCCTCGGGGCATGGCTGGCAGTATTCGCACCGCCGGCAGAAGCGTTTCCCCAGTTCCTGGCGGTAGTGGTCCATGACGGAACGGTCCCGGTCGGTGACCTGGTTGGGGGCCGAGTAGAAGGAGAGGACCTCGTCGATCTGTCCGGTGGACTCAAAGCCGGGAATCGGCACAATGCCCGGATGTTCGCGAAGAAACTTGAAGGCGACCGTGGCATTGTCGATGGCGCCACCGCCAAAAGGTTTCATGACGATAAAGCCCATCCCCATCTGTCGTGCAGTGGGGATGAGTTCCTCTCTGGCGGCATCCTCGATAAAATTGAAAGGGAACTGGATTGTGCTGAAAATGCCGGTACGCATCATCTTGATGGCCATCGGCAGGCTATGGGACGTGACGCCGAGGTAACGGACCTTGCCGGCATCACGGGCCCTGGTGGCCGCTTCGAGAGCGCCGCCGGGAGCTGTCACCGCCTCCCAGTCCGCCTCTTGGGCAATCTGGTGGAGTTGGAAGAGATCGAGATAGTCGGTGCGCAGCATGCGCAGGCTTCGATCCAGATGCTCCCTCACTCCATCACCGCTCCGTTGCAGCGTCTTGCTGGCAAGGACGATGCGATCGCGCATCCCGGTAAAGGCGAGTCCGATCTTCTCTTCGCTGTCGCGATAGGCGTTGGCCGTATCGTATAAGGTGATCCCCCGATCGAAGGCGTGCCGCAGGACACGCACTGCCTCCGCCTGATCCAGCCGGATGATGGGGATCGCGCCAAAACCCACTTCCGAAACGATCAGGTCGGTTTGTCCAAGTCTCATGGTGTTCATACTGCTCTCCTGGCTGTTGTTGCGGTTTCCCCTTGCGCTCGCAGGGGCAGGTCTCGGGCCATTCCTCCTGCGGCGCAGAAGGTACGGCTACGGAAGTTTGATGACAACCCGCCCCCGGATCCCCCCCTGCAGAATCGCCTGGATCTTCTCCTCGACCCCTTCCAGGGTCACTTCCGTCACCAGCTCTGACAGGCGCTCCGGTTGCCACTCTCCCGCAAGCTTTTCCCAGACCTGCGGGCGTGTTGCGGCGGGGCAGTTGACAGAATCAATGCCGATCAGGCTCACCCCCCGCAGGATAAAGGGATAGACGTTTATCGGCAGATCCGGCGAGGCAACCAGCCCGCAACAGGTGACCGTGCCGCCGTACCGCGTCCCCTTGAGCACCGCAGCCAGGGTCGTGCCGCCGACCATGTCAATTGCGCCGGCCCACCGCTCGGGGAGAAGCGCCTTCTCCGCCCCTGCTGCCACCTCGTCCCGGCCGATCACCTGGGTGGCGCCCAGATTCTTGAGGTACTTCTCGTCGGCGCTTTTCCCGGTGGCAGCCACCACCCGGTATCCTGCCCGGGCAAGGATCGAGACGGCAATGCTGCCGACCCCGCCGGTGGCGCCGGTGACGAGGATATCACCGTCACCTGGCTTCACCCCGGCCCTCTCCAGCTTCAGCACCGACAATGCTGCCGTGAAGCCGGCGGTTCCGAGCGCCATGCTCTCCCGCATCGTCAGCCCCGCCGGGATTCGGACCGCCCAGGCGGAAGGGATGCGGATCAGCTGGCCAAAGCCGCCGTCGGTCTCCATACCCAGGTCGTAGCCGGTGACGAGTACCTTGTCCCCAGGCGCAAAGCAACCGTTATCGCACGATATCACCTCTCCCGCCGCGTCGATGCCGGGGGTGTGGGGGAACTGTCGCGTCACACCCGGATGTCCCGTGGCCGAAAGGGCGTCCTTGTAGTTGAGGGAGGAGAAATGAACCCGCACCACCAGGTCCCCCGGCGGCAGGTCGTCAATACGCCGCTCCCGGATCTTCCGCACGAACTGTTTGTCGGCCGTCTTTTCCACTACCAGGGCCTTGAATGTTTTCATCTCGCCTCCTCACTTAATCCGGGGTATTGTGCGGTTTCTTCAGCAGTCAGGCCAGCTCTTCGACCAGTTTCTTGATCTGGCTCCTTCTGTGGCAGACCCCTGTTAGACCGATCGTCTAGTATTTAGGGGGACAGATTACGGCTTCGGATCACTGTGGTAAAAAGGGTTTCGATGAAATCCCGCAGCGGTTGAGGTGACTTCATCACCTTGGCCCTGAGAACAGCCCCTTCCCATCCTGAGAGAATGAAGCCGGCGATGACTCCCGTATCAAGCTCAGGTGCCAGTTCACCGGCCCGCTGGGCCTCCTGCAGGCAGGCGGCGAATCGCTCCTTCCACGAATGGAAAATATCGTCGAGCCGGGCCCGGAACCGTTCGTTCTGGTCGGCAAGTTCTTGACCCAGATTGCCGATGAGGCACCCTTTGGTGCACTGGTTCTGGGTGAGTCGTGCCAAACCGCTCTCAAGGTAATTCCGGATCCGGTTGAGCGGTGTGACTTCCTCGTCGTTCAGGAAGGTGTCGAGGCGTTGGTCGTAGCGCTCGGCGAAGTGGTCAATCACCGCCAGGCCGAACTCTTCCTTACTGCCGAAGTAGTGGTAGAACGACCCCTTCGGCACCCCCGCACTCTTCAGCACCG
Source organism: Deltaproteobacteria bacterium (assembly GCA_021848385.1). Classification (GTDB taxonomy): domain Bacteria; phylum Desulfobacterota; class Desulfuromonadia; order Geobacterales; family Geobacteraceae; genus Geomobilimonas. The sequence continues at coordinate 78,887 of JAJZUQ010000003.1, forward strand.
CGTCTAACCCGGTGGCATTGTACCCGTGGAGGGAGATCATATCGGTACCGATGACGATGATTTCAGCTTTGGTATCTTTCTTTTCCATGGGAAAATATTAGACCGGTCGTCTTGACGTGTCAAATGGTTTTTCCCTCTGGCGGCGGCAGATGCCAATGGTTATGGCACTATTCCCCGTCCGGCGATGAGCAGGCCGGAGACGTGCGCCAGGTTGAGGGCACTGGAATCCACGGCGGGAAGGATGATCTCTGGCACGAGCGCCCCGGGGCGGAGATCAACAGAGGGGAAAAAGCGCGTGAGTCTTCGTCGTCTTCCGGTCTGGTTTTCCGGTTAAGGGTGGACTGCTTCCACAGGTGTCATCCCGTTGGGGGAAGGGGTGCCGGCATGCATGATGGACGACAGGCGAATGGTAACAAAGAAACCGGCTGTCAGCAACAGGCAGATCAGGCCGACGACCCCGCTCCATCCCCACGCTTTCCAGAAAAGCCCGCCGGCGGTCCCTGCGACGCTGGAACCGAGGTAGTAGAAGAAAAGATAGAGCGCCGTTGCCTGGGCCCTGGCGGTGGTCGCCATCCTGCTGACCGAGCTCGATGCGATGGCGTGGGCACCGAAAAAACCGCAGGTGAAAAGGCCGACACCGGCTACTATGAGCGGCAGGGGGGTGGCCAGGGTGAGGGTGGCCCCCGCTGCCATGACGAAGAGTGAAAACCGGATCATGGCCAGCCGTCCGAAACGGTTGACGAAATGGCCTATCCCCGTGGCGCTCATGGAGCCGAGCAGGTAGACGAGAAAAATGAGGCTCACATGGCTCTGGCTCAGGAGATAGGGTGCCGCCAGAAGCCGGAACGTGAGGTAGTTGTAGAGGGTGACGAAACTTCCCACGGCAATGAATGCAATGCAGAAGAGACAGCGGAGTTTCGGTTCTTTCAGGTGATAACCGAGTGATGTCAGCAGGTATCGCGCTTTGAAGGGGCGACGTTGCAGATGGGACGGGGGGAGGCTTTTCATGAAAACCCAGCTCGAAAGGAGGCAGAGGATGCCGATGGTGCCAAGTGCTGCCCGCCACGACACGAGGTCGGTCATGATTGCCGTGAAGATTCGCCCCGTCATCCCTCCTACCGCGTTGCCACTGATGTAGAGTCCCATCGCCGGGCCGAGGGAGGCGGCGTCCATCTCTTCACCCAGATAGGCCATTGCTACGGCCGGGAGCCCTGCCAGGGCGAACCCCTGCAACAGACGAATGAGCAGAAGCGAGACAAAGGTGTGGCTGTATGCGCTCAGCAGGGCCAGGAGGGAGGTCACGAAGAGCGCTCCGGTCATGATCTGTTTGCGTCCCCAGGTTTCCGACAAGGTGCCGGCGAACAGCATGGCGATGGCGAGAGTGCAGGTGGAGATCGAGAGGGGGAGGCTTCCGAGTGCCGGCGCTATGCCGTACTCGCGGGAAAACACCGGAAGGAGCGGCTGCACGTCGTAAAGCGTAATGAAGGTGACGAAGCCGGCGGCGAAAAGGGCCAGGTTGACACGGCGATAGACGCCGGTACCGCTCCGGATGCGACCGAGCTCCCTTGTGGAGTGGAGGGAGGGAGTGCCGTTCACGTGGTTCATGCGACTCGCAGATGTTTTCATTAAGTCAACCCTACCACCCCGCTGTAAATAAATAAAATATATGTTATTTATAGTTTCTATAAGATATATTTATATGTCGGAGGGGTGCTTATGGATATCCGGCAGGCACGAGTCTTTGTGGAAATTGTCAGGCAGGGAAGTTTCACCAAGGCGGCAGAGCATCTCCATGTCGCCCAGCCGGCCGTCAGCATGGCGATCAGGGGGCTGGAGAACGAGTTGGAACTGACGCTTTTCAACCGGCAAGACCGCAAGATTTCCCTTACCGCCGAAGGGGAGGTGTTCCTGCGCCATGCCGAGGGACTCCTCGCCGGTCTGAAGGCTGCCGAACTGGAAATGGCCGAGATTCGCGGCCTGATCAAGGGGGAGGTGAGGGTTGGCATCCCCCCCATGATGAGCACCTACTTTTTCCCGGACATAATCTGCGAGTTTAATAAACGGTATCCACAATTGAATCTGTCGGTGAACGGGGAAGGGGCCTGGCGGATTCAGCAGATGATCAGCCGGGGAGAGATCGACATGGGGGTCATAACCGGCAAGGAGATTCCCGACGACCTGGAAACACGCCATTTCCGGCGTGAAGAGGTGGTGGTATGCGTTCCGCGTCAGCATCGTTTCGCGCAGCGGAGTACGATAACCCTGGAGGAATTTGCGGGGGAGCCACTGGTGTTTTTCAAGGAAGGGTACTATCTGCGGGAGCTTATCGGCGAGGTGCTGAAGGGTACGGGATCTCCCCACATCGTCTTCGAAACAAATATGTTTTCACTGGTGAAATCTCTGGTGCAGGGGGGGATGGGGATATCGACACTGCTCAGGATGGTCGTTGTCGGCGATGATGCCTTGTCGGCTGTATCACTCGACCCTCCCCTTTACATCGACCTGGTGATTGCGTGGAAGAAGCATGCCTATCTGTCCCGGGCCAACCGGGCGTTCGTCGACTTTCTGCTGGAACGGACCAAAGGGTATGACAACCTACGGTAAGTCGCGTCCTTCCCTTATGTGGTCTCTTCTTCCTCGACAGGCTGCTCCGGAGTTTCATCTGTCTGCTCAAGGCTCTTTTCCCGCTTGCGTTGCAGTTTTTCCTCGTTTTTCTTCTTCCGGTCCAACTCTTTCTGCCGTTTTTGAAACTGGAAATTCGGTTTTGCCATAGGGTTAGCTCCTGGATTTCTGGGGGAATACGGTAAAAAAAAGCCCCGGATTTCTCCGGGGCTTTCCAGGTTTCGACTCGGGACTATTTATACCCGTGTCACATTCGCAGCTTGAAGCCCTTTCGGACCCTTGGTTACTTCGAACGTCACACGATCGCCTTCGGCAAGCGATTTGAATCCGTCACCACTGATGGCGGAAAAATGACAAAATACATCTTCACCGTTTTCCTGCTCAAGAAACCCAAAACCCTTCGCATCGTTAAACCATTTTACTGTTCCGTTTACCATTGTGTTCTTTCTCCTGATACTTCTTCTTAGTTTTGTCCGGCTTTATTTCCGAACGTATGTCACCCTAACAGTTTTCATTCTGCAATGTCAATCTATTTAATCGGGTGGCTACAGGAAAAATACTTAAATATTGTAAGCGTGGTGTTTTGCCGGTGTATAATGCAGAAAAATGGCAATGAAAATAGTTGGATACATCGATCCTCCCCATAAGCTGAAAAATTTCCATTCCCACGTTAGATCCAGACAGGAAATCAAATGGGGGCAAAACCGCAGCAGCAGTAGCGTCAACGTAATATGTCTTGCTAAAAACGGTGTATTGGATCATTCTACAAAAATCTGAAAACTCCGCATATCTAAAAGAGAAATGAGATTTAGCTGCGGTTGATGTTGAAGTACAGAGTTCAAAGCAGAACCCACCACTCCTTCAGATTAGACGAGGTCGGACCAATGATTATCAAGACAGGCAAGTTTGTAAGTCACGCGGGCGCGTTGCAGTGGGGCGCCGGCAAGGTGTTGGATGTGAATGACCACAGGGCAACGATCCAGTTCAGCGACGGCATAAGCCGGAAAATAGCTGTCACCCATTTTGGTACCCTGCAACCGGCCGAAGCTGCCTCCTATCTGCCTCCTCCGGAAGTTGTTGCCGTCGTGAAAGCCCGCCCGGCACCCAGAAAGGCAAAAAAGAAAACGGTCGCTCCCGTCGAAGGTTAATGCCTGAAATCCATTAACGCTGGATGCCAGGCGGGAAAACCCGGCTCATAACTACGATGTGACAACGTCACATCCCATGAACAACGAAAGCCCCCTTCCTCTCGGAACCGGGGCTTTCGTTTTTTTCTGAAATGGGGAACTGCCCGATTGATAAACGAAACATCTCCGGTGCAGACCATGTATCATCTTGAGCACCGGTAAAAAAACATTGACAAGGATATTGTATGGTTATAGTTTGGAATGAATGTTCATTCCGAGGAGCTGCTGTATGGTAAAATGTGAGAAAAAAGATGAGATACTTCGCGCTGCCCTGGAACTTATTGCCGAGCATGGGTTCCATGGTGCCCCCATGGCGTTGATCGCCGAGCGGGCAGGGGTGGGAGCAGGGACGATCTACCGGTATTTCGAGAACAAGGATGTGCTCATCAATGAGTTGTTCCGGGAGGTAGAAGACAAAATCAAAACGTGCATCCTGACGGGATACTCGACGGAGCGACCTATCCGGGAACGTTTTCTTCATCTGAACAGAGAGTTGTTCCGTTACTTCATCGGTTCTCCTCTCCATTTCCGTTATGTGGAACAGTTCCACAATTCACCCTATGGCGTTGCCTGCCGCAGAAACAAGATCCTCGGCGAATCGGACAACAAGGACGTATTCCAGAAACTCTTCGAAGACGGGCTTGCCCAGCAGGTTATGAAGGATCTGCCCATTCTTATCCTCTTTTCCCTGGCGTTCGGTCCCCTGATCTCTTCGGTAAGGGATCATATTCTCGGTTTCTTTGATCTGACCGACACGCTGATTGATCAGATCACCGAGGCGTGCTGGGACGGGATAAAACGGTAAGGGGATGCATCGGATTAAGCAATCACCGTGTTGCCGTTCACTTCGTATGCGACGTCAGACGATGGCACACCGTCAAACAGCAGATAGGACCAGGTCAGTATGAATATTTTCATTGCCGTTACGGTGGCGACCTGGGCGCTTGTCGCCATTATTGCGTTCACGAAAAAAGACAAATAGCCGGCTGGATTCCAGCCACGTATCTCCAGCCGTCTCGGGCTGGCAATTTTTTAAATCATTGAGGTGTTTATGCAAACCACGAGCAGAACGAAGCTGATTGCAGTCGCTGGGATTCTGATTGCCGGAGTGATGGTGACCGGATGCGGGAAGAAAAACAAAGACAACCGTCCACCAAGTGGTCCTCCCGAAGTCGGCGTCGTGGTGGTCAAACCCGAACGGGTGGCTCTGACCACCGAACTGCCCGGTCGGACAGCGGCTTATATGATCGCCGAAGTTCGGCCTCAGGTGAGCGGGATCATCCAGAAGCGGGTTTTCACCGAGGGGAGCGATGTCAAGGCGGGGCAGGTGCTCTATCAGATCGATCCGGCAACCTATCAGGCTGCCTACGCCAGTGCAAAGGCGGCCGAGTCCAGGGCGGAGGCCACCCTGAGCACGGTACGGCTCAAGGCTGAACGCTATCGGGACCTCGTAAAGATCAAGGCGGTCAGCCAACAGGATAACGACGATGCCCAAGCTTCCCTCAAGCAGGCCGAGGCAGATGTGGCGGCGACCAAGGCAGCGGTGGAGACGGCCCGGATCAACCTTGCCTATACCAGGGTAACCGCCCCCATCTCCGGTCGGATCGGCCGGTCTACCGTGACCAATGGTGCGTTGGTAACTGCCAACCAGCCGGCGGCGCTGGCTACCATCCAGCAGATCAGCACCATGTATGTGGATGTGGTTCAATCCAGTTCCGACATACTGCGCCTTAAACAGAGCCTGGCCAGCGGCCTTCTGAAAAAAGACAACGCCGGTCAGGCGAGGGTAAAGCTGTTGCTGGAGGATGGTACTCCCTATCCGGTGTCCGGCACCCTCAAGTTCTCAGAAGTCACCGTTGACCAGAGTACCGGCTCAGTGACCTTGAGGGCTGTTTTCTCCAACCCGAAACAGACATTGTTGCCGGGCATGTTTGTTCGCGCCATTCTGGAGGAAGGGGTAAATGAACAGGCGATCCTGGTGCCCCAGCGCGGTGTTACCCGTGATCCGAAAGGTGACGCCATGGTCTTTGTGGTGGGGGCAGAAGAAAAAGTAGAACCGCGAATCATCAAGGTCGCCCGAACTGTCGGGGATAACTGGCTGGTAAGCGATGGGCTCAAGACGGGTGACCGCATCATTCTGGAAGGAATCCAGAAGGCACGCCCCGGCACTCAGGTTAAGGCGGTGCCGTTTGGTGCCACTCCCGCTGCTGCTGCGCCCGTTGCTGCACCAGCAGGAAAGAAATAACTACACTATAATCTGCCACAGAGTCACAGAAGACACGGAGAATCAAAAGACGGATCTTTCCGAGAACAAAGCACAGACAGTTTTGTGAGTGTCTCCACGGATTGCTTTTAGTTTTTCTCTTGCCTGCTCTGCGTCTCTGTGGCGAAAAGGTTTTGGATTTTTTAATAAGGAGCTCCCATGCCTCGCTTTTTCATCAACCGCCCCATCTTTGCCTGGGTAATTGCCATCATGGTCATGCTGGCCGGTCTGCTGGCGATCAAGACCCTGCCGGTTTCCCAGTATCCTCCCATCGCCCCCCCCCAGATCACTATCAATGCCATGTATCCCGGCGCCTCGGCCCAGACCGTGCAGGATACGGTCACTCAGGTGATAGAACAGAAGCTGAACGGCATTGACAATCTGATCTACATGTCGTCCACCAGTGACTCGGCCGGTGCCATTGCCATCAACCTGACGTTCAAGGCCGGCACAGACCCGAATATTGCCCAGGTTCAGGTGCAGAACAAGCTGCAGCTCGCCACGCCGCTCCTCCCCCAGATTGTCCAGCGCCAGGGGATCCAGGTAGTCAAGTCTACTAAGAACTTTCTGTTGATAGTCGGTCTCGTCTCCGAAGACGGCTCCATGGACCGGCCGGCCCTGACCGACTACATGGTGGCCAATGTTCAGGACATCATCAGCCGGACGGAAGGGGTCGGCGAGGTAACGGTCTTCGGCTCCCAGAACGCCATGCGGATCTGGGTGAACCCTGCCAAACTGAACAACTTTCATCTGACCACCAACGATGTGATTGCGGCAGTTCAGTCCCAGAACGCCCAGGTGTCCGCCGGCCAGTTCGGCGGTAATCCGGCACCGCAGGGTCAGCAGCTGAACGCCACCATCACGGCCCGCACTCTGCTGCAGACTCCGGAGCAGTTTGATGCCATCGTCCTGCGCACCAACCCTGACGGCTCGACAGTCAAGCTTAAAGATGTGGCTGACTGTAAAATAGGCACGGAGAATTACGACATCGAGGCCCGCTACAAAGGCAAACCGATGGGAGGCATGGCCCTCCGGCTTGCGGCCGGCGCCAATGCCCTGGACACTGCCAATAGGGTCAAGGCGAAGATGGCGGAGTTGTCGAAATTCTTTCCCCAAGGTGTACAGGTGGTCTACCCCTACGACACCACCCCCTTTGTCAAGATATCCATCGAAGAGGTTGTCCAGACCCTGATTGAGGCGGTCTTCCTGGTTTTTGTCATCATGTTCCTCTTCCTGCAGAACATCCGTGCCACCCTGATCCCCACCATCGCCGTGCCGGTGGTGCTACTCGGTACCATGGGGGTGCTGTCGGTGGCCGGTTTCTCCATCAATACCCTGACCATGTTCGCCCTGGTCATCGTCATCGGCCTATTGGTGGACGATGCCATCGTTGTCGTAGAGAACGTGGAACGGATCATGTCTGAAGAAGGGTTGCCTCCTAAAGAGGCCACCATCAAGTCCATGGGACAGATTACCGGCGCTCTCTGGGGCATTGCCACCGTCCTTACGGCGGTCTTCCTCCCCATGGCTTTCTTCGGCGGTTCAACCGGTGTCATCTACCGCCAGTTTTCCATTACCATCATCTCCGCCATGATTCTGTCGGTGTTGACAGCGATGATTCTGACACCTGCGCTGTGCGCCACCCTGCTCAAACCGGTGGAGAAAGGGCATGAAGCCTGCGAGAAAGGCTGGTTCTGCCCCTTCTTCCGCTGGTTTAATAAAGTATTTGACTTCTGCAGGACGAAGTATCAAGGGATCGTCGGTCGCTCCTTTGGCAAACCGCTGCGCTACCTGGTAGTGTACGGCGCTATCGTGGCGGCCATGGCCTTCTTTTTCCTGCGGCTACCCACCGCCTTCCTGCCGGATGAAGACCAGGGATTCATCATCTGCCAGGTGCAGTTGCCTGCCGGTGCCACCCAGGAGCGGACCGTGAAGGTGATTGAGCAGCTTGAACACCATTTTCTGGAAGATGAGAAAAAATCAGTAGAGACAATCATCACCGTCGCCGGCTTCAGTTTTGCCGGGCGGGGCCAGAATATGGGGCTGGCCTTTGTCCGGCTCAAAGACTGGAAGCTGCGAAAAAGCGCTGACCTGAAGGCACCGGCTGTTGCCGCCCGGGCCATGGCGGCCTTTTCCAAGTACAAAGACGGTCTGGCCTTTGCCTTTTCACCACCGGCGGTGGTGGAACTGGGGCAGGCCAACGGCTTTGATCTCCAGTTGCAGGACCGTGGTGGCCTGGGGCATGAAAAGCTGATGGAGGCGCGCAACCAGTTGCTGGGGATGGCCATGAAAAACCCCAAACTGATAGCGGTCCGCCCCAACGGCCAGGATGATTCTCCCCAGTTCAAGCTGGATATCGATGACGTGCGGGCAGGGGCTCTCGGGGTTTCCCTGAATGATGTCAACAACGTGCTGTCCACCGCCTGGGGGAGTTCTTACGTCAACGACTTTATCCAGAACGGCAGGGTAAAGAAGGTCTATCTCCAGGCGGACGCCAAATACCGGATGCTGCCGGAGGATATCAACCGCTGGTATGTAAGCAACAAAACCGGAGAGATGGTCCCTTTTTCAGCCTTTGCCACCGCCCACTGGCAGTATGGCTCACCCCGCCTGGAGCGCTATAACGGCATCCCGTCGGTTGAGATCATGGGGCAGGCGGCCCCTGGCGTGAGCACCGGCGAGGCCATGACAGAGATGGAAAAGATGGCTGCCAAACTGCCGGCCGGCATCGGTTACGAATGGACCGGCCTCTCCTATGAGGAAAAAAATGCCGGCGCGCAGGCCCCGGCCCTCTATGCCATCTCACTTCTGGTGGTGTTCCTCTCCGTGGCGGCACTGTATGAAAGCTGGACCATCCCCTTTGTAAACCTGCTGATGCTGCCTCTGGGCCTGGTGGGGGCGGTTACGGCGGTTACGTTGCGGATGCTCCCCAACGACGTCTATCTCCAGATCGGCCTGCTCACTACCGTGGGACTTTCCACCAAGAACGCCATCCTGATCATCCAGTTCATCAAGGCCCAGTTACATGAGGGCCATGAGCTGGTCGAGGCCACCCTGACGGCGGTGAAGATCCGGCTCCGCCCGGTCATCATGACCTCACTGGCCTTCTTCTTCGGCACCCTGCCGCTGGCCCTTACCAAGGGGGCCGGAGCCGCAGCGCAGAACGCCATCGGTACCGCCGTAACCGGCGGACTGCTCTCGGCCACCTTCATCGACCTGATCTTTATTCCGTTCTTCTTTGTGATGGTGTCGCGACTGTTCGGCCGGAAAAAATACACGCAGCATGCCGGGAAACCAGCTGTTGCCAATGTTACGGAGGAACAGTGATATGAGAAGACAAACTTTTAGCGCCGAGACGCTGGGGTGCAAAGAAAAACCGTGCGTCGGGCTCCGTAGTGTAATTGTTGGTACTGCTCTGCTTGCCCTCACCGGCTGCACCATGGCTCCCGGTTACACCCGTCCCGATGCGCCGGTATCGGCCACCTGGCCCAACGGTCCGGCATACAAGGCCGAGGCTGCCAAACCCGCCGGGAAGCCGGTTGCTGACATCCCCTGGCAGGAGTTCTTTGTCGATGGCCAGCTGCGGAAACTGATTGCCATGGCGCTGGAGAACAACCGCGATCTGCGCGTTGCCGCCCTCAATATCGAGCGGTCCCGGGCTCAGTACCAGATCCGGCGCGCAGATCTCGTGCCGCACGTAGATGCCAATGCAGCCGGTACTTTCCAACGCCTGTCGAAAGACTTCTCGGGGACAGGGGTGCCGGTGAACATCCATCAGTACACTGTCGGTCTCGGCGTCAGCTCCTATGAACTCGACCTGTTCGGCCGGGTGCAAAGCCTCAAGGATCAGGCCCTGGAGCAGTATCTCTCAACCGAACAGGCGCGGCGCAGTGTGCAGATCAGCCTGGTTTCCCAGGTCGCCGGCACCTGGCTTGCCCTGGCCGCTGACCGTGAACGGCTGCAGCTTGCCAAGGAGACTCTGACGAGCCAGCAGTCCTCCTACCAGCTCACCAAAAGCCGCTTCGAGGCAGGCGTCTCCTCTGCCCTCGATCTCAATCAGTCCCAGACCAGCGTTGATACGGCGCGGGTAGATATCGCCCGTTTCACCACCCTGGTGGCCCAGGACGAGAATGCCCTGAATCTGGTGGTCGGGTCGCCGGTTCCGGCTGACCTCCTTCCCTTATCCCTCTCCGAAACGCTTACCGCGTTGAAGGACCTGTCTCCCGGGCTGCCGTCCGACGTCCTGCTCAGTCGTCCCGACATCCTCCAGGCCGAAAATCTTCTCAAGGGGGCCAACGCCAATATCGGTGCCGCGCGGGCGGCGTTCTTCCCGCGCATCACGCTCGTTTCTTCCGTAGGCTTCGGCAGCGAAGATCTGGGGGGGCTCTTCACGTCAGATTCCTTTGTCTGGAAATTCGCACCCCAGATTTCTCTCCCCATCTTTGACGGTGGCAGCAACCGGGCCAATCTGAAGGTGTCGGAAGTGGACCGGGACATTGCCGTTGCCCAGTACGAAAAGGCGATCCAGACCGCCTTCCGGGAAGTGGCGGACTCCCTTGCCCAGCGCGGGACCATCGACGACCAGCTGGCGGCGCAGCAGTCCCTCACCGACGCCACCTCCGAGAGCTACAAGCTTTCCCTGGCCCGTTACGAAAAAGGGGTCGACAGCTACCTGAATGTCCTCGACTCACAGCGCTCCCTCTACAGTGCCCAGCAGAACCTGATCGGGGTCCGGCTGAACCGGTTGACGAATCTGGTTACGCTTTACAAGGTGTTGGGGGGTGGAGCCAGCGAGTGACCATTGCACCATGCGTCATACTCCTCGTTGCTCTTCCCCTGCTGCCTGTGGTGGGAGCTGGGCGAGGCGCCTGTGCCGAACAGGTCAGCCCGCCCGCCTCCCTACCCGATTCAACCATCTCCGAAGCATATAAACCAAGCCAGGCTGATTCTTCCCTTGAACAATGCACGTGGGATTGCATCTAGCCGGTGGAGATCTCCCTTGCCGCCAAGGTGTAAAAAAACTTGACATTTAGTTGTCATGTCAACTAAACTTGAAACATGCGGAAAGCCACTGAACTGAAATTGGACAATGCCCTTGACTTCAACCTGGTGAAAGTAGTCAACAAATTCAGGTGCCAGGTTGGCAGGGAATTGAAACATCTGGACATGACCAGTGAACAGTGGGTGGTACTGGCCCGTTTGTGGGAAGAGGACGGGCTCAGCCAGAAGGAATTGGCGGAAAGGATTCTCAAAGACCAGGCAAACACGACCCGTATCCTGGACAAGGTTGTGAAAAAGGGATGGGTTCAGCGTCTGGACGCTATTGATGATAGACGTGCCTACCTCATCTATCTGACAGACGAAGGGAAGGATGTGGTCCAGACAACGTATCCGCTCGTTGCCCGGATAAAGGAAAAGTTAGCCAAGGGGTTGACAGACGAGGAAATTCACACGCTCCTTGCATTGCTGAATAAATTATCCCTGAACATGGGTTAAATTTTTTTACGTATATAATTGTCATAACCATAATATCAATAACAATCATATCCAAACTTTACTGCTGAAAGTAAGTCTGCCGTGCTTTCAGAGATGCCGTGATTTTTATTCAGCAATTACTTGTTGTGACAAAAATAGCGATATCACTTATTTCGCCGCTGCAGTGCAACCACGTGATGGCACGGCAGCAAATGAACAAGGGGGTGAACGTGCAGTCACGTGACGCTACCGACAGGCAGGACTTCAAATGAACGAACTCTATTGAACGCACAAATCGAACAAGGAGAAAAGACGATGAAAAAGAGTATTTTATTGCTGATGACAGTAGTTCTGGCGGCTCCCGTTATGGCCTCTGCCGCTAACGGCAATGCGGAGTCAGGCAAAAATCCATGCATGTTGGACTCCCACAACTGCGCTTCAGCCCAGAGCGACAGCATCCAGGGGAAAATAGCCAAACTCCAGAACGAACTGAATAAAGGCACGGCGATATATACGGTAGATGAGTTGAAAAAACTCGACGCTAAATTCAATGAATACACATCGTTGCTGACCATGATCATGTACAACTGACAGGCATGCAGATACCATCTGGCTGGGGTACTTCCGATTCCGGAGCCCCGGCCACGATTTGCAGCTACACATACCTGAAGCTAAAAAGGAAGAATGCTTTCAGAGGAGATTACCGTGAAAATTATCATGATACTGCTTACTGCAGTGGCGCTGACAGCGCCTTTTGCAGCACAGGCGGACGACAAAACGGCGCAGGCTAAGGATACTACTGCCATAACAGGCAATCGGATTACTCAGGGGCCCAAAGATGGTTATGAAGTAGCAGCCCTGTTCAACATTCTGGAGAAGAAAGGTCTCATAACGAGGGATGAGTTGGCAAAAGAGGTCAAAAGGCTCGATCTTAAGCCGTTTACCGATTCCGACCCCTATATTTCGATCCGATAAAACCTGAATACACATTCGCCCATACCGTCTGGCCGGTACACTGGTAGCGCCGGTTCCGGCCACTCTTATTGACATCGAACCATATCGTTGCCCACTTCATTCAAGCATAACGATTTGGCATTGCCCTCTCTTATTCCCCGCAGACATAGAGGAGACCCATCTGTTCAGCACTCGCATCAAACGTAGTGTAGTGTCCATTGTGCCGATGCTTTTTCTCGGCGGTTGTGCCAGCTTCCCGACCAGTATTTCGCCCCGTTCCCTCCCGCTGGATCCCAATAGTCTGAACGCAGGAAGCGCGATCAAATCCGTGGCCCGCCAACCGGCACCCTGGCCTTCGCAACAGTGGTGGAAGGCCTACGGTGACCCGCAGCTGGATCGCCTGGTGGCGGCGGCAACGACGGGAACTCCCCCGATACGCATTGCGCAGGCCCGGGTTGCGAAGGCGATGGCGCTCGGCGGCATTGCCCGATCGTCACTTTACCCGGCAATCCAGGCCGATGCGGACTTCACCCGGCAGCAGTTCACCGAGCATCAATTTATCAAGCCTCCCTATGCCGGCAATTGGGCATGGAATAACGTGGCAACCCTCGATTTTGTCTACGACCTCGACCTCTGGGGAAAGAACCGCAGCGCCCTTGCCGCGGCCCTCGATTCCGTCCAGGTGGCAACGGCCGAGGCACAGGAGGTCCAACTCGCCCTCGAAACAACGGTCGTGCGGGTATATGTCCAGTTGGCGCTCCAGTGCATGCTGAAAGATATTGCGCAAACGACATTGAAGCAGCGGGAAGACATCCTGAGTATCATCCAGAAGCGTTTCAAGGCCGGGCTTGAGACAGAACTTGATCTGCGACAGGCCGAAACGCCGCTCCCCGCGGCACGGGCCGAGATCGAGGGGATTTCCGCGTCCATCGAGCTGTTGCGCAATCAGTTGAGCGCCCTTACCGGAAAGGGGCCCGGCGATGGGGAGCAGATCAGTCGTCCTGTCCTTTCCTTCAACGTGCCGGTGCAGCTGCCGGCTCTCCTGCCGGCAGACCTCCTGGGACGCCGCCCCGATGTGGTAGCGCAACGGTGGCGGGTAGAGGCGACCGGCAAGGGAATCGACACGGCCAAGGCACGATTTTATCCGAACATCAATCTGACGGCGTTTGCCGGATGGCAATCCCTTGGTTTTGCCCAATTCCTGTCGCCGGGGTCGCTGATTGCCGGTTTCGGGCCGGCCATATCCCTGCCGGTTTTTGAGGGGGGAAAGCTGCGGAGTCAACTGGGGGCCGCCACAGCCGACTACGACATCGCGGTCGAGTCGTATAACGACACCCTGATCCGGGCACTGGAGGATGTCGCCGACCAGGTCGTGACACTGTCTTCGCTGGAAAAGCAGCGTGTGCAGGTCAATGAATCGACTTCCCTTGCCAATCGGGCCTATGACATCGCGCTCAAGAGCTTTCGGGCCGGGCTGACCGATTACCTGAATGTCCTCAATGCGCAAAATCAGACCATCCTGGAGGCCCAACGAAAAGTGCTGGTGGAGGCACGTTTTCTCGATGCCCATGCCGCATTGATGCAGGCTCTGGGTGGTGGGGTGCCGGTAACGCCCCCTGCGCCGGAGGGTGCGCGGTGAGAGGGGTGTTGGCACTGAAACAGGAAGTCGCCGTCTGGGGCGAAACAGAAGGATGGCGCTGGATATTTGTTTTCAAGTCCGCCCTGGCGGCGCTTCTTGCCATGTGGCTCTCAATGCGGTTTCAACTCGACCAGCCGCGGTTGGCGATGATTACCGTTTTTATCGTCATGCGCCCTCAAACGGGGATGATCCTGACCAAAAGCCTCTATCGCATCGGCGGCACGGTGGCCGGCATCACGGCCAGTTTTCTGCTCGTCACCCTGTTTGCGCAGGAACCGGTGCTGTTTCTGCTCGGACTGGCGTTGTGGGTAGGGCTCTGTACCGTTGGCGCGGCATTTTACCGCGATTTCAAATCATACGGATGCGTACTTGCCGGATATTCTGCCGCCCTTGCCGGGCTGCAGGCTGTGCCACAGCCCCATGAATTCTTCTCCCTTGCGGTGACCCGGCTCTCGGAAGTGGCGCTCGGCGTTCTCTGCGCCGGTGTGGTAAGCGACATAATCTTTCCGCGCCGCCTTTCCGACCAGATAACAACCAACGTACAGAACCGCTATGGACAATTCATGACGTTCGTGCGCAGCTCGCTTTCCGGTACGGCCACCCCCACCGAACTGTCTGCCATGCAGATGAGGATGGCCGATAACGTGATCGCCCTCGAATCCATACGTAATGCGGCCTTTCTGGAAGATCCGGAGGTGCGATCCCGTGACCTGAAACTGCGCAGACTCAACAGCGAATTCATGGCGGCCTCAACCACCTTCTATTCATTCCACCAACTCCTGAAGCGGCTGAAAAAAAATGCCACGCCCGCAGGGGAAGTCCTCTCGGATATCTACGATTCGCTGGGCCAGGTTCTCGAAACTACCGGGGCATCCCCGCGCAGTTCAGATACAGCGCGCGTGGCGGCCCGACGCATCGCTGCATTCCGGGCTGTCCTTGCGCGAAAGGTGAAACAGGCCAAAGCGGACGTTCCCACGCTCAGCGACGCTCAAAACAGAGTGGATTTCGACACGGCCATTGAGCTCCTGCGCCGCTTCCTGCACGAGCTGCACGGGTACACCACGACATACGCAACGCTGTCGGCCAGGGAACAGGGGCCGAAACCGCCGGACGACATCACGTTCGCGACGTACACCGATCCGGTGGCAGCGCTTCTCGCCGGCGTGAAGGCATTCGTCTCGATTCTCCTGATCGGCGCTTTCTGGATAGCCTCTGCGTGGCCCTATGGCGCCAGCGCCCTCAGCTTTGCGGCGGTCGCGAGCGCTCTGTTCGGATCCGTGCCGGATCAGTACCGCGGCGTGCGGCACATGACCATCGGCCACGGTTCGGGGTACGTCGTTGCCATCTTCTTTGCGTACCTCATCATGCCCTCGCTGGACGGATTCGCGCTCTTGAGTGCGGCGCTTCTTCCCCTGTTGATGATCGGCTCCTACATTATTACCTGTCCCCGATGGATCGCCATTGGTACCGGTTACGTGGTCTTTTTCTGCGCCATGCTCTCCCCTGCGAATCCCATGGTTTTCAACCCGTTGGGGGTCGTCAATGAAGGTACTGCGGCGCTGTTGGGCACGGTCATATCCGGGCTGGTATTCATGACGCTGGTCCCTGCCACCGGAGCATGGTTCAAACGCCGCATGGCCGGCCAGATACGCGGGCTGGTGGTCATGGCCTGCTTTGACCCGCTCCCCGGGCTCCTGAATCGTTTTGAAGGCGGGACCTATGACCTGTTGCACAAGCTGGGGTCAACCAGGCACCTGGCGGATGACCAGAACCAGCGACTTGTCGCCTGGATATTTACGGTCAGGGAGATTGGCCGCGCTGTCATCCATGTGCGCGAAGATGCGGCTATGGTGCAGATGCCGCATCTGTTGTCGTACCGGGTGCTGGGGAGCATCCGGTCAACGGCGCGTCTCTTCCGCAGCCTTTCTGCCCACCACCGCGAAGAGACCCTCGACAGCGTAACGATAGCCATGAACGCTATCCGTCGCGAGATGGGGCTGGATTCCCGCACCCCTCATGACAAGGAAATCCTGCGCCGTTTGCTGTCATCGCTCCATCTCATCCGGACGGCACTCCTTGACGACGAAACAGTCCTTGCCGCCACAAGCGGTCTCCCCAACCAGACTACGGAGGAAATTGTTCATGCCGCGTGAGTTTTCCCTGCTTGATGCACTTATGCCAACCCTGTTCCTCGTGTTTCTTGCCAGCGTTGTCCTTCAGACGGTTCTTGACAGAATAATGGGGCGATGGGGCGTCTATCGGCATGTCTGGCATCCTCCCCTGTTCCGGGTCTCGATTTTTTTCTGTATTTTCAGCATAGGCGGCCTTCTTGCCCTCCGCTAGGAGGAGGGAACGGCTCCACCACCAAAGGGATATTGATATGAGCATACGACAGGTAGTTCACTTTGTTATCACCATCGTTATCGTGGTCGCTGCCGTGCTGCTGAGCAGGGCATTGTGGAACCGGTACATGAATTCACCCTGGACCCGGGACGGGCGGGTCCGGGCCGATGTGATCAATATTGCGGCCGATGTCCCCGGCGTCGTCGTGCGGGTGCCGGTCACGGACAACCAGTTGGTACACAAGGGGGATCTGCTCTTTGTCGTCGATCCGGCACGTTACCGCCTGGCCCTTGACCAGGCGAGGGCCCGCCTTGCCGCCAGCAAGGCGATGGTAACCATGCGGCAGCAGCAGGCCGAGCGGCGCGCAAATCTGGATGGCATCGCCGTGTCCGCTGAAAGCCGTGAGGACGCCATGTCTCAGGCCGATTCGGCCGCGGCGGCGTATCAGGAGGCCGGGGTTGCCGTGGCGACGGCCGCGTTGAACCTGCACAGAACCGAGGTGCGTTCGCCGGTTGACGGCTATGTTACCAACCTGAACGTCCATCCCGGCGACTTTGCAACGGCGGGGGGGGCCAAACTGGCACTGATCGACAAGAATTCGTTCTGGGTCTACGGATATTTCGAGGAGACGAAGCTCCACCTCCTGCACCCGGGCGATCAGGTCGACATCAGGCTGATGGGCGCGGCCCCGCCACTCCGTGGACACGTCGAGAGTTTCAGCAGCGGCATAACCGATCGCGACAACCCCACGGGGAAGGAACTCCTGTCGGACGTTAACCCGGTTTTCAACTGGGTGCGACTTGCCCAGCGAATTCCCGTGCGGATCAGGATAGATCGCCTGCCGGATAATGTTCACCTTGTTGCGGGCATGACCTGCACGGTCGTCGCATTGCCGCCGGAGCAGAAATCCGGCAAGCGGCGGTCATAGATGATTCCAGCGCAATGAGACTGGAATTGCAGAAATAGGCCTTTAGTACGAGTGCAGGCAGTGTTCAACTGCTCATGTATCGGAAAGGAGAGAACGCAGTGCCATACCTGAGATTCAAGGGGTTTGATGAGGAGTTTCTGCGGCAGGAGCTCACCGTGCTTGTGGACGAATTTTCCCGTGTTGCCGCAGTCCCCCGGGAAATTGTAAAGATCGAGCTCTTGAGCATCAGGCAGGTAACGCCGACGCCACGTTCGCTGGAGATATTCATGTTCCTGCGGACCCAGGAACGGCACGATGCTATTGCGTCAGCCATGCATGATATACTCGACATGAACGGTTATGGTGATACGCATATCTTTTTCGTGCTCCTCTCGCCATCCCTCTACTACAAGAAAGGGGTGCCGTTAAAGGATGTAAGCTGGCTGGCGTGATAGTCATCCAGAAAAACGTACTACATAGAAAGAAAGGAGTCATCTTATGGATCTGAAAGGGAAAACCGTGGTGGTAACCGGTGCCAACGGCGGCATTGGCACTGCTCTGGTCAAAGGATTGCTGGACAAGGGAGTGGCAAAGGTCTATGCCGCAGCCAGGAGCATCGAAGCGGTGATTGAACTGAAACATCGCGATAATGAGAGGGTCGTTCCCCTGCGACTGGATGTAACCCATGCTGACAGTGTTGCGGCGATAGCGGAGCAATGCCGGGACGTGGACCTGCTCATCAATAATGCCGGCGTCAACCGTTGCATGTGGTTCATGGGCCCCACAGGTATGGAAAGCGCCCGCGAAGAGATGGAGGTCAACTTCTTCGGCACGCTGGCCATGTGCCGGGCCTTTGCGCCGGTGCTGGCCGCACGTGGCGGCGCGATCGTGAACGTCTGCTCCATCATCGGGCTGGTCAATCTGCCGGTAAACGGGACCTACTGTGCCTCCAAGGCTGCCGGTCACTCCCTGCTGCAGGGGGTGCGGGCCGAACTGGCACCCCGCGGGGTTCAGGTGATCGGCGTCTATCCCGGACCGGTGGATACCAGGATGACCGCCGGTCAGGAGATGCCAAAATCAACGCCGGATCAGGTCGCCGCTGCAATACTGGCGGGTATCGAAAATAACGAGGAGGATATCTTTCCCGATCCCATGTCCCAGGCTGTCCATGGCAAACTGGTGCAGGATCCGAAACAGGTTGAGAAGGAATTTGCGGCGATGATTCCGGTCTGAGAGAGGGAAAATAAAACTGATACTCCGCAGGTAACGGAGAATAGGGCATAAATAATGGGGCTCCCCTTGAAAAGAGAAATGTTCTTTTGCAAGGGGAGCCCCATTTTTGATTTACGGAGCAAACTTAACTGCCAGGGCTATCACGAAAATAACCGATTGAATTTATGAATTGCAAAAGTACACTTTTGCAGAGAGTCACGTCATATCAAGAACCCTGGGAGCTCGGCCACATTTTCTTAGACGGCGTAGGGTATAAAAAACAGTTGCAGCGTTTCATGGTTGGACGCGACGCTGACGATAGCGAGGAATTCAATGACTGATTTGATGCCGACCATCTTCATCGGCCATGGCAACCCGATGAATGCCATATCACAAAACGCCTACACGGAGGGATGGCGGACCATCGGCAGATCCATTCCCCGTCCCCGCGCCATCATTTCCGTCTCCGCCCACTGGTACATCCCAGGGTGCGGGGTAACGGCCAATGTTGCCCCGCCCACCATCCACGATTTTGGCGGCTTCCCGCAAGAGCTGTACGCGGTTGACTATCCCGCACCCGGCAGTCCGGAGCTGGCCCGGCGGTTGAGGGAACTTCTTTCCCCCCTAGAGGTCCCCCTTGACGAAAGCTGGGGGCTCGATCACGGTACCTGGTCGGTGCTGACCCACGTTTTCCCCCATGCCGATATCCCCGTCGTGCAACTTGCCATCGACGAGAGGCAGCCTCCCTCCTTCCACTATGAACTGGGAAAACGGCTTGCACCACTGCGGGAGGAGGGGGTTCTGGTCGTCGGCAGCGGCAATCTCGTGCACAATCTGCACTCTTACGCCTGGGGAAGGGATGGAGTCCATGCCTACGACTGGGCCGTGCGATTCGAGGAGCGGGTGCGGGATCTGCTGCTCGCAGGGGACGATGACCCCCTTGTCGAGTACGAGGGGCTCGGCCGTGACGCCATGCTCTCGGTTCCGACCCCCGACCACTATCTGCCGCTGCTCTACGTGCTTGGCCTGCGCAGGAAAGATGACTCGATCAGTTTTCCGGTCGAGGGGGTAGATGGGGGGTCGGTCTCCATGCTTTCCGTCCGGATAGGCTGACATCTGTTCGTATGAGCGATTACTCTTGCTGTTGAAAAGGGAGTTCCCATGACCACGCGACATATCAAGAAACTGTTCAAGAGCCGACCGACCATCGAGGGGGCCGGCGTCCATCTCAAGCGGGCCTTCGGCTATTCCCAGGTCCCCCAGTTTGACCCGTTCCTGATGCTGGACGATTTCCATTCGTCTAACCCCGCCGACTACCTTCCCGGCTTCCCCTGGCACCCCCACCGCGGGATCGAGACCATCACCTACGTGCTGGAGGGGCTCGTGGAGCACGGGGACAGCATGGGGAACAAGGGAGTGATCGGCGCCGGTGACGTGCAGTGGATGACGGCCGGCAGCGGCATCATCCACCAGGAGATGCCCAAGGAGAGCCCCACCGGTACCATGTGGGGGTTCCAGTTCTGGGCCAACCTGCCGGCCGCCCAGAAGATGATGCCTCCCCGCTACCGGGATGTTAAGGCGGCCGACATTCCGGAAGTCATGATGAATGGGAGTGTGGCAGTGAAGGTCATCGCCGGAACGATCGGCGGGGTGCAGGGTCCGGTGAAGGACATCGTGATCGAGCCGGAGATGCTCGATATCAGCGTCCCGGCGGGGACCGTCTTCCGGCATCAGCTCCCCGCGGGGCACACCGCCTTTGCCTACCTTCTGTCCGGGGAGGGATATTTCGACGAGTGCCGCGACGCGTATGCCCACGAGGCGGCCAGTGCCGGATGGTCGGATACGGAGCGCCGCTGCGTCTGCACGGCGGAAACGGTGGCGCTGTTCGAACACGAGGGGGACGCCGTGCAAGTCACCACCACCGACAAGCCGGTACGCTTCATCCTGGTCGCCGGCAAGCCGCTGGGTGAGCCCGTCGCCTGGTACGGCCCCATCGTCATGAACACCCAGGAAGAGCTGCAGGTTGCCTTCGAGGAATACGAGAAGGGAACCTTTATCAAATAAAGCCGGTTGAAAAGAGCTGCGGAGTATTCAATGTTGCCGTACAGAGCGCACACGGTGGCCGATGAAGTCCCGGCCCTTCTCTTCTTATTAAATTAATCTTAATTGACAGGGATGACTATTCTTTGATAAGAAGTTCATTATATCCTCATTATCGGGGAAACCACAGCATTCGATAGACGAAAATACTAAACTATCCGCGAGGATAGGGCGGAAAGCCTATAGGGTCTCCAGGAGACAGCCGGGTTGCCGAAATATCATACGATATTCGGCAACCCGGCTTTTTTTGTTGAGAATATGTGAAGAGTAGTAATGACGTTGGAGCGGTGCTTAAAGAACAGACCTTTAATCATAGGGGAGATTCTTTGCTCCTTGGCGGGGAAAGCAATGCATTTCTATGAATACAGAGGATTTACGATTTGTCCAGCACCTGCGCTATCTCTAGCGGATAATGTCTGGACGGTCAAGTTATCGATAAGGCGCGGGGCGCAGGTAAAATCATTCGAAACGGCCTATTTCTTCAGCACCAAAGGCGAGGCCGTCTTCTTCTGTCTCAGTTTAGGGAAAAAGATAATCGACGGGGACGTCGATGGCTTTACGGTAGACGATATTCTCTGATTGAAACGAAGAGCAGTTTCTCACCCCCTGATAGCCAGTTTCTTACGGCGTTTGTCCTGTGTGAAGATTTTGAAAAATTATTAATTGTGTATTTAAAATACTGTGCTCGGGAAACCGTTTTCATGGCGAGAAGTGAGATACTTCCTATAAGCGATCAACGGCGCATACTTTTCATCGGTCTTGGCTTTGTTGCCATGGCCTATCTTCTCAACGCTATCATCGATGCGTCGGTGAACGGAGAGAACGTATACCTGAAGATATTCTCTCCAAGTTCCCGGGAAATCGCCGTAAATTTGACATCCTTGTGTGTACTGTTCCTTTTTATCGCCTACGTGCTGAATCTTTTGCTCAAGCGTAGACGCCTGGAAGAGGTGCTTGTGAAATACCAGGCCGGTATGGATGCCTCCATTGACGGCATTGCCATTCTCAATAATGACGGTGAATGCGTCTATGTGAACAATTCACACGCCAGGCTTTACGGGTACGATTCTCACCGGGAACTCACGGGCAAATCGTGGCATTCTTTCTATGGTGACGATGAAGTAAGAAGATTCGAGGAGGAAATATTCCCCGCTATTTTCAAGCATGGCGAATGGCGTGGTGAAGCGGTCGGCAGGAAACGGAAAGGGACTGTCTTTCCTCTGGAAATCTCGTTTTCCAGGATGGATGACAACCACATAGTCTGCATCGTCAGGGACATTACCCGCCGTAAGAATTTTGAGGAAGCACTGGAACGCAAGGCCCGGGAGCTGTCGGCCACTAACAGTGAACTGGAATCTTTCAGTTATTCGCTTACCCACGATATGCGCAATTACATCACGCGCAGTTCCTCGGCAGTTCAGATCCTCCAGGAAAATTATCAGGGAACGCTGGATGAAGATGGCCGCTATCTTGTCAAGGTGATCTGTGATGCGAATCAGGGGATGGAAGAACAGGTCAACGACATGTTGCTTCTGTCACGCTTGGTCCAGAGTGAGATCCGGCGGGAGAGGGTAGACCTCAGCGGAATGGCCCGTAGCATTGCAGCCGAACTATCGATGGCCGAACCTGAGAGAAGGGTGCAGTTCAACGTCGCTCCTGAACTGGTTGCTGACGGTGACTCGCACTTGTTAAAGATCGCTCTCGAGAACCTGCTTGGTAATGCGTGGAAATACACCCGCAAGGTCCCCGAAACCCGGGTAGAGTTCGGGATGGTCGATCTCAATGGCAGGAAAGCGTTCTTTGTCCGCGACAATGGGCTGGGTTTTGAAATGAAGGACGTTGACCTGCTGTTCAAACCCTTTCACCGACTCCAGAATGCCAAAGAGTTTCCCGGAACCGGTATCGGCCTGGCTACGGTGCAGCGCATTATCCAGCGCCATGGTGGAGAGGTGTGGGGGGAGGGAGAGTCGGGGAAGGGCGCAGTATTTTACTTCACCCTGCAATGCTAAGACTTTACACTGTTTTTATTGTATGACTGGAAATCGAGGGGGTAGGTCCACGTAGCATGAAGAACGTGGGGCTTGCCCCCTTTCGCGTGCACAAAGGTCAGTGTGCTTTTCCGGGGGTGGGTAACCCCTTCCCATTATCCTTCTGCTGTAGTAGTATGCTCCCCCCGGCACAGGCCGGGATGACAACGTGCAGACAGGAGCGGCAATGAGCATCAGCGACGGGCAACTGGCCACCATCATCACCTTCATCATCGACGAGACCGGACTCAAGCCCTTCCAGGTGCAGCAGACCGTGGCGCTGCTGCGCGAGGGCTCCACGGTCCCCTTCATCGCCCGCTACCGCAAGGAGCAGACCGGCGAGCTGGACGAAGTGCAGATCCGTGCCATAGAGGAGCGCTACGCATACTTCAGCGAGCTGGAGGAGCGAAAGAACACAATCATAGCCACCATCGGGGAGCAGGGGAAACTGACCCCGGAGCTGCGCGGCCGGATCGAGTCCACCCGCCTGAAGACCGAGCTGGAGGATCTGTACCTCCCGTACAAGCCCAAGCGTCGTACCAAGGCCACTATCGCCCGCGAGCGGGGGTTGGAGCCGCTGGCTGACCTGATTGCCGCCCAGGAGCTTGCTACCGGCACACCGGAAGAGGCGGCAGCCCCCTTCGTGAACATGGAGAAGGAGGTGCCCGATGCCGCGGCGGCACTTGAAGGGGCCGGGCATATCCTGGCCGAGCGGCTGTCGGACGATGCGGACGCCCGTGCCATGGTGCGGCGGCTCACCTGGGAGCAGGGGGTGTTCTCCTCCCGGGTGGCAGGCGACAAACGTGACCAGGTGACCAAGTTCGAGATGTACTACGATTACCAGGAACCGCTGAAGAGTGTCCCTTCCCACCGGATGCTCGCCATGCGCCGGGGGGAGAAGGAAGAGGTGCTGTTCCTTTCCATCCTGGCGCCGGTGGAGGAGATTCTTGCCGGGCTGAAGGGCCGCCTGGTGCGGGGGGAAAGCATATTCAGGTCGCCGTTGGAGAAGGTGGCCGAGGACGCCTACAAGCGGCTGATCGCCGTCTCCATCGAGGGGGAGCTGCGGCTCCAGGCCAGGGACCTGGCCGACGAGGCCGCCATCGGGATCTTTGCCAGGAACCTGCGCAACCTGCTCCTGGCGCCGCCTGCCGGAGGAAAGCGGGTGCTGGGGATCGACCCCGGCCTGCGCACCGGCTCCAAGCTGGCGGCCGTGGACGCCACGGGCCGTTTCCTGGAGCATGTGACCATCTATCCCCATACCGGCGAGTCGCGTGTGCCCCAGGCGAGAAAGGAATTTCTGCGGCTTCTG
>JAJZUQ010000101.1 GCA_021848385.1 Deltaproteobacteria bacterium
CAAAGCGCTCCATGGTCCCTGGTACGGCGATCACGATCCCCCACAAGGCCAGAAAGGAGAGCTGGAACGAGACATCGAACAGGCTGGGCGGATTGATGGCCAACAGCAGCAGAGCCGAGAGCAGCAGGGCATTGACCGGGTCGCCCTCGCGCTCGGCGTAGAGGGTCAGCACAAACGCGGCCAGCATGATGACCGAGCGGGCCGTGGCCGGGGCGGCGCCGGTCAGGAAGAGATACAACGCCATGGCCGGCAGGGAGAAGAGCAGCACCAAGCGGCGCAGATTGAACCTGAGGGCCAGGCTCTCGGAACGGGTGGCGAGCAGGAGGGTGAGCTGGACGATGAAAAAGGCGATGATGCCAACATGAAACCCGGAGATGGAAAGGATGTGATTGACGCCGGCCCTGGTGTAGGCATCGTTCAACTGTTCGGGAATCCGTTTCTGGTCGCCTATCAGGAGTGCGGCCAGCACCGACGATATCCGGACATCAGGCTGCGCCAGCCGGATGAAGTCCCCCAGGCGGCGTGCCGCCAGGTCGAGCCGGCGCAGGATAGTATCCTCGGCAGCTGCCCGCATCAGCACGATCTCATCCATTGTTGCCACCCTGCCGAGGGCTGCAATCCCCTGGAAGGACAGGTAGCGGGGGTAGTCGAATTCACCGGGCAGACCAAGCCGGCGGGGCTGCACGATGCGTGTGGCCAAGCGCACCCGGTCGCCACGGGCCACGGTGATGTCG
Source organism: Deltaproteobacteria bacterium (assembly GCA_021848385.1). GTDB lineage: Bacteria > Desulfobacterota > Desulfuromonadia > Geobacterales > Geobacteraceae > Geomobilimonas. The sequence goes on from JAJZUQ010000101.1 coordinate 735, forward strand.
CCGCTGGAAACGGAAATCATCAGGTTGCCGCGGGCAGGGACAGCAGTTACCCCCGTGATCACCCCCTCCAACCCCATTACGAAACTGCTCCCCCCGGCAGTGGCCACGGGGCGGGATAGCACGATCCCTTCGACAATGACCGGGCCGTGCCCGGCATACTGTTGAACGTCATACGGCGAAGCCGGGGGGGATTTCCAGGGAGTCAGGGCATACAGGCCCCAGATGAGGAAAAAAACGAAGGTGGATATGCCGACGACCAGACGGCCGCGGACGAAACAGGACAGGACCAGGCAGCACAGGGCTGCCGCAACGGCGGAAAATGGCAGGGATATTCCGCTCACATCGCTGATGGCCAGGCCGGCGACCAGTGCGGACAGGGGAATAAACAGCGGATGTTCCCGGAGCACCTGCTTACCCTTTTACAAGGTACTGATCATGGTTACGCATGGCGTCTCCGGCGAGGTGGGTCATGGCGCAAGGCCTCCCTGAACAACAATCGGCGACGGGTTCGGGACAAGCCGCGTCAGCCGGATATATACCATGGTTCGATGTTACTTGAAAACCGATCAATTGAATGCTAAATATCAAACTGCTGAAAATAGGGAAAGCACCTAAGCGCGGGAAGAAAGAGACACGGGGCACATGAGCGCATATTCCGCCAGTGACAGGGACGACGGGCTGCACGCAGAATCGGAACTGAAAAAGTTCTATCGGGCCGCCGAACAAAGCCCGAGCCAGCTTGTCATCACCGACCCCAACGGCATAATCGAATATGCGAACCCCCGCTTCTGCGAGGTAACCGGGTTTAGCCGCGATGAGATCGTAGGCCAGACGCCCCGTCTCTTCAAGTCGGGCAGGATGTCGTCCGATTTTTACAGGACCCTGTGGAAAACCCTGCTTTCCGGCATCGAGTGGCAAGGGGAGTTCCTCAACCGCCGCAGGGACGGCTCGCTGTACTGGGAACGCGCCTCCATCGCCCCCATCAAGGATAGCGACGGCACCATCACACACTTCGTCAAGGTCGCCGAGGACGTTACCGAACGGAAACGGGCCGAAGAAAGCCAGCGCCGCAGTCTCAAGCTGAGCGAGGCCATCACGGCCGCCAACCTGCGTTTCATCGAAACCGGCAGCCTCACCCACATGGCGTCCGTCCTGCTCGACAGCTGCATGACCATAACCAATTCTCCGTTCGGAATGCTGTACGAACTGCTCCCCAGCGGCAATGCCGACGTCCTGGCCCTTTGCCTGGCCTCCTTCGACCCCATATCCGAAGAACCCGTCTTCCGTGACATCCAGTACGACATCCGGCGGCATGGGCATTACGAGGCGAACCATCACCCCTCGATCTTCTTCGCGCCCGTGAGCGAGGGAACGACCGTGGTCATGAACTCGCCCGGCGACAACCGGTGGAAAGGGTGTGACTGTCCACTCTGCACGCCGGCACTGACCACTTTTGTCGGCATTCCGCTCAAGGTGGGCACCAACGTCATCGGCATGCTCGGCCTGGCGAACCGCGATGGCGGGTATCCCGATGACGATATCCGGGAGATGGAGAAGTACGGCCAGACCTGCGCCCTGGCCATCGCCAGCGCCAAGGCGGAACTCGACCGCAAACAGGCCAGGGAACAGTTGCGCCAGGCCCAGAAGATGGAGGCAATCGGACAATTGGCGGGCGGTATCGCCCATGATTTCAACAACCTGCTCACGGTCATCAACGGCTACAGCACGCTTTTGCTCCAGAAAATAACGAACAACGACCAGATGCGCAAGGAGGTCGAGCAGATTCTCAACGCCGGGGAGCGGGCCTCCACACTGATCAGGCAGCTTCTGGCCTTCGGCAGGAGGCAGATGCTCGAACCGCGGCTCTTGAACATCAATACCCTGATAGCGGGCCTGCACAAGATCCTCTGCCGCCTGATCGGCGAAAATGTCACCCTTTCCACCAAGCTGGCCGTGGATGTCGGCATGGTCAAGGCGGACCCCAGCCAGATCGAACAGATCATCATGAATCTGGTCATCAATGCCCGTGACGCCCTGGAACGGGGCGGCACCATAACCGTCGAGACCGTCAACCGCTATCTGGACGAAGATTTTGTCCGCAAGAACGGCGGGTCCGTGGCTGGCGACTATGTCCTGATCACGGTCAGGGATACGGGCATGGGCATGTCGGAGGAGATCATCGGCAGGATATTCGAGCCGTTCTTCACCACCAAGGAGCAGGGTTATGGCACCGGCCTGGGGCTGGCGACGGTCTATGGCATCGTCAAGCAGAGCAACGGCTACATCCAGGTGCAGAGCGTAGTGGGCATGGGGACGGAGTTCCGCGTGTACCTGCCACGGGTGGCGGAAACAATGAATCAGAACACGGGCGGCGATATCCTGCCCCTGAAGGCGGAACGGGGCGCGACGACGGGACTGATCCTGATCGTCGAGGACGAGCGGGCCGTGCTCGACCTGTCCGCCATCACCCTCAGGACTCACGGCTACGACGTCCTCACCGCACCCGGCCCGCAGGAGGCACTCAAGCTGTTCGAGCGCTTCAGCGAAAAGATCGACCTGCTCTTGACGGATGTCATGATGCCCGGCATGTCGGGGCCGGACATGGTGCAGATCATGCTGGCGAAACGCCCCGACCTGAAGGTGGTGTTCATGTCGGGCTATACGGACGAAAGGCTCAGTGTATCCGACTGTTCCGAAGAGCGCCTGACGTTTATCATGAAACCATTCAATCCCGCCAGCCTGGTCAACCTGATCAGCGACAACATCCGCCGCCCCGACGGGCAGGCTTCCCCGGAGACACCCCATGAATGAACACATCCTGATAGTCGATGATGAAGAGATGATCAGAGACCTGCTCTCATCGGCTCTTCTCCAGGAAGGCTACAACTGTTTCCAGGCGGCCAACGTGGACGCAGCCTTTGGCATCCTGGGTGAACACCCGGTCGATCTGGTGATTTCCGATATCATGATGCCCGGCAGAAGCGGCGTCGATCTCCTCAGGGACCTGAAAACCGTGGATCCCGACATCGCCGTTCTGATGATCACCGGGCTTTCCGACATGAACACCGCACTGGAATGCATCCACCTGGGGGCGGACGACTACATCACCAAGCCGTTCGGTATCAGCAGGGTCATCCTGACGGTCAAGAACCTGATCGAGAAGCGTTGCCTGGCCATCGAGAAGAAGAATTACCAGACCAGCCTGGAATTCAAGGTCATGGAGCAGACCGAGCAGATCCGCCGCACCATGAACGAGTTGCACAGCGCCTACGACAGCACGCTCACGGCACTCGTCAAGGCGCTCGACGCCCGGGAAAAAGAGGTCGGCTCCCATTCCGAACGGGTCATGAACTTCTCCACCTTCATGGCCTCAAAGCTGGGAATCAAGGGCAACGAACTGGAACAACTGGCCAAGGGGGCGCTCTTGCACGATATCGGCAAGATCGGCATCTCCGACAACATCCTGCTCAAGCCGGGCAAGCTGGACGAAGCCGAGTGGATCGAGATGCGCCGGCACCCCCAGATCGGCTACGCCATCATGTCGGAGATAAAATTCCTCAAGGGGCCGGCCGAGATCATCCTGACCCACCACGAACGTTTCGACGGCACCGGCTACCCCAAACAGCTCAAGGGCCCCCAGATACCGATCGGCTCCCGCATCTTCGGGCTGGTGGACACGCTGGACGCCATGACCTCCGACCGCCCGTACCGCCGGGCGCTTCCCTTCGATGCGGTCATCAGCGAGGTCAGGAAATTCCGCGGCACGCAGTTCGATCCCGATATCAGCGACTTGTTTCTCTCCATCCCCCGTGGCCAGTGGGAGGAGTGCGCCGGCAAACACTTCATCTGAGCAAAAAAAACGGGGAAGCGGCACACCTTTGCCGCTTCCCCGTTTGTCTTACGGCACAAAACA
>JAJZUQ010000046.1 GCA_021848385.1 Deltaproteobacteria bacterium
AGCTTTACATTCCTCCCGAAACCATGGTGGTGCTTAACCCGGCAAATTTCAAGGAGCTCCTCCAGGAGAAGGTACGCGAGGTGTTCACCGCCAAGCTCGGCCAGTTCGGCGACGAGATGATGGATCACCTGATCAAGGTCATCATGCTCCAGGCAATCGACACACAGTGGAAGGATCACCTCCTCTCCATCGATCACCTGAAGGAAGGTATCGGCCTCAGGGGTTACGGTCAGAAGGATCCCAAACAGGAGTACAAGAGAGAAGCCTATCAGCTCTTCATGGATTTGATTGGCCGTATCCGCGAAGAGGTGGTGGAGAAGATATTCTGGGTGCAGCTTGCCCGTGATGAAGACGTGGAAAGGATCGAAGAGCAGCAGCAGAAGAAGCAACGGCTGGTCTTCAATCTGGGAGGAGAGGACGTTCAGCAGCAACCGGTCAAGAGCCAGAAGGTGGGGCGAAACGAGCCGTGTCCGTGCGGGAGTGGGAAGAAATATAAGCAATGCTGCGGCAAATAGGCGAGCGCCGATAAACGCCCATCTGCGGCGTTGCCTGCGTCGCTCGTTGCTGCGGCGTAGCGCTGCTACGCCTCACTCCTCGCTCCTTGGCGCCTGGCATCTGGACATTTCTCGACGCTCGCGGCGCCAGACATTGTACAGAGGTAATCTATGAACATCAAAGGCTTTAAATTCTCAGCCGTTGAGGCGGCCATCAAGAAACCGGGACGCCTTGACATGGCCCTCATCTTTTCCGAGACACCGGCGACGCTGGCTGCGGTGTTCACCACCAACAAGGTGAAGGCTGCACCGGTGCTTCTGGGGATGGAACGGGCAACGGACGGCATCTGCCGGGCGGTGGTGGTGAACAGTGGTAACGCCAATGCCTGCACCGGTCCACGGGGGATGGAAGATGCCCGGGAGACCTCCCGGTTGGTGGCGGAAGGTCTCGGTATCCCCGACGAGGAGGTGCAGGTCTCTTCCACCGGTGTTATCGGCGTGCAGCTTCCGATGGAACGGCTTCGGGGCGGGGTGCCGAAACTGGTGGAGGGGCTCGAGTCCGGCACCCTGGACGACGTGGCCCGGGCTATCATGACCACCGATACCTTTCCCAAGCTTGAGTCACGGCAGGGTGAGGCGGGCGGCGTCAGGTACACCATCGCCGGTGTTGCCAAAGGGGCCGGGATGATCATGCCGAACATGGCGACCATGCTGGCCTTTATCGTTACCGATGCGGCGGTCGAGCCGGCCTGGCTACGGAAAGCATTCAGACAGGTGATTGACGCTTCCTTCAACGTCATAACCGTCGACGGCGATACCTCCACGAACGACACAGCCCTGCTTCTTGCGAACGGCGCGGTGGGGAATCCCCTGATTCAGGGGGGGACGCCGGAAGCGGACCGGTTTATGCAGGAACTGCAGGACGTGGTACTGACCCTGGCCCGGCAGATCGTCCGGGATGGGGAAGGGGCGACCAAATTCGTTGCCATAACGGTCAAGGGAGCCACATCGGCTGAAGAAGCCCGGCGGGCGGCCATGTCAGTGGCAAATTCATCTCTTGTTAAGACCGCCTTTTTCGGCCAGGATGCCAACTGGGGAAGGATTCTGGCCGCCGTGGGGTATGCGGGGGTTGCGGTCGATCCTGACCGGGTGGCGCTGTTTTTTGACGATGTGCTGATGGCCGATAATGGTGTTTTTGCGGGTGGCGATGCAGAGACCCTCGGTTCGGAAGTGCTGCACAAAAAGGAATTTACGGTTACCGTCGATCTCCGGTTGGGAGAGGGGAGCGCAACGGTCTATACCTCCGACCTCTCCTATGATTACGTGAAGATCAATGCAGATTACCGCACGTAATGGTGACAAAGCGCCGCGTGAAAGCCTGGAATGGTTTATGTGGCTACAGAAGCGATTCTTTCTGACGGGCTTACCTCTGGAGGAGCTATGAAATGTAATCTGCCGGTCGTCCTGGCCGTTATATGTCTGCTGCTGACCGTTACCTTTGGCGGACAGGCTCTTGCTGCCGGTACCGGAATAAAGATTACCGAGATGGCGGTAACGACAAAGATTGTCCGTGGGAATCCGATCGATTCGGTCCGTCGCATCTCCTGGCGCTCCGTCCCGTCCCTCTATTGTTTTACCCGCCTCGTCTCCAGCGACGAGGGGGAACAGTCAATTACCCATGTCTGGTACCGCAACGACGTGAAGGTAGGCGAGTCCAAACTGCCGGTGCGGGGAGAACGGTGGAGGACTTACAGCAAAAGAGCCGTAGACAAAAATTCTCCCGGAGAATGGCGTGTTGACGCCCTCGATGGTGACGGAAACCTGCTCAAGAGCGTTAAATTCAGGGTTAATTGACGCAGGGAGAGGTTCTTTCCTGCAGTTTCACATGGCGGTGCAGTGCGTATAGTCAGGATGTTTGTCATATCCCTTGTGGTCCTTGCCACGTCAGTCAGTGGTTCGGCTGAAATGCCACGGCAAGGTGAGCGTCATGAGGAGAAGGTCGATCAGTTGCTGGAAAGCGCCATCACCCGGGGCCTTGTCACCGGCGGTATTGTGCTTGTCGGTAACAGTAAAGGGGTCCTGTTTGAAAAGGCCTACGGCCGGGGGCTTGGCGGCCCGGAAGCAACTCCCCTCACCCTCGACACGATGTTCGACATCGCCTCTCTTACCAAAGTGATTGCTACGACGCCGGCGATTATGAAACTGGCGGAAGAGCGTAAAATCTCACTCGTCGATCCCGTTGTCAAATGGTTCCCGGAATTCTACGGCAAGGGAAAAGATGATCTCCTGATTCTCAACCTGTTGACCCATACTTCGGGTCTTGACGACTTTCCCCTTGGGAGTGCCAACCCCCTCCAGAGTGCCGTCGAAGGGGCGGCCCAGCAGCGACTTAAGGGAGAGGTCGGGAGCCGTTTCAGGTATGCGGACATCAATTTCATCCTTCTTGGTGAGCTGGTCAGGCGGGTAACCGGGGTCGGCCTTCAGGAGTATACTGCTAACAACTTCTACGGTCCGCTCGGGATGGGCGATACCGGCTTCAACCCCGACAAGGCCAAATTGACACGCTGCGCGGCAACACGGGGGGCAGAGAACCAGTTGCTGCAAGGGCAGGTCCAGGACAACCTTTCACGTCAATTAGGGGGAGTTGCGGGCCATGCCGGTCTGTTCACCACCGCCGGCGACCTGTCCCGTTTCTGTCGAATGATGCTCAACGGGGGGGAACTGGACGGCGTCCGGGTGCTGTCCGGGAGGGCCGTCCGGCAGATGACGGTCCCCTACTTCTCCCGGGGGGGGGATGTGGTGCGGGGACTCGGCTGGGATATTGCCTCTCCCTTCTCGTCTCCGAAGGGGAACGGCTTTTCCCGTTACTCATTCGGTCATACGGGGTACTCCGGCAGTTCGATCTGGATCGATCCGGCAACCGACACCTTCGTGGTCCTGCTTACTTCCCGTGTCAACTATGTTAAAACTAAAGAATTCAGCAGGTTGCGGAGTGACTTGTCGACCCTTGCAGCAAGCCTCTTTGCGGCCCCTCTGAAAATGGCCGGCGTGGCCGGCAGCGCTGCCGAGTAAGATCATTGCAAACGGTAAATATCTTGACACGTTCTGGCTCTTGTGCTAGCTTTTGCGCACCTGTGCAGAGTTTAGGACACTTCCCGACCAACTTTTACCGCGGAGGAGGGTTCGATGGGCAAAAAATTGCTCCTCGCCGATGACAGCATCACCATTCAGAAGGTCGTAGGGATAATCTTTGCCAACGAGGATTATGAACTAACCGTTGTCGATAACGGAAACGCTGCACTGGACAAGGCCAGAGAGCTGCTGCCGGACATCATCATGGTGGATGCCCTCATGCCCGGCAAGACAGGCTATGAGGTCTGTGAAGCCGTCCGTCGCGAGCCGGCCCTTCGGCATGTCCCCCTCCTGCTTCTTACGGGTGCCTTTGAGCCCTTTGATGAAGGGAAGGCCCGCGAAAGCGGTGCCGACGACTTCATCTCCAAACCCTTCGAATCCCAACAACTCATAGACAAAGTGAAAACGCTGATCGAACTCGGTACGGAACGGCATACGGCCCCGTCCGCTCCCCCGGAACCGGTCGCCACTGCTCCTGTTCAGCCACCGGTTGCGCCTGTCGTCGAACCGCCGGTTGAGCCTGCTGCCGGGCCTGATATAGCCTGGGAGACTTTTGCCGAAGCTGATGCTTTTGCCGCCGAAGCCGAGCCGGTCCCAGCCGCATCGACTCCGAGGGGAGATATCCTCTTCACCGATATGGACGAGCCTGCGGTTGCCCCTCCTGCCGCGACATCCTTCGAGACGGAAGTCGTGGAGGTTTCTGCGGACGACGATCTCTGGGGTGCGTTTGACCTGGAAGAAATGCCGGAAGATACCCCGGTCGATTTCGAGACTGCCTTTGTCGAAGAAAAACCCGCTGCCGTTGAAGAGGTGGCAGACGACTTTGTCTTCGGCGAAGAGACAGAGGACGTTACTGTCGAGCCTGCTACGGTCATGGTGGAGCCTGCCGGGGACCTTGACGACAAGTGGTTGCCGGTAGAGGAACAGACCTTTGACTTCCAGGAAGAGACTGTCTTTCCTGATGAAAGCGCACCAAGTGAGGATTTCTTCGCAGAACCTGCAACTCTTCTGGAAGTTGCAGGTCAGGATGAAATGGCTGAATTTGCTGCCGAACCGCCAATTGCCTTTGAGGAAGAGTCCGTACAGGTCATGGCCCCTGTTGCAGCGGCGGAGCCGTTGACTGAAATTGTACCTGATACAGAGTTGCAGTTTGCTCCCGAAGAAGAATATGTGTCGTTTGCACCGCCGGAGGAGACAGCAATCCCCTCTGTGCCTGGCGTTGCAGTCGCGGCTGCCGCGGCAGCAGTGCCGGTTTTCGCAGCAACGGCGCTGGCCCCCGCCTCGCCTGCGGAGCTGAGCGAAGAGCAGCTGACGACGCTGGTGGCGAAGATATCGAAAGATATCATCGAACGGATCGCCTGGGAAGTGGTGCCAGACCTGGCGGAAAACATTATCAAGGAAGAGGTCCGCCGTCTCAAGGATGGGGCCTGAAGTGCCCGGTCGGGCACAACCCGGCAGATTGAATCTATTAATGCAGGCGAACGGGGGATGATGAATCCCCCGTTTGATTTATACCTGCCTCAGTTTCTTCGTCAGGACGGATAATGCGAAGGCATGGTTCTCCTGACGCACTACATCAGTAAATGACGAGGTTGCAGCATGGCAGAACGAGAACTGGCCAAGGTATATGAACCGCAGAGCGTTGAAGGCAGATGGTACAAGGAGTGGGAGCGGAGCGGCTATTTCCATGCCGCGGCACTTTCGGACAAACCTTCCTACAGTATAGTCATCCCCCCACCCAACGTCACCGGCGCCCTTCACATGGGCCATGCACTCAACAACACCCTGCAGGATATCCTCTGCCGCTGGAAACGGATGAGCGGTTACAATGTGCTCTGGATGCCGGGGACCGACCATGCGGGCATTGCCACCCAGAACGTGGTGGAGCGGCAGTTGGCTGCCGAGGGGAAGGACCGTCACGCACTGGGTCGTGAAGCCTTTATTGAGAGGGTCTGGAAATGGAAAGGGGAGTCGGGGGGGCAGATCATCGGCCAGCTCAAGCGTCTTGGCGCCTCCTGTGACTGGGAGCGGGAACGCTTTACCATGGACGAGGGGCTTTCCAAAGCAGTACGGGAAGTTTTCGTCCGGCTCTACGAAGAAGGGCTCATCTACCGGGACAACCGCCTCATCAACTGGTGTCCCCGCTGCCACACGGCACTCTCCGATATCGAGGTGGAGCACGAGGAAAAGGCCGGCCATCTCTGGCATCTCCGCTATCCGGTAGTGGGGAGTGACCGTTGTCTCGTCGTGGCTACTACCCGCCCTGAAACCATGCTGGGGGACACTGCCGTCGCGGTTCACCCCGACGACGAACGCTACCGGGAACTGATCGGCAGGAAGGTCCTCCTTCCCCTGGTCGACCGGGAGATCCCCATTATCGCCGACGAGTACGTGGACAGGGAATTTGGCACCGGTGTCGTGAAGATCACACCGGCCCACGACTTCAACGACTTCGAGGTGGGACGGCGGCATGGTCTTGATGTCATCAACATCCTTGACGAATCCGGGAACATTAATGCCGCCGGCCACCAGTACGAGGGGCTCGACCGGTTTGCCGCCCGTAAAAAGGTCGTCGAGGATCTGGAGAGTGCGGGGCTCCTGGAAAAGATTCAGGACCACGCCCTGGCGGTGGGGGGGTGCTACCGCTGCAAGACCGTCGTGGAGCCGTACCTGTCGCTCCAGTGGTACGTGAAGGTGGGGCCGTTGGCGGAAGAGGCGCTGGCTGCGGTGAAAGATGGCCGAACCAGAATCGTTCCCCAGCAGTGGGAAAATACCTATTACGACTGGATGGAAAATATCCGCGACTGGTGTATTTCCCGCCAGATCTGGTGGGGACACCGCATACCTGCCTGGTATTGCGACCACTGCGGCAAGGTGACGGTTGCCAAGGAAGACCCGTCGAAGTGCGCAGCCTGCGGCAGCGACGAGATCCGCCAGGAGACTGACGTACTCGACACCTGGTTCTCCTCGGCACTCTGGCCATTCTCAACCCTGGGGTGGCCGGACCGGACCCCTGAGCTGTCCGGTTTCTATCCGACCTCATGTCTTGTGACCGGTTTCGATATCCTCTTCTTCTGGGTGGCCCGCATGATGATGATGGGGCTCCATTTCATGGGTGAGGTGCCGTTCAGGGATGTCTACATTCACGCCCTGGTGCGGGATGCCCAGGGACAGAAGATGAGCAAGTCCAAGGGGAACGTCATCGATCCCCTGACGGTGATCGACCAGTACGGCACCGATGCGTTCCGTTTCACCCTGGCAGCCTTTGCCGCCCAGGGACGGGACATCAAGCTTGCGGAAGAGCGGATTGCAGGCTACCGTAACTTTGCCAACAAGATCTGGAACGCTTCCCGTTTCGCTCTCATGAACCTTGAGGGGTTTGTACCTGCCGATCTGGATCCGTCAACCCTTCCCCTTACCAATGCCGATCGCTGGATTCTCCACCGCCTGAACGAGGCGGCCCGGGAGACGAAGGACGCCCTCGATGCCTTCCGTTTCAACGATGCTGCCAGCACCCTGTACCGCTTCACCTGGAGCGAGTTCTGCGACTGGTATATCGAGCTGGTGAAGGACGACCTCTACCGGGGTGATGCCGAACGCCAGGAGACAGCGCGTCAGGTTCTCTGGACTGTCCTGGAGAACCTGCTCCGGCTCCTCCATCCGTTCATGCCGTTCATCACCGAAGAAATCTGGCAGAGCCTGCCGGGGGAACGACCGGTAACGAGCATCATGCTGGCCGATTACCCACTGCACCGCCCGGAGTGGCAGTTTGCCGACGGAGCCGCCGAGATGGAGCTGGTCATGGCGGTCATCACCGGCATCCGTACCATCCGGGGGGAGATGGATGTGGCCCCCTCCCGGGAGATTGCCGCCATCCTCGATTGCGGTTCGGTGGAGAGCTGTCATCTCCTGAGCAAAACGAGGTTTATGTCATGTCTCTGGCCAGGATTTCCGACCTGGCCATCGGCAGCGGCGTGGACGTTCCGGAGGATGCCTCCGTGCAGGTAGCGGGAGACGTTAAGATCGTTGTGCCGCTCAAAGGGCTGGTGGATGTCGCTGAGGAAGAAAAGCGACTTCTCAAGGAACTCGGCAAGGTGGACAAGGACATGGAGTTCCTTGACAAAAAGCTGTCGAATCCGAGTTTCGTGGAGCGCGCCCCGGCCGACGTGGTGGCAAAGGAACGGGAGAAGCTGACGGAGTTCGCCGACAAGAAGCGACTTCTGGAAGATAGCCTGGTCAAGATTCGCAGATTGCAGTAAGGGCGAACCTGATGTTCGCCCACAACGGGGGACGATTACACGAATCGCTCCTACAGGGGTACCATTGTCACTGCCAATCATCTTTTACATCGTTGCCTTTATCTTCGGCGCTACGGTCGGTTCGTTTCTTAACGTCTGCATCTGCCGGCTCCCCAAGGGAGAGTCCATCGTCTTTCCCCCCTCCCACTGCACCCGGTGCGATTACAAGATACGTTTCTACGACAATATACCTGTCATCAGCTACCTCCTGCTGGGGGGGAAATGCCGTTCCTGCCGTGAACCAATTTCTGTCCAGTACCCCGTTGTGGAGCTGCTCAATGGTCTTTTGACCCTCTTCCTCTTTGTCCGGTTCGGCCCCACTCTCGCCTTTGCCGTACTGTTCCTGCTTTGCTCGGCCCTCGTGGTCATCACCTTCATCGACCTGGAGCACCAGATCATTCCCGATGTCATCAGCCTCCCCGGCATCGTGGCCGGTTTTGCCTGCTCCTTCTTTATCCCCGGGTTCGGATGGTTCAACTCCCTCACCGGCATCCTCCTGGGAGGGGGGAGTCTTCTCCTGGTTGCCTATGGCTACCATTTCCTGACCGGCAAGGAGGGGATGGGAGGGGGAGACATCAAGCTCCTGGCCATGCTCGGAGCCTTTCTCGGCTGGAAATCGGTCCCGTTCATTATTTTCGCCGCATCCCTGGCCGGGTCGGTCATCGGCGTGAGTATCATGTTTGCCAAGGGGAAGGACAGCAAGCTGGCCATTCCCTTCGGTCCCTTCCTTGCTTTTGGCGCGGTTCTCTACATCTTCTTCGGGCCGCAGATGATAACCTGGTATCTGAGCCTCGGGAGGGGGGGGGGAGGATAGCAATCCATGAAGCCGATCCGTATCAATCTCACCTTTGCCATTCTGGCTTCCCTTGCCTGCCTGCTGAGTCTTACCTGGATACTGCTGAGCATCATCTCGTTCAAGACTGCTGAAAAAGATCTCCTGACCCAAAAGAACGAGCAGGGGAGAATTCTCCTTTCCTCGTTTGTCAACCTTGTTCCGCTCCCCCTTATCCGTCTGAACGACGCGACACCGGCCGGAAGCTTCGCGCGGCGTCTTGTCAACGAGCGTTCCATCGCCGGACTGACAGTCGTGAACACGGGAGGGGGGGTGATGTACAGCGTTGCTGAGAGGAGTGGTATGGATGCCGCCCTGGCAGAAACGTTACGGACGGGAGCAGCTTCCTCCCTGTTCAGCAGTGACGGCAGGCTGCTGTATCGCTACTTGCCGTTGCAGGATGGACCCAGGATTGCGGGAGCAGCCCGCCTTACCCTCTCTCTGGCGGCAGAACGGGATCGACTGTCCCGCTCGCGCCACCTTTTTCTTGCCTATTTCATTATTGATTTTCTCCTCCTGCTTGGCCTCGGGTCGTTTCTTCTCGCCCGCGTTGTCGTAACGCCCATCAGGAAACTCCTGGCGGCAACAGAACGGATAACTGCCGGCGACTACAGTCATATGCTCCATATCCCCGGTTGTTCGGAGATAGTCGAACTCTCCGATTCGTTCAACATGATGCAGCTGGTGCTCAGGGAAAAACAGGAAGAGGTGGAAGCCCACATGCATTCCCTGCAGAAGGCGAATGTCGAGCTTCAAGAGGCACGGGAAGAGACTATACGCTCGGAGAAAATGGCGTCGGTGGGGCTGCTTGCCGCGGGGATGGCACATGAGATCGGTTCGCCCCTGTCAGCCATAATCGGCTATGCGGGTATCCTGCGGGACGAGATGGCGCACGATCCTGACAGGGCCGATTATCTGCGGCGCATCGAGCAGGAAGCGGGACGGATCGACCGTATCGTCCGTGACCTGCTCAATTATGCCCGTCCGTCTCCCCCTGAAAACGAGCGTGTCGACATTGCGCCGTTCCTGGGGAATGTGGTGGATATGCTGGAACGGCAGGGGGTTTTCAAGAAGGTTTCCCTGACCATCAGTATCGCCGAGCATCTGCCGATGGTATGCCTCGACCGGCACCAGCTGTTGCAGGTGCTTATCAATCTTGTTCTCAATGCACGTGATGCCATGCCGGAGGGGGGTGGGCTGGAGATAAGCGCCGTTGCAGATGTCATGGGTACGACCCATGACAGGTCGGAGTCTGCAAGCCATTTCAGTGTCAGGGGACGGCGCAGGGAGGATTTCGGAGGGGTTTTCAGGACACCGTTTCCGGGCGGAGATGATTCTGCTCCCTGTTTGCGTATAGTGGTCAGCGACTCGGGGGAAGGGATCTCCCCCGAAAGCCTGGAGAAGATATTTGATCCCTTCTTCACCACCAAGGAACCGGGGAAGGGGACCGGTCTCGGTCTCTCCATATCAGCAAGCATCATCGATTCCTTCGGCGGCCGCATCACGGTGGAGAGTGCCCAGGGCCAGGGCTCCCGCTTTACCATCTGGTTGCCGGCATGTTTGGCGGAGGAGGAGCCATGACCTGTGAAACGCGGAAAATACGCATCCTCGTAGTTGAAGACGAGAATAACCTTCGCCACATGTTGAAGGTCATGCTCCAGAAACTGGATTACGTCGTGGAAGAGGCTGCCGACGGCAGGGAGGCACTGCAAAAGGCTCTGAGGGGGAATTACGACTTCATCCTCAGTGACATCAGGATGCCGATCATGGACGGGCCGGCGTTTCTCCGCCAGGCATCGGATGCGGGCGTTGCTGCCACCATCATCATGATGTCCGCCTACGGCACGGTGGATACTGCGATTGAGTGCATGAAGCTCGGCGCCTATGATTATATCTCCAAACCGTTCAAGAACGATGAAATCCAGCTGGTTCTGAAGAAGGCCGAAGAGCGGCTGCATCTCACCGCAGAGAACCGCCGGTTGAAGGAGGCGATCCACCGGGAGTTCTCCTTTGCCAATATCGTCAGCAGTAATCCGCGCATGGGAGAGATATTTTCCCTGGTAGAAAAAGTGAGCGACTACAAGACCACCGTTCTCATCCTGGGTGAGTCGGGGACGGGGAAGGAGCTGATAGCGCGGGCCATCCATTACAACAGCGGGCGCATTACTGCCGAGTTCGTGGCGGTGAACTGTGGTGCCATCCCTGAGAGCCTGCTGGAAAGCGAACTGTTTGGCCATGTGCGGGGGGCTTTCACCGATGCCTCGGCCGACAAGGCGGGGCTGTTTGAGCAGGCGGACGGCGGCACCCTTTTTCTTGACGAAATAGGCGAGATGCCGCTCTCTCTGCAGGCAAAGATTCTGCGGGTGTTACAGGAAGGGGAGATTAGGCGGGTCGGGGCGACGACACCACAAAGAATCGATGTCCGGGTTATCTCCGCAACGTCCAGGGACCTGGAACAGGATGTGCGGGATGGGAGATTCCGGGAGGACCTCTTCTTCCGACTCAATGTCTTCACGATCAAACTTCCGCCATTACGGGAGCGGCTTGAGGATATCCCACTCCTGGTTGCCCATTTTCTGGCAAAGCATGGCGAAAAGCTGGGACGGCCCGGGGTCGAATGTGCCCCCCAGGTGCTGAAGGAATTCATGGCTTATGGGTGGCCTGGCAATGTGCGGGAACTGGAGAACGCCATAGAGCGGGGTCTCATCCTCTGCGCCGGTGACCTGTTGACCATCGACTGTCTGCCGGATAGCATGCGGAGCACCTCGCCCGCCTCCTGGTTCCCGGCGGACACCCTTTCCATAAAACGGGCAGGGGAAATAATGGAGCGGGACTTCATCCGCCGTGCCCTGCAAAAGACGGGCGGCAACAGGACCCATGCGGCCAAGCTTCTGGAAATCAGCCATCGTGCGCTTCTCTACAAACTAAAGGAGTACGGGATGGAGTAAGGGAAGTTAGTAAAATTAAAAACAGATAATAAAATACTTGTAATCATGTAACGGCTGTGCAATAACTGCATGGCCGATTTTTGTTTGTAATACCTGATAGATATCATCCCCAGGGAGGTGGATGAAATGGCACCTGGTATGGCGACGGTGAATCCCTCCGTGGACAGAACGGGGGGAGAGAACGGGTTTTCACTGCTTGAACTGGTCATCGTGCTCGGGGTGATGGGAATACTGGCCGCTCTTTCCTTACCGGCGTTCAGTTCCTACTACGGTGACTGTTGTCTGAAATCGGTGGCATGGGAGATCGTCGGCGTAATCAAGGAGGCTAAACAGAACTCCCTCGGAGATGACAGATATTATGCTGTCGGCTTCGATCCGGTTCAAGGAACAGTTTCCCTTATTGCAGACCGTGGAGTGGACGGAGCGTGGAATACCGGTGACGATCGGATAGTACGATCATTCAGGTTGAGAAGCGGCGTACGGTTCGGTTACGGCAGTTACGGACCGGTCGCCGGTTATGCCTCTGCAGATGATGGTATATCGTTTCAGGAGAACAATACCGTTGTCTGCAACCCGGGACTGACCGGGAATGCGGGCACGGTTTATCTTATGGCATCAAACGGTGCCGCGATCGCCATAACCGTCAATTCCCGGGACTTCAGTTGCATTCAGCGGCGGTGGAACGGCACTGCGTGGGTGAAGATGTAGCGCAGTATCAGGTGGTATGACAGGGTGGGGGACAGGGCTGTGCATCTTTTGCATAGTCCTTTGTTTTTAATGGCTATGCTAACACTCCGATACTACAGGAAAAATTATAGTGTTAATGCGTACTCCTTTAGGGTATGAAAATTGCTTAGAGATAAGGGCGTGATGTTCGTTTACGGGAGTGAATCCGTTTTTCGAGAGGAATCCATGTTGAAATTCATTGTTGCCACCTTCATTTTTCTTGCTGTTGCAGGCGGTACCTTCAGTGTGTACGCCGAGGATTGCCGCGATACCGGTGCCGGTGCTCCGGCGATGACGGTCGGCGAGGCCAACGTCATCCTGCAAGGCCTCGGAGAGGTTAAATCGGTCAAGCCCTCGCCAGTGGCGGGTCTGTATGAACTGTCCATCGTCAATAACGGCCGGCAGGCCACCGTCTACCTGGACTACGCCCGGAAGCATCTCATCCCCGCGCCCATTTTCAGCCTTGCCACGAAAAAGCCGATTTCCCCGGCGCCTGTGGACATTTCTCCTCCACTGACCAAGGTGGACATTGCCACGGTGCCGACGGAAAACTCCATCATCATCGGCAACCCGGAAGGTAAACAGCGGCTGTTCGTCTTCACCGATCCCGACTGCCCCTTCTGTGCCAAGCTTCATGGGGAACTCTGGAAGCTCACCGCCCTTGCTCCCCAATTGACCATCTACGTCAAGATGTTCCCCCTCAAGATGCATCCCGCCGCCTATGACAAGGCGCGGGTCATTCTGGGTGCCGGTACGCCGGAACTCCTCAACAAGGCGTTTGCCGGCGAGCCACTCCCCGCGCCAGGGGAGAAAGACCTGGCAAAGCCGGTGGACGATACCATCAAGTATGCCGAGTCCATCGGAATAACATCTACCCCGACGCTGATCATTCCCGACGGGAGGATCATCGTGGGATTCAAGAAAGCCGAAGAGCTCAAGGCTCTCATGTCAACTCCCAGCGATAAAGGTGCAAAACCATGATGAAACCAATTGCGAGGTATACTATGAAGGCCGTCGGTACGCTCACGAAAATGCTTCCGGTCGTCGTTGCCCTGTGCATCTCCCTGTTCCCCGGACTGGCCAAGGCCGATCCCGGTACCAACTACTGCGTCAAGCCGGCGTTTATCTCAGGCAACAAGTCCCCCAACCTCCTCATGATCATTGATAACTCCGCCAGTATGTTCGACATGGCGTACATGTCGGGGGCAACATCCACCTCGACCGGCGCATGCACGCTGCCCGCCGGAGCCTCCTGTTATGACAACAGCTATGACGATACCAAGGATTACGACGGGTATTTCAGCAAGATCAACACGTCGACCATCCCGATGTCGATCAGCTATCCCATTTACCAGTATTCGGGGGGCAAATTCGTTGAAGTCACTGCTTTCCCTGCTACCACCGGCACATACCACACCAGTTATCTCGATGTGGCGATGACCGGCGTCAGCGGCTCTACGACAAACCCCAGAGTTGTCACATCATTTACCGCCAGCGGCAGGTTCCTCAACTGGCTCGCTTCATCCAAGTTCGATGTGGAGAAGAAGATACTGACCGGTGGCAAGTACAGCTCGTCACTCCAGGGGCTGATCGGCGAAACGAGGGGTTGCAACGGCAGGAGGTTTGTCAAGGCGCTGTCCGTACTACCCGGCATTACCTTTGCCGTCCGCGGACCCAACAAGGTGGAGCTGAATTACAACCCGAGCACCCAGGGGGGGGAGAGCAGGATCGAAATCTACGAGGGGATGTACAATCAGGATGCCTGCCAGTGTGCGGTCTACAACTGGGCGAATGGCTCCTACGGGCAGGCGAGCACCGATACCAAGTCCTGTCTTGCCACGACCAATGCCGACTCTTCCCTGACCGCCCTGAATCACGCCCAGCAGGTCTGCTGGGTGGTAAAGAAAAATATTGCCAACGATATTAAAAACAATGTGAAGACGACCGATGCCACCATCTGGCAGGGCTTCGGGACCAACCCTGTCCAGGATCTGGAGACCGACTGCGGCAACATGTATAAGGCCTCGAAAAACCCGATTCTTCCTTCGGCGCTCACCGACAAGACACTGGGCAATTACGTATGTACCAGTGTTGCGACCCATGGGGCAATCCCTTCCCCCTACAGTGTGGATGATGTGAATGGCCCACCGAACACGACCGGTTTTCTTGGAGAGTGTTGGAATTCAGCCACGGGGTGGGATAATGCTTGCGCCAAGCGGGAGATGCTTCATTACTGCTACGGGGTTAACTTCACGGAGGTAACCGACCCTTCATCGAGTACTACCGCCGGGACCGGCAACATTCCGGCCGTCCTGACGGATGCGGGGGTACGGGCCATCGGCGACCCTGTCGGACCGTCGGGAAGCACGGACACATTCTTCTATGCCAAGGCAGGCATTTCTGCCCCTCCTGCCGGGGTGATCAATGATTTCGCCGATAAGATCCGCTTCGGTGCCATGCAATTCAATTATGCCGGTTCAGCTTCAGAGTGCGGCGGGACCTCGAAGGTCCCCTGCCCGCAGTTCTGTGGCGGCGATATTAACGGCACCATTTGCACCAGCGACAATGATTGTCCGGCGGGAGTGTCGTGCGTGACTGTAACCAACAAGGACGGCAGTAAAATTATTTCCTATGTCGGCGCGGGCAAATGCTCAATCACGACTACTACTGCGTGCGATGTTGATAGAGAGTGCCCTGCCGGTGAGTATTGCAAACCTTCGGTGGGGGACCATGCCTCCGGGCTCATCAGCAGCATCGATGGTATTAATGCGAGCAGCTGGACCCCCTTTGCCGAGGCATATTATAACGCCATCGCCTATTTCACTAAGGACGCCACCACTACCAATCCAAACCTTGACGCAACTCTCTTCACCCCGGCCACGTCGTCGATTACAGCGCCCTTGAACAGCGCAGATTTCAATTCCAGCAAGAACCCGATCCAGTTCCGTTGCCAGTTGAACAACATCCTCCTGATCACGGACGGGGCGTCTACTGCCGACCAAAACTCCACCATGACCGGCAAGGTTACCGATACCTCCGGTGTGTTCCGCGACCCGACTACGACCTCGGAGCCGACTACCTGCGGCAACTATCTGGGCAGCCCCTATCTCCATGATCTGAGCTACTTTGCCCAGCACCGGAACATCTTCGATCCGAGCAAGGTGTGTCCTGCTCCCGCCAATAGCAACTATAGCTGCGAAACAGCCCAGACGATAAAGACCTATGCGGTATACACCGGACCTGTATCGACAGCCACCGACATGTGCGATGCCAATGCCCAGTTGAATCAAACGGCTGTCGATGGAGGAACAACACTGCAGACTCCGGCGGATCCCATCGCTTTCAGGACGGCCCTGCGAGACGCCTTGCAGAAGATAGCCGCCGGTGCTGCATCCGGTACCGCCGCCTCGATCCTCAGCAACAGCGAGGGGAGCGGGGCAAACATCCTGCAGGCGGTGTTTTATCCCTCAAAGATTTTTGAAAACATGACGTACGCCAATTGGATCGGTGAGATGCAGAACCTCTGGTATTATGTCGATCCGTATATTAATAACAGTACCATCAGGGAAGATACGGATTACACCGGTTCCGGTACTCACGACCTGAATCTGGTCAATGACAATATAGCGGTTTTCAAATTTGATACCAGTTCGGACAAGACGATGGTGCAGCTCTACCAGGACACAAACGGCGACGGTGCCCCTGATACGGTGATTCCCGGGCTCATCGATCCGGATTATTTGAAGAGCGTTTGGCGGGCAGGCAGGCTCCTGTGGGCACGCGACATAACCTCCACGCCACGGAACATCTTGACCAGTATCGACGGTGCGTCGCTGACCCAGTTCTCTTCGGCTTCAGCCAATGCATCGACCTTGGCCCCTTATCTCAACGTTGCCGGCACTGATGCGCCGGCGCTGATCAATTGGGTGCATGGACAGGACCAGACCGGCTACCGGAACAGGACCGTTGCCATTAAAGACCCCTCGACGAACATCATCAGCCAACACGTCTGGAAGCTTGGTGACATTATTTCATCAACACCCCGCATCCAGTCAAATGTCGCGCTTAACACGTATCACCTTTCCCCTTCGGGCGGTTATAACGATACTTCGTACCTGGCCTACATTAAATCCAGTAATTACCAGAAGCGAGGCATGGTCTACGTGGGGGCTAACGACGGTATGATGCATGCTTTCAGACTTGGGGATCTATCGGTGATGTCCTCAGGATTCGTTAAAGCGACTCTGTCCGGCACCGATCTCGGCAAGGAAGAGTGGGCCTATATTCCGAAAAACGCGCTACCTTATCTCAAGTATATGTCCGATCCATCCTATGACCATCTCTATTCCGTTGATGGAAGGACGACCCTGCTGGATGCGAGCATTGGGAGTGACGGGAGCGCAACACCCTATTACGATCAGACCAAAACCATGAATTCCTGGCGTACGGTCGTCATCGGCGCTATGGGGACAGGGGGAGCGTCACGCAATGCGGGCGACACCACCTGCACCGAAGGCGCCACCGGTACCTGCGTTAAAACCCCGGTAAACGGCGTGGGTTATTCGTCATATTTTGCCCTTGACGTCACCAATCAGATTTTTGACCCTTCCAATCCGTTGCCCAATCCGACATTTCTCTGGGAGTTCAGTGATCCGGCGCTTGGCTTTGCGACCAGCGGCCCGGCCATCGTCCGCGTTGGAGACAAAAGCACCAACGGGCGCTGGTTTGCGGTCTTCGGTTCCGGTCCCACCGGGCCGATAGATACGGCGACTAACCAGTTCCTGGGGACTTCCAATCAACAATTGAGGTTTTTTGTTGTGGACCTTAATGCCACTCCTCCGTTAACCCTCAACACGAACTACTGGATAATCGATAAATTCGCGGACGGCACGCCGCTCCCGGCTAACGCCTTTGTCGGGTCCATGATTGGCGGATCTATGGATAGTGAACGAGGCAACCCGAATGATGGCGGTTACTATCAGGATGATGTCATTTATGCCGGTTACGTGAAGAAACCGGCGGGTGGCACCGACTGGAACAAGGGTGGGGTGATACGGATCACCATTAACAAAGACCCGGTCATGGCAAACTGGAAGAACCCCGCTACCTGGGTGGCAAGCAGTGTCATTGGTGACCAAGATGACATCGGCCCGGTAACGACATCCATTGCCCGGCTCCAGGACAATAAGAATGGAAATCTCTGGCTCTATTTTGGCACCGGTCGCTTCTACTGGCGCAATACCAGTGCACTGGACGACTACAGCGACACTCAATCCCTATATGGGATAAAGGAACCCTGTTATAACAACACGGCAGTTCCGGGCGCTCATATCAATCCAAACTGCACTGACTCGATCGCCAGCAGCCAGTTGGTCCCCCAGACGACCGCCGACCTTTTTGGCAATTTTTCGGCTGTAGGCGCTTCAAATGCAGGCTGGCGAATCGACCTGGCTGGTTCCACCTCGACACAGGGTGCCGAGCGGGTGATCACAGACACCACTGCTCTCACCAACGGCACGGTTTTCTTCACCTCGTTCAAGCCGACCACGGATTTCTGCGGATATGGCGGTAATTCATTCCTCTGGGCTGTCAAGTACGATACCGGTGGTAATGCGGCGTCAAATGCGCTTCAAGGCAAAGCGTTGATTCAGTTATCCACCGGCGAGTTCAAGGAGATTACTTTGCAAGATGTCTTTTCCGGAGGTTCCCGTAGCACGTCGGCGGGGGCCGGCAAACCACCTACCGACCCGATTTCGATTGTCACCAGTAGCAACAATCGGCCTGTGAAGAAAATTCTTCATATCCGGGAGCACTAGCATGCGCGAGCGCGGTTTTACACTGATAGAATTGATGGTCGTCATAGCCGTCATGGGGATAATGATGGTGATTGCCACCCATAACTGGCACGAGATGGTGATCAAATCTGCGATAGAAAGCGAGAACAGAGAACTGTATGCCGATCTCATGGAGGTCCGTCTCCAGGCTCTCCATACCAAAACAGCCCGAAGCGTTGATATCAACGGACTGCAGTTCAGAGTGTATTCCACAGCTGACACATCGGTAGCGCCGATTTTGACAAAGCAGCTCAGGTATCCTGTTGACCTGCAAGTCAACGGACCATTGACTTTCGATACACAGGGACTTGCAACTGGCGCTTTGCTGCCCCCAGACGACTCGATAAACAGCCTTTGTGTAAATCCAGACGGTGCAGTGACGGCAACTCAGGCGGCTGAGGACAGTATTGTTATTTCCCGGACCAAGATCAGTCTTGGCAAACGGCAGAACGGAGGGGTTTGTGCAAATACCGCTATCGACAAGAAATAATCGAGGCTTCACCCTGATAGAGGTGATGGTCGCAATTCTCATAATGATGGTGGGGCTGATCGGACTACTCCAGTCCATAAATGTGGCGATGGAATACAACCTGAAAAACCAGCTCCGCGACGAGGCCGTCTATACTGCCGAGCGGTATTTTAATGAATTGAGAGGGATGCCATTCGACAGTATTCCTGTTGCCGACCTAATATTCACCACCCCAAGCAAGATACGGGGGGGGGCGTGGCCCCTGACGGTTAAGGAAAGTTCAACCCTCACCACCCATGATACCAAACTGGTTCTGGTTGTGGTTACGTGGATGTATAAGAATGTGCCCTACGAGAACAGATTGACGGCTCCAATTTCCAGGATGCCTGCTAATTAAGCTGACTCGATATCTCCGAGGTAATAAACATGCTTTATCATAACAGACAGGGCTTTACATTAATAGAACTTGTAGTGGTCATGGCGATATTCTTGACGATCATCATGATTTCGGCGACCGCCTTTGAAAGGATAGCCGACCGCTCCTCTCAGCAGTCCAAGTCCGTAGAGACCCAGATCGAAGGGATCGTCGGCCTGGAGTTGTTCCGGTCCGACCTGGAGGGGGCTGGATTCGGGCTTCCCTGGGAACTAAATCCTGGCAAACAACCTCCTGAGCCAGCGATTGCTGATCCCGCGATCAACTACCAGGAGGTAACAGTCGCCGCTACGGTCCCGCCCGCAGGGATAGATCCACGTATTTTCAATGACGCGCCGAACAACGCCCCCCGCCCGGTCTGGAGTGCCAATACCGCTTTCAATAATGATGGCACTGTTGGCTCAAAATACCTCGTCATCAAATCGGCTCTGGTTGCGGACAACTCTGCCTCCGGCAAATGGACGACCATCTCCTATGACAAAGATGGTACGAGGACAAGGAAGGATTGGGGATCCAATCTGAATTTTGCCAACAGTGACCGGGTTATCATTGTCAAGAATTCGCTTCAGTCTACCCCCCCCACGCGGCAATTGATGACCTCTCCATGGCAGGGCACGTTTGCTCCTTATTCATCCCCCTCTACCCATTCAAATGGGGACACCTTCGAAATTTACGGTGTTGACCCGAACACCTCCCTGGGCATGCCCTTCAACCGGGCGGATTATTATGTAGCAAGGCCTGCCACCGGGATGCCCCAGAAATGCGCCAACAGCCCCAATGTCGGTATACTCTACAAAGCGATCGCCACCCAGGGGGGCGGCCTTACCCAGGGCATGCCCCTGCTTGACTGTGTTGCGGACATGCAGGTGGTGTATGGAGTGGATGCATCAGGCAGTGGTATTGTTGATACTGACCCCAATCTTCATACGACTGACCTTACGGGATACACGCCTGAGAAAATCAGAAGCGATCTGAAGGAGATCCGCGTCTACATACTTGCACAGGAAGGGAAACGGGATCGATTCTATAGCTATCCCTCCACCACCATCGATGTTGGTGAACGTTTTGGAGGTGTGATGCAAGGACGGGCATTCGACCTGACCCGTATCACTGATTATCAGTCGTACCGATGGAAGGTGTACACGATCGTGATTCGGCCGAAGAACGTGATTCAATAACAATGGCGGTGAATATATGAAAAAATTACGCAATCAGGACGGCATTGCGCTGATAACTGCTCTCATGTTCACCATGCTCTGTCTGGGCATGATCATGACGCTCCTCTATTATGTGATTGCCGGAACCAAGATGTCGGCTGCGCAAAAACGTTACAGAACCGCGGTGGAGGCCTCATACGGAGGGGCAGATCTTGTCACTAAGGCCATAATACCCAGTCTTTTCAGCAACCCTACTGTTCTGGGAATGAATAATCTGGTAACGCAATTCAGCAATCTTAACCTTAAGTTCGACTCAGGTGCTCTCAATGTAAAACTCACTACATCTACTTCCGCATGGCCTACAACGGCTGGGTTTTCAAAAACAGCCGATCCGAAAGATATGCCGGATGTCACCTTTGACCTGCAAGGACAATCCGCAGGGAGCACGTACAAGGTCTACACCAAGATAGTCGATACTGTCGGCGGTGTCGGGCTTCTCGATACCAGTGGGGTTGATTACCTGGGAAGTGGCATGGGGGTTGCGGGGACAAGTACCGCCACTCAGTCTCCGAGAACTCCCCACTTGTATTCGATAGAGGTTCTCGGAGAGGCAAAAGTGAACCCGCGCGAGAAAGCTGCACTATCAGTACTCTATGCCTATTGATTGTCGCTGGTTGGATCTTGGTTAATGTTTATAGTGCGGCGATGATCAATGGACATCCTGTCTACTGTAACTGCGTCAAATAACAGTATTTTGCTTGAAAAGCCGTATGAATCGTTTGTCGTTTTGTCGTAGCCATCTCTCTAACCTGCCTAAATATAACGCGAATGTGGACGTATTGGTGAATGGAACCCAAATTGCATTAATGAAAATACGGATTAATGTCGTTATTTGAAAAGTGCGATATAGCAGGGCAATGTAGAATAGCCTCCATACAATGGTAACGATAATACTAAACCATCCGCGAGGATGGGGCGGAAAGCCTATTGGGTCTCTTGGAGACAGCCGGGTTGCCGAAATATCATCCGATATTGGGCAACCTTTTTTTTTGAAAATTGACGTATCACTCGAAAAGCGGTCTAATAGTTACATGATATCAGCATGTTATGTGTTGCTATAAATAATTTGACATAATTATCATAAATTTCTTGACATTTATGTTGTTTATTGTAAATTCCATGTAAATTACTCAGAGTGGGTATCCTTGCATGAAAAGCAAAAACAACGTCAAAAAGATGCGTGAGCGGAAAATGATAAGCAAGGCAGAGTTGGCTCGTCTTGCTGGTGTTTCGCCGGTTACTATTGACAGGATAGAGAGCGGAATGCCCTGTCGTATGGAAACAAAGCGAAAGATTATCCTTGCGCTGGGATATTCTTTGGCTGAGAAGGATAAGGTGTTTCAGGACTAATTCTCTACAGGAAGCTAACCATGCTATTCTCTAAAAAGAAAGAAATAATCGGTATTGACATCGGTTCCAGTTCCATCAAGCTCGTTCAGCTTAAAGAGCTTAAGGGCGCCTATGTGCTTCAGAATGCCGGGATCGTTCCCCTTCCTCCCGAAGCTATTGTTGATAATACCATGATGGACAGTTCTTCCATTGTAGAGGCAGTTAAAAACCTTCTTGCCAGTCTTAAAATTGGCAAGGGGTGCGAAGCTGTCTGTTCTGTCTCAGGCAATTCGGTTATCATTCGTAAGATCTCACTACCTGCCATGCCGGTTGAAGAACTTGATGACCAGATTCACTGGGAGGCTGAGCAGTATATCCCCTTTGACATCAACGATGTGAATATCGACTTTCAGCTTCTCCCCCCCGATGAGCATGATCCGACCAGGATGAACGTTTTGCTGGTGGCCAGCAAAAAGGATATCATTAACGATTACCAGACGGTGTTTAATGAGACAGGCGTAAAGCTTGCGGTAGTAGACGTGGATTCCTTTGCAATGCAGAATGCGTTCGAGATCAACTACAACATGGGGGACGAGGATGTTGTCGCCCTGATAAATATCGGGGCAAGCATCATGAACCTCAATATTGTCAAGGATGGTATCTCGCTCTTCACGCGTGATGTTCAGATGGGGGGCAATATTTACACTGAAGAAATCCAGAAGCAGTTCAGTGTGAGCGGTGATGAGGCCGAACGATTCAAGGTTTCCGGTGCCTGCCCTGACAAAGAACGCCTCCAGAGTATTATCAGTCGCGTAAATGAGACGCTGGCAATGGAAATTCGGCGCTCTTTGGATTTCTATAATACGACTGCAGGTGATGGAAGAATAACAAAGGTCTACCTCAGCGGTGGAGGTGCCAAGACCTCCATGCTATCAGAGGCTGTCGGCCAACGGTTGGGATTACCGGTCGAGACCATGAATCCTTTTGCCAAGGTAAAATATGCGGACAAGGACTTTGATGCCGACTATCTGCGCGAGATCGGACCTCTTGTGACCGTTGCTTTGGGGTTGGCGTCAAGGAGGGTAGGCGACAAATGACCAGAATCAACTTATTGCCTATCAGGGCTACGAAAAAGAAGGAAACAGCCAAGCAGCAGTTAACAATTCTGGTTGTTGTCATCGCGGCGGTTGTTGTCGCCGGATTAGCGTTTTACAGTGTGACACTGGCAAAGGTTAGCGGTACGAAGGCTGAAATTGCGCGTTCTGAAGCTGAGCTACAGCAGCTAAAGGTCAAAATAGGCGAAATCGACAACATTAAGAAACTTCAGGATGAGGTAAAGAAAAAACTAGATATTCTCAATAAGCTGCGTAAGGAAAAGAGTGGCCCTGCCATTAGGCTTGCAAAACTGAGTGATGTTACTCCTGACAAATTGTGGTTGACGAATTATGCTGAAAAAGATGGTAAGGTCACTATATCGGGTCTTGCTTATAACGAGGATTTAATTGCCGCCTTTCTCCGGAATCTGCAGGGATCTGGTCTTTTCTCAAGTGTGGAGTTGGTTGTATCTGAGCAAAAGGAAGAAGGCGGCGTTAAAATTAAGAAATTTGATGTTACCTGCAATATCACGGGTTTAGTACAGGATGACCCTAAGTTGGCACAGAAGAAATAAGATGTCTCGGATGTACTTGTGTGCAGGCTCCTGTGTTTCTATGTCTAAAACGTTCGAGGATATTTCATGGACCCACGAGTAGAGAAATTACTGAAGCTCCCGAACAATCAGAAAGCAGCTCTTTTAGGAGTCGTTGTCGTGCTGATAGGTGCGGGTATGTTTTTCGGGTTGATACAGCCGAAGCTTAAAGAGCAACAACAGCTCCAGGTGAAGTTAGACGGCCTTCGTGCGCAGGTTGCGGAAAGCAAGAAGATTGCGGACAATCTGCCCCAATTCAAAATGGAATATGCCCGCTTAAATAAAGAGCTTGAGAATGCATTGACTGAATTGCCCAACCAGAAGGAGATTCCGACTCTCCTGACAAGCATCACCAGTGCTGGGAAAGGGGCAGGCCTTGATTTTCTTGTTTTCAGGCCAAAACCGGAAGAACCTAAGGACTTCTATTCAGTTGTGCCAGTTGATATATCTGTTTCCGGAACCTATGCTAGCGTAGGCAATTTTTTCGTAGCTGTTGGTAATCTCCCGAGGATTGTCAATATCAGCAATGTAGCGTTTACGAACCCGAAAACAGTTGGTGCAAAATCAGTCTATACAATCAACTGCCTTGCTACAACATTTCGTTTTCTGGACAAGAAAGAGATTAAGAATGACAAAAACGTCAAGAAATAGACAATTTTTTCTGATCGCTTTGGTCCTGATTGCAGCAATCTCCGGTTGCAAGGAAAAAGCCGTAACTCCACCTCCTCAGGCTCAGAAGCCACAAACGACGGTTGCACAAGTCCAGAAACCGGTGCAGGTGCAACAATCGTCCGTACGCTCGGATGCCTCTCCGATGTCGTCACTGGACTTCATAAAAAAGAAGGATCCTTTTAAACCGTTAATCGTCCCGGTAACACCTATGGCTGGGGGCATTACAAGAAATATCAGCCAGTTGCCAATACTGGCAATTGATGCGAGTAAATTCAAAGTTTCAGGGATTGTTGCAGGATTCAATGGGAACAAAGCGCTTATTATTGATCCGAACGGTAGGGGTTATGTTGTAA
>JAJZUQ010000047.1 GCA_021848385.1 Deltaproteobacteria bacterium
GGCACTCTTTGCCCAGATGGATGCCACCGATTTTTCCAGCAACTGCCCCCATGGCAGGCCGGTCAGCCGCATCCTGTCTCTTGTCGAGATAGAGCGCCTCTTCAAGAGGGGTTGACGTGTCCGGCGTACGTGACAAACCAGGGCTGGTGATCGTCCTCGGGCCTACTGCTTCAGGTAAGAGCGATATGGCTGTCGAACTTGCCAGGCGATTTGACGGCGAGATCGTCAACGCCGATTCCCTCCAGGTTTATCGCGGTCTGGATATTGGCACCGCCAAACCCTCTGCAGAAGTCCGACGGCTGGTTCCCCACCACCTCATCGATAGCGTGAAACCGGATGAACCATTTTCCGCGGCTCTTTTCCAGGTGGCGGCAGAACAGGCCATCGAAGATATCGACCGGCGCGGAAAACGGGTCTTAGTTGTTGGAGGGACCGGTCTTTACATCAAAGCATTGCTGCAGGGGCTCGTGGATTCACCGAGCGGGGCGGGTGAAGTCCGCCAGGAACTGGTGGAGATGGCGCGCAGGCTGGGTAATGAGGAGATGCTGCGGCGTCTGGCGGAAGTCGATCCGGATACGGCAGCACGGCTCCATCCCAATGATCAGGTGCGGATTATCCGCGCACTTGAGGTCTTCCGGTTGACCGGCCGTCCCATTTCGGCTGACCGCTCTGCTCACGGCTTCGCTGAATCACGGTACCATGTCCTGAAGCTTGGCATCCGGGTGGAGAGACAGGAGCTCTATCGACGCATCGACCTGCGGGTAGAGAGGATGCTTGACGAAGGATTGGTCGAGGAGGTTCAATCTCTTCTTTCGCAAGGGTATTCCCCCGAGCTCAAAGCTCTCCGCTCAATCGGCTACAAGGAGATCTGCGCGTACCTTGCGGGAAAGTACGATCTCGCTGAGGCGACACGTCTGATCAAGCGTGACACCAGGCATTACTCAAAACGTCAGTTGACCTGGTTCGAGCGGGACCGTGAAATTAATTGGGTTGATTATCCTGATTCTTTTGCTACTATCTGTAACCATGTGATGGGATTTTATGGATAAAGGAGAGGAAGATGGCCAAAGCACCGTTCAATATCCAGGACCAGTATCTGAACCAGTCGCGCAAGGAGCGGGTGAAAGTTGTCGTGCAGCTCATGTCAGGCGACAAAATGGAAGGATACATCAAGTCATTCGACAACTTCTCTGTTCTCATGGAAATCCACGGCGACATCCTCATCTACAAGCATGCAATTTCCTCTATAACCTCGGCGGACGGCACCTTCAGACTTCATCAGTAACTTTTATCAAACTACGGCATCGTCGGTAGGGGCGTTCCCGCAAGGGCGCCCCTACCGGCATTTTGAGCCGGGACCTCTATCCTATCTATGACAAACAAGAATCCTTCCCCTTCCCGTGCAGGCTTGATCATCGAGAGCGTTCTTACCAACAGCATCGCCGCCGAACTGGAGATCGAAGCCGGCGACCGCCTGCTGGCAATCAATGGCAAACCGGTCCGGGATATCATCGACTACACCTATCTCTCCGCAGAGAACGAATTGACGCTGGACATTGTCAAGATGAACGGCGAAGAATGGGAAATGGAGGTGGAGCGTGGCGAGGGTGAGTCCCTTGGCCTTACCTTCCCGGCGCCCGTACCGAAACGGTGCGGCAACAAGTGCGTTTTCTGCTTCGTTCACCAGCTCCCCCGCGGCATGCGCTCCCCTCTGTACGTGAAGGACGAGGACTATCGTCTTTCATTTCTGTACGGAAACTATGTCACCCTTGCCAACATAACGGCAGCCGACCTTGCGCGCATCAAAGAGCAGCGGCTCTCTCCTCTCTACATATCAGTTCACGCGACCGATCCGGCCGTACGGGAGCGCCTGCTCGGCAAATCTGCTATTCGGCCTCTTTTGCCGGTCATGGAAGAGCTGGCCCGCTTCGGTATTACCATGCATGCCCAGGTGGTCCTCTGCCCGGGGCTTAATGACGGTGCCGTGCTTGACCGGACGGTGGCGGATATGGTGTCTCTCTATCCGCGGGTTGCGTCCCTGGCGGTGGTGCCCGTGGGGTTGACACGACACCGCAAGGGGCTTCCCCTTCTGGAACCGGTTACCTCCGGATATGCGGCTGAATTTATCACGACGTGGCAGGAGCGTGCCCGGGATATTGCTGACCGCCTGGGGGAGCCTTTCCTGTTCCTGGCGGATGAGTTTTATATCAAGGCCGGTCTGGAATTCCCCTCCCTGGAGTCCTATGGCGACCTGCCGCAGCTTGAAAACGGGGTGGGGATGATCCCTCTGTTCCTGGTGGAGGCGGACGAAGTGCTGGCTGCAGCCGAACCGTGCCCGCCACAGACCGTGACAGTTGTTACGGGTGAGTCTGCCCATTCCTATCTGTCAGATTTTCTTGCTGCTCTCGGTAAAATTACGGGGGTTACGTTCCTGACCGTCGCGGTGCAGAACAGACTGTTCGGAGAGAACATTACGGTTGCCGGGCTGGTGGCCGGACGGGACATTCAGGCGGCTCTGGCAGGGCGGGAGCGGGGTGAGCTTGTGCTTATCCCTGACGTGATGATCAAGGAAGGGGTGGGGGTATTCCTCGATGACCTTACCGTTGCCGAACTGGAAGAGACGCTCCATGTCCGGACGGTCGTGGTTGAATCTACGCCTTCCGGTATCTATGGAAGTGTGATGCAGGTTTAGAACTTATTCGCAACTAAAGCTTTGCGGTCTCGCATTACGTATTCATGGCATCTTTCCCCGCCCTTCAATCGTAAAATCCTCGACGTAGCCCAGCTACGCCTGTGGTTTTACTCAATCAGGTCAGGAAAATCCGCCCCGAATCCGGACGCGATACCAGACAAAGTTATTTACGAACAAGTTCTTAGTAATCGATGGTACAGGACCGAAAAAAGGCGGAGCTTTGCGGCCCCGCCTTTTTTTACTCTTATCTACAGTGTTGTCTCACATCTTATGGCATTTTTCGCAGTTTTCCTTGACGGTGAAGGCGTCCTTGCCGTTGTGGCAGGTGCCGCAGGAAGCGCCACCCTCCATCTGTGACATGGTGTTGTGCTTGGCACCCGCCTTGAAGGGGAATACCTTGGTGTGGCAGTCGGCACACTTGTACATGCTGGTATGGATTTCGTGGCTGAATTTCGCTTCGCCGGCATCGGTCTTGAAGGTAACCGTGCCGGGTTTGAAGTTGTTGTGGCACTTGTCGCAACTGCCGGCGGATGTGAAGGCATCCTTGCCGTTGTGGCAGGCGCCGCAGGATTTCCCTTTGTCCATGTCCGCCATGGTGTTGTGCGCGGCACCGGCCTTGTAAGGGAACACCTTGGTGTGGCAATCTTTGCAGCTGTACATGCCGGTATGGATTTCGTGGCTGAAGGTGACGTCGGAGATTCCCTTTACCTTGAAGTTGATGTTCTTCGGTTTCATCCCCCGGTGGCAGTTACCGCAATTGCCGGCCACGGTGAACGCCTTCTTCCCGTTATGGCAGGCGCCACAGGTCTTCCCTTTTTCCATCTGTGCCATGGTGACGCGTTTCACCTTGCCGGTGATCACCTTGCCGTTGTGGCAACTTTTGCACTTGCCGGCAGTCTTGGCTATGTGGACGTCATGGCTGAATACCACATCACCAAAACCTTTTACCTGGTAATTGACGTTCCTGGGTTTACCTTTATGGCAGCGGATACAATCTTTCTCGTCGGCGACGCTAAAGGCCTTTATCCCGGAATGGCAGGCACCGCACGACTTTGTTTTTTCCATTTCCGCCATGGTGAAGCGCTTGTGCTGTTTTAAATTGTAAATGGCATTGTGACAAATCCGGCAATTGTTGCTATATTTACGGAGATGAATATCATGGCTGAACACTACCGGTTCGGCGTTGTTGAAGCGGAAGAGTATATCCTTGGTTTCCTTGGCGTGCGCCATGACGGTCAGAAGGAGGGTGGAAAAAACTGCAAGCATGATGAAACGCAACTTCATGGCATTCTCCTTAACAGTGTAAATAGTGAGTAGGACAAATATAACCGCAACATTTTACATAAATGGTGCAAATTCGTCAATTCAAATATTGTGCTGAATCTAGTTGTGGAGCAGGATGAGGGTAACAAAATACTTAAACGACGAGAGGGATGACAATGATGACCAGGATGATCTTCTTTTGTGTCATGGCTGCCGTGGGTGTAGCGGGACCGTTGTGGGCGGGAACCTACGAATGGACTGACAGTAAGGGGGTGGTCAATTTTACGGACGACCTTGACAAGGTCCCGGCAAAGTACCGGAATAAAGTCAGGGAACGGGAGTCGATCCGGATTGAACCGGAGGAGACCCCGCCCTCCGTCGATGCTGTTCCGGTTATGAAGCCGGTTGACAGGGTACCTTCACCTGTCCCGTCTGTACCGGTCCAGGGAGAACATAATCAGAGATGGTGGCAGGAGAGGTTTGCTTCCCTGCGTAAAGAGATCAAGTTAATGGAGAGCACCCTTGCCGATGAACGGGAGCAGTTGATACAACTGAGACGCAGACGGGTCATTTATCAGCAGACAAGGGATCGGGTCGCTTATAATGAAATGGAAGCGAAGATCAAGAAGGACGAGGAGCAGCTGAAAGAAGTACAGGACAAACTAAATGCGCTTGACGCCGAGGCTGACAGGTCCAGTGTCCCACAGCAATGGAGGCAGTAAGCGTGCCGACACGCCGGGGCGGGGCAGTCAGGGTCTGGTTTTCTGCTCCAGTTTCAGGTCCAGGTGCTTCAGTTGCTCCATGTTCTGGCGCAGTTCCTTGTTTTCCTTGATAAGCGACTGGTTTTCTTTAGTAAGCGACTGGTTATTGGCCCTTAGATTCCGGTTCTGGTGTCGTTGTTCGTTGGCGGCGTTAACCAGGTCCAGGAGCTGGGCGGACTGAATCGCCCACGGACTTTTCGGGTACTCCTTGTGGAGGCGTTCAAGGGTCTGTTGGCTCTGTAGATAATCTTTGTCGCCCGCTGCTTTCAGCTGCAACAGACTCAATCGGAACAGTGCCTCATCCGTGATCCCATCCACCCCGTTCTCCGCGCAGAGTGCCGTCAGGGTGTCCGTGGCTGCCCCTACTTTCCCCTTTTCAATCTGGCTGACGGCAGCTGCCAGTTTGCGTTGCTGGCTGAAATGGTCGATAAACACAAAACCGCCGTGTTGCGATGTGGCGCACCCGGTTGTCATCAGCGCTACTATGGCTGCAAGAGCAAGTTTTTTCATCGTTTGTGCCTGCGCCGGTTCATCAGATAGTTGCTTCCCGGCTGTCCCTTCACGTAATCCTTCATTTCTGCGGCGGCCCTGGCAATATCTACCGCCGATTCGAACTCACCCTGCCCACAGATGGTAACAGCAATGGATATGGTCATGATCGGGAATACACGCGGCATGCCGTAGCGGTCTACCGCCTCAATCGCCCCCTTCTCCAGGTCTTTTACGTCGTAATAGTTGACGATCGACTTGTCGAATTGCTCGATGATGGCTTTGCAGACTTCGGCGGCCTCTTCAGTGGATACAACCATGACGAAGTCGTCACCTCCCACATGGCCGACAAACGCATCCTGACCGGCGTGTTGCCGAACCGCCTCATGGATGATCTCTCCCGTGGTTTTGATCAGCTCACTTGCCTTTATGTAGCCGTAATGGTCGTTATAGGCCTTCAGGTTGTCAAGGTCGGCATAGCAAACTGCAAATGGCTCAGCCCCCTGGAGACGGCGGGTAAGGACGCGCTCGATGGCGATATTTCCCGGTAATCTGGTGAGGGGGCTGGCATCGAGATTCAGCTGTTCCGATATCTTGAGGCGGGAGGCCATTTTGATAAAATCGCCGGCAAGGTCCCCAATCTCATCACCGGCCGGTATCCGGGGGTCGAAGTCGAAATCCCCTTCTGCGATGCGGTGTGTGGCCTTTTTAAGTTTGGTGAACGCACTGGATATTTTGTAGGTGACAAGGGTTGACACGATGATTGCCAGCAGAAATCCGATGAAGGTGAGAATCAACGTCCATCGAACCGTCTGCCCCTGTTTCTGGTCTGCAGCTTCCAGCTTGGAGCTGAGCTGGACCCGCCGGTTGGCGGCACTGGCATCAATGGCGTTGACAACCTGGTCTGCCGCATTATTGAGAGGTTCAACGCTGTTCCTGTCGCCTCCAAGCAATTTCTCCGCAAGATGTTGAAAGCTTACATAACGTTCTATCACCGGTTTCAGCTCGTCGGGTGACTGGGTCGGTGTAATATTCAAAAGGAGGTGCGTGAATTCATCGGCCCGTTCGCGGTAAAGCTGGTTGAATTCTGGGCTCTTTAGCATCACCCCCTTGACAACAGCCCGCTGCTGAGCCAGAACTGACTCCCGGAGCTTGATGGTGGTGTTTATGAAGACCAGGTCGTTCTTGGCAATATCGCGGGCGGTCGTATTGAGGGAATAGAGTCCCATGACGGAATAAACCAGCGCCGCCATGGTGAAAAATGCAATGGAGGCATATCCGGCAATGAGTTTTTGGACCAGGGTAAATCTCATGGTTTAGTGCCTGGAGGTGCTACCTGAAGGTGTAATATGCAGTAAATCTCCATCCGGGCATTGTAGTGCAGCGACGGAGTTTAGTCAACCTTCAGGAATGCCGCCTTGTTTTCCTCTTCGTCTGTTGCGTTCTTCGCGCGTGGAGCCTTGAATTGCGGTTGCTACCGGCCCAAAGCTGTGATATAAACAGGTGCGATTCCAACAGTTGGAGATTTCTTATGACCGGTCTGGACAGAATTCTTGAAAATGCACTGCAGGAGGACATCCATACCGGCGACATCACGACACTCGCCGTCGTGCCGGACCCCCGTCCCGCCCGCGCCCGTCTCATTGCCAAGGAAGCAATGGTTCTGGCCGGGATCGACGTTGCGGCGCGGGTATTCCACCTGCTTGACAGTTCCGTGAACTATTCTCCTGCATTCCGTGACGGTGACCGTCTCCAGCCGGGAGATGTCCTTGCCGAAGTTGACGGTGATGCCGCAATTCTCCTTCAGGGTGAAAGGGTTGCCCTTAATCTCCTTCAGAGGATGTGCGGGGTGGCGACTCTTACCTCCCGCTATGTGTCAGCTGTGGAGGGGACCGGGGCACGGGTGGTGGATACCCGCAAGACCACGCCGGGGCTCAGGATGCTTGACAAGTATGCCGTCAGGGTCGGGGGGGGGATCAACCACCGGACCGGACTCTATGACGGAGTGCTCATCAAAGAGAACCATATCGCCGCGGCCGGGGGAATAACTGAAGCTATCCGCCGCGCCCGCGCCTATATCCCCCATACCATGAAGATCGAGGTTGAGACGGAGTCCCTTGCCCAGGTGGTCGAGGCATTGGCTGCCAGTGCCGACATCATCATGCTTGACAATATGGACCTGAATTCCATGGCGGAGGCGGTACGTCTTATTGACGGCCGTGCGCTGGTGGAGGCTTCCGGAGGTGTCAATCTCGAGACCATCCGAGCCATTGCCGGTACCGGTGTCGATATCATATCTATTGGCGCCCTGACTCACTCGGCACGGGCCATGGATATTTCCATGCTGCTGGAGGGAGCGTGAAGGAGGGTTTTCTCCGGCATGCCGTCACGGACGGAACAACCATTGATCAGCACATTCTGGAGATATTCAGGGCTACTCCCGACGAGGTCGTGTCGGGGGAGGAATTGAGCAGCAACCTCAAAATTTCACGTACGGCGGTATGGAAGCATATCAGGAATCTCAAGGCGCTTGGTTACCGTATTGAAGCGGTACCATCCGTCGGATACCGGCTTGTTGCTGCGCCTGACCTTCTTTTGCCGGAGGAGATCGCTGCCGGTCTTATGACGGAGCGGATCGGCCGGCAGATCGTTGCGTTTAACGAGACCGCCTCCACCAATGAAACGGCTTTCAAGATGGCAGAGGAAGGTGCACCGGAAGGAACGGTTGTCATTGCCGAGTCCCAGAGCCGTGGTAAGGGGCGGATGGGGCGGCGCTGGGAATCACCGTCGGGGGTGAACCTCTACTGCTCCATCATCCTCCGTCCTCCCATACTGCCCTTGCAGGCAGTGCAGATGACCTTCCTCTCGGCCGTTGCCGTGGCCAGGGGTGTTGAGGAGACTACGCGGCTTTCGCCCACCATCAAATGGCCCAACGACGTGCTGCTTGCAGGTCGCAAAGTGGCGGGACTCCTTAACGAGATGGGAGCCGAGACGGAGAAGGTCAATTTCATTATCCTCGGCATCGGCGTCAACATCAATATGGAGCAGGACCAGTTCCCGGTTGATCTGCGTCATCCTGCGACGTCCCTCCGCATCGAGGCCGGCAGGCCTGTTAATCGCGTGGAATTTGTCCGTGCCCTTCTCCGCGAGGCAGATACGCTGTATGCCTCCTACCTTGCCGGGGGATACGGTGCAGTACGGGATGAATGGCTTGCCCGCTGCGCAATGATCGGCCGGCGGGTGCATGTCAGCTATCGGGACAGTGCGGTCGCAGGTCTGGCAACCGGTATCGATGAATATGGGGCACTGCTTCTTGCCCTCGACGACGGCCGTGTGGAGCGTGTTCTCGCCGGTGACGTGAAACTCGCCTGAGCAATTGATGCGCGCATATTGTTATGAACAGTGAGGTATACGCAAGGTGCTTCTGGTAATCGACGTCGGCAACAGCAATATCGTGCTCGGTATCTACGATGGAGAGCGTCTCCTCAAGGACTGGCGCGTTTCAACGGACAAATCAAAAACTGCCGATGAATACGGTATTCTGGTCCACCAACTGTTCAGTCTGGCAGATATCTCCTTCAGCGACATACAGGATATCATCATATCTTCGGTTGTGCCGACCCTTACCGGCGTGCTGGAAAGGCTCGCCGTCGAGTATTTCGGTTTTCGTCCCTATGTCGTCGGCCCCGGCATCAAAACGGGGATGCCGATTCATTACGATAACCCGAAGGAAGTGGGGGCCGATCGCATCGTCAATGCCGTGGCCGGATTCGAAAAGCACAGAACCGCTCTGATCATCGTTGATTTCGGTACGGCTACCACCTTCGATTACGTGAACAGAAAAGGTGAATACTGTGGCGGTGTCATTGCCCCCGGTCTCGTGATCTCCATGGAAGCTCTGTTTCAGAAGGCAAGCAAACTGCCCCGGGTGGAGATACTGAAGCCTGCATCCATCATCGCAAAAAATACGGTAAATTCCATGCAGGCAGGCATTTTCTACGGCTATGTCGGACTTGTTGACGAGATCGTCGGGAGAATCAGGGACGAAAGCCATGATAATCCCCGTGTTCTGGCCACGGGTGGGCTGGCCGGCCTGATTGCTCCCGAATCCAAGACTATAGAAGAGGTGGACGAATATCTGACACTCGAAGGCCTGCGTATCCTGTATCAACGTAACCATGATAATTAACGGCAGGGGCTTTAGGCCTGCTTTCAATCAAGGGGGGCATTATGGGAAAGTATGATACGTCTAAGCTGAGAAATCTTGGCATCATTGCCCACGGTGGTGCCGGCAAGACCACGCTGTCCGAGGCCATCCTGTTCGATACGGGAATGATCGACCGTCTCGGCCGGGTTGATGACGGTACCTCCACCATGGATTTCGAGCCGGAAGAGATCAAACGGAAGATATCCATCACCTCCTCCCTTGACCATTGCGAATGGAACGGACATTCCATCCACCTGGTGGACACCCCCGGCTATGGTAACTTCATAGCCGATACCCGCGCCTGCATGCGTGCCCTTGACTGCGCGGTCGTCATCCTGTCCGCCATCTCCGGCGTCAAGGCCCAGACTGAAGAAATATGGCAATGGGCAAACGACTTCGAAATCCCCCGGATCGCCTTCGTCAACAAGATGGACAGGGAGCGTGCCAGTTTCCTGCGTGCCATCGACGATATGGAAAAGGCCCTCGGAGCCCGCGGCGTGGCGATACAGATCCCCATGGGGGCCGAAGAGAATTTTGAAGGGGTCATCGACCTTGTAAGGATGAAGGCATATCGCTATGCGAAGGATCTGTCGGGGAAATTTACCGAGGAACCCATTCCTGCGGAATATCAATCAGATGCACAGCGGCTGCGCGAGCAGATGGTGGAGACGGTGGCCGAAGCCTACGATGCTTTGACCGAGAAGTTTCTGGAGAGCGGCGAACTGACCGAGGATGAGATCCTCGACGGTTTGCGGGTCGGTACCATGCGCAATACTTTTACGGCCGTATTGTGCGGTTCAGCCGCCATGAACATCGGAGTCCCCCACCTGCTGGATGCCATCTGCTCCTATCTTCCGTCACCCCATGACCGCACCAAGGCAGTCGGCACCCATCCCAAGAGCGGTGATGTCATCGAGCGTGCTCCTGACGAGTCCGAGCCGTTTTCAGCACTGGTGTTCAAGACAACGTCCGATCCCTATACGGGGAAAATCACCATCTTCCGAGTCTATTCCGGCGTACTCAACTCGGATTCCACCGTTTATAATTCGTCAAGGGACGTACAGGAGCGGATTGGCCAGATATATGAGCTGGAAGGAAAGAAACAGAAACCGGTCAAACAGGCGGTAGCCGGTGATATCGTTGCGGTGGCCAAGCTCAAGGATACCGTGACAGGTGATACCCTCTGTGATGAGGCAAAACCGATCGTCTATGAACCGGCAAAGCTTCTGCAACCGGTCATTTCCTATGCCATCGAGCCGAAAACCAAGAACGATGAAGACAAAATTCATTCGGCTCTCCACAAGATGATCGAGGAAGAACCGACCCTGGAATCCCACCGCGACACACAGACCAAGGAACTTATCATTTCCGGCATGGGGCAGGTGCATCTGGAAGTCATCGTGGAGAAAATGAAGCGTAAGTTCGGTGTGGAGGTACTCCTCAAAACGCCGAAAGTCCCCTATCTCGAAACAATCCGCGGAACGGCGAAGGTTCAGGGGAAATACAAGAAGCAATCGGGAGGGCGAGGCCAGTATGGGGATTGCTGGATCGAAATGTCACCCCAGCCGCGCGGAGACGGGTACCTTTTTGAGGACAAGATCGTCGGCGGTGTTGTTCCCCGTCAGTACATTCCCGCTGTTGACAAGGGTATTCAGGAGGCATCCCAGGAGGGATTCCTTGCCGGATATCCGGTTGTCGATTTCAAGGTTGCGCTTTACGATGGTTCGTTCCACACGGTAGACTCTTCGGAAATGGCATTCAAAGTAGCGGGATCCATGGCGTTCAAAAAGGCGATGGAGATCTGCAAGCCGGTGCTCCTTGAACCGATCGTGAATATGAAGATCAGTGTCCCCGACGAAAGCATGGGGGATGTCATCGGTGACCTCAATTCGCGGCGCGGCAAGGTGGTCGGCGTGGAACCCAAGGCAAATTCCCAGATCATACGGGCGGTTGTTCCCATGTCGGAAGTGCTTGCCTATTCGAACGACCTCAAGTCCATGACAAGCGACCGTGGTCTCTTTACCACAGAGTTCTCACACTACGAGGAAGTGCCGAGCCATATGGCTCAGAAGGTCATTGCGGAAGCCGCAGCGTCCAACAAGAACAACCATCAGTAAACTTTATTAAATTTCAGGAGGATTGATACATGTCCGGTTTCGGTAAGTCGTCAGATGATGGGGAAAACATCGGCAGCGAGAAGGGGAGTTCCCAGCAGATATTGCTGCTGGTGTTGGTTCTGCTGCTGGCGGTGTTCGGTTATCTCTATTTCTTTACCGGCATCATCAAGCCGCGGCAACAGACTCCCGCTCCTCCGCCTGCCCAGGTCAAACAGCCGATTCCGGCGCGGCCTGCCGATGGAGGTGGAGCGGTTCCTGTCTCAGGCAGTGCTGCCGCACCCGCCACCGCCAAACCCGCTGTTCCTTCAACCGCTCCTTCTGCCACAACTTCCGGAGCTAAACCTGCGGCAACTCCCGCCGCACCCGCAGTTTCTGCGGCTAAACCCGCCGTTGCTCCTCCTGCACCGGCAGCGAAGCCCGCACCTGCCAAGATTGCAAAACCGGCAACTCCTGCGCCTGCAGGGCCTGCTGTCAAGCCTGCACCCCCGGCCAAAGCGGCAACTGCTGTTCCGGTGAAACCTGCTCCATCAAAAGCTGCTGTCGCCGGGAAAGCACCCGCCAAAGCTGACGGAAAGTCGCCCAAGGCGGCGGCAAAAAAACACGCTACCGGTGCATACACACTGGTGATCGGCGAATATGTTGAAGAGAAATCGGCTGTATCGGTACAGGCGAAGTTGAAGAAATTCGGCATCAAGCCAGTTGCGAAGACGAGAGCGATACGGTCAGAGCCGATGAATCGCCTGTATCTCGGGTCATTCGATACACATCAGTCTGCAGATGCGGCATTGGACAATCTCAGCAAGTTTACGAAAGATGGTTTCCTGCTCCAGGAAAACGGAAGGTATTCGGTCTATGCCGGCTCCTATTTCAATGAGGCGAAGGCTGCCATCGAACAGGACCGTCTTTATGGAAAAGGGGTTAAGCTTGTCATGAAAAAGACCAAGGCCCCGGTTCATGTCCTACGCCTCACTGCGGGGCGATACGACGGCAAAAAATCTGCAGGCAGAGATATTGCCAGTCTGAAGAAACAGGGGATTTCGCCTCACCTTGTCAAGGTTGGGAAGTAGGAGAGATTCTTTCTTGATCACTACCGTGATACTCAATGTCTCTCCGGGAGCTGCATCCTTTGCCGCACCGGACACGTCCAGGGAAGACCGGTTACGGGTTGCACGGGGCGAAGTACCCCTTGTTGCTGCTGATCAGGTCAACCTCCTCCTTTTCCTGAGTTACGACCGGGACAATGATGTGTGTAGCGAGGCCATCAAAAGCCTACGACAGTTGCCGGAAACGGTGGCCCTGAAGGTAGCCGGTTCCGCTGAGACATCGACGAAGGTTATAGAGCTGCTGGCGCGGCTCTACTATGACATGCCGGACCTGACGACACGTCTCGTTGCCCATCCACAAATCGATGTGCAGACCATGTCCTTTCTTGCGCTAAAGGGCGTTGCCGGTGCAGCTTCGGCACTCAAGGAGATGGTACCTGAAGACGAAGCCGTGTTGGAGGAGATGGAAACCGAAGAGATAGAAACCGAGGGTGAAGAGGAAGCTGAGCCTGAGAATGAGGAGTACCAATCCAAGTATCAGATGGCACAGTCGCTGGGCGTTTCGGAAAAAATCAAGATGGCGTTGACCGGAGACAAAGAGTGGCGCTCGATACTTGTCAAGGACCCGAACAAACTGGTATGCGGTTCGGTTATCAAGAACCCCCGCATTTCAGACGGGGAAATTCTCAATCTCGTCAAGGCCGGAGTACAGAGTGACGAGATCATGCGGCTCATCTGTGCCAATAAGGAATGGACAAAAAACTACCAGATTCGCAAGGCGCTGGCGGAGAACAATAAGACACCCCTTCCCAACGCCCTTCACTACATATCGACTCTTACCGAGAAGGACCTGGCTACCCTTGCGAAGAGCAAGAACGTTTCGAATGTAATCTCGACGCAGGCACGCCGCATCCTGCTCCAGGTGCAAAAACATAGATAGGGGGAAGCGCCCATGGCACTGGTAAACCACGCCAAAAAAGAAATCAACGCCAAGATAGTCTATTTCGGGGCCGGAGAGACGGGAAAGGCGACGAATCTCAATTTTATCTTCAAAAAACTGAAGCCCGACTTCCGGGGGCAGTTTAAGAGCATGCACGTGCAGGAGAGCAGGATGCTCTTTTTCGATTTCCTCCCGGCGGGGCAGGGGAATCTGGGCGACTACACGGTAAGGTTCCATGTCTATACCGTCCAGGGGGATGTGCCCAAGGATTCAACCTGGAAGATGGTGCTCAAAGGGGTGGACGGCGTGGTCTTTGTCGCCGACTCATCGCGCGCACGTCAGGCGGAGAACCGGTCTGCCGTGGATAGACTCCGTACCTGTCTGCTTGCCCATGGCTTATCTCCGGATGAGCTGCCTCTCGTTCTCCAATGCAACAAGAGCGACCGGACGGATGCCATTTCGCCTCAGGAGTTGCAGAAATCCCTCGGACTTGGGGGATTGTCTGCCATGCCTGCGACAGCCGCCAACGGGAAGGGGGTACTTGAATGTCTCTTCACCCTGGTGAAACAGGTGTTGAAGCGGCTGCGGGAGGGCGGCCTGGAACTGTCCGGGGAGACTGCAGAGAGCCAGACGGTCAGCGAGGATGAAGTGGTTGCCGCAGGCACGCAACCGCTCACTTCGGTGGATGTCCTGCCTCCTGCTGAATCTGTCGCAACCGCGTCTGACCAGGCTGTGATCGAAAATTTTGCACCTTCCGTTGAAATCCTTGAGGGAGTCCATCTTGCTGAGGATGGTCGATTGCAGATACCTCTTACCGTAAGTCGCGGGGGGATATCCCATCGAATGACCCTCAACCTCGTCATTTCGCTGGAGTCTGAATAGCAGTTACCGTGGCAGTGGTGGAGAACTCTGATGCACATTGACTTCAGTCTTGACCTTCTGCTGAGATTGGTGCTCGCCTGCCTGTTCGGGGGGCTCATCGGCCTGGAGCGGGAAGTTCACGGGCGTCCTGCAGGCTTTCGTACCCATCTGCTCGTTTCACTCGGTTCCTGCCTCTTTGTCCTGACGTCGATCCATTTCTACCGGCAATTTGGGAACCCCGGTTCTCCGGGGCCGACGGGAGTGGACCCGGCCAGGATCGCTGCGCAAGTGGTTACGGGGATCGGCTTCCTTGGCGCAGGCGCAATAATAAGGGAAAAGGCCTCCATTCGCGGCCTGACTACGGCTGCCTGCCTCTGGCTGGCAGCGGCATTAGGGGTCGCCTGCGGTGCCGGACTCTACGTGATGGCAACGGTGGTTACTCTGATTGCGATCCTGAGCCTTCTCCTCCTCAAAAAGGTGGAAGGTTGTTTGCAACGGGATACCTACGTTTCGTTAAGGGTCTTGAGCAGCGACCTGACGGGGCAGCTCGGTAAATTTGAGGAGATGATCACGGCCTGTCAGATGCAGGTTGTGAACTTGCGTCTTGATAAGGACGTGGAAAAGCAGGTGGTGACCTACGAATTTTATGTCAAATTCAGCACGCGTGAGCTTGCCTGCAACTTGGTAGACGGTCTGGGTGCCATTGCCGGGGTCAAAAGGGTGCGAATTGAATGATGTTGCTGTGTTAACCGTTATAAGGCCGTAGATCGTAACCGGTAAGGTCGTCGTTGACTCTGGTCAGGAGCGCCCCTTCAGTAGGGGAATGAACATGTTCACCCGCCTTTGATAGCTGCGGTAGTTATCTCCAAATATTACGATAAGTCTTCGCTCCTCAATAATCGCACCGAAAAGAAAATACAGCGCAGAAAAAAGGGTCAGGATCAACCAGCGAACGGTCATGGCCGGCGTGAACAGTAGGAACAGCATTGCCAGCAGGTACTGGGGGTGTCGTACCCGTCCGTAACATCCGTTGGTTATCAGGATGGGGGTAGCGAGTTTACTGCGCAACTGTCTGACCCCCAGAAAGTCTCCAATACCGGTTTGCGCCGCACAGATACAGAGCAGAATCAACATCACTCCCTGGCCGAGAAATCC
This sequence comes from Deltaproteobacteria bacterium, assembly GCA_021848385.1. Taxonomy (GTDB): domain Bacteria; phylum Desulfobacterota; class Desulfuromonadia; order Geobacterales; family Geobacteraceae; genus Geomobilimonas. Next base: position 15,529 of record JAJZUQ010000047.1, read on the forward strand.
CATTGGCCGTGCGATTTCTGGAAGTCGGTAGATGATCGGAGAGTCGTGGTAGACATTCATGGCCCAACCAAAGGTAGCCAGGGCCAGTATGTTATACATGAGACGATAGGAGCTCGCCAGGTGGCCCATCCTGGATTTCAGGAATTCCTGGACAGGCTGCATTGCGAGTAATGAGTGAAGCGCCGCAAACAAAATGAATCTGGCCACGAATTCAAACAGGTCAAGCATGTGGTACTCCCGGAAAAAGTGTTCGAGAAATCTCAGCCGATACGGATGGAGCGAATGGTTGTAGAAATTAGCCCCTTGTCTGGGGACAGATTACATGCTACCATCCTGCGACTCAAAGCCGAAGGAGGAAGTGGATGGCGATAATCACTATATCCCGGGAAATGGGAACCGGCGCCTACCAGATTGCGAAAGAGGTAGCCAGGAAACTCAAGTATACGCTGGTGGATGGGGCGAAAGTCGCCGAACTGGCGCCAAAGTACGGTCTGACTGCCGAAATCATCGAAAGGATCGATGAGAAACCCCCTTCATACAATACAGCAGAAGACCGCCTTCAGGCGGCATATCTCACTACCATGGAGCTCATGTTCCTGGAGAAGGCCAAAAAGGGGAACGTCATCCTCTACGGGCGAGGGGGGCAGGACCTGCTCAAAGAGATACGGAGCATACTCAGAGTCCGTTTCATAGCTCCCTTTGATGAGCGGGTGGAAATGTTCGCCGAGCGGGAATGGATTGACCCGGACCTGGCCAGTGATCTGATCAGGAAAAACGATCACCAGCGGGGCGGTTATCTCCATTTCTATTATAACCGGGACTGGAACGATCCCCTCGGCTATGATCTCACGTTCAACACCTCGCGTCTTTCTCCTGCCTCCATGGTTGAGAGTATCGTGGCGGCCGCAAAAGACCCACGGTTTAAAGACACCGAAGCGGAGGCGTTGGACCTACTTGAGGATATCATACTCAGCAAGCGGGTCGAAACAGAGCTGCTCAAATCGGACAAGGTCAAAAACCTCCACTTCAAAATTACGTCTCAGGATGGAGTTATCGCCCTTACCGGCCACGTTTATGATGACACGGAGAAGAATCATGCCATCAGGATCGCCGGCAAGATCAAAGGGGTCCAGAAGGTGGTGGACAATCTGCAGATAATGAATTTCAAACCCTACAAAGAGCAGTAACCTGTTTCATGTATTGATGAAAGGGCCCTGACGGGCCCTTTTTTTTACCTGTAGGAGAGACCCGCAAACTCTACCCGATGACTTCCTTTCTGCCGGCCAGTCGTTCCTTTAAACCGGTCACCAGACGGTATGCTACGGCCAATCCCCCCCGTCCGCTTCCCATTTCCACGTCGTCTTCGATTCCGTGAAAGTCCGAGCCTCCAGTCATTATCAGCCCCAGTTCGTCTGCAAGTGACTCGAGAAAAATTATCGTGTCTTCAAAACAAGAGTTGCTGAATACTTCCAGACCATCCAGCCCTAAGGATGCAAGTTCACGCACCAGTCCGCCGAGGCGCATTCGGTCGGGTGTGATGGTCGGCGGATGGGCAAGGACCGCAACGCCGCCAAGGCGGTGTATTTCAGCCAGTGCCTCGGCCATGGGGAAATACCGTTTGGGGACATTACAGGGGATGAGATACTGAACAAACGCATCCTGCATGTCGTGGGCGTATCCCCTGGCAATGAGTGCCATGGCGATATGGGGGCGACCGAGGGCTCCTGTCGCAGAACTCGCTATCTCTTCATAGGCAATACTTTCCCTGCCTTGGCGTGCAAGCCGATTGTTGATACGTGTTACGAGTGCCCGCCCACGATCATCCCGCAGCCGTCGGAATTCTGCCAGTTTCTCCCGAAACGCCGGGTCCCGGTGGTCGATGCAGAATCCCAGCAGATGGATATCCTGGAAACGCTTGTATTCGACCGAAAGTTCAACGGCGGAAATCACTTCCAGATCAAGTCCGTCTGCCGCGGCAAGTGCCTCATCGATGCCGTCTACGCTGTCGTGGTCGGCAATGGCAATGGCTTTAAGCCCTTTTTGGGCGGCCATTGCCACAAGTGCTGACGGGGTATGGACCCCATCCGAATGGACCGAATGGAGATGCAGGTCTACGTACTGTTCCACCGATGTCTCCTCTGTGCGGGTTGATTCCCCTTTGCGAATCGACATTATAGGGAAGCGGTGCTATTCGTGCAACCGTCATCTTCAACGTACGGGTTGATACAAATGCTGTTGCCTTGATAGTGCGGATTTTGTAGAATGTCCGTACTGTAAAGAACTGAATCCGGACAGGGGAATTGATCATGGCAAAGCATCAGGGGATCGGGCTGGCCGTAGTGGCCTTCGCTATCTATATACTCGGGGGGATAGGGACGTTCGGAGGTCTTGCGCTCATTGCCTTTATGAACGGCAAGGATCTGTTCGGACTTGGTGACGGCCGAAGCATCGGCTATCTTTTTTTCTGCGTCGGCCTGGTCTTTTCGGTGCTCGGTGTTCTCTTCATGCGTATATTCCGTAACCGGAAACTGGTATGAAAGATGGTGACATCCATGCTGCCATGACTATCCTCGCCGAGGTGGTGAAGGGATGGCAGACACCGGCGGTCACCATTGTTTCACAGCGGGGTGGTGACCCTTTCAAGGTTCTCATCTCCTGCATTCTGTCACTCAGGACCCAGGACCGGACCACCGGACCCGCGTCGGAAAGGCTCTTTGCCCTTGCCGATACGTCGGTCAGGATGGCCGAGATTCCCGTAGAAGTGCTGGAACAGGCAATTTATCCGGTAGGATTCTACCATCGGAAAGCTCACCAGATCAGGGAAATCTGTCGTCTCCTTGTTGAACGGTATGCCGGACAGGTGCCGGATGAGCTTGACGAACTCCTGAAATTCAAAGGGGTGGGGCGCAAGACCGCCAATCTGACGATGACCCTCGGGTTCGGTAAACAGGGAATCTGCGTAGACACCCACGTACACAGAATCTGTAATCGCTGGGGATATGTCTGTACTAAAACCCCGGAAGAAACCGAGTTTGCACTGCGTGCCAAGCTGCCGGATGCTTACTGGATACCGATAAACGACCTGCTGGTAACCTTTGGTCAGAACCAGTGCCATCCTGTATCTCCCCGCTGTTCCTCCTGTCCTTTGGTACTCCTGTGCGACCGGCGTGGCATTACCCGTTCCCGCTGAGCAACCGGCGAAAGGTGGAATTACCAGTACGGGGTTTACGAGAAGTCGGATGCAGGTGTCTTTACGATGGCCTCCTCTGTCTGCCCTGTTGCAATTGTTGTTTTATTCATTATAATCTTGTTTCAAGTTTAAAGTGGTTGTAATATTGCGGGACAACGTGTCTTGAAGTGCTATTATTCTCATACAGGAGGATGTTTATGCTGAAAAATATCGGTTTTTTGGGGTTGGGAACAGTTGGCAGGCACATGGCTGCCAATCTTATGAAGGGGAACTACAGGCTGACGGTCTACGATTCCGATCCGACCGTTGTCGCCGAACTCGTCAAGCTCGGAGCAGTCGGGGCCGCGACACCCCGGGAAGCGGCCAAGGGGAATGACCTCGTTATCCTCATCCGTCCCGAGAAAGAACGCCTGCGCCCCGATATTTACGGCACCGACGGGATATTTGCCGGTATCGATGCGGGCACCATCCTTGTGGACATGGGTACCCATTCCCTTGAAAGCACGCTGGAAATGGCTGAAGAGGCCGCCAAACACCGGATCATGTTCCTCGACGCACCGGTCTGGGGGACCAAGGAACATGCTGCCAACGGGCTGCTGACTATTCTCACCGGTGGCGACCAGTCTCTCGTTGGCCGCTGTCGCGAGCTTTTTTCCTATTTCGGCCTCAACCTGATCCATGTTGGGGGGATCGGGGATGCAACCCGGATGAAATTCATCGTCAACCTTGTCCAGGCAGAAATGATGCAGGCCCTTGCCGAAGGGCTTGTTTTTGGCGAGAAAATGGGTTTTAACGCCGACAAGATCCTTGAAGTGCTCGATTCCGGTGGTGTCGCTTCGCCGCTCTTTCACTCAAAGGGGCGTTCCATTTCCCGCGGCGACTTCACCCGCAATCTGGCACTGGTTTATGTCCACGAACACCTGCAGCTTGTCATGGAGACCGCCAAGAAGTTGAACCTCTATCTCCCCGCCGCCGAGGTGGCATGCAAAACCTATGAGCAGGGGGTGAAGGATGGTCGTGGTGAGGAGGATTACTCTGCGGTCATCAAGGTGTTGAGAAAGTAGAACCGGGTGGTGCAGGACGTAAAAAAGGTGTTCCCCGGAGGAGCACCTTTTTTTATGTGCGCGCCCGGCAGGGCGCGTGGCTGGTGTGTGGGATGGATGTACTAGGTCAGTAAATGTGGTATTAGTATAGAGTACTGTTTCGCGGTGGGGGCAATGTATCTTCAGTGTATCCCGGAGCAACCTTGCATCAGTTCCTCAGAGATTATCTTGAGCTGCATGGCTACTGGGTCCTTTTCCTCTGGACGTTTCTGGAGGGGGAAGCCGGACTCATCCTGGCAGGGTTTCTTGCTTTCCAGGGGTACCTGAATATCTTCGGTGTGATCACTACCGCACTGGCCGGCTCATTCTGTGGAGACCAATTCTACTTCTATCTCGGCCGCTGGCAGGGACGGCGTTTTTTGAAAGTGTTCACAACCCTGGCTAAGAAGTTCCACAAAGCACTCAAGCTGATAGAAAAATATGGCGCATTTGTTGCGTTTGTCTCCCGTTTTACCTATGGTTTCCGCATCATTCTACCCGTTATTCTGGGAATGACCAATCTCGGGGCGCTGAAATTCTGTGGTTTGAATCTCCTCAGTGCTCTTTGCTGGGCAATCATTTTTTCTCTGGCCGGCTTCCTCTTCGGTAAGAGTGCCTCGCTTTTCGTCGAGGACGTGAGCCGGTATGAGCCCTATCTCATGCTGACGCTGGTCGGACTGATCTGCTGCATGTGGATCTCCCATTTCGTACATGCGTGGTGGCAAAGACGGCCGGCACGCATGAGGTTGAACAGGATGAAATCAAATAAACTCAAGGATAGCCGTTGACAAGAGAAGAGCTGCGCGACAAGGTCGCAATCGTATTGGTGGAACCACAGAGCCCCGGCAATGTGGGAATGGTCTGCAGGGCGATGAAAAACATGGGGCTGAGGGAACTCCGTCTCGTTAATCCCTGTCCGTTGGATCACCCGGAGGCGCTCAAGTTCGCCGTTTCCGCGCGTGACCTGCTGGAGCAGGCGAAAGTGTACGGGAAGCTGGCGGACGCCCTTGCCGACTGCGAGGTCACGGTCGGCACGACGCGACGCCATGGTAAGTACCGTCTGGAAATTTTTTCTCCCCAGGAGATGGCGGTTACCGTGCTCGAAAATCTGGCACACAACCGTGCCGCACTTGTGTTTGGCAGGGAGGACAGCGGTCTGACTACCGAGGAACTGACCATGTGCCGCTGGCATGCCACCATTCCGACGAGCCCCGATTATGGTTCGCTCAATCTGGCCCAGTCGGTGCTGATCTTTTGCTATGAACTCTTCAAAGCGGGCGAGGCTGGTCCCGTTGCGGTGGAACGGCAGCTTGCCTCGACCAGTGCGACTGAAGAACTTTATCGGCAGATGGAGAACTCGCTACTCAGAATCGGTTTCCTCAATCCCCAGAACCCTGCCCACCTCATGCGTTCTCTGCGGCGGATCTTCTCCCGTGCTGAATTGGATGACCGTGAAGTAGCCATCCTGCGGGGGATGGTCTCCCAGATTGACTGGGCCACTACCGCCTACGAAGGGAAAAAGGGGCGATGACGGTCACCTGGCTCGGATTGATTGCGGGGGCGATTACCAGTTTCGCAGCGGTGCCCCAGGTGGTGAGAACCTACCGGACACGGCATGCGCGGGACATATCCATCTGGCAGCCGATTCTCCTGACGGCAGGGATGGCATTGTGGCTTGTTTATGGTATCCTGCTGAAGGATGTCCCTCTCATAACCGCAAACCTCTTCTCCCTTCTCTGCTATGGCATCCTTATTGTGCTGAAAATCAGATACCGGGATGGTGACAATCTCCCGGAGCGTGATTATATTTCAGAAAACAGCTCTTCACAGGAGGAAGTATGAAAAAAGCAGTTCTGGTGGCACTGATGATCTGCGCGGTGATGGCCCTTTCCGGATGCGGTTACAATACCATGCAGGCCAACGAAGAGGCGGTGACTGCCGCATGGGGTGACGTGGAAGCCAGCTACCAGCGGCGTGCCGATCTCATCCCCAATCTGGTTGAAGTCGTTAAAGGGTATGCCAAACATGAAGCAGAGACCCTGACGGCGGTGACCGAGGCGCGTGCCAAGGTCGGTTCCCTGCAGGCCTCCAAGCAACTCATAAACGATCCCCAGGCGTTTGCCAAGTTCCAGCAGGCGCAGGGTGAGCTTTCCGGCGCCCTGTCACGCCTGATGGTCGTTGTGGAGCGCTATCCTGACCTGAAGGCCAATCAGAATTTCCTCGATCTGCAGAATCAGCTGGAGGGGACCGAGAACAGAATCAACGTGGCCCGGGTCCGGTATAACAAGTCGGTCCAGGAGTTCAATACGAGTATCCGCATCTTTCCCAATTCCGTCACCAATTCGCTCCTGCTGCATCTTAGCCGCAAGGAGCCGTTCAAGGCGGAAGAGGGGGCCAAGGTCGCACCCAAGGTGAAGTTTTAGCGACGCCGATGAAAAAATTCCTTGCGCTCTTCATAGTGATGTTTCTGACGGGGTCCGCGTACGCCCTCGACGTGCCCGCACTGCGCGGCCATGTCAATGACTACGCCGGCATCCTTTCGCCGGCTGCTGTCCAGGGTCTTGAGAGTCAACTCACTGAATTCGAACAGAAGGAGTCTACCCAGATTGCCGTTCTGACCATTCCGTCACTATCCGGTGAGAATATTGAGGAGTACTCCATACGGGTGGCAGAGGCCTGGAAGATCGGCCGGAAAGGGCTGGACAACGGGGCCATTCTCCTCATTGCCGCCCAGGATCGCAAGATCAGAATCGAGGTCGGACGGGGCCTGGAGGGGAAGCTGACTGATCTCGTGGCGGGACGGATCATCCGCAACGACATCGGCCCCCGGTTCAAGGCGGGTGATTTTGACGGTGGCGTGCAAGCGGGGGTTACCGCAATCATGCTTGTGGTAAAAGGCGAATACCAGGGTAAGGACATCGACCTGCGCCATGCCCGGAAGAGTGCGCCGCCTGTCTTTTCCCTGGCGATCTTCCTGCTGGTCGTCTGCATTTTCCTTGGGGCCATTTCCCGTCTGCTCGGTGGTCTCGCCGGTGCGGTCGGAGCCCCTGTCGTTGCCTGGCTCGTACTGCCCGGCCTCTCTCTGGTCATCCTTGCCGGACTTGTCGTTGCCGGTTTCGCTATCGGGCTGCTGGTGAGCTTTCTCTTTGGCGGCGGTGGTGGTGGTGGCGGCGGATTTTATGGCGGACCGTTCATCGGTGGCGGTTTCGGCGGTGGCTCGTTCGGCGGAGGTTCCGACGGCGGTTTTTCCGGCGGTGGCGGGGATTTCGGCGGCGGTGGGGCCTCAGGCGGCTGGTGACGGGAAAGGGGGCGCATCGCGACATGAAACACGTGACAGATTTTTTCAGTGCTGATGAGAGGGAGTTGATACGTCAGGCAGTTCATGCTGCCGAGGCGTCAACGTCGGGCGAGATAGCCACCATGGTTGTCGACGAAAGCGACCCCTATCATGACGCCATTGTCCTGGGGGGGATACTGTTTGCCGGTCTACTGGCCATGGTGGCGGCCATAGTGCTGCAACACATTACCATCTGGTTTTACATCCCTGCAGTCTTTCTGCTGTATATGCCTTGCCGCGCCCTGTTCGTGCGCGTGCCTGTTCTCAAACTGCCACTGTTGACGAGGGGTCGAATTGATCGTGCAGTGCGAGACCGTGCAGTCCGCGCTTTCTATGAGAAAGGGCTGTACAGGACACGTCACGCTACCGGTATCCTGCTGTTCATATCATTGCTGGAGCGGAAAGTATGGATACTGGGGGACCGGGGTATTAACGATAAGATACCTTCCTCATCATGGCAAGGGCTTGCCCACGAACTTTCTGCCGGTTTGCGCGAAGGGCGTGCGTGCGAGGCGTTGTGCGCGGTTGTGGGAAAATGCGGTGCGGCATTGAAGGAGCACTTTCCGCATGCGCCGGATGATCTGAATGAACTTCCCGATGACGTGATCACGTCATGATGAAGAAAAGGCCGCTGGCAGGTGCAGCGGCCTTTTCTTTTGGGTCAATGCATCTCCACGGGGGCACCGTGGTGTGGCCGCTTAAGGAGCAGGAGTGTCGGTATGATGATGAGGAAAGTGAGGCCGACAATCCAGAAAATGTGGTTGTAAGATAGAATGGCTGCCTGGCGTTGAACGTCGTTGTAGACGAGGGCACGTGCAACCGAACCGGCGGTAGCCGGATCGACACCCTGGGCGACGACGGCCTGCTTGAGGGTGGAGAGCTTGAACTGGGCGGCAGTGTCATAGGGGGTTACCCGGGCCACAAGGTTGTTCTGGTAAAACTGCTCGTAGCGGGAGAGGAGGGTGGCGGAGATGGCGATCCCCACGCTCCCTCCAATATTGCGCAACAGGTTATACATGCCGGTTGCGTTCCCCATTTCTTCCCGGGAGATGGTGGCGAGGGTAAGGGTGGTAAGGGGGACGAATGTCATTGCCAGGCCGAAACCAAGGACTACCCGCGGCCAGACGAAATCCCAGTAGGACGCTTCAAGGGTAAAATGAGATCGG
>JAJZUQ010000048.1 GCA_021848385.1 Deltaproteobacteria bacterium
AACGGTTTGCGTTCCCCACTGATGGTGACCGTATTCCGCAGCACGGTCAGATCGACATCCTTCGGATCAACGCCGGGAACCAGTGCCTCGATGTAGACATGCCCCTCATCCTCGCTGAAGTTAACCAGCGGGAAACGACGGGTTGTTACCGGCGAAAGGAATGTCGGGCCAAATGGTTTGCTGTAGCCAGCGCCACGGAAAGCTTCGTCGATTTCCCTTCTCAGATTGTCCAGCTCTTTGAATACATCCCAGGTTGCCATGTGGATTACCTCCTTTCGATAAGTGACTTTCTGAGCAAAAAATAATTACCCATAGTCAGGTTGTCAAGGGGAGGGCAAACAGAATATTACTGCATGATATTAGCTGGTTATGGGGTTGGCCTTATGATGGCATGACGGATTTACTGAAGGATGGCGTGAAAAATTTAATCGTGAGATACTGTATCTTTGAAAGACAGCTTGTGACAAACGGTAGAGATCAAAATTTCAGAGTATCTCAGTTCTAAGAGGAGAACAGCATGAACCTGAACGAACTGTTCCAGAAACAAGGCCTGGGGGTCATAGCCACAGCATCAAAGGATGGTGCCGTCAATACTGCAGTCTACGCCCGGCCGCACGTCATCGATGAGCAGACCATGGTATGGGGAATGACCAATGGGAGAACCTACCGTAATATTACCGAGAACCCGCAGGCCTCATTTCTGTTCAAAGCTTCAGATCCCGGCTTCAGAGGTGTCCGTCTGGCTTTGGAACTGGTAAAGACAGAAGAGTCAGGTCCCATGCTGGCAAAAATAAAAGAAAACTCCGATGCTACCGTTGGCCCAGGTACGGGCGCTGCTGTAACCCACGCGGCCTGGTTCACAGTTACCGAAGTACGCCCCCTTATTTGATGAGACCACCACGGTTTCCACTTAAAGTATTCTACGATGGGGCATGCATCGTCTGTGCTAGCAAGATTGAGTACTACCAGCGGAAAGATCATGGTGACAAACTGGTGGCAATAGACATCAGCCGACCTGATTTTGACCCAGTGCAGTATCAAATCTCGCTCGCTGAATTTATGCATCAGTTGCATGCCATTGATCAGGACGGACAGGTTTTCAAAGGGGTTGACTCATTCTGGGCCATCTGGCAGGCGTTCCCGGCCTCAACAGTCTATGGCCTCATGGGGCGCATCATCCAGTTACCGGTGGTATATCAGTTAGCCCGCATTGGCTACTGGCTGTTTGCCCGAGTTCGCACTTATCTGCCAAAAAGAAACCAGTGTGACAGTGGAACCTGCAACATTCACCATAAGAGGTGAACTATCAGAATATCGGCTTAAGAGAAGAACATTTCCTGACTTTCCAGAAACATTTCGATCTTCTCTCGATTCTTCCTAAACGGATTATGCCGGCCACTCAACCAGTCCGATAGTTGTTCTGGATCGCGGCCCATAGCTTCACCCAGATGATCCAGGTTCATCCCCATCGCTCTCTTGTACCATGCAAGCCGCCCCACAGTGTCATCCGGACAGTCGAACGGAATATAACCTAGAAATTTGATAATTCTTGGATTATATTGCAGTTCTGGTTCGGTGCCATGTTCCCAGTTCCAGACTGAAGATTCGGTGACTCCAATGATCTCTGCTACTTCTCTCTGGAGAAGACCGAGGTCCATGCGTCGTTTGCGGATGTGGTCACCGATGGTCACGGGATTGGTGGGATAGCCGGGGAGTGGTAGCTTTTCGAGGGGAATTTCGATTGAGAACGAGTGCCGTCTTGCATAGGAAAAGTAGAGAAAGGTGCACACACCCCTGCCACTGCGGCTACAGCGGCGACCCCCAGCACCAGTGCTCCTGCACCCCCATCATGATCCAGCGCTACCGCTCCCGCATCTCCGGGCCACTGCTGGACCGGATCGACATCCACATCGAGGTCCCCGCGGTGAAATACTGTGAACTGGCCGACCGGCGTGAAGGGGAAAGCTCCACGGCGATCCGGGAGCGGGTGGAACGGTCACGGGAGATCCAGCGGGAGCGGTTCAAGGGGACCAAGGTCCACTGCAACGCCCACATGCCCCCCCGTTTCATCAGGAAGTTCTGCGAGCCGGACGCCGCCGGCCACCGGATGCTGGAACTCGTCACCGACCGTCTCGGCCTCTCCGCCCGCTCCTACACCCGCATCCTCAAGGTCGCCCGCACCATCGCCGACCTGGCGGGAAGCGACGGCATCCGGGAGAACCATATTTCCGAGGCGATCCAGTATAGGAGTTTGGATCGGAAGACGTGAGAGGGCGGGTGATTCGAGGGAAATCCGGGATGGGAGGTTAATGGATCGCGGGGAAACCAGCAAACAACGTCCCGTACTTTCCCGGAAGGTGATCCCAGCCGATAACTCTGGGAATTGAGGAAGAAGCAGCTTTCGTCATTTTCCGTTCTTGCGCCGCAGAGTGACCGTTTCGCCCCCGATCCCCCAATTGTCTGTATCGACCTCGTCAATCACCACCACCGTTGTTGCAGGATTCTTCCCGAGCACGTCCACAAGCAGCTGGGTGGCTCCCTTGATCAGGGCTGCTTTCTGTTCAGTCGTCGCTCCTTCGCGTGTGATCTTGATATTCACGTAGGGCATGAATGTCCTCCTTGCCAGATATTGTGAGTTCCTATTTGAGTACAGACGAAAAGTTGCTGTCAGTTGCCACGAGGATGCCGCCGATCACCACCAATGTGCCTGCCATAAAAAGGGCTAAGGAAAATCCACCGAGTTGATCTGCCAGAAATCCGGCGAGAGGCGGACCGACAACCTGTCCTGCGCCAAAACAGGCGGTCATGATAGCCGCAGCACGGCGGCCTTCCGCACCTGCACGTCGTGTACCCTCGGCCATTGCAAGAGCCGTGATGCCCATAAAGGTACCACCAAAAATGGCAGCCGCCACCCCTGCAGTCACAGCAGTAGCAGCGTTGATGCTTAGAAAGATCCCCACTGCCTGGAGGAGGTAGGTCAGGGAGAGGATCAGGCGTAACCCCATCCTGTTGGCTGCGATCTGCCAGAGGATTGTCGACGGGGCCGCTGCCAGACCCACTGCCACCCAGCTCCATGGAGCAAAGCCGGACAGACCTGGCGTGTGTGCAATCATGGTGACCAAAAAGGTGGCACTTACAATATAGCCGACCCCCTCCAGGAAATAGGCTGTGGCCAGCCGGCCGATCCCTTTCAGCGTACCGGCAGTGTGTACTGCGCCATACGGTACCCGCACCGCTCCATGCCCTCTGCCAGCCAGCCCGATGCCAGCAATGGCCAATACGATAGCCACCGCTCCCATGCCAAGCCAAGCGGCGCTCCAGCCGCCAAGACGATCCAGAAATGGCACAAGTAACCCGCTCAGGGCAATTCCCAGCCCAACGCCGCTGAAGAGCACGCTGTTCCAGCGACTCAGGCGGCTCCGTGCTAAGGTTTCACTTACCTCGATGGCAATGACGACGAATAACATTGCGCTGGCAACTCCGCCAATGAATCTCAGTATACCCCACGAGAACGGCGACACGGTCAGCCCCATGAGCAACGTGGTGGCAATGCTTGCGACCAGGGTGCCGACATTGACAAATATATTTCGCAGTAGAGAGGGGAGCATTGCGCAGAGCAGCGCTCCGAGAAGATACCCAGCATAATTGAGCGAAGCAAGCGATCCGGCAAGGATGTGACTGATCCCCAGATCGCGCTGCATAAGGGGGAGAATGGGAGTAAAGGCGAAGCGCCCAATCCCCATGGCCACCATCATCACGAACACCCCGCCAACGAGCACCCGCATAGCCGGTTGTTGGTTGATCTCAGTTAGTTTTGCTTTGTTCTGGTCATTTGTCATGCAGTAATTGTAATTGAAAACATAGATCTCTACCAATGATTTATTTTGATAAACGGTTCACTTTTTGTGATATTATAATGCGCATGGAGCTGAATGAATTACGTATGTTCATGGCCGTGGCAAGGGAAGGAAGCGTCACCCGTGCCGCAGAAAAGATGTATTGCGTCCAGTCTAACGTCACGGCCCGAATCCGTCAGTTGGAGGAGCAGCTGGGCACGTCTCTTTTCCATAGACGAAACAGGGGAATGCACCTGACGGCCAGCGGCGAGTTGCTGCTGGAGTATGCGGAAAAGATCATCAATCTGACTGTAGAGGCGGAACAGGCTGTACGGGAGCAGGATGGCCAAAGGGCAAGACTTGCCATCGGCTCCATGGAGACGACCGCGGCTGTTCGTCTGCCCGAACTGCTGGCCAGGTACCACCGGCACTACCCCGGCGTTGAGCTCAGCCTGCAAACCTGCACGTCGGAGGAAGGTATCACCCGTTTGCTGGACTACCAACTGGATGGCGCATTCGTTGGCTGTGAGGTCAGCCATGAAGATCTAGTCGCGGAAAAGGCGTTTGATGAAGAGTTGGCGATGGTTGTAGCCCCAGAGGTAGGAGTTGGGCAAAACGGCACGACGACGATTCTGGTTTTTCGTTCCGGTTGCGCGTATCGCTCCCGGTTGGAAGACTGGTTGAAGCAGGCCGGACAGGTCCCGTACCGGGTGATGGAATTGGGCTCCATCGAAGCGATTCTCGGCTGTGTCGCCGCGGGAATGGGGATAAGCTTTTTGCCGCGGTCGGTGGTCGATCTGTCACGTTTCAGCGGAGCGGTGGAATGCCGGGCGCTCCCGCCAGACGTGGGGACAGTCGTCACATGGTTCGTTCGCAGAAAAAGCGCGAGGGAGCGAAGTGCCATGAAGAATTTCCGCGACCTGATTTCAACATGAAAAAGGGCGCTGAGAATATCTCAGTGCCCAGTGAATCAGTGTTTAAGGTGAGAGGACGACGGTCTATCATCCCCCCCCAATGAGCAATCATTTCCCCTCACTGTGTCCGTAGGCTGCCATGAAAACATCTATGGCACGAGCCGTAACCTGTTTGATTTCCGCATTTCTGACCTCTCCCAACAGTTGAAACAGAAAGCAATCAAGAATATACCTGGCTATATACCCGATAACGGCGTACAGTTAACCAACTGACCTACCACCAGAAGTCATTTCTCTCAGTCATTTCGAATCCCCTCTGTTTTCCGGTCATCTCAATCCACCTCTCTCTGTCACATCCTCGGGAACAGTCCGCACAGTTCCTTTCTGAGCCCTCCCGTCTCGTGAAATCCTTCACATGCTGGACGCTCAGACTACGAACTGAGTAAAGGACACATAGTGGGCGTTGGCATTCTCATTGGTTACTTCGCACAACAGGATGAAGCTCGAAAAGCACTTCGGGGACTGGCACAGCAGGGCTTCCACCGCACCGCCCTGGTACATAAGGGTACGGACGGATGTGTTCATATCTCAGATCCATTCATCTTGCGTCGCACCGTCGGGATAATCCTGGCGGCCATCCTGTCCGGGGGGATTGGCGGGGCTATCTCTTTGCTCCTGCACTGGTCGCAGTCGCTTCCAGGCTGGAGGCATTCCACGTCCCTGACGTTGATCCTTGCATGTGCTACAATCGGTGCCATGGCAGGTCTTTTATGGCTTCGACGCTCCAGGTACGGTGTTGGGTCGGGGGTCCTGCACGATCATGCCCGCTGGCTCGTGTCCGGGGAGTCCGTCCTGATCCTCCAGGCACCGGTCGAATCTTTACAGCGGCCGGTGACTCTGCTGCGGGAAAGCGGCGATATCCCTCCGGCGCTGTTCGTCATGCATCCAAAGCGTGAACGACGGCTCGAGGCTCGGAATTCCGCGGCAAAGCTCTCCCCAACGCAAGTTCAGGAGCATGCCCAGCGCCATGCCAGAGAACAGCAGGTGGACCTCAGTCCGCAGCACTCTACCGAACTGCTCAAACGACTCAAGCAATCCCGTCAATGGGTCCGCGAGGTCTGCGCGGATCTCTCCGCAGCGAGCCGTCTGGAACAGAAAGCGACGCCGGCCGCCGATTGGATACTCGATAACGAGTACATCCTGGAAGGGAGCGCCCGCGATGTCCTGCTGAACCTTCCCCGACGCTTTTACCAGCAACTCCCCGCCCTGTCCGCCGATCCCTACCAGGGACTGCCGTGCATCTATGGTCTTGCCAAAAATCTCGTTTCCCATAATGAACTGCACCTGGACCGGGAAAATATCCTGGCGTTCATCGAGGCGCACCAATCCGTACGCACGCTGACGATCGGCGAACTCTGGGCGATTCCCCAGATGCTACGCATCGCGCTTATCGAAAGCATCCGGAATCTTGCCGTCACAGCCCTGGAGGACCTGCGCGAACGGCAGCTGGCCGACTTCTGGGCGAACCGGCTGATCGCCGCCAATCGCCGCGATTCGAACCAGCTCTTCGCGCTCCTCGCCGAGCTTGCTGCCACGGAGCCGTCCCCCACGACCTATTTCGGGGCGCAGCTGGTCAGTCTGCTCTATGACGAGGCAGCCGCATTGGCGCCGGTGCAGAGCTGGCTCGAACGTACGCTCAAAAACCCCGTGCACGACTTCAGCTTGCGGGAGCAGAACCGACAGACCAGTGAGCAGTTGTCATGCGGCAACGCCTTCACCAGTCTGCGCCAGCTTGCCCTGCTGGACTGGCGGGAGATATTCGAAAAGCTCAGCCGGGTAGAACTGCTGCTGCGTCGCGATCCATCCGGGGTCTATCCCGGCATGGATTTCGCCACCCGTGACCGCTGCCGACGAGCGATTGAAGAGCTCGCCCGCGGCTCTGCCCAGACCGAGGAACAGGTCGCCGAGCGCGTTGTCAAGCTGGCGACACAGGCTGGTCGTGATTCAACTCCTGATGAACGGCGCAGCCACGTCGGAACCTGGCTGGTCGGGGAAGGCCGGGCTGAACTAGTGCAGCTGCTTGCATGCCGTGAAGCGCCCCGTTATCGCGCCCTAGGATGGGTCTATCGCCATCACGCCGCAGTCTACGCCCTTGGAATTTTCGGCTTCGTAACCCTGTTCATCGCCGTAGCCGCAGGCCCCGGCTTGGGCGGGCTGTCGCCCGCGATCCGGCTCGGACTTCTGCTGTTCCTGCTGATTCCGGTCAGCCAATTGGCAGTTGAGGTGGTCAATTATCTGGTCACCCGACTCCTCCCCCCCCGCCCCTTGCCCAGAATGGATTTCGAGGATACGGGTATTCCCGATGCCTTCCGCACGCTGGTGGTCGTGCCGATGATGCTGGTGAATACAGAGACGGTACAAGCCGAGGTGGAGAAGCTGGAGATCCGCTACCTGGCCAACAAGGAAGCAAATCTGCTCTTCAGCCTGTTCACGGACTACACCGATTCCGTCACGCTTTCGCGTGAAAATGACAGCCTGCTCCTCCAGACCGCGAGTGAATGCCTGGAAGCTCTCAACCGGCGCCATGGAGGAGAGCGCTTTTTCCTGTTCCACCGGGAGCGCAGCTGGAGCGAATCCGAGCAGAAATTCATCGGCTGGGAGCGCAAACGGGGCAAGCTGGAGGAACTGAATCGCCTGATCGACGGCACGCGGCCCGAAACCGCCCCACCCATGGTCTACGTGGGGGACCCCGATCATCTTACGGACGTCCGCTTCGTCATCACTCTGGACAGCGATACCCAACTGCCGCACGCAACAGCCCGCAAAATGGTCGAGACCCTGGCGCATCCCCTCAACCAGCCCCGCTTTGATGGTTCGGGTAACATCATGGCCGGCTCCTACACCATCATTCAGCCACGGGTAAGTCCGACCCTGCCGAGCACGAGCGTCTCGACCTTCAGCCGGCTCTTCGCCGATGCGGTCGGCATCGATCCTTACTCCCAGGCAGTTTCCGATGTCTATCAGGACTTGAGCGGTGAAGGCTCGTACCATGGCAAAGGCATCTACGATGTGCGCGCCTTCAGTCGCGTGCTGTCGGAACGGTTCCCCGAAGAGTGGGTGCTGAGTCACGATCTGCTTGAAGGGGCTCACGTCCGGGTGGGACTGGCCAGCGATATCGAGCTCTTTGACGAATTCCCGCAAGGATACCAGAGTTACGCCAGCCGGGCCCACCGCTGGATTCGCGGCGACTGGCAGATCGCAGGGTGGATCTTCCCGCGTGTTCCGCAGGCTTCCGGCAGCCGGGGGCCGAACCCGCTCTCCCTGCTGAACCGCTGGAAAATCCTCGACAACCTGCGCCGCAGCCTGGTGCCCGCAACCAGCCTGGGCCTGCTGATTGCGTCCTGGCTCAGTTCCCCGAGAATCGGCATCATCGCCACGCTGGTGATTGGCATGCAGCTCCTCTTCCACCCTCTGGCGCAGCCTTTCACCATGGCCACCACCCGCAAGGGGCTGAAGTACTTCGAACTGTCGAAGGTCATGCACGACCTGTTGCGGGCGGCAGCCGATGCCGCGCTGCTCCCCCACCAGGCGGCAGTGACCCTGGATGCCATCGCCCGGGTCTTCTACCGTCGCATGATATCCGGGCACAATCTTCTGGAGTGGACGGCCCAGGCTACCCATTGGAGCTCTTCCCGACGGCAATCGCTCTTTGTTGCAAGCCTGGCGCTGGGAAGCCTCTTCAGCTGCATCGTTGGGTGGGCGATCTGGCGCGTCATGCCGGCCAGCCTGCCGCTGGCAGCCCCCTGGCTCGTGTTGTGGTTCCTCTCCCCGCTGCTCGGCTGGCTCCTGAACCTGCGACCCGTTGAGCAGCAGACGCAACCGCTGCCGGAAACGGACCGCCGTTTCCTCGGGCAGGTCGCCCGGCGGACCTGGCGCTATTTCTCTGAATTTGTCAGCGATGACACATCATGGTTGCCCCCCGACAACTACCAGGTCTCCCATCAGAACCGCCTGGCCATGCGTACCAGTCCTACCAACATCGGTCTCTGGATGGCCAGCGCCCTGGGAGCCCACGATTGCGGCTACCTTACCATCAACCAGGTCGTGGAAAGACTGACCCGCACCATGGAAACCATCGACCGCCTGGAACGTCATGAAGGGCATCTCCTTAACTGGTACGATGTCCAGACCCTGGCTCCGCTCGAACCCCGCTACGTCTCCACTGTCGACAGCGGAAACCTGCTGGGTGCCCTGGTTGCAATGGAACAGGGGCTTGATGAGCTGATGCACGGAGCGATTCTCGATGGCAAGGCCTTTGCCGGCTTTCGTGACACCGGCGGAATTCTGAAACAGGTGGTCGGGCAAGAACGTCGTGCTGGCTTTGATCTCCACATTCTGGACGAGTTGATGGACGAATGGGAGTCACCACCAGCCCGTATCGTTGATGAACTGCGCCTGCTGCGGAAAATGGAGGGAACCTTCAGTGTCCCGCTTGTTCCGAGAGGTGCGGCCTCATGGGCCGGGGAGATGGAAGAACAGGTGGCCGCATGGATAACGATCGCGGATCGCTATCTTACCTGGATCGAAATTCTTGACGAAAAGACGGAAACGGAGCTTGCCCAGCTGGGGCCGGCGGCCCTGCTCGCCATCCGCCAGGACCTGTCCCGGTCGCCGACCCTTTTCGATCTTGCCCATGGCCGAATCGACTCGATCCGGATTCTCAACGCAATCCGGGAGAAGTCTCCCCCTGCCTGCTCACCGCTCCTCCCGTGGCTCGACCGCGTCATTGCGGCCTTTGCGACTGCGCAATGGCTGGCAGGTGAAACCCTGGAGATGGCTGAACGGTTGATCATCAAGGTCCGCGAGTTGTCGGCCGGGATGGAGATGGCTTTCCTTTATGACCCCAAGCGGAAGCTATTTGCCATCGGCTACAACGTATCCACAAACCGTTTGGACCTTTCCAGCTACGATCTGCTGGCAAGCGAAGCGCGGCTCGGCAGTTTCGTCGCCATTGCCCGGGGCGATGTCCCGTTGGAGCATTGGTTTTCCATGAGCCGCCCCTACGGAGCAATCGGCCGGCAGCGCGTGTTGCTCAGTTGGACCGGGACCATGTTCGAATACCTGATGCCGCTCCTGTTCCAGCGCTCCTATGGCAACTCGCTCCTGGACAAGGCGGCCAGGGAAGCGGTGGCGGTCCAGATTGCCTACGGGCGGACACACCGCGTCCCATGGGGCATTTCCGAGTCCGCCTTTGCCGATCTGGATAGCAACAAGACCTATCAGTACAAGGCTTTCGGCGTTCCGGCGCTCGGATTGAAGCGTGGTCTTGAGGAAAAGCTGGTCGTCGCTCCCTATGCTACCCTGCTGGCACTGAACGTGGCGCCGGGTGAGACCGTGCAGAATCTGCAACGACTTGCTGGGCTGGGATTGCTCGGGGATTACGGCTATTACGAGGCGATGGATTTCAGCCGGCAACCGCAGCGTAACGCGGAGGGTCAGCCTCTCAAGCGCGGGGTGATCATCGAGGCGTATATGGCCCATCACCAGGGGATGGCCTTCCTGGCGCTGACCAACTTTCTCCAAGGCAACCCGTTCCCGCGACGATTCCATAGCGATCCGCGGGTGCGTGCCTTTGAGGCCCTGCTTCAGGAGCGCATCCCAACCCTTCCGCCACTGCACCTGATTTCGACCCGGCAGAGTGAACCGCAGCTTTTGGCTGCAGACCTGGTAGCTATGGCAGGAAGCACCTTTACCACACCTCATACCGTTACCCCCAAGAGTATTCTTCTCTGCAACGGCCGCTATGGCGTGATGGTTACCAACAGCGGTGGCGGCTACAGTCAGTGGGAGGGACAGGAACTTACCCGCTGGCGGTCGGATCAGACCTGTGACGGGCAGGGGACCTACTGCTACATCCATGAGGTCGAGCCGAATCGTGTCTGGTCCACCACGTATCATCCGGTCGGCGGGAAGATTGATGGGTATTCTGCAGAATTTGCCCTTGATCGGGCCGTATTCCGCCGCGCCGATAACGGAATCCAGACGGAAACAGAGGTCGTCGTCTCACCGGAAGACGATGTGGAGGTGCGCCGGATTACCTTGGTCAACCGCACAAATAGCGCTCGCCATCTCGACCTGACCAGCTACGTTGAACTCTCCATGGCGCCCCACAACGCGGACCGCCAGCACCCGGCCTTCAACAAGCTGTTCATCCAGACCGAGGCGCTCCCCGAGCAACAGGCTCTCCTCGCCTACCGGAGGCCGCGGGGTGAAAACGATCCGCCTCTGTATGTGGCCCACCGCTTGACGCTTGAGCATACAGGGGATGATAGCCCGCATGAAAAAGGGTGGCAGTTTGAAACCGACCGTGGGCGCTTCATCGGCCGCGGCCGGACCCTTGCCAACCCCATGGGCGCCGTGCAAGAGCTCGGCAACAGTCAAGGGTTTGTCCTGGACCCTAGCTTAAGCCTGCGGCAGAGTCTTACGCTTGAGCCGGGCCAGCGCGCCCGGGTTTCCCTGGTGCTCGCTGCCGGGGCAACCCGCGAACAGCTGCTACTGCTGATGGATAAGTACAGCGACCCCCATGCGATCGAACGGGCCATGGATTTCGCCTGGGGCTCGGCCCAGCAAGAGTTGCAGATGCTGCACATCCAGCCTGATGAAGCGCGCCGCTTCCAGCAACTGGCAAGTCACCTGCTGTTCCCCAATCCCCTCTTGCGCGCATCCGCCGAGCGCCTTGAAGAAAACCGCAAGGGGCAGGCAGGATTGTGGCCTTACGGCATCTCGGGCGACTTGCCGATGGCCCTGATTACCATTGGCGAGGCGCGGGATATCACCCTAGTGCGCCAGATGCTCCAGGCCCACACCTATTGGCACATGCACGGATTTTCCACGGACCTGGTGATCCTCAACGAGGAAACCGGGGGCTATGAACGGCCGCTCCAGGAACGGCTGGAACGCCTGATCCACAGCCATTCCCTGACTGCCGGGGCTGATCGGCCGGGCAGGGTCTTCCTGCGCAGTGCAGCGCACATCCCCGATGAGGACCTTATGCTCCTCAAGGCCGCGTCCAGTGTCATGCTGGTGGCGGCTCGCGGCACACTACCCCAGCAATTGGGAGTTCCGGTGGAGGCCGCCGAACTTCTGGAAACACTGGTCCGAAAACGTTCTCCCCGGGAGCCCTCGGCCCCGCTCCCGTTCATGGAGCTGAACTATTTCAACAGCCTCGGTGGTTTTACGCCGGACGGACATGAATACGTGATCTATCTCGGTCCCGACACCAACACTCCTGCACCATGGGTGAACGTCATCGCCAACCCCAGCTTCGGCACCCTGGTCAGCGAAACGGGGTCCGGCTTCACCTGGTATGGCAACAGCCAGCGCAATCGTCTGACCGGCTGGTCGAACGACCCGGTGCTGGACCCGGCGTCGGAGGCGCTTTATATCCGCGACGAAGAGAGCGGCACATTCTGGTCGCCGACCGCCGCACCGATCCGTGAGGAAACCGCCTATCGGGCACGGCACGGGGCCGGATTCACGGTCTTCGAACATAACAGTAACGGGATCGAGCAGGAGCTGACCGTCTTCGTCCCCGTGGATGAAAGCGGAGGCGAGCCGATCAAGCTGCAGCGGCTTAGGCTCACCAACGCCTCCTCCCGAAGGCGCAGGCTCTCGGTGACCTATTATGTGGAATTGACCCTTGGCGAGAACCGCGAAACCTCCCAGATGCACGTCATGACCACGTGGGATACCGAAACCCGGGCACTGCTGGCACGGAACCGCTACCACCCCGAGTACGGAAAGCGGGTCGCCTTCGTGGCCATAACTCCCGAGGCCGACTCATACGGCGGTGACCGCACCTCCTTCATCGGCCGCAACCGCTCTCTGGCCAACCCGGCGGCCATGGAGCTGACCCGGCTGTCACAACGGACCGGAGCGGGCCTTGACCCGTGCGCGGCACTCCGGGTGACACTGGAAATGGCACCGGGCGAGCGACGTGATATCACCTGCATGCTGGGCCAGGCCGGGTCCGTAGCGGAAGCCCGGCAACTGGTGCAGAGCTACCGTGAGGAACTGGCGCTGGAGGACGCATTCGATCGGACCAGAACGTGGTGGGATGCGCTGCTCGGCACGGTTGAAGTACAGACCCCCGAACTGGCCGCCGATCTCCTGATCAACCGCTGGCTGCAGTACCAGTCCTTAAGCTGTCGCATCTGGGGGCGATCCGCTTTTTACCAGTCAGGCGGCGCATTCGGCTTTCGCGATCAGTTGCAGGACGTCATGGCGTTCCTCTACGCCAGGCCCGAACTGGCGCGCGACCAGATTCTGCTGGCCGCCAGCCGCCAGTTCAAGGAGGGGGATGTCCAGCATTGGTGGCATGAACCTGCCGGCGCCGGGATCCGCTCGCGTATTTCCGACGACCTCCTCTGGCTCCCGTATGTGGTCGCTCACTACGTCCGGACGACCGGCGATGCCGACATCCTGTTGGCAGAGGTCCCCTTCCTCAACTCCCCCCCGCTGGCTGACGATCAACGCGAGGTATTCTCCACGCCGGAGGCAACCTTTGAACGCGCCACGCTCTTTGAACACTGCCGGCGCGCAGTCAGCCGCGGCCTGACGATCGGCCCCCATGGCTTGCCCTTGATGGGGACGGGGGATTGGAACGACGGGATGAACCTGGTGGGTGCCGGAGGAAAAGGTGAGAGCGTATGGCTCGCCTGGTTCCTCTGCGAGTCTCTGCAGGGAATGGTCGAACTGTCGAGCCTCATGCACCAGCCGGAATTGGGCAGGACCTACCAAGAGGAGCGGTCTGCCTTGATTCAACGGGTCGAGCAGGCCGGCTGGGACGGGGAGTGGTATCTGCGGGGAACCTTCGACGATGGTAGCCCGCTTGGCTCCGCAGCAAACAGGGAGGCGAGGATCGATTCCCTTCCCCAATCGTGGGCCTGGCTTTCCGGTGCAGCCGACCCTGAGCGCGCGGATCAAGCCCTGGAGTCGGCCTGGAACCATCTTGTCCGCGAGGATGAAGGGATGGTGCTGCTCTTTGAGCCCCCCTTCGACATCTCGGAACCTTCGCCAGGCTACATCAAGGGGTATCCTCCCGGGGTGCGCGAGAACGGCGGCCAGTACACCCACGCTGCCCTCTGGATGGCCATGGCCATGGCCCGCAAAGGTGATGGGGAGCGGGCGGTGCAACTGTTGCGCATGCTCAACCCGATCGAGCACGCCCGGGATGCGCAAGCGGTCTGGCATTACGGGATTGAACCCTACGTGGTCGCGGCCGATGTCTACCGTTTGCCCGGTCGAGTCGGACAGGGCGGCTGGTCCTGGTATACCGGTTCGGCGGCGTGGATGTACCGGGCCTGGATCGAAGAGGTGCTCGGCTTGCAGGTGCGTGGGAGCCAGATGCGGATACAGCCGGTCATTCCAGCGACATGGAAGGGCTTCAGCCTTCGCTACCGGCACGGTGAAACGATCTACGCGATCCAGGTGGAGAATCCGCACGGTTGCCAGCGTGGTGTTGCCTGGGTGGAGATGGATGGGCAGCGCGTGCCCGGTGGCGTGATCATGTTGGAACAGGGACTGGTAAAGCATCGGGTAGTCGTCCGGATGGGGAAAGCCGGAACCGCCGAGTGAAGAGGCAACGACGTGAATCCGGCTACCGACTTTGCATTCGTACTCGGGTATTTCGGCAGGAAAACGCCGGATGCGAATAACTGGTGCGATTCTCGCAAAACTCTTTGTTATCCCCGAACGCTTTTATCGGGGATATGGTTTTCCCCTGAATTTCAAAACCAGATTCCCGCTTAAAAACAGTGCGGGAATGACCTGTCAGGGACATCTGCAAGAAGTTCAAGTAACGTGAATTTGTAGAAGATCTGCCTGATGGAGAGTACAGCAGCCCATTGAAAGCAACAGTTGCCGCGATCGTCAATGACGTAATAGTTCTGCATGGTCTGGCAGAGGCCGTCCCCTCCCGCATGGTTGCGAGAAGTAACCGTCACATCGGCAAGCATGTCACTCTGAAAAAGGGTGTGACATCTGTTGCACCTGCTCCTTTTGTCACACGCCCTTAACTACCGGATGTATCGCATGATTCCCCGTCCCCCGCAACATTCTGGCAACTTTTGTCTCAACCCTCCTCATTATCTCCATGAAATTCACAATATCTCAAAGGGCTGATATTCCTTGGATGTCAATCTGCATCGGGGTTTGGGCACGATAGGTGCTATTGTGTTGTTAATGAAAAATGCAATAACTATCGCTTTCCACGGGTGTTACGGGAGGATGTCATGCTGAAGAAAATGCTGGTAGTTGATGATTCGGCACTCATTCATCAGATGTACCGGCTCGTCATGAGTTGCTACAAATGTAAAATTGTCGATGCCATGAATGGCCAGGAGGCTCTGGATATTCTGGAGAAGCAGCAAGATATTCAGCTCATTCTGCTCGATATCAACATGCCGGTCATGAATGGCATTCAATTCTTGCAGAAGGCAGCACCCCTCGGCATCACCCGCAAAATTCCGATCATTATCATCAGCACCGAAGGAAAAGAGGAGGACACGGTGAGGGGTCTGGCCTTGGGGGCCAAGGGGTATGTAAAAAAGCCGTTCCAGCCCGCCGACCTCCATCTCCTCATAAAGCAGGTAATGACAGGGACTACCTTTCCGGTGAAGGGGCGAGACGCTGCCCCTTCAGTGTCTCCGGGATTTTAAGGAGCCAGGAAGTGGTTATCATGGAATTGGACGTCTATCGGAGAGAAGTGCTGAGGGGCGGCAGAGTTGCCTTGACATAACATCACTCATGGAGAAAACCAGAAGAGGAGGCACACATGCAGGACAATGAGGGAATTGTACTTCCCCCGTCAGGGCTGGCAGAGGATATCCTGTCCCATTTCATGGAGAAGGCTCAGGAGGATCTGGACACTGTCGCCACGGCCGCCACGGCACAACAGGAAGAGAAACTCCTGCACTTGGTCACCTTCAGCCTGGAAGGTGAAGAGTACGGGGTTGACATCGGCAGTGTCCAGGAGATTATCCGGGCCACGGATATTACCCACGTTCCCGGCGCCCCCGAACATGTGCGGGGAGTGATCAACCTGCGCGGCAAGATCATCCCGGTGGTGGAGCTGCGGACCCGGTTCCGGATGCCTGCGGTACAGGCAACCGATGCCCAGCGGATCATCGTCATCGAACTGGCGGGGAAACGGCTAGGGATGCTGGTGGACGGTGTCTCCCAGGTAATCAAGCTGTCATCGGCCACCATCGAAGAGATACCGGAAGAAGCTGTTACCCCGGACCAGAACTATATCAAGGGAGTAGGAAAGCTGGAGGGACGGCTCATCATTATCCTCGACCTGAACAACGCACTGCTGCAATTTTAGACTATCTGTCCGCGCGGGCAGCCCGATGACAAGGGAAACGCCAGCTCAGAAACTTTGTGTAGAGACGATTCGATACGAACACATAATACAAGGGAGAGTATCAATGGACTGGTTCAACAATCTCAAGGTAAGAACACGGCTGTTATCGGCATTTGCCCTGTTGTCGCTCATCACGGCAGCCGTTGGTTTTGTCGGCATCAGGAACATGGCGATTATGAGTGAGAGGGCCGATTTTATTTATAAAAATGAGGTGGTTGGTGTCGCCCATCTTAAAGAGGTCACCATTGATGTTTTGCGCATGGTGCGAGCGGAAAAGAACATGATTCTCTCCTCGACCCAGACAGAGCGTGAAAAATTCAAAGAGATGCATGACGAAGCGCAAAAACAAGTAGCTGATGAACTCGCAAAGGCAAAGCCGCTTTTTTATACCGACCGTGGCAAAGAGGCGATGGCGAAGGTTGAAAGCATGTGGCAGGACTATCAGCCTACCAGCAACAAGGTTATAGATGCGGCCCTTGCCGAACAGTTGCAGAAGAGCAGCCACGCTGAGGAGTTATCAAACGGAGCCGCAAGGGAAAAGGTAACCGCACTGAATTCCCTACTCGAGGATGCAACGAAGATAAAAGAAGAAAACGCTAGAAAGGCGGCGGACCAGACGCTGCAGATATATCAGGATAGTCGCCTGTTCATGATCTTCCTCATTCTGGGGAGCGTCTTTCTCGGCATCATCATCGGCATCCTTATCACCGCCGGTCTCACCAAACAACTGGGTGGCGAACCGGGATTCATTGCCGGCATTGCCGAAAGGGTTGCCGACGGCGATCTGACCATCCGTTTCGATACCAGCAACAAGAACGAGACCGGTGTCTATGCATCCATGAGACAGATGGTTGAGAAGCTCAAGATCATGGTTGCCAGCATACAAGACTCATCAGGCCAGGTGGCATCGGCTGCCGACGAGATATCGGCCGGTTCCGTCCAGTTAAATCGTGCTGCCCACAACCAGGCATCGGCAGCGGAGGAGACCTCCAGCACCATGGTGCAAATGGCGGCCTCTATCCAGACCGTGGCAGGCAATGCCGACTCCCTCGCCTCAAACGTGGAGGAAGTTTCTTCATCGGTTGACGAGCTGGGAGCCTCCAGCGAGCAGGTCTCCAAGAGCGCCGAGGTGATGGCGTCGTCGGTTGCGGAGACCTCTGCCACCATCGAGCAGATGACCGTTTCCATCGACCGGGTGGCCCAGAGTGCTGAAGATCTGGCGTCGTCCGTATCCGAGACCTCCTCCACCATCGAGCAGATGACCGTTTCCATTGATCAGGTAGCAGGGAACACCCAGGAACTGCAGCAGGTAGCCACCGAGACGGCGGCCATCATCGAACAGCTGGCCGTCTCCATCAGGGAATCGGCCAAGAACATCAACACGGCAGATGAGGTTGCGAAGGCTGCCGCCAAGGAAGGGGCTGCGGGGCAGGAAGCGGTACAGCAGGCGCTTGAGGCCATGGAACGGGTAGGGAACGTCATCGAGAAGACCGCTGCCTCCATCGCCAACCTCGGGAAACGTTCCGAGGAGATCGGCAGCATCGTTAAAGTGATCAACGAGATCGCCGACCAGACAAACCTCCTGGCGCTGAACGCGGCCATCGAGGCGGCACGGGCCGGAGATGCGGGACGCGGGTTCGCAGTGGTTGCGGAAGAGGTAAGGAAGCTGGCAGAGCGGAGCGTCACTGCCACCAAGGAAATCGGTCAGGTCATAAAGGAAGTACAGCACGACACGAGCAACTCGGTAAAATATAGTGAATTGGCGGCCCAAGAGGCCCGTTCCTCCATGGAACTGTCCGGTGCGGCGGGTAATGCCCTGGCTAATATCGTCAAAAGCATTGAGCAGACAAGCACACTCATGTCCGACATATCCCTGATGACGGGCGAGCAGGCCAACGCCTCCGGGCAGGTCCTGAAGTCGGTGGAGCGAATGACCATGTCCACGGCCCATGTGGCCAGTGCGGCACGTGAGCAGGCCCAGGGCGGGAAGCAGATCCGGATCGCCGTGGAGCGAATGAACATCGTCACCCAGGAGGTAACGGGAGCGACGCGTGAGCAGGCAATGGGGAGCAAGCAGATCCGGATTGCCGTAGAGAACATGAACAACGTGACCCAGCAGGTGAGTATCGCCACCCGGGAGCAGTCACTGTCGGCACGACAGATCGTGGAGGCAGTAAACAGTATGAATGGCATGACGTTGCAGGTAGCCAATGCGACGGCAGAGCAGAAGAAGGGAGGCGATATGGTGGTACAGGCGGTAGAAAGCATCAGCGACAGTGCCCGGGAAAACCTGTCGTCAGTTGAACAGCTCTCCCGCTCGGCCCAAGGCCTTTCGCAGCAGGCCGCCGACCTGGCCGGATTGGTGGAACAGTTCAAGATCGCCTGAGCTTGCAGGTCATGCGACGCGATGTGGTGAGTACGTCACGCCAGTCAACACCTTAAACCCCAACCGGTACGGAAAGTAGAAATCCCCAAACCTGGAGGAGGGAAAAGGCTGCTGGGCATAAGGATGGTGCGGGAGTGTCTATCCCGCACAGAAGCGAGTGGCTGCCAGAGAATTTCCGGCAGCCACTCTGAATGAAGAATACTCCTGATTTAGTGAGAAGCGGCCACTTCGGCACCCAGGCCGGTTTCGGCACGGATCATCTGTGCCTCGAATGCAGCACGTTCTTTCTTTGCACTCTCACTGCCATCGGTTATGGATGCAACATACGCTACGATAAGCACGACAGGGAGGACAACAAAGGTTGGGAAGTCATACGGGAAGAGGGCCGGACCATTTCCAAGAACCTTGGTCCATACCGTCGGTCCGATGATAAGCAGTATGATAGAACCAAAGATGCCGGTATAGCCCCCAAGCACCGCCCCGCGGGTGGTCAGTCCTTTCCAGAAAACGGACAGTACCATTATCGGGAAGTTTGTGCAGGCAGCAATCGAGAAGGTCAGCGCCACAATATAGGCAACATTCTGTTTCTCGAACGCAATGCCGAGGAGCACGGCAAGGATACCCAGTCCGATAACGCACATCTTCGACACCCACACTTCCTTTTTCTCGTCCGCTTTGCCTTTCATAATTACGCTGGCATAGATATCGTGCGACAGCGCCGAGGCACCAGCCAGCGTCAGACCGGACACAACGGCAAGTATGGTGGCAAAAGCAACCGCGGCAATGAAACCGAGGAAAAAGTTACCGCCGATTGCATGCGACAGATAAATAGCCGGCATGCTGCCGCCACCCTTGAGATCGAGGATATTCTTGGTGACATTGACCACATACTCCGGATTGTTGGCAACGAGAATTATGGCGCCGAAACCGATGATGAAGGTCAGAATGTAGAAATAGCCGATGAAGCAAGTGCCGTACAAGACCGACTTGCGGGCAGCTTTGGAATCGGTAACGGTGAAGAATCTCATCAGGATGTGCGGCAGTCCGGCAGTACCGAACATGAGGGTAAGCCCGAGTGAGATTGACTCTATAGGATTAGCCTTGGCGCCAATCGGGACTACTGACTGCATGATTTTTATGCCTTTGGGATGAAGTGCCACGGCGTCGGAGAAAAGTTTTGCGAAGCTGAACCCCTCGTGAAGCATAACGCCAAAAGCCATACACGTTGCACCGCCCAACAGCAGCCCTGCCTTGATGATCTGCACCCAGGTTGTGGCCTTCATGCCACCCAGGGTAACGTAAAGTATGATCAACACGCCAACGATTACGATGGACATCCTGTAGGACATTTGCGGCACAAGGGTGTGCAGCAACTGGCCGGCGCCCACCGCCTGGCCGATAAGATACCAGATGACGACGATCAGCGAACTTATGGCTGCCATGATGCGGATAGGTCCCTGCTGGAGACGGAATGAAACCACGTCGGCGTAGGTGTATTTGCCGAGGTTGCGGAGCCGTTCTGCGACCAGAAACAGGATAATCGGCCAGCCGACGAGCCAGCCGACCGAAAAGATCAGGCCATAAAAACCGTTGAAGTAGACCAGGGCGGCAATTCCCAGGAATGAGGCGGCCGACATGTAGTCGCCGGCGATGGCCATGCCGTTCTGGAAACCGGTAACGCCGCGTCCGGCAGCATAGAAGTCAGCCGCCGTCTTGGTCCGGGTTGCAGCCCAATAGGTAATTCCCAGGGTAATCGAGACAAAGATAAGAAACATTATGATTGCATGCCAGTTGAGTGGCGGCGCTGCCGCCGGAACCGCAGCTGCAGGGGCAGCCGCAGGGACATCGATAGCATACGAGACATTGGAGGCGAACAGCGCGGCAAGCCCCACCACTGTACTGGAAACCGTTTTAAATATTCTCATTTAGATGCCTCCTGAACGATTTCTGCAATGATAGGATCGAAGGTCTTGTTTGCCATGTAAACATACACACCCGTCAGCAGGCACGACGCCACGATTATGCCGAAGCCCATAAGCATGCCTACGGGGATTACACTGTCGGCAGCGATAGGAGCAGTGAGAATATCAGGTGTGTAGGCAATCATCAGGGTGAAACCGAAATACATCACGCATACAACTGCCGAGAGTGACCAGCCAATCGTATTGCGTCGTTTGACCAGTTCATGGTATTTCGGATTGCTCTGTATCTTGCTTGCGATTATTACCGACATAGCTACCTCCTTTTGGAATGTTTTGAAATCACTTCGTGAACCGGCTTCAATAATCTCTGACTCGGTATTTCTTATTCCATCTCCTTAATGCGCTAACCTCGTGTCTACCCTTTTGTATCGGTGCCGGGCACCAATCTCGCCTCCTTTCATTGACAGTGACTTTGTTCGCCGTTATGCGGAGGTATAACCGAACTTTTCAGAAAGCATATCCGCCCCCAAAATCATGGAAGGAATGATTTCATTTTCGAGTCGGTCGGCAAACATCCTGAACGACGGGCCGAGCATGGTTATTGCGCCAACAACTTTACCGGCATAGTCCCTTACGGCAACAGCGACGCTGATGATGTCCTCGCCGAGGCCACCGACATCAACTGCGAAGCCTCTAGTGCGGATCTCCTGCAGTTCAAATTCAAGCCTGTCAAAGTCCGAAATATCCGATTTCTTCCCCCGTTTCCTGAACATCTTTTCAAGCAGGTCCCGCGAATCGAGAGCCTTGATCATTTTCCCCGCTGCCGTCGTGAACACAGGAAACCTGTTCCCGAGCAGGTGGGCCGCCTTGATCTGATGTTCGCAGTCGACCATGTCGAGAAACAGCACCTCGTCACCAGCTGCGACCGTCATGTAAACTGCCTCATCATGTTTCCTGGCTAGGCCCTCCATGATTGGATGGGCATAGGTAACGACGCTGGCGTTTTTCAGAAATTTCTGGGCAAGCGCTACTGAATAGATTCCCAGATGGTACCCGCCTGTTATTGCGTCACGCTCCACCAGACCCTTCTCACAGAGGGTGGACAGGAGACGGAATGTTTTGTTTCTGCTGATGCCGACTCTTTCTGCAAGCAGCGGCAGGCTCAGATTCTGCGCTTCCTCAGCAAGGAGCTCAAGAATCTCCAATGCCTTATTGACGGACTGAACCGTATAAATTGAATTCTCACCTTGGCTCATTGCGACCTCGCTCAATTCAGTTGTCATGGGCAAACGCCCCCTCCGCCCCCGAACACACGCAACAGCGAATACTGTTGCACGGGAACTGGTTGGCACGCTCAAGAAATCAAAGCGGTCAAACGGCGTTATTGCTAAAGGGGCTCGTAAATGGTGCAGTTGTCTGGATTATGCAGAGAGAATGAGGGGAGGCGCGCGTGAGGCAGGACGGACAGGTGGAGCGGAAACAGGCGTGCTGTATTCTCGAACGAAAGACACCCGGGATCGGGTGCGCTCTTGAAGACAGAGAGGTGGACATACATCGGCTACGGCATTGAAATTCTTAACAGTTTCCTGGCAATCTTGTACGGTTTTCTCTATTACAGCGCGGGGGCGTTGTTTAGGGCTCTGGCCGTTGTACAGGCCGGGATTTCTCATCCCCAGGAAGATGAAAAAGAAGGATACCGAAAAAACGATTGTAAGTGAAAGCTTACTGTTCATACGCTTTACTCGGTATCCTGTCAGGTGCAGCCTGGCGGCTGTCTTTAGACAACCAACGATTTGTGTTTAAATGTTATAAAAAATATAACGTTTTTTTATAACTTTTGCAAGAAAAAAAGCTAGTTACCAGAACACATCATATTACGCAGTAAAATAAGGTAGATTATTGAAAACGGCGTGCTATTTTTCCATGGAAATATTTGTTAGTAATGTTTCCAACCACAAGCAAAATCAAAAAGGTTACTATACTTGACCTTCCCCCTGAAAACTGAGCCATTGCAAACTTAGTGAATTTGGTCTATTTCCCTTACACAGGAGATAGACATGAAACCGAAACGGTTCACCGAAGAACAGATCATTGGCATCCTGAAACAGGCCCAAGCCGGCATGAAGATCGTTGATCTATGCCGCACCCATGGCATCAGCGATGCAACCTTCTACAACTGGCGCACCAAGTACGGCGGCATGGAGGTCTCTGACGCCAAACGGCTGAAGCAGCTTGAGGACGAGAACAAGAAGCTCAAGCAGATGCTGGCCGATACCATGCTTGAAAACAAGGCCATCAAGGACGTGCTTTCAAAAAAGTGGTAACGCCTGCCGCCCGGCGAAGCATGGTGGCTCTCCTCCAGGAAGGCTACCAGTTCAGTGAAAGACGGGCCTGTGTAATAATCGGGCTGTGCCGGAGCAGTTGCCGGTACCAGGCAAAACCAAAGAACGATGAAGAACTCAGATCACGCCTGCGTGAGTTGGCAGAACAGCGGCGCAAGTTCGGTGCTCCCCGGCTGCACACCATGCTGCGCAGAGAAGGTCACCTGATCAACCACAAGCGCACCGAGCGTCTCTACCGGGAAGAGGGGCTTTCGCTCCGCCTGAAGAAGCGCAAGAAGCGTACAAGCCACCTCCGGGTGACCATGGACAGACCGGAGCGCATCAACCAGCACTGGTCCATGGATTTTGTCTCCGACAGCCTCTTCAGTGGCAGGCGCTTCCGTGTACTGACCGTTGTCGATGATCTCAGCCGGGAATGCCCCGTTCTCGAAGTCGATCACTCTCTCACCGGTCAACGGGTGGCCAGGGTGCTCGACCGTGTTGCACTGACACGTGGACTGCCAGACGTAATCACGGTCGATAACGGACCGGAGTTCATCAGCAAGGCCCTTGATTTGTGGGCCTACGAGAACAGCGTCAAGCTCAGATTCATCCAACCAGGAAAGCCGGTTCAGAACGCATACATCGAAAGTTTCAACGGCAAATTCAGAGACGAATGCCTTAACGACAACGTGTTCGTCAATCTGCACAGCGCCCAGAAAATCATCGAGAACTGGCGGAAGGACTATAACTCTGAAAGGCCACACAGTTCATTGAACGACATGACTCCTGAAGAATTTACAAGAACCTTCAACCAAGATCGAAAGACCGAAAACACTAAGCAAAATCTGGTTCAATCAATGGGGTAAGGTCAT
>JAJZUQ010000102.1 GCA_021848385.1 Deltaproteobacteria bacterium
ACCGTGCCGGTGGCGATCCATGCCGACCACTACGGGATCAAGAACGACAAAGACCTGGCTGCCGCCAAGGTGGAAGTGCCGACCATGTTCGAGGCGGGGATCACCTCCATCGCCATCGACGCCTCCCACCTCCCCGACGACGAGAACCTGCTGGCCAACCTCGCCCTCAACCCCTTCATCCCCTCCTGGGCCGGTCTGGAGACCGAAGTGGGCGAGATCAAGGGTAACCAGGGACTCTCCACCGTGGAGGAGGCAAAGTTTCTCATCCAGGGATTGAACGCCAACGGCATCTTCCCCGACTGGATTGCCCTCAACAACGGAACCACCCACGGTCTCGAAGCCTCCGACGCCGGTATCCAGGTCGGACTCACCGCCGACATCCACAACGCCCTCACCCCCTACAAGGTGAGCGGCGCACAGCACGGCACCTCCGGCAACAGCTCGGAGCGCCTCCGGGATATTGCCGCCAAGACCAGGACCACCAAGGCGAACGTCGCCACCGCCCTGCAGATGATCTCCTGGGGGCTGGAAGTGAACGACTACGGCAATGCCCAGCTGGACGCCGACGGTAACTTAATCAAGGTGAAAGGTGAGGGGATGACCGAGGAGCTGTGGGCCGAGATGGTCGCTCTTGCCGAGTCCAAAGGGTGGAAGAAGGGGGATTACAAGAACCTGAACCTTCTCTTCGAGAACAAGCTGCTGGCACAGCCTGAGGCAATTCGGGAGCGGATGGCGAAACGGGTGGAGGATTTCGCCTACAAGATGATCACCGAGGTGTTCAACTCGAAGGATACCGCCCCCCTGGCCATTGAGGCGGTTCTCAAGGCCAATTCCGCCGATGTGGGGCCCAAGGGGAGCCAGATCGAGGATCCGGCCCACTGGACCGAAAGCCAGATCAGGGAGCGGGCGAAGAGCCTGGCGGGGGACAAGGGAGCGGCGGGGAACTTCGACGACTAGTCTTGATGCGACATCAACTCGAAAAGAAACAGAATAGGGGGCTCTCGCAGCCCCCTTTTTGTCAGACAGAATTCTAATCACAGGCTGGTATATCAATGAACGATTCACCGCAAACCGCCGGGCCGTCCCGGAGCTCCTTCATCTATGCCGGCATCGGCGTCGGCATCCTCATCAGCATCTGGTACATCCATAAAAACCACACAATCGGGACCATTGCTGGCGGGACGGTGGTTCCGGACCCGGTCTGGACCCAGTTCGTCAACGTGTCGCTCATCATGTTCGCCGCGGTCTTCCAGTTCAGTCTCCTCCACAAGCTGGTCGCCTGGGTGGCGAGGCTTGTGAAGGGGAAAAGGGACGCCTGACCGCCATGGAACGTGCCGACCTGACCCGCCTGCGCGACTGGTTCGACCGCTACTGCCGGACCTTTTACGTCGACGATGCGGAAGCCCAGCGTAACATCATCCTCAAGGAGGAACATACCCACCGGGTCTGCGCCAACATGGAGCTGCTTGTGGAGAGCCTCGGCCTGGAGGAGGAAAGCCGGCTGCTGGCCATGACCGTCGCCCTGTTCCATGATGTCGGGCGGTTCGAGCAGTACCGCCGCTATGGCACCTTCAAGGATGCGGCGTCGGTGAACCATGCCGTACTGGGGGCGCGGGTTCTCACCGAAGAACGGGTGCTGGATACCCTTCCCACGGCGGAGCAATCGATCATCATCCGCGTGGTTTCCCTTCACAACGCCTTTACCCTCCCTGCCGATCTGGATGAGGCGACCGGCCTCCACCTGCGCCTCATCCGCGATGCTGACAAGCTGGACATCTGGCGTGTTTTTCTCGACTACTACCGGGCACCTGCGGAAGAGCGGGCGTCGGCCGTCTCCCTTGGCTTTGCCGATCGCCCCGGATACTCGCCCGATGTGCTGGCCTGCCTGGGAGAAAGGAAGATGGTGAACTTGAGTCAACTCGTCACCCTCAATGACTTCAAACTCCTCCAGCTCTCCTGGGTGCACGACCTGAACTTCCCCGCGTCGTTCCGGCTGGCCCGGGAGCAGGGGTATCTGGCGGGCATCGCTGCGACCCTTCCTGCCGTTCCCGAAGTGCAGGAAGTGGTGATGGCGGTGCTGGCGGAACTGAAGCGTCGGGCAACCCTGTGTTGAACCTGATCTTTGGGGACTCAGAGCAGACCGGGGAGCTCATCCCTCCACAGGTTGACAGGGGAGAACTCAATAATTAATTTACGGTAAATCTCGAAAAAAATGCTACACTGGCACCCGATGAAACAAACTCTACAACCCATGGAGAACTTTGAACAATGAAAAGAAAGACAGGACAACTCTTTGCAATGGCAATCGCAGTACTGTTTCTCAGTTTGAGTGTCATGGAGATGGATGCGTCGGCCCGGGCCGGTGGCGGCCGGTCTTTCGGGAGTCGCGGCTCCCGAAGCTATTCAACCCCTGCAAGCCCATACAGCCAACCATCTCCGTCACGGCAGGTTGCGCCTCCGTCGCAGCCCACCTCGCCACCACCCTTTCAGCAGCCCCAGCCTGCGGGCGGCGGTTTCATGCGGAGCATGGCGGGAGGACTGGTCGGCGGTATGCTCGGTGGCATGCTGTTCCGCAGCCTCGGTTTTGGCGGTGGTGGCGGCATGGGGGGGAGTGGCATCGGCCTGTTCGAGATCCTGCTTCTGGCGGGGATCGGCTATTTCATCTACCGGATAGTGAAGAGCAGGAGAGAGGCGGCAGAGTCCAGCCAGACCTACTACAACCAGTCTTCCTACGGGCAGGGTGGGTACCAGCAGCCGGTGCAGGCCGCACCCCAGAGCTATGAACCTGAACCGGGCGACGTGGCAGCGGGGCTTGCCCACATCCGCCAGATGGACGCATCCTTCGACGAGAACCGCTTCAACGACAACGTCATGGACATCTTCTTCAAGATCCAGGGAGCCTGGATGAACCGTGACCTGGCAACCGTGACGAGCCTCCTTACCGACGAGATGCGGCGGGTCTTCCAGGAGGATATCGGCAAGCTTCTGGCCGATAAGAAAGTGAACCGGCTGGAGAACATCGCTGTTCGGAGCGTGGATGTAGTGGAAGCATGGCAGGAGTCGGGTCAGGATTTCATTACCGCTCTCATTTATGCCAACCTCCTGGACTACACCACCGACGACACCACCGGCCAGGTGGTGGCGGGAAGCAAGACCGACCCGGTGAAGTTCGAGGAGTACTGGACGTTTACGAGACCAGTTGGGAATAACGCCTGGAAGCTGTCCGGGATCGATCAAAAATAGGAGAGAACCGCGGCTTTTCCGCAATCTCGGCGTTGGGCTGTGAATTTGGTTGTGACTCGGCCATTCGGCCGCCCCCTTCGGGGCGCCTTCGCGGTCCAATTTCGCAGGCGAAATTGTGCGACGTAGCGCTGTTTATGCCCGATGTTTGGGTACTACGTCTCCGCCCAAATCCTTGCCCGCCTTGACCTTGCGAAAAATCCACGGTTCTTGTTTGGATCGGATGCTAAAAGAAGCCCGCACCTCTTCAGGGGGTGCGGGCTTTTCCGTTTCCGGAGTGTCAGTGGTGGGAGCTGAGCCGGAGCATGCCGGCGATGGCGCCGCTAGCGAAAGCGACGCACCAGAGGGAGTAGATGGTGAGGCTGACCCGGTGGAAGGTGCGGTTGATCCGGTCGGCCCGTTTGAGGAGGGTGGCAGCCAGGGCGAGGAGGAAGTGAAAGGCCATGCCGGCGAGGGAGAGGATGCCGGACAGGTTGTGCCACTCAGGGGCCGGGCCGGTGGCGGCCGCGTAATAGCTCATTTGCCGGGTGCCCAGATAGTCACAGAGAAGACCGATGCCGAAAACGATCAGATGTTTGGGATGGAGCCCCTCTTTTCTGCCGCTGAAGACCGCGTAGGTATAGAAGAAAAGCGCCAGAACCATGAAGATGATGCCGCTCACAAGCATAGTACGTCTCCCCAGTCCCTAGTCCCTAGTCCCCGTCTTCCAGTTGTCCCGTCTGACGCAGCGCCTCGTAGAGGACGATCCCTGCGGCGGTGGAGAGGTTGAGACTCCGGACCGGGCCTGTTATGGGAATCCGGACGCTTGTTTCGGGATTGGCGTCGATGAGGGAATCGGGGAGCCCCTTGGTCTCCTTGCCGAAGACGAGGAAGTCACCTGCTTCATACCGGATGGCCACGTGGGTCCGGGCCGCCTTTTTGCTGGTGTAGATGAACCGTGCCGAGGGATAGGTTGCCTGGAGGGCGGGAAGGTCGGGCCAGTAGTGGATCTCAACCGCAGACCAGTAATCGAGGCCGGCTCTCTTCAGCTGCCGGTCGTCGGTGGAGAAACCGAGTTTTCCCACCAGGTGCAGGACAGTGCGGGTGGCGCCGCAGAGCCGGGCGATGTTGCCGGTGTTGGGAGGGATCTCCGGCTCCACGAGGACAATGTGAAAGGGTGTGTAAGGTTTCATGGAGGGGCTCACAGTAGGTATTACTCCGGCGACTAAACATTGAATTGCTGCCTGGAG
>JAJZUQ010000004.1 GCA_021848385.1 Deltaproteobacteria bacterium
TCAGGTGATCCATCATCTCGTCGCCGAACTGGCCGAGCTTGGCGGTGAACACCTCGCGTACCTTCTCCTGGAGGAGCTCCTTGAAATTTGCCGGGTTAAGCACCACCATGGTTTCGGGAGGAATGTCCAGATGGAAACCGAAGGCCTTGTACGCCCAGTCCCCTATCCCCTGCCAGTCCCATTCAGCCGCCGGCACTTTATCAATGGCATAGGCCGCCACAAGGTCAGCCACACTCTCATCCATCATCTCCATGAAACTCTCGCGGATGCTCTCGCCGGCCAGGATCTCCCGACGCTGGGTGTAGATCACTTCGCGCTGCTTGTTCATGACGTCGTCGTACTCGATGAGGTGTTTACGAATCTCGAAGTTGTGGGCCTCCACTTTCTTCTGGGCGTTTTCGATGGATCTGGTGATCATGCCATGGGTGATCGCCTCACCCTCCTCGATCTTGAGGAGGTCCATGATCTTCGATACCCGCTCGGAACCGAAAATACGGAGCAGGTCGTCCTGAAGCGACAGGTAGAAGCGGGAGGAACCGGTATCCCCCTGGCGGCCTGAGCGCCCCCGCAACTGGTTGTCGATGCGGCGGGACTCATGGCGCTCGGTGCCGAGGATATGGAGACCGCCGAGCTTGACTACCTCCTCGTGCTCTGCGGCACATTGCGCCTTGAACCGCTCCAGCATCTTTGCGCTCTCCTCCTCGGTCGCTTCCGGCTCGGACTGCCGCCACTGCCGCAGCAGGCCATCCGGGTTGCCACCGAGGACGATGTC
This sequence comes from Deltaproteobacteria bacterium, assembly GCA_021848385.1. Classification (GTDB taxonomy): domain Bacteria; phylum Desulfobacterota; class Desulfuromonadia; order Geobacterales; family Geobacteraceae; genus Geomobilimonas. Next base: position 773 of record JAJZUQ010000004.1, read on the forward strand.
CGTACCGCGCCCCGCCATGTTGGTGGCGATGGTGACCATCCCCTTGCGGCCAGCCTGGGCCACGATCTCCGCCTCCCGCTCGTGCTGCTTGGCGTTGAGGACGTTGTGGGGGACCCCCTGCCGCTTCAGCAGCTCGGCCAACACTTCCGACTTCTCGATGGAGATGGTACCGACCAGCACCGGTTGACCCTTGGCGTGCAGCTCCTTGATCTCCTCAATGACCGCCTTGAACTTCTCCATTTCGGTCTTGTAGATGACGTCGGGGAAGTCGGGGCGGAGCAGCGGCCGGTTGGTGGGGATAACTACCACGTCCAGCTTGTAGATCTTGTGAAACTCCTCCGCTTCCGTATCGGCGGTACCGGTCATCCCCGAGAGCTTCTCGTACATCCGGAAGTAGTTCTGGAAGGTGATGGTGGCCAGGGTCTGGTTCTCATTCTCTATCTGCACCCCCTCCTTGGCCTCAACCGCCTGGTGCAGGCCGTCTGACCAACGGCGTCCCGGCATGAGACGGCCGGTGAACTCGTCGACGATGAGGACCTCACCGTCCTTCACCACGTAATCCACGTCCCGCTTGAACAGGGCATGGGCCCGCAGGGCCTGCTGGACATGGTGCAGTATCTCCATGTTGCGGGGGTCGTAGAGGTTGTCGATCTTGAGGAGCTTCTCAACCTTGAGCACCCCTTCCTCCGTCAAAGTGGCGGACTTGGATTTCTCGTCCACCGTGAAGTCGCCAGTATAGCGCTTCCGTTTGCCCGAAAGGGTGTTGGCCTCCTCCTCGATCACCTCCCCCTTCTTGAGAGAGGGGATGATCCGGTCGATGACGTAATATTTGTCCGTGGAGTCTTCCGTGGGACCGGAGATGATAAGCGGGGTCCGCGCCTCGTCAATGAGGATGGAGTCCACCTCGTCAACGATGGCATAGTGAAAGTCCCGCTGTACATAGTCCTCCAGGGCAAATTTCATATTGTCCCGCAGATAGTCGAAGCCGAACTCGTTGTTGGTACCATAGGTGATGTCGGCGTTGTAGGCATCGCGTCGCTCGTCGTCGTCGATGCCGTGGACAATGACCCCCACCGTCAGGCCGAGGAAATTGTAGATGCGTCCCATCCAGTCGGAGTCGCGCCTGGCCAGATAGTCGTTCACCGTCACAACGTGGACGCCGCGGCCGGTCAGGGCGTTGAGATACGCCGGAAGGGTAGCCACCAGGGTCTTCCCTTCGCCAGTCTTCATCTCGGCGATCTTGCCGGAATTGAGCACCATGCCGCCGATGAGCTGGACGTCGAAATGGCGCATGTTGTGGACCCGCTTCCCCGCCTCGCGGCAGACGGCAAAGGCCTCGGGAAGAAGTGATTCGAGGGACTCGCCACCGGCGTACCGCTCCTTGAAGTCGAAAGTCTTATTTCGCAGCTGATCGTCGGAAAGCTTCACCATCTCCGGCTCCATGGCGTTGATCCGCTCCACGATGGGCCAGAGTTTTTTCAGCTCCCGTTCGTTCTTGCTACCGACGATCTTCTTGATGATTGTTCCAAACATGCACACGTCTCCTGGTAACGATCTGGAAAATAGAAACAGGTAAGACTACCACACCGGGGAAATTTGCTCAACTGAAAAGGGGGTCACGCGTGCGTCATCCGACTTTCCTCTTGCAGCACTGAAATATATTACCTATTATAGACAGAGTAGGTAAATCACATCTTAACCATTCAATATAACTAATGAATAATTATTTTTTCACCCAGATTGTATTCTGCACCGGTCTTGCAGCAGGACTGCTCGGTGCGCTTACCGGCCTCGGCGGCGGCGTGGTCCTCGTACCAGTGCTTACCCTTTTGTTCGGAATCGATATCCGGTACGCGATCGGGGCATCCCTTATTTCGGTCATCGCCACTTCGTCAGGAGCCGGTGCCGCCTACGTAAAGGAAGGGTACACCAACATCCGCATCGGCATGTTCCTTGAGATTGCCACCACTCTCGGGGCACTCGCCGGCGCATTTCTTGCTGGGCTTGTCTCCCCAAGTTCCATAGCCGTAATTTTCGGCATGTTTCTCCTCCACTCCGTGTATATGTCAACGAGCCGCTCTCACCAGCTCCTCCCCCCCACGCAACCGGACCCCCTCGCGACCCGTCTCCGGATGAACGGCAACTACCCGACAGACGAGGGGCCCAGACAGTATTACGTCACCGGAGTCCCTGCCGGCACAGGTTTGATGTTTGTTGCCGGCTCTCTGTCAGGGCTACTCGGTATCGGTTCGGGTGCAGTCAAGGTGCTTGCGATGGACCGCGCCATGCGCATTCCATTCAAGGTTTCCACCACAACAAGCAACTTCATGATCGGCGTAACGGCAGCGGCAAGCGCCGGCGTTTATCTCAGTCGCGGCTATATTGACCCGGGGCTTGCTATGCCTGTCATGCTTGGAGTTCTTGTCGGCTCGCTCGTCGGAGCACGCATTCTGCCAAAGGCCAGAACCGACTACCTCCGCCGGATATTCAGCGTCGTTATTCTGCTCATGGCGCTAGAGATGATATACAAGGGAATCTGGGGAAAAATGTAAGAAAGGATCCGGCATGACACGGAAATCGGAAGAGACCCGACGGAATGGAGCGGTCGCACTGCGCTTGACAGATGAACAATTTGAGCAGCTTATCGGCAATCTCCTCAGGGGAGGGGTCATTTTTGCCGCGCTGGTCGTTTTGATAGGCGGGATTTTCTACCTGCGCCGGCATGGGATGGAACACCCGGCGTATGGCGTGTTCACCGGGGAACCGACACAGCTCCGCTATGTAGACGGAATCATCGGGTGGGCACGCGAATGGCGCGGCCGCGGCATCATCCAGCTCGGAATCCTTCTCCTCATAGCCACGCCAATAGCCCGCGTTGCCCTCTCGCTCTGCGCATTCATCCTCCAGAGAGACCGAACCTACGTTCTTCTGACGGCAATCGTCCTGGCCGTGCTTTTCTACAGTCTGATGAAGGGAGGAAGCCTGTAGCTCCACGACAGAAATCAGTGTCCACTCACGTCCAGGGCAGCGATACGGAGTGAGGGCGCCCCCACCCCGCCGAAGAAGCGGAGGTCGTCCCCCACCCCCTCCACGGAACGAAACAGCTCCAGGATGTTGCCGGCTATGGCGATCCCCTTTACCGGCACAGTCACCTCCCCCCCTTCGATGAGAAAACCGGCGGCGCCGACAGAGAAATCGCCGGAGATGGGATTGGCGGTGTGCATCCCCATCACGTCGGTGACGAGCATTCCCCGCTCGATTCCCTCCCGCAGTGACGGTGAAGACATGGTACCGTTCTCGATAAAGAAGTTGGTCACTCCCATATGGGGAACCCCCTTGACGCCGCTTCGCACCGAGTTGCCCGTGGAGACCGCCCCGTCCTTGCAGGCGCAGTAGGTATCGTAGAGAAAGCCCTTCAACTCGCCGTCTTCTACGAGAACATTATTGCGGTGCGCCACCCCTTCCCCGTCGAAGAAGGCGGTGGCCATGCCGCCGGCGAGGGTGCCGTCATCCCGGATGCGCAGGAAGGGAGCGAAGAGCCGATCCCCCAACCGTCCCGCCAGAAGCGACTTCCCTTTCTGTACGCTTTCCGCCAGAAAAGCGGGGGCGAGCACCTCCAGTATTTCGGTGGCGACATAGGTATCGAGCACTGCAGGACAGCGCATGGTCGCGATCTTTTGCGCCCCGAGAAGCCCCGTCGCCTTGCCGGCGGCGATGCGCGCTATGGATGCAACGTCCACACCGGCAAATCGGGTGCTGAAGCCGAAATCCCACCCCATCTGGGAATCGCCGTCCGCTTCGGCCAAGGCGGAGACGCTGCTGGAGACCGACGTCCCCCGATAGCTCCCCTCCACCCCGCGGGAATTCCGGATGAAAACCCGGTAATCCGCTTCGCCGTACGTACACTTGCGCACCTTGCGCACCCGCGGGTCTTCCGCCAGCACCAACCGCTCCAGTTCAAGGGCACGACCGATCTTCGCATCCTCGCCCACACTCGCCAGTTCTTCATCCACAAGTCCGGTCAGCACCGGATACTCCTGGGGGAGAGGGAAGCCATGACACTCGTCGGGAGTCTGGGTCTCGGCACCCACCAGAGCATTATCGATCATTCGCGCAAGGTCCGTCTCGTCCAGGCTCGTGGAGTAGGAAAACCCCATCCCAGCCCCCTTTTGCACCCGTACCCCCACCCCCACAGGCTGGGAACACCGGAAGGTATCCACCTGCTGCTCCTTCACCTCGATGGAAAGGTTGCGGGAACTACCGAGCATGATCTCGTAGCCGTCCAGCGCACGGGATGCGAAGAGTTTCTCGATGCGGCCTGCGGTTTCCAGGAAGTTCATGGTTGCATCCCCTTTCTTCCTTTTTCTACCACCCCCTCGCCCCCTCCTGATTCAGGAGGGGGTTGGGGGAGGTACTCTCGACGTTTGGGAAAACAGCCACCATCAGTTCAGGTCCAATATCATGGCGATCTCGTCACAGTCCGGAAACTTCACACACTTCAGACAGTCCCCCCAGACCTTGTGGGGAAGTTCGGCCTTGTCCACGATGCGGAAACCGAATTTGGCAAAAAAATCCGGCTTGTAGGTGAGGCAGAAAACCCGCTTGAGGCCGATGGCACGCGCCTCGTCGATACAGGCCTGCACTACCTGGCTGCCGACCCCCTTGCGTCCCGCGTCTTCCTCCACCGCTACGGAACGGACCTCGGCAAGGTCTTCCCACACGATGTGAAGAGCAGCGGTTCCGAGGAGCTTGTCCCCTTCAACGACGACGTAAAAATCCCGCAACACCTCATACAGTTCGGCAAGGGAGCGGGACAACATAGCGCCGCGACTGGCGTGGAAGGTCAGGAGCTTCTGGATATCCTTCACATCCTTGATCTGGGCCTTGCGGAGCATTTTTTCTCCTTTGAGGTTGCTGAAAAGCAGTCATCTCGCCGCCGTCCTCGAAGGCTGTCCTTGTGCGGCGTAGCGCTGCTACGCCTCCGCGGGGCCTTCTGTGGGTGCGACGATCTGACTACTTTTGAGCAACCTGTGTTTTGCAATTAACGGGTAAACTGGCTTACAGCCTGGCATTCTCGATCATCTCGCGGGCATGGACGAGGGTAGTCTCGGTGATCTTCACCCCGCCGAGCATGCGGGCCATCTCCGCCACCCGCGCGTCATCTCCAAGAAGAGATACAACCGTTGCGGTCCGGCCGTCAGTGACCAGCTTTTCCACCTGGTAGTGATGGTCAGCATAGGCCGCAACCTGGGGAAGATGGGTGATACAGAGCACCTGTTGTTTCCGTGCCACGTTCTTCAGTTTTTTCCCAACCAGCGCCGATGTGGCGCCACTGATCCCCGTATCCACCTCGTCAAACACCAGCGTCGGCACGTCGCTTTCAGGATGGACCTGCTTCAGCGCGAGCATGAGCCGGGAGAGTTCGCCGCCGGAAGCAACCCGGGCCAGGGGGCGGGGCACCTCCCCCGGATTGGACGAAAAGTGGAACTCGACCCGTTCGAATCCGCTCGGCCGGGCATCCTCCAGCGTCTCGAATACAACTTCGAACAGCGCATGGGGCATGGCGAGTTCGTGAAGTTCCCGCTCCATGGCCGTCTTGAGGGTATCGGCAGCCTTACGACGCCGTGCAGAGAGGTCCCGGCCACATGCACCCATCTGTTCCGCCAATTCCTTCAGCCGCCCGTCCAGCTCACCTCTCGCCTGTTCACGGTTTGTCAGGAGCGCCAGTTCCCGATCTACCTGTTCCTTGAAGGTGATGATCTCATCCACTGTCGGGGCATATTTTTTCTTCAGACGGCCGATCAGGTCGAGCCGGTCATCCACCGCCTGCAAACGCTCCGGGTCGACTTCCGTCCGCGCTGCGTAGTCTCGCAGAACAAGAGCCACGTCCTCCAATTGAAGGGCAGCTCCCAGCAGTGCTTCATGAAGATCTGTCAGCGAAGGATCGATCTGCCGTATGTCGCCGACGGCAGTCGTCACCTGGCTGAGCTGGCCGAGAATACTGGTATCACTGCCGTAAAGAAGATCATAGGCCCCCTGACTGTTGGCCAGGAGTTTCTCTCCGTGGACCAGCAGCCCCCGTTCCCGCTCCAGGCCCTCTTCCTCGCCGGCAACCAGAGCAGCGGCGCCAATCTCATTACTCTGATAGGAGAGGAGGTCCAACTGTCGGGCAGCGTCCCGCTCTCCCTCCTCCAGGCGCAGTATTTCAGCCTTGACGCCACGGAACTCCCCATAAAGAGCGGCAAAGTCGGCCCGCAGGGAATCGAGACCGGCGAATCCATCCAGAAGTGCCAGGTGGTTTTCCTGCCGAAGAAGGGTCTGGGATTCATGCTGTCCGTAAATATTGATCAGTTCGCGTGTTACCGCCGAAAGGACCGCAAGGGTTGAGAGCCCGCCGCAGATGAAGACCCGGTTCTTCCCTGAGCGGGTCACCACCCGTTTGATGAGGAGTTCCCCCTCCGACTCGATACCGAGCTCCGTCAGGCTGGAGAGGAGTGCATCGTTCCCCGTCAGGTCGAAGAGCGCCTCCACGGTCGCCTCCTCCGCCCCGGTCCGGATCATATCCGCCGCTCCCCGCCCACCAAGGATCAGGTTAACGGCGTCGATGATGATCGACTTCCCCGCGCCGGTCTCGCCGGTAAGGATGGTAAGCCCCGGCCGGAACGCCACGTGGAGCGCATCGATGATGGCAAAGTTTTTTATGTTCAGGTCAGTTAGCATAAAACCAATTTTGAATTTTGAGTTATGAATTTTGAATGAAATTCAAGGGCAATTAACGTCAACAGATTTACCGTTCGGGCTAATTCAGAATTCAAAATTCACAATTCAAAATTGCCGTTATCGTTCGCCCCATTTGAGCTTGGTCCTTAACACCTCAAAATAATCCTTGCTCCGGGACATGATGAGCCGGGTCCGGTGAGCTGCCCGCCGCACGGTGATGACGTCTCCCCCCTTCAGCTCCATCCCCACCTGACCATCCAGGGTCAGAAACACATCCTCGTGGGCCGACTTCAGGGTAACCGTGACCGCGGCATCGGCATTGATGACGATGGGGCGGTTGGTGAGGGTGTGGGGGCAGATAGGGGTAACGACGAGACACTCAAGGGGAGGATGGACGATCGGTCCGCCCGCTGCGAGGGAATAGCCGGTGGAGCCGGTGGGGCTGCAGATGATAAGGCCGTCGGCCTTGAACGTGGTCAGGTAGTAGTCGTTGACCATGGTCTCCAGGTCGACGATCCGGGCCAGGGCGCCCTTGTTGATCACCACGTCGTTCAGGACCCGGTGGGACATCACCTCCACCCCGTCCCGCAGGACGGTCGCCTTGAGCATCATCCGTTCCGAGAGCTGGTAATTCCCCGCCAGACAGCTGTCGAGCACGGGATAGAGCTCGTCCAGGGTTATCTCGGTGAGAAAGCCGAGGCTCCCCAGGTTGACCCCGAGGATGGGAATTTCCCGCTCACCGATGAGCCGCGCCGCGGAGATGAGGGTGCCGTCCCCCCCCAGCACCACCACCATATCGGCAGTTGCGGGGATGTCCGTCGACTCTATGCCGGTGTTATGGCTGAGATGGCGCGCCAGGTGGGATTCCACAAGGGGCACCAGCCCCCGCGCCTCAAGCCAGCGGACCAGATCTTCCGCCACCCCCTGGCATCGGGGGTCGTGCACCTTTGCGAAGATCGCGATTTTTTTCATCCTGCGTGCCCCTAACCTGTGGTATAAGTACGATTTTACTAGCATAGAACCGCTACCATGTCCATGGAAATTCCGCTGTTACCCGCTATACTTTCACCGTAACGATGACCTCCCGCGATAGACTACAGGACATCAGACGAGGGCACAATGCACGACGACAACCTGAACCCGCCCACCGGCACCCCTGAACTCGACAGCCTCATGCTGACCATCAAATCCTTCCTGGAGCACCTGGAGTACACTCTGGGCAAGGACAAATACTCCGCTTCACGAAACGACATATTCAACGCCCTGGCCTATGCCGTCCGCGACCGGATGGTTGAGAGGTGGCTCGACACCCAGCAGCACTACTACAACTCCGACCACAAGCGGGTCTACTATCTCTCCATGGAATTCCTCATGGGGCGCACCCTGGAAAACAGTCTCATCAATCTGGGACTTCTGGACGAATTCAAGGAGGCAGCCTCTTCCCTCGGCTACGACTTCAGCGAACTGGTGGAAGACGAGCAGGAAGCAGGCCTGGGCAACGGCGGACTGGGACGCCTGGCAGCCTGCTTTCTCGATTCCATGGCCACCATGGCCATCCCCGCCTACGGCTACGGTATCCGCTACGAATACGGCATTTTCCGGCAGAAGATCACCGATGGCGCCCAGGTCGAAATCCCCGACAACTGGCTCCGCTATCGAAACCCTTGGGAACTGGACCGTCAGGAACATCTTCACCCGGTAAAGTTCAACGGCCGGGTGGTGGCGGTCACCATCGACGGCAAGCCGCGCCACGAATGGGTCGACACGGAAGACGTCATGGCCATGGCCTACGACACCCCCATCCCCGGCTACGGCAACAACACCGTCAACACCATGCGCCTCTGGTGCGCCAAGTCAAGCCGTGAATTCGACCTCAAGTTCTTCAACGAGGGGAACTACATCCGGGCCGTAGAGAAGAAAATGCTGACGGAGAACATCTCCAAGGTCCTCTATCCGGCGGACAACGTTATCGAAGGGAAAGAGCTCCGCTTCAAGCAGGAGTACTTCCTCGCCTCCGCAACGGTGCACGACGTCATTTACCGCTTCAAGAAGATGCATAAGGACCTGCGCCTCCTGTCGGACAAGGTGGCGATACAGCTGAACGACACCCATCCCGCCCTCGCTATCCCCGAACTGATGCGGGTGCTCATCGACCTGGAAGGGCTGTCGTGGGACGATGCCTGGGGAGTGACAACACGGGTTTTCGCCTACACCAACCACACCATCCTCCCCGAGGCGCTGGAACAGTGGCCAGTCTGGTTCTTCGAGCAGATACTCCCCCGTCACCTGATGATCATCTACCAGATCAACGATAGCTTTCTGGAGGAAGTGCGCAGCCGCTTTCCCGGCGATAATGAGCGCCTTGCGCGGATGTCCATCATCGAGGAGCACTGGGAGCGAAAGGTCAGGATGGCGTACCTGGCCATCGTCGGCAGCCATTCGGTGAACGGGGTTGCCGCTCTCCACAGCGAGATCCTCAAGAACAACCTGTTTCGTGATTTCTTTGAGATGTACCCGGAGCGGTTCAACAACAAGACCAACGGCATCACCCAGAGACGCTGGCTGAAAAAGGCCAACCCCCCCCTGACAGCCCTGATCGACAGCCAAATTGGCGCGGGGTGGGTCACCGACCTGTACGAACTGGAAAAACTTCGCCCCCTGGCGGAAGATCCGGCGTTCCGGGGCGACTGGCAGCGAGTGAAACGGGAGAACAAGGAACTTCTGGCGGCGTACATTCTCAAACACAACTGCATCCAGGTGGATGTGAAATCCCTCTTTGACTGCCAGGTGAAACGGATCCACGAGTACAAGCGGCAACTCCTGAACGTCCTTCACATCATCACTCTCTACAACCGGCTCAAGGCAGACCCGACTCAGGACATCGTTCCCCGGACTTTCATCTTCGGCGGCAAGGCGGCACCATCCTATCTCATAGCCAAACTGATCATCCGCCTTATCAACGCCGTGGGGGACGTGGTCAATCGCGATCCGGACGTGGCAGGGCGGCTCAAGGTCGTTTTCCTCGCCAACTACAGCGTCTCCCTGGCGGAAATGATCTTCCCCGCTGCCGATCTGTCGGAACAGATTTCCACCGCCGGCACCGAGGCATCGGGGACCGGCAACATGAAGTTCGCCCTGAACGGCGCCCTGACCATAGGCACCCTGGATGGCGCCAATATCGAGATCATGGAGGAGGTAGGAAGGGAGAACATCTTCATTTTTGGCCTCACCGCCGAAGAAGTGGCCGAATTGAAGCGGAAGGGGTACAACCCGCGGGACTACTACAACCGGAACCTGGAGCTGCAAAAGGTGCTCGACATGATCAGCAGCGGCTCCTTCTCGCCCTTCGATCCCAACCTGTTCAAGCCGATCGTCGATTCACTCCTCAACCAGGGGGACAACTACCTGCTGCTGGCCGACTATGCCTCCTACATCGCCTGTCAGGACGAGGTGAGCAGGCTTTATCGCGACCAGGACGAATGGAGCCGGCGGGCCATCCTCAACTCGGCAGGAATGGGGAAATTTTCCAGTGACCGGACCATCGCCGAATACGCCCAGGACATCTGGGGGGTAAGCACCGTCGAAATCAGCGCCCAGGCCCAGCATTGCCTTCATGACGGGGTCTGCCTGGTGGAACACAAGTAATGGAAACGCGGCATTTCCGCAATCTCTGCGTTGGCCTTCGGGATTTGCTTGTGCGACGTAGCGTTGCTACGCCTCCGCGCAACCCCTCGTCCGCCTTGACCTTGCGAAAATTCCACGTTTCCTTCCATCGACCTCAACGAAATAATATGAGAAATCAATAATCCATGGATCTTTTCGACACCAAGGCAGCCGCCGACACCCTGAAGGAAGCCCCGCTCGCCGAGCGGATGCGGCCGCAGAACCTGGCAGAGTATGTGGGGCAGGAGCACCTTCTGGGAGAAGGGAAGCTCCTGCGCCAGCTGATCGAGACCGACCAGCTCACCTCCCTCATCTTCTGGGGCCCCCCCGGCTCGGGGAAAACCACCCTGGCCCGGATCATCGCCAATGCCACCAAGGCACACTTTATCTTCTTCTCCGCCATACTTTCCGGCATCAAAGAGATCCGGGAGGTCGTCAAGGAGGCGGAGGATATCCGCAAGTTCAAGGGGATCAGGACCATCCTCTTTGTGGACGAGATTCACCGTTTCAACAAATCCCAGCAGGACGCCTTTCTTCCCTACGTAGAACGGGGGGTCTTCACCATCATCGGCGCCACCACCGAAAACCCCTCGTTTGAAGTGATCGCCCCCCTGCTGTCACGCTGCAAGGTGCTCGTCCTCAATCAGCTGACAGGAGACGAACTGAAGGGGATCCTCCGCCACGCCCTCGCCGATACCGAAAGAGGGCTCGGAGCCCTCAACCTGTCCACCGACGACGAAGCACTCGATTTCATGGCCGAACAGGCCCAGGGGGATGGCCGGGTGGGCCTCAACACCCTGGAGACCGCGTCGCGCCTGGCCAGAAACGGTGTAATATCCCTGGAAACCGCCCGCGAAGCGGTGCAGAAAAAACCACTCCTCTACGACAAGGGGGGAGAAGAGCACTACAACGTTATCTCCGCCTTTATAAAGTCCATGCGGGGAAGCGATCCGGACGGCGCCCTCTACTGGCTGGCCCGGATGATCGAAGCGGGTGAGGATCCGGTCTTCATCCTGCGCCGCATGGTTATCCTGGCGTCGGAGGATATCGGCAACGCCGATCCCCGGGCGCTTCAGGTTGTGGTGGCTGCCCTCCAGGCATTCCAGCTGGTGGGACTTCCCGAGGGGAGGATCATCCTCGGCCAGGCGGTCACCTACCTCGCGACCGCCCCCAAATCAAACGCCTCCTATATCGGCATCGACGCAGCCCTGGCCGAGGTCAGAAAGAGCGGCGCCCTTCCCGTCCCGCTCCACATCCGGAATGCACCGACGAAACTGATGAAGGAACTCGGCTACCACGCAGGTTACAAGTACGCCCACGACTATGCCGGTGGGTACATCCCCCAGACCTACCTGCCGGATCAGCTTGCCGGGCGGAAATATTACGACCCCACCGGGCACGGGTACGAGAAGACGATTAAAGAACGGATGGAGTGGCTGCGGCAGCAGGCGGGGTCAGCAGCAGCCGCGCAAGTGAAAGAGGAACCGAAGAAGGGGTGATAGCAGATTAGCGAGCCACACTGTTTCTGCAGTGCTTTATCAGCAAGAAACTTACCACCCCCAACCCTTTAGGCCCGTTGGGTCCTCCTAAAACAGGAGGGGAGCTAATCCCCCTCCTTGATAAGGAGGGGGGCAGGGGGTGGTCGATTTGGGAAGTTACTCAGAAGTAACGGCCACAGAAAAAGGCGCCTTGATCGGCGCCTTTTTCTGTTCAGGTGTTTTTATTCTGTTCAGACGAAGAGTGCATTGAGGTCGCTGACGATATCGTCAACGTTCAGCCCGTGGGCGCCGCATCCCTGCTCCAGGGTTTCGGCCTGGGCACCCATGCAGCCGATGCAGCCAAGGTTGTACTTGGAAAGCACCTTGACCACGTCAGGATGCATCCGCATCACCTGGGCAAACGTCATATCTTTGGTAACTGTCTGGCTCATCTAAGAATCTCCTTTCACTTCTCACCATTAACTTTTCACGTGTTTATTATTCGTATTTGATATCAACGATCTCGTATTCCTTCATCCCGGAGGGGACACTGACCTTGACCGAATCGTCCAGTTTGTGGCCGATGAGAGCCTTGCCGACCGGCGAGGTACAGGATATCTTCCCGAGCTTGATATCGGCCTCGTCCTCACCGACGATCTTGTAGGTGCTCTCCTCTTCTGAAACAGTATCGTAGAGAGTAACGGTCGAGCCGAATACAACCTTATCCGGTTTCAGATTGGACAGATCCACCACGTAGGCGCGGGCCAGCTTGTCCTGCAACTCGGCAATGCGCCCCTCAATGAAGCTCTGGCGGTGCTTGGCGGCGTCGTACTCGGCATTCTCCGACAGGTCGCCATGTTCACGCGCCTCGGCGATATCCTGGATCACCCGGGGGCGCTCTTCGCGGATAAGGCGCTTCAGGTCATCCTGAAGCGTTTCAAAGCTTTCCTTCGTCATTGGTACGGAATGGGACATCTTGCTGACAACTCCTCTAATATAAATGGCGAGGCAGCCAGAACGGCTGCCCCGCATGTTCATACACTGTTAGCCCGGCTAAGTCCTACTCCAGGTACTCCTGTATCGGTTTCACGTCGAGCTCTTCCATTTTCACCGCGATCATGCCGTCAACAGCGGCCCGGGCACCGGAAGCAGTGGTGTAGTATGCTATGCTGTGCATAAGGGCGTTGCGCCGGATGGAAAACGAATCGGCCACTGCCTGGGCACCCTGGGTGGTGTTGATCACCATGGCAATATCACCGTTCTTGATGGCATCTACGATGTGGGGACGCCCTTCCAGCACTTTGTTGATGACCTGAACAGCAAGCCCCTTCTCCTGCAGGAAAGCGGCGGTACCACGGGTGGCAACCAACTCGAAACCGTTATCATACAGTTTTTTGGCAGCGGTGACAATATGTTTCTTGTCGGCGTCACGCACACTTATGAAGACCCGGCCACGGGCGGGGAGCTTCACACCTGCACCAAGTTGGGCTTTGGCAAAGGCGGTGGCAAAATCGGCGTCGATCCCCATCACCTCGCCAGTGGACTTCATCTCCGGGCCGAGAATGGTGTCGACACCGGGGAATTTCGCGAACGGAAAGACCGACTCTTTCACCGAAACGTGGTCCGGCACGATATCACCGCTGATTCCCTGTTCCTGGAGACTCTTTCCCGCCATGATGCGAGCCGCGATCTTCGCCAGGGGGCGACCGGTCGCCTTGGAGACGAAGGGTGCTGTCCGGGAAGCACGGGGATTCACCTCAAGAATGAATATTACCCCGGCCTTCACCGCATACTGGACATTCATCAGACCTTTCACATTCAGTTCCAGGGCCATGGCAACGGTCTGACGGCGGATTTCAGCCACGATTTCCTGGGAAATGGAATAGGGGGGAAGGGAGCAGGCCGAGTCGCCTGAGTGGATCCCCGCTTCCTCGATATGCTCCATGATCCCGCCGATCACCACCTCGCGGCCGTCGCAGAGGGCATCCACGTCCACCTCGATCGCCTCGTCCAGAAACTTGTCGATGAGGATCGGATGCTCGGGGGACGCCTGCACGGCGGTATGCATGTAGCGGCGCAGGTTGTCCACGTCGTAGACGATCTCCATGGCACGCCCGCCGAGGACGTAGGAGGGGCGAACCACCACCGGGTACCCGATCCGGTCGGCAACCTTCTCCGCCTCCTCAAATGAGCGGGCGGTACCGTTTTCCGGCTGGCGCAACTCCAGTTTGTGGAGCATCTCCTGGAAACGCTCCCGGTCCTCGGCCCGGTCGATGGCATCGGGGGAGGTGCCAATGATGGGTACTCCCGCCTTCTCCAGTGCCACGGCCAGTTTGAGCGGTGTCTGGCCGCCAAACTGGACGATCACCCCGTACGGCTTCTCCACATCGACGATACTGAGAACGTCTTCGTAAGTAAGGGGCTCGAAATAGAGACGGTCAGAGGTATCATAGTCGGTGGAAACCGTCTCCGGGTTGCAGTTCACCATAATGGTCTCGTAGCCATCCTCCGCCAGGGCGAATACCCCGTGAACGCAGCAGTAGTCGAACTCGATCCCCTGGCCGATCCGGTTGGGACCGCCACCGAGGATTATGATCTTCTTCCGGTCAGTCACCTCCGCCTCGCACTCCTCCTCGTAGGTCGAATAAAGGTACGGGGTGTAGGCGACGAACTCGGCGGCGCAGGTATCGACCCTCTTGAATACCGGTGTGACTCCCAGGGAAAGGCGGAGCTGCCGCATCTCCTCTTCGTTCTTCTCCCACAGCTTGCCAAGGAACTTGTCGCTGAACCCGAACTGCTTCGCCTCGCGGACGATGTCTTTCAGATTTTCCTGTACCTCAACCTCTACCTTTACCTGCCTGAGCCGGTCCTCCATCTCTATGATCTGCCGGATGTTGTGGAGGAACCAGGGATCGATGCCGGTGATACTATAGATCCGGTCGACCTCCATGCCGCTCCGGATCGCATCCCCCACGAACCAGAGCCGCTCCCAGTTCGGGATGCTGAGCTTGTCATGAAGGAGTTGCTGCTCGGCAGGAGTGAGAGCCCGCCGGGTTTCATTCTTCAGGTCGAAGAGGCGTGATTCAAGGCCGCAAGAGCCGATTTCCAGGGATCGGAGCGCCTTCTGGAACGACTCCTTGAAGGTCCGGCCAATGGCCATCACCTCTCCCACCGATTTCATCTGGGTGGTAAGGGTGGCATCTGCGGCGGGGAACTTCTCGAAGGTGAACCGGGGGATCTTGGTTACCACGTAGTCTATGGCCGGCTCGAAGCAGGCGGGCGTTTCGCGGGTGATGTCGTTGGTAATCTCGTCAAGGGTATAGCCGACCGCCAGCTTGGCAGCAATCTTGGCAATGGGGAAGCCGGTCGCCTTGGAGGCAAGTGCCGACGAGCGGGAAACCCGGGGGTTCA
This sequence comes from Deltaproteobacteria bacterium, assembly GCA_021848385.1. Lineage (GTDB taxonomy): Bacteria > Desulfobacterota > Desulfuromonadia > Geobacterales > Geobacteraceae > Geomobilimonas. Next base: position 16,045 of record JAJZUQ010000004.1, read on the forward strand.
TCTCGATTACGACAAGGCGGCCATCCCGGGGGTTAATACCGAACTGGATGTTGGAACCGCCGGTGTCAACGCCGATCTCCCGGATGATCTTCAGGGATGCATCCCGGAGAATCTGGTACTCCTTGTCGGTGAGGGTCTGGGCCGGCGCCACGGTAATGGAATCGCCAGTATGGACCCCCATGGGGTCGAAGTTCTCGATGGAACAGATGATCACCACGTTGTCGGCAGTGTCCCGCATCACTTCCAGCTCGTACTCCTTCCAGCCGATGACCGACTCCTCCACCAGTATCTCGTCGGTGGGGGAGGCATCGATCCCCGCCATGGACATCCGCTCGTACTCTTCCATGTTGTAGGCAATGCCGCCGCCGGTCCCCCCCAGAGTGAACGAAGGGCGGATGATGGCCGGGAAACCGATTGTCTTTATGACAGCCATCGCCTCGGTGTAGTTGTGCGCCAACCCCGAGGAGGGGACCGACAGCCCTATTTTCTCCATCGCCTCCTTGAAGAGGGTCCGGTCCTCCGCCTTCTTGATGGCGGGAAGCTTGGCGCCGATGAGTTCCACTCCATACTTCTCCAGGGTGCCGTCCTCCGCCACCGCCACCGCGGTGTTGAGCGCAGTCTGCCCCCCGAGGGTGGGGAGGAGCGCGTCAGGGCGCTCCTTGGCAATGATCTTGGCGAGCATCTCCGGCGTCACCGGTTCGATGTAGGTCCGGTGGGCAAAGTCCGGATCGGTCATGATGGTGGCCGGGTTGCTGTTCAGCAACACCACTTCGAATCCCTCCTCCTTGAGCGCCTTGCACGCCTGGGTGCCGGAGTAGTCGAATTCGCACGCCTGGCCGATGACGATCGGGCCGGCGCCGATGATGAGGATCTTATGAATGTCAGTACGTTTGGGCATCTATGACTCCTGTTAGTAGATAAACGATTTGCTTTTTTAACCCCTGAAGATGAAAAAGACCGCCCCTGCCAGACAACACCCCGCCCAGAGGAAGTTGAGCTTAAGCGGCTGCCCCATGTAAAAGACCGCGAACGGCACGAATACAGAGAGCGTTATCACTTCCTGCATGATCTTCAGCTGCCCCAGATTGAACGTCCCATAGCCAGCCCGGTTGGCCGGCACCTGAAGCATGTATTCGAAGAAGGCCAGCCCCCAGCTGACCAGCACCGCGACAAACCAGGGGGCGGTCCGGAGATTCTTCAGGTGCGCGTACCAGGCAAAGGTCATGAAAATGTTGGACAGCAGCAGTAATACGATCGTTCTCACGACAAAACCTCAAACCTTATGTGTAACAGGGATATTCGAGGATAGACAGGATGCAAACCTTGAGGTTTTGAAGTTATCCTGATTATCCTGTTCATCCCTGTTAATTTGCTTTTGGCCTACTCCTGCACCCAGCCGTTTTCCAGTCCCGCCTCCTCCAGCGCGTCCACGGCAGCCTCGTACTCCTCGTCGGTGATTTTCCGGTGGAGGCCAGGGATGTTCGCCGCTTCGTGGGCCGGAAAGAACTGCTTCATCAGGGAGATGTGCGTTTCACGCCCAAGGTTTTCTCCAATCCAGCGGAGTGTCTCCCGGCTGCCGGCGTGCCCCTCGGGGAGAACCAGATGGCGGATAATGAGGCCGCGTTGCGCAATAGCGTCGCCGTCCAGCTGCAGATGACCCACCTGGCGAAGCATCTCCCGCACCGCCGCCCGGTTGAGCTCCCGGTAGCCGGGGGCCGACGAAAAGTTTACCGCCGGTTCCTCCGCCTCGTACTTCATGTCCGGCAGATAGATATCTACCACCCCGTCAAGGAGTTCCAGGGCGTCCACTCGCTCATAACCGTTGGAATTCCAGACGATGGGAAGCCGGAACCCCTCCCTGATCGCGACGTAAAGCGCCGCCAGGAACTGGGGAAGGAAATGGCTGGGGGTGACCAGGTTGAGGTTATGGGCCCGCTGTCGCTGGAGCTTGAGCATCCGGGCCGCCAGCTCCCGGATGGAGATATCCTCCCCGTTCCCCAACTGGCTGATGGGAAAGTTCTGGCAGAATCGGCAGCGGAGGTTGCAGTTGGAGAAGAAAATCGTCCCCGACCCTCGCGTCCCCGAAATGGGGGGCTCCTCCCCCCGATGGACGTTGGCCGATGCCACCCGTGGCAGCGCGCCGCTCCGGCAGACCCCCGTCTCCCCCGCCTGCCGGTTCACCCGGCAGTCATGGGGGCAGAGGTCGCAGCTCATGAGCCGGGCATAGGCCGTCCGCACCCGCCGCAGCAACTCACCTGAATTGTAAAGATCGAGGTAGTTCATAGGGACTAGGGACTAGGGACTAGGGACTGGAAAAAGCGATTTACTCCCCAGTCCCCAGCCCCTAGCCCCGGTTCTTCTCCATCATTTCCACGAACCGCCCGAACAGATAATGCGAATCATGCGGCCCCGGCGACGCCTCCGGGTGGTGCTGGACCGAGAAGATGGGGAGATCTTTGTGCCGCATCCCCTCCACGGTCTGGTCGTTCAGGTTCTCGTGGGCCAGTTCGCAGGCGTGTCCCAGCGACGCAATATCCACCGAAAAGCCGTGGTTCTGGGCGGTAATTTCCACCTTTCTCGTCGCCAGGTCCATCACCGGCAGGTTGGAGCCGTGATTGCCGAACTTGAGCTTCATGGTTCGTCCCCCCAGGGCAAGCCCCAGAAGCTGGTGGCCGAGACAGATGCCAAAGATCGGCTTCTTGCCGACGAATTTGCGGATGTTCTCGATCACGGTGGTCATCGGTTCCGGGTCCCCCGGGCCGTTACTGAGGAATATCCCGTCCGGATTCATGGCCAGCGCCTCCTCGGCCGGAAATGCAGCGGGAACCACCGTCACGTCGCAGCCGGCAGAGACGAGGCAACGGAGGATGTTGTACTTGATGCCGAAGTCGTAGGCGACCACCTTGTACTTGAGTGTTGCCGGCGCCGCCTGGAGATACCCTTCACCCAGTTCCCAGAGTTTCTCGGTCCAGTGATACGGCTTGTCGCAGGAAACGCCGGTGGCGAGGTCGAGGCCGGCCATGGAAGGGACAGCCCGCACTTTCCTGAGCAGGCTCTCCGGATCGAAATCGATGGTGGAGATGATGCCGTTCTGGGCGCCCTTGTCCCGCAGATGCCTGGTCAGCGCACGGGTATCGAGCCTCTGGATACCCACCACCCCATTCTCCTTCAGGTAGCTGTCCAGGCTCATGGTGGCCCGCCAGTTGGAGTGGCAGTCATGGTACTCCTTGACGATGAAACCGGAGAGGTAGAGCTGTTTGCTCTCGATATCCTCCGGATTGATACCGGTGTTGCCGATCTGGGTATAGGTCATGGTGACCATCTGCCCCCGATAGGATGGGTCGGTCAGCACCTCCTGGTAACCGGTCATGGCGGTATTGAACACCACCTCGCCGGTTGCTTCGCCACTGGCGCCAAAGGATTTTCCCGCAAAGATGCGCCCGTCTGCGAGCGCGAGAACTGCTTTCATAAACATAGCCCCTTAAAATCATTTACCACAGAGGACACGGAGAAAATCGGAGGGAACCTGAAAACAATGGAACACGGAAACTGCGAAAACTGCCGGATAACTGCGGATTAAACCTGAAAAAGCTTTTTTTGGGTTTAATCCTAAAAGCCTTGTTTTTGCCTTTCTCTGCGTCTCTGCGTCTCCGTGCGAGATGCTTTGACTCTAATCCGCCTTTTTCCTGGTTCTTTCGCCTGTTCCGCGTTCTATTAAGATTTTGGTTTTCCTTTGTGCTCCTCCGCGTCCTCTGTGGTTGATTGCTTTGCTTTTTATCTTATTACCGTTTGTAAACTATTTTGCCGCCAAGGATGGTGTATGCCGCCCCACCCTTCATCTTCTCTCCGAGCCAGGGTGAGTTCTTGGACTTGCTGGCAAGGTTCTCCGCAGCCACAGTCCATTCAACGGCAGGATCGATCACGGTGATGTCAGCAACGGCACCCGCCTTGAGGGTTCCACGATCGATACCGAGGATGGATGCCGGTTTGCAGGCCATCTTCTCAATGAGTTGGGGAAGGGTGAGCACCTTCTCTTCCACCAGTTTAAGGGAAAGAGGCAGGGAGGTTTCCAGACCGACGATGCCGTTCATGGCCACATTGAACTCCACGTCCTTCTCATCGATATGATGGGGGGCATGGTCGGTGGCGATGGCGTCGATGGTGCCGTCTTTGAGCGCTTCCTTGACGGCAGCCACGTCGTCCGCTTCCCGCAAGGGAGGGTTCATCTTGGCGTTGGTGTTGTAACCGCGCACCGCATCGTCCGTCAGGCTGAAATAATGGGGAGCCGTCTCGCAGGTGACCTGGACGCCACGCCCTTTGGCTTCACGGATGATACGCAACGACCCGCGGGTTGAGACGTGGGCGATGTGAAGTGGAGAACGGGTGTACTCGGCCAGCATGACGTCACGGGCCGTGGCGATATCCTCTGCAACGGACGGAATACCCTTGAGCCCCAGCTCCGTCGAAGTGAACCCCTCGTTCATCACCCCTTCGCCAACAAGGGAAAGGTCCTCGGCATGGGAGATGACCAGGATGCCCATTCCCCGGGCGTACTCCAGTGCCCGGCGCATCAGTTCCGCGTTCACCACCGGCCTGCCGTCGTCGGAAACCGCCACGCACCCCGACTCCTTGAGTTCACCCATCTCCGCCAGCCGCTCGCCATTGGAGCCGTAGGTGATGGAGCCGATGGGGAAGACGTTGGCGAACCCCTCCGCCCTTGACTTGGCGATGATATAGCTCGCCACCGCCTTATTGTCGATGACCGGCTTGGTGTTGGGCATGCAGGCAACCGACGTAAAGCCCCCCGCCGCCGCCGCCCGGGTACCGGAAACGATATCCTCCTTGTACTCCAGCCCAGGGTCGCGCAGGTGCACGTGCATATCCACCAGCCCCGGCACCACATAGTTGCCGGCGGCATCGATGGTCTCTGCACCGGCAGGCGCCTTGAGCCCCTTGCCGATCTCCTTCACCAACCCGTTTTCCACCGCCACGTCCAGCGTATCGTCGATCCCCTGGGACGGGTCGATCACCCTGCCATTCCTGATCAAAAGGTTCATATGGTCACCTCTGTTAAATAGGTATTCGTTCGCTTCGCTCACAGGTAATGGTAAAGGAATTCTCTACCTTTACCTCTACCTGGTTCACTCCAGTTCGCCGCCGCAGACGTGGTACAACATCGCCATCCTCACCGCCACCCCGTTCTCCACCTGCTTCAGAACATGGGACCGCGGGCCGTCCACCACGTAGGAAGACATCTCCACGCCGCGGTTGATGGGGCCCGGATGCATGACAATGGCATCAGGCTTGGCCAGCTTGAGGTTTTCCGGGTTCAGGCCGAAGTAGCGGGAATATTCGCGGGCATTGGGCATGAGGGTCTTTCCCTGACGCTCCTGCTGGATACGAAGCATGATCACCACGTCTGCGTCCTGGATCGCTTCCTTCATGGTGGCGCAGGCCGTGACATTCCCGAGTCGTTCAACCGCAGGCGGCACCATGGTAGGGGGGCCGGCCAGGAAAACGTGGGATCCCATCTTGGTCAGCCCCTGGATGTCGGAGCGGGCCACCCGGCTGTGGGTGATGTCACCGACGATGGCGACCTTCAGTCCGTCCAGCCGTCCGTATTTGTCCTTTATGGTCAGCATGTCCAGAAGCCCCTGGGAAGGGTGTTCGTGGGCACCATCACCCGCATTGATAACGGAGCAGGAGACCTTCTGGGTAAGGAAGTAATGGGCACCGGAGACGGCGTGGCGCATGACGATGATGTCCGGCTTCATGGACAAAAGATTCAGGGCCGTATCCGCCAGGGTCTCCCCCTTGGTAGCCGAACTTGTGGAGGGAGAGATGTTGACGGTGTCGGCCGAGAGCCGTTTGGCCGCGATCTCGAAAGACGTCCGGGTCCGGGTCGAAGCCTCGTAGAAGAGGTTGATGATAGTCTTGCCCCGCAACGTCGGAACCTTCTTGATGTCGCGGCTGTTGATCTCCCGCATGCTTTCCGCCGTCGAAAGGAGGAGTTCCATATCCTCCTTCGTCAGGTCCCTGAGCGCGATGATGTCCTTGTGTTTGAAACCCATGGCGTCCCCCTGTCAGCTCGCCCTGCGAGCAGGTATAGGTATTCGTTCAATTCACTCACAAGCAGAGATTGAGAAAAAGTAGTGTCCGTTCTTTACCTTTACCTCTACCTTTACCTGCTTCACTTTTGCAGCACCACGTCGGTCGGCCTGTTGGCGGCATCGAATATGACCTGGATATTCTCCGTCCGGCTGGTCGGCACATTGCGCCCGACGAAGTCGGCCCGGATCGGCAACTCCCGGTGGCCCCGGTCAACAAGCACCGCAAGCTGGATGGAGGTTGGCCTGCCATGGTCCATCAGGGCATCCATGGCAGCCCGGATGGTGCGTCCGGTGTAGAGAACATCATCCACCAGAACCACGTTGTACCCTTCGATGGTGAAAGGGATTTCGGTCTTCCCCACCGGCAGATGCTCCGTGTGCTCCTTGATATCGTCCCGATAGAGGGTGATGTCAACGGCCCCCACCGGAACATTTTCCCCTTCAATCTCGGCCAGACGCGCCGCCAGCTCATGGGCAAGGTGCACCCCGCCGGTTCTGATGCCGACGAGCACCAACCCCTTAACGCCCTTGTTCTTCTCCAGGATCTCGTGGGCAATGCGGGTGAGTGCCCGCTTTATCCCGGTCCCGTCCAGGATCACCGTTCCCTCTGTCGCCACTGTTCCCCCTCCTGTTCTCGCAGGGGCAGACATCAGCGCCTGCCCGATTCACGGGCAACCACAGCGGTTGCCCCTACCACCGGAACCTACAAAAAAGAGCCTCACCGCGGACAGGCGGAAAGGCTCTCAGAACACAATTCTGGTAACTGTTTTCGACACCTTTGATAACCTCACGGGGTTAAATTAAAAGGCAGTATGGGAAGGATTTGGAGGACTTTACCACCCCCTGCCGGAAGGAGTCAAGGGTTATTTAATGGTTATTTCACTCTCAATTTTCATGGTACAGGGGACAAAAGATGGTAGACTTAGAAAATTCCAAGTGTCCCGCCCAAAACCCGCACATGCTTCATAATCAGCAGTATTACAATTTGATGTAAAGCCAAAGGAACTGTTGGAAATTAAGGTAAAGGAGATACTACGAATGCGAATCAGTCTCCTAGTGATTTGCACCCTGCTTGCTGTCGCTACTTCCGCATATTCAGAGGAAGAACTCCGCCCCATAGGCATTGTCAAAGTGGCTACCGGCGACGCCGCAATACTGCGGAACAGCCAGCGTTTAGCCGCGAAACCTGGTCATCAGCTTTACCAGAAAGACATACTCTCCACAGGCCCAGCCGGAAAGATGTCGGTCATACTCAGGGACGACACGATCATTGCCCTCGGCTCCTCAAGTGAGCTCCATATCGTCAAGTTTGACTTCGAACCCTCCCGGCAGAATCTGGGAATGGTTCTGCGGGTAACACGCGGGATCATGGGGTATAGATCGGGAAGGATAGCTAAACTGTCTCCCAGTTCGGTGCACATTGAGACGCCAAAAGCAACCCTGGGAATCAGGGGCACCTATCTTATGATGAGGATCATGCCATGATAACGGGAAATACTATTCACCGGACAGCTGTTTTTCTCTGGCTGGCACTTGCGGTTTTTCTGTCGGGCTGTTCCGGGCAGAAGAACCTTGTGGTCCTGGTACCGGAGGACGGCAAAACCTCGGGCGAGGTCACCGTTTCCAATCCCCGTGGCTCCCAGGTACTGAAACGGTCGTGGGAGGCAACGGAGTTTTCCGCGAGCGGCGGTCGACCCTCCACCCCGGTGGTCATGGATGAGGCGGAAGTGCGCAGAATCTTCGCCGGCGCATTTTCTGCAATGCCGTTAGCTCCGGCAAAGTACGTGCTTTACTTCGATCAGAACACCACCAGCCTCATTCCTGAGTCTAATGCACTCCTCCCCGGGATCATCGAAGCCATAAACAGTCGACAACCGGCAGAGCTCTCCGTCATCGGTCATACGGATTCCGTCGGCCCGCCGGAAGGCAACTACCAGCTCGGCCTTCAGCGCGCCGTGGTGGTTACCGACCTGCTGAAGTCTCTGGGTGCAACCCCTGCGATAATCGAAACCGACTCCCATGGGGAAGGAAACCCCCTTGTCGCGACCGGCGACGAAACCCCGGAACCACGGAACCGGCGAGTTGAGGTCATCGTCCGCTGAGTCAAGTCTGCCGGGAACAACCTTGGCACTCTTACGGTAGACCCACCACAAAGAAAAGCCGCAGCTTCCCGTAGCTGCGGCTTTTCTTTCTTCCCAGCGCAAAACATGCTGCTTTTCGCGATAGCTGATCCAGTAGACGAAGCTCTTCACACGTAGAAATCGTGTGTATTTCCCCCTCTACCGCCTATCTCTCTCATCCTCGAACAGGAATCGTTGCGCTTAAAAAAACCCGCTCCAGAGACAATGAGTGCTCTGAAGCGGGTCTTATATGCTGGATTTCCAGGCTACGGGGAATTACTTCAGCAACTGCTCAAGCTCCGGAATATTTGCCCCCACCACCTGCTTCCCCTCGATAAACATGGTAGGCGTTCCCTGCACGCCCATCTTTTTACCCAGTGCCAGATGCTCCTGGGCCAGCGCCTTGATTGCCTCGCTGTAGTTTTCCTGAGGCTTGGGCTGGGGGTTGCCGAGCATCATCTCCTTGTAGGCCTTTTCCTTATCCTTGGCGGCAAGGATGTAGTACACCTTGGTAATCGCCTGGGGATGGGCCAGGGGGGTAAAAAAGACGTATTGTGTAACATCGGTCCGGTTCTTGAAGAACTCAGAGGCTTTCTTGCAGAAGGGACAGTCGGGGTCGGTGAATTCGATCACCACCTTCTTGCCGTTCCCCACCTTGACCGCCTTGTCAAGGGGAAGGGTCTTTACCAGCTTGGCGGCCAGAGCTCCCCGTTTTTCGGCAGTCAGGCTCTTCCCCGGAGGAGCATAGATTTCCCCCACGAAGAGATACTGCTTCTCCGGGTAGAAATAGACGAGATTCTGCCCCTCAATCACTTCATAGAGCCCCTTGATATCGGTCGGCTCAATGGTATCGTACGTCAACTGGGGGAAGGCCTTCTTCAGAACCGCGCCGGGGGTGTTGTCAGCCGCGGCTGCCCAGGCCATATGGGCGAAAAGCACCAGTGCCAGCATCAGCATGAGTGGGGACAGCATGGCCCGTTTCGTCGACTTCATCATGTTCCTCCTATGGGTAGTTGTTGCTACTTCCCGGTAAACATTGAAAAGAGCGATTTCCCGTGGATGTGGGGGTTGTCGCCAATAACTTCCACCACCGGACCATTTTCAAGCTCCTCCAACTCACCGGTATCGTCCCCGTATTCGTTCTCCCCGACCGCCCAGGCGTAGAGCTTCTCGGAATCGAGCAGAACAGGATGCGCGGGAATTCCGTAGACCCGTTCCTGCATCCCTTCATCGTACACGCCAATACAGCCATGGGAACCGGGACGCCCCGGCAGGTCGCGGGCATGGATCCAGTACGACACGTTATCCGGTCCGATATGAAAGCGGATTGCGTTGTCCATGGGGTACTGTTCACTGTCGTCCTCGGTCTTGTAAAGAGAGGAGGTGTGATTGCGGTGCCGGGCATCGACCCGGAACAGCCCGGTAGGCGTTTTGTGGGTGTCACTTCCGGTGGCGGCCGGCATGGAAAACTTCAGCTTCCCGTTTTCATAGGCTCCGAGCCACTGCTCCGTGAGGTCGACGAGGATGTACTTCTCACGATGACGGGCAGGCTCGTAGAAACGCGGCAGGGGAGTATAGTCACGGATGTCGTCCATCCGTTTCGGAACCTTGATGGTCATGCCGGGATAAACATGGCGACGGTCGATCCTGTTGAAACGGGCCACCAGGGGCCAGTCCTTGCCGAACAGCGATTCGATGGTATCCTGGGGGCGGATGAAACGGGGCTCCCACTCGATCTTTTCCTGGCTCGGATAATCGACCCTGCTTAAATCTTCTTTGGCAGGATCAAGCGGGCTGGCCGACGGCTCGGACGTGGCTTCGGGCTTGTAGATGACAATGGCGACAAATGAGATGAGCAACAGAATGTAGACAACTTTGCGCAGCATGGAACTCTTCCCTGTAAATGAAAAAAACAAATGGGGCAAACGCCCCAAGTTGGTGTATCAGGTTACCATTTCCCCCCGGCAGGGTCAAGCAAAAGGGTCAGAGATCGAACCGGAGCCGCTCCGCCACGATCTCTTCCACGGCACTGTAAGGATCCTTCTCCCTGGTCATCATGCCGGCCACAATTTCCCGAAACCGGCCGTTCACCTCGATATGGCTGAACACGTCGCTAAAGAGCCGCTCCCGCAGTATTTCCAGGAACTGCTTGGCATTTTTCTCTTCAAGAAGATGATGAATAGCCCCGGACTCGTGAAGATAGACGCGGTGGGACTCGAATTCGTCCACCAATTCCTCGATACCCCGGTTGCGGCTCGCCTCGGTCTTGAGTACCTTGGGCTGCCACCCCTTCCCCCTGTCGGGATTCATCTCCAGCATGGTGGCGAGTTCCCGTACGGTCCGGTCGGCGTCGGCCCGGTCGGCCTTGTTGACCACGAACACGTCGCCGATCTCGAGTATTCCCGCTTTGATAGCCTGGATGTCATCGCCGAGGCCAGGGACCATCACCACTGTCGTGGTATGGGCCATGCTGACGATGTCGATCTCGTCCTGCCCCACACCGACCGTTTCGACAATGACCACGTCCATCCCCATGGCATCGAGGACGTTCACCACATCCCCCGTGGAGCGGGAAAGCCCCCCAAGGTGCCCACGAGTGGCAAGACTGCGGATGAAGACACCGGGATCGTCGGCATGGCGGTTCATCCTGATCCGGTCCCCCAGGATGGCACCGCCGGTGAAAGGACTGGTGGGATCGATGGCCACGATACCGACCGTTTTGCCGCGCCGCCGGTAGGCAGCGGTTATCTGGTCCACCAGGGTAGACTTGCCGGCACCTGGCGGCCCGGTGATACCAATAATAAAGGCCTTGCCCGTATGGGGATAGAGAATTTTCAGTTCATCGACGGCGCTGCGAAAGCCGTCGTCGATGTCGCGCATGAGTCGCGCCGCAGACCGGATGTCTCCCGTCAGGATCTTTTCAGCGAGTGCCATGATTCTTCTTTCTCTCAAGCAACATTGGTTTCTCAGGCCCGGGGCTTGACGTTGTCCCTCACCCATTTGACGATGTCTTCGGTGGAAGTTCCCGGGGTGAAGATCTCCTTCAGACCGGCCGCCTTAAGGCCGGGAATGTCGTCATCCGGAATCACCCCGCCACCGAAAATGATGATATCGTCAGCCTGTTTCTCACGAATCAGCTCACAAACCCGGGGGAGCAGGGTGTTGTGGGCGCCTGAGAGAATGGAGAGCGCCACGCAGTCAACGTCTTCCTGTATTGCGGCCGCCACGATCTGCTCGGGGGTCTGGTGCAGCCCGGTATAAATGACCTCGAATCCAGCGTCGCGAAAGGCGCGGGCAATAATCTTGGCCCCACGGTCATGACCGTCCAGTCCCGGCTTTGCCACCATTATCCGTAATTTTCTTTCAGCCATGGCATTCTCCTTTAATAAGGTTGATCGATGTATTCAGTCGTGAACTCTGTCAGGAACCTACTCTCCGGCAAAGCCGGTGCCGCTACTTTTCAATACCTACCCGGGCACGTACGCCGGTCTTGTAATAGTGCTTTATCTCCCGCATCTCCGTCACCAGGTCGGCAGCATCGATGACCCGCGGGTCGGCGTTGCGCCCGGTCAGGACCAGTTCCACATTCGTCGGCTTCTGCCCCATGAGTTCAAGCACCTGTTCGGTTTCAAGCAGACCAAAGGAGATGGCACCGTTGACTTCATCGAGAATGACGAGGTCGTACGTGCCGCCCGAAAGCGCCTGTCGGGCAAGCTCCAAGGCTTCCTGTGCGAGGCGCCGGTCTTCCGGGTCGGGGTTGTCACGGTCCACCCACCCTGCCCTGCCGGTCGGAATGATCGTCAGGTACGGTGCGAGCCGCTGGGCGGCCAGGTGTTCACCATAGGGGCCTCCCCCCTTCATGAACTGAATCATGCACACCATCATCTCCCGGCCGACAGCCCTGAGGGCCAATCCGAGGGCAGCAGTCGTCTTCCCTTTGCAGTCACCCGTATAGACCTGAATATGTCCCTGTTTCAGCTTCATGACTCTCACCTCTCAGCGGCCGGGAAATCTTACCGATCGCCTCTCGGGCAACGGACCCATCCCTTTCCTCCAGTCGTCGGTCGGGAAACGGAGGGGTCTGCGTAAACTGCTGACGTCAAAACGGACTCCCATTTTAGCAGGAGTAAAAGGCGGTGTTGAATATATCAATCGGGCTGTTTTGCTGTCAAGGTCTATTCAGAACAGTATAACGATTTTTTAGTTTTGATAAAAAGCGCTGCCGACGGGGCTGCCGCTGCTTTCCTGCTTGACAGACGTCCCGCCTTTTGTTATTCAATAGGGACAATCGGGCGATTAGCTCAGCGGGAGAGCACTGCCTTCACACGGCAGGGGTCGCTGGTTCGAACCCAGCATCGCCCACCATAAAAAACGTAGTGAAATCAGAAGGCCGATCCTGTTTAGGATTGGCCTTTTGTCTTTTTTCGGGCCGAAAAGTATGACCCAGTATGATACTTAAACTAACCCCTACTCGTTGGACAACACGATATGCAGTCTAGAGCATAACAATAACGGAGAAACTAACTATGAAGATACGTGTATAGACAGTATTTGCAGTCTCAGGACGGCAACAACAAAAAGGGTGTTATTTTGACGAGGTTATCCAAATAACACCCTAAAAATAATTTATAAATTTAGGTTATGCTAGACTCTAAATCATTTGAACTTGAAGTTCGCTGAATGGCTCGTGCCGTCGTTCAGCTTAATCGTTAGCTCGCGGCAAGTTCCCGCCCACTTCTTATTCGTCTTCCAGACGTAGAGGTAGCGTCCTGTGCCCGAGTCATCATACGAGAGGCTGCCCGTGGCTTTGACGGTGTCGCCCAGGGGCGAGCCCGAATCACAGGCGATCCGCGTGGATATCGGATAGCCGGAGTAGAAAATTCCCGTCCCCTTCTTGCCGCCCAAGCTGAACTTGGCAGTGACGGAGCTCCCCGCCTTGACAGGGTTGAAGGTTGGAGGATTGTAAACTGGCTCGAAAAAACCGGTCCAGTTGTAGACGACCTTCACGGAAGAAGAGGCCACGGCCGTAAGTCCCCCGTCATCGGTGGCCTGGACTGCGACGGTCCTGGTTGCGGGCGCTCCAGAGCCGGTAAAGCTTACGCTCTGCCCTGGAGTTTCAAAGGAGCCGTTGTTGTCCAAGTCCCATGCGTATGTCAGTGTCCCGCCTTCAAGGTCGGTTCCAGTGGCTATCAATGTCACACTCCCTCCCTCCGCCACGCTGTAAGGCCCTCCGGCATTAACCGTCGGGGGATCGTTGAGGGTTACGATGGCGACCTGCGGGTCGTGGTCGCCGACCTTGGATGCGAATTCGGAATTCACGTGGACCACGTCGTACGTGTGTGGCCGAGCCATCAGGGCGCCACTGAAGAGAATGTGGTCCAAAACCTCGGAGTTCCCCTCAAATACGTAAGTGTATTGCTCGGTTGGGGGAAGGGTGTCTATAAGGTTCCAGAGGATGGTGGAGCCTCCCTTCAGAATTGCGATGGGCGTTGAGAATTGATAGTCGTTCAAGTCCCCGAGCGCCACTACGTTTGCATTGGAGTTCGCGGCGAGAATGCTGTTTGCGAAATCGTGGACGACGGCAGCCTGGGCATTGCGCTGGACCTCAGAATAGAGGACCGGTGGCTGTTTGACGCCAAATAGCTGGTCGTCTCCGGATTTCGAGTTCCAATGGTTGGAGATTACAAACAGCTGATGCCCGTTGAACATGAACTCGCCCGCAAGGGGCTTGCGGCTGTCAGTGAATGCAACGTTTGCCGGGTCGATGCGCCCAGGGCTGTAAAGCAGTTGGGTGCCGGAGCCGGTTCCAACCACCGCGTTGGGCGCAGTCGACGTTCCGCCTGGACGGTCAACAAAGCTCAAACCCCGATCCGTCCGGAAGAGGAATCCGACGCGGATGTTGCCGCCGGGCATCCCGCTGTCCTGGCCATAGAGCGGGTCGATTTGGCGATACTGGTAGGTAGGTCCTTGTGCGTCTTGGATGGCGGAGACAAGCATGCTCCAAGTTGTGCTGGCATCCACAATTGTTCCGTCATCGGTTGCGCCGTTGTTGTCCTGCACCTCTTCGACTGAAATGATGTCCGGAGACTGCAGGTTATTGACGGCAAGGTCTGCAAGTGATTCGAATTTGGATGACGGGTCGGTGGGCGCCAGATTTTCAGCACTGATGGCCGCGATGGACACCTGGTTAAGGCCTGCGGCGGCGGCGACTTCCCGGGTCAGCCCGCCGGAGACGAAGTCCGACAGGGATATGACCTGCAGTTTGAAATTGTTGTAGCTGTAGTCCATTACGCCGATAATGGGTCCTGGGAACATGTCGCCAACATTGGCGGCGGGAAGAGTTGGGCCGCTGTAAATCCAGTCGTTGAGGATGATGCGCTCGGGGTTGAAGTCGCTTGCCTGCGCGAGGATGCCGCCCCGACTGGTGCGAACACCGGCATTTGCGCCGTAATCGGCCACTATCGGGATTTCCCGGTTGGTCGTAAAGTCGCTGCAGGGGCCTACGGCCACGGCGTCATTGACCTGAACGAGCATCCCCTCCAGGCTCTCAAAGAAGTCTATGCCGTCGCTGGCCGGGTCGAACTCGCCTGACGCCTCAACGTTGCCAGTCGCATCGTTCTCAATCACGACGGCTGGGGGAATCCGTCCGCCGGTACCCAAGACAACGGGAGTTGGCAATGGATTGCCGGAAGAGATTTTAGCGATAACGTAGGGTGCGGTCAGTTCGGTTACGGTAAGACTGCCGGCCGACGCCCGATATTCGGCGACCATGCCGCTCACCTGCACCGAGTCACCAACGGCGACTATGGATGCCGGGTTCGACGAACCCCCGGTGAAAACAAAAATACCCTCGGATGTGGCGGGGTCGGTATCGGGGTTGGGATCTTGGATGTAGAATCCCCTGGTTGAACCGGTCGTCCGCAGAGCGGTCACTATCCCCTGCGTTTTAACTTGCTGGCCGTTCTTTGGAGAAATGTGACCAGCGCCCTGGATGTCATGGATCGGAATTGGCAGTTGGCTTGTCGTGAAGCCCATGGTGAAGTCGAAGGGCATGTTATCCGGCGGGTCGGTCATGTCCTGGTCGGACACTTGACTGGCAAGAATCGTGAGCGTGCAGTTTTCGCCTACCGCAAAATTGGCGTCCGGGTTCAGCGTGAAGGTTATGGGTCCGCCCGACACGGCGGCCGTGTGGGTGCCGCTGTTTCCGCACGAAATCCCGAACCAGGGACTCGTCACGTTCACGGGTTCGCTGAAGGTGACGGTGATGTTGCTGTCCGGCGGGACGCTCGTGGAGTTGTTTCCCGGTGTCGTGCCGTAAACGTAAGGAGCTGCGTCCGGCGAAAGGCTATTTCGCGGGGTGGGCGGGCCGGCCGTGAAGTCAGAGGCGTTGTTGTCCGTGTCTTGCGCTCCGCCCGAGTTGCGGAGAGCGGCGGTAATGTTTGACAGAGTGGAAGCCGGAGATGTCTCGGCACAGTTTGCACCACCATAACCGACAAAGTCCACCAACCCTGTTGGACAGGTGCCGGTCAGAGCAGTGGAGTTGTAAACCAAAGCCACCTTGCCGGCACTCGTGCCTATCGCGATGCCACCGGTGGCGTCCGGCGCCGGCAGGTCAAGGGTGCCGCCAGTTCCCGCCGCCTCCTGTATCAGATAGTATTGTCCCGGCTGGATAGTGCCGTTGAGGTCGGTTTTTTGCCAGGACGAGCCGGTCGCTAACGCGTACTGGACGCTCCAGCCGGTAACGTTTACAGCCTCGCTTCCCCGGTTGTACAGTTCGATAAAATCGTTCTTATATGTCGCTCCGGAGTTGCCCCCGCCGCCGTATACCTGGCTGATGACAATGTCTACCGACACGGCCCATCCGTTTCCGGACATGGCGAAGGCCACCATTAAGGCCGATATCCCCAACAAAATCCGCGTTCTCATACTTACCCCCTTCGTCTATTTACGACTCGCAATAGACAGGCTGCGACACGCGCGAGTCTAGCTTCATGGGTGGTCGTCCAATGCGGCTCCGTCATAGATTCCCGGCTGGGATTCCGGGAGCCAAAAGAACAGTTCGCTGGAGTCGCGCAAAAATTCCTATCCTCCTCTCTGAAGGATGACCATGGCGGGTCTGAAGAACGTTCGCCATGTGTCGACCTTCGTTATTTGGCCGCTGTAACGGATAAGACGTGTGCATTATGGCAAAACAGAGGAAAAGGTTTTGTTAGTACCCACTAAACAATAACACCTAATCAGACCTACCCCCTTTGTTCGAATCTTTCACGCCGTCCGACATAGCGTCGCTCCCCGTCTGTCCGGCGGTCAACTTATCCGCCTCCGCCACCCACCCCCCACCCATCGCCTTGTAAAGATTGGCATACGAGGTGTAAAGCGCTGCGCGCAACTGGGCGAGATTGAGCTCCGCGGGAAAGAGCTGCTGCTGCGCGCTGAGGACGGTGAGATAGGGCGCATACCCGCCGTCATACTGGAGTTTTGCCAGGCGTTCGTATTCCTGGCTCGCCTTGACGAGTCGCTCCTGGGCCTGAATCTGGCCGGCGAGCTTCTCGCGGACGATTAGAGCGTTTTCCACATCGGCAAACGCGCTCTGGATCGCCGCTTCGTAGCCGAGGAGCGCCGCCTGCTGCACGGATTCGCTCTGACGTACCTGGCCGGAGATCGCCCCGGCCGTGAAGATCGGCCCGGTTACCGACCCGGCATAGCTCCAGGTCCTGGCCGGTCCCCGGAAGAGGTTGGAGAGGTTGGCACTCTCATAGCCGTAATTGCCGGTGAGGGCGATGGTCGGGAAATAGAGGGCCTTGGCCGCGCCAATCTGGGCGTTGGCGGCGATCAGGTTCTGCTCGGCCTGGGCGATATCCGGCCGGCGTGCGAGCAGCTGCGACGGGAGGCCGGACGGAACGGCGGGAAAAGCCAGATCGTAGATCGTCTTGCCCCGCGCGATCGGTCCCGGATTGCGGCCGAGGAGGATGGACAGGGCGTTTTCGGCTTGATCGATCTGCGATTCGAGCTGCGGTATGGTCGCCGCGGCGGTCTCATACTGGGTGCGCGCCTGCTCGACATTCAACTGGGAAATCTGGCCATACTTGAACTGCAACTCGAAGATCTTGACCGACTCGGCATAGGTGGCCAGGTTGCGCTTGGCGACCGTCAACTGCTCGTCGAGACCGCGCAGTTGCAGGTAATTACCCGCCACTGATGCAACCAGGGAGAGGATCACGCCGCGGCGCGCCTCCTCGGTAGCGAACAGGTTCGCCCGGGCACCCTCGGAGAGGCGTCGGATGCGCCCCCACAGGTCAATCTCCCAGTTGACCCCGCCGAACAGCTGCAAGGAATTAAACGGGTTGGAGACACTCGAAGGAACCGGAGTTGCGTTGAAAACGCTGGCGCGCTGGCGGGCGGCGCTCCCGGCGTAGCTCGCTTGGGGAAAGAGCGGAGCGCGAGTCTGGATTAGCACGCCGGCGGCCTGCTCGACATTGGCGGCGGCTATTTTCACGTTCTTGTTGTTGGCCAGGGCCTCGGCGATGAGCGCATCAAGCACCGGGTCCTGGAATTGCCGCCACCAATCGGTATTTACGGTATCCCGAGCCTCCTTCTCCGCGTAGCGGAATGAGCCGGGAATATCCACAGAGGGACGGCGATAGTCGGGACCGACCATGCAGCCGGCCAAGGAGGCGGCAAGGATCAGGATGACGAACCAACGCATGTCAGTCACCTCCTGCCGGTGGTACTGGCTCAGGATTCTCCGGATTGCTTGCGCCAGGGTGTGCATCGGGCGGAGGCCCTTCGGGGGGAGGCACTTCCTTCTTGCCGCGCTCGGCAAACCGGGCGAAGATGTAGTAGAAAAGCGGCACATAGAGCATGGCCAGGGTGGTCTCGCCGATCATCCCTCCCATGATGCCGGTACCGATGGAGTGGCGGGCGTTGGCGCCGGCGCCTGTGGCGATCGCCAGCGGCAGCACGCCGAAGATGAAGGCGAGCGAGGTCATGATGATCGGCCGCAACCGCTCCTCGCCTGCCTGGATCGTCGCATCCATGAGGGAGAGTCCCTGTTTGTGCAGTTCCACGGCGAAGGTTACGCGCAGCACCGCGTTCTTGGCCCCCAGACCGATCAGCACCAGCAGGCCGATCTGGAAATAGACGTCGTTATTGAGGCCGCGCAGCCAGTTGAAGGCCAGGGCGCCGAGGATGCCGAATGGCACGGCCGTCATGACGGAGCCGGGGAGGGTCCACGACTCGAACTGGGCGGCCAGGACGAGGAAGACGATGATGAGGCCGAAGGCGAAAGCGACCGCCGAAGTGCCGCCCGATTTCTTCTCCTCGTAAGCCATACCCGACCACTCAAAACTGTATCCCTGGGGGAGCACCGTTGCCGCTACCTCCTCCATCGCCTTGATCGCTTCACCGGTGCTGAACCCTTCGGCGGCGCTCCCGGTCACCTGGGCTGCGGGGAAGCCGTTGAAGTGCGGCACCAGGTCGGGACCGCTGACGTAGCTGGTGGTCACCACGGCCGACAGCGGCACCATCTCGCCGTTGTTTGACCTCGTATAGAGCCGGGTGATGTCGGCAGGGGTCCGACGATGGGGGGCATCGGACTGGAGAATCACGTTCCAGACGCGGCTGTACTGGTTGTACTGGCTCACCTGGATCGAGCCGAACTGGGCCTGCAGGGCACTGTACACGTCCTCGACCGGCACGCCGAGGAGCACCGCCTTGGAACGGTCGACTTCGGCGCGCAGTTGCTGGGAAGAGGCGCGGAAGGTGGTGATCAGGCTCGTGAGCTCGGGGCGCTGGCGAGCCTTGGCAAGGAACTGCTGGGTGATTTCATAGAGCCGCGCCGGGTCGCCGCCTCCCATGTCCTGGACCCAGAACTCGAAGCCGCCGGTGGTGCCGATCCCCGGGATTGCCGGCGGCGCGATCGGGATGAACCGCCCTTCCTTGATTCCCTGGGATCCGCCCCACACCCCTGTCAGCACGGCGCGGGCGTTCTCCTTGCGGGCGCGCTTGATCGATGAGTAGCGCTCCTCGAAATCCTTGAGCGTCACGAAGAAGGTCGCGGTGTTGGCCTTGTACTGGCCGTCCAGGAGGCTGTAGCCGTTTATGATCGTACGATTCGCCACGGCCGGATCCCGGGCGAACAGCTCGTCCACCCGGCTCGCGGCCTGCACCGTCCTTTTCAGGCTCGCGGCATCGGGCATCAGGAGTTGGCCCAGCAGGTACCCCTGGTCCTCGTTGGGGACGAAACTCGTCGGTATGGTCCGGAACAGTTGCACGAGCCCTGCGATCAGCACGGCCAGCAGCACGAAGGCCACGGCCATCCGCTTGATCATGAGCACCACAGCGTTGCCGAAGGCAAGGGTGAAGCGGTCGAACTGGCGGTTGAACCAGGCGAAGAAGCCGCGCTTGGGAGGGGTGCGATGCTTCATGAGGAGTGCGCACATGGCCGGCGTCAGGGTGAGGGCCACGAAACCGGAGAGGGCAACTGAAATTACGATGGTGATGGCGAACTGCTTGTAGAGCTGCCCGGTGGTACCGGGGAGAAACGCCGCCGGGATGAAGACTGAGGCCATCACCAGCACAACCGCCACGAGCGAGGTGCCGATCTCCCCCATCGCCTTGATGGTGGCCTCCCGCGGCGCGAGGTTGAACTTGGCCATGTTCCGCTCCACGTTCTCCACTACCACGATCGCATCGTCCACCACCATGCCGATGGCGAGCACAATGCCGAAGAGAGTGAGGAGGTTAACGGAAAACCCGAGGGCGAGCATGCCGCAGAACGTGCCGATGAGCGCCACGAAGACCGCCGCCGTGCAGATGATGGTTGCGCGGAAGCTCTGCAGAAACAGAAAGACCACCAGCATTACCAGCACGATTGCTTCGAACAGGGTGTGGACGACCTCTTCGATGGATATCCGGACGAACTCAGTCGTGTCCAAGGCGATGACGTACTCGATGCCGTCGGGCATCGTCCGCTTCAGTTCCTTCAGAGTCTTTCGCACCGCGTTCGACACCTCGATGCCGTTGGCCCCCGGTTGCTGGTAGATGGCAATGGGGGTCGCTGGCACTCCGTTCAGCCGGTTGTCGTCGACATACTGTCGACGCCCGACTTCGGCGCGGGCCACGTCTTTCACGCGGACGATGGCGCTGCCGTCCTGGCTCGCCCGGAGGATGATATCCTCGTACTGCGCAGGAGTGACGAACGGGGACTGCGTCACGACCGGGAAGGTGAGCTGCACCTGCGCGTCGCTCGGCTGCTGACCCACCTGGCCGGCCCCGAACAGGGCATTCTGCTTCGCCACTGCATTCTGGATGTCGCTGGTCGTGATCCCGAGAGAGGCCATCCGGTCCGGGTTCATCCAGATACGCATCGCCTGGTCCGGCACGCCAAATATCTGCGCCTGGCCGGCGCCGCTCACCCGTTTGATCGCATCGAGGACGTAAACGTTGGCGTAGTTGGCGACATAGTCAGGAGTGTAGCGTCCGTCCCGGTTAAACACGGCAACGATCATCAGGGTGCTGGCCGACTTTTTCTGCACTGAGACGCCGTACTGGGTCACCGCTTCGGGGAGTTGCGGCAAGGCGAGGTTCACCCGGTTCTGCACCTGCACCTGGGCGATGTCCGGGTCGGTGTCGAGGTTGAAATAGACCGTTATGGTCAGCTTGCCGGTGCTGGAACTGGTGGAGGTCATGTAAAGCATGTTGTCGACGCCGTTGATCTGCGCCTCGATGGGGGCGGCCACCGAGTTGCCGACCGTTTTCGCGTCGGCGCCGGGATAGGTGGTCGTCACCTGGATCTGCACCGGCGTGATCGTCGGGTACTGGGCGATCGGGAGGAGTTTCATCGACACGAGGCCGGCAATCACGATGATGAGCGAGATGACCGTGGCAAAGATCGGCCGTTCGATGAAAAACTTGGAGAACATTGCTCGCTCCTTCCCCGGTCAGTTGCCCTTCTTCGCCGGGGCGGCTTTCGGCGCTGCGGTTCGCGGCACACCGCCGGAGATGGCGGGCTCCGAGGCAGCAGCAAGGGGGTGCACCGTGACGGGGGCTCCCGGCTGCAGCGTCAGGCCACCATCGACGACCACCTGATCGCCGGCGCGAAGCCCTTCGCTGATGAACCAGTCGTTCCCGTGCCACTCGCCGGCAGTTACCGGCCGGTACTCTGCCTTTCCCTCTTTATTCACCACCCAGACGTAGTGACCCTTTGCCCCCTGCTGCACCGCCCGCTGCGGCACGAGGATCGCCCTGGGGCGAACCGCACCATTCAGGCGAGCTCGGACGTATTGGTTCGGGCGGAGCAGCCCGTTCGGGTTATCGACGTTGATGCGCAGGAGAAACGTCCCGGTCTGCGCGTTATAGGATGGAGCGGCGAAGGTGATCTGTCCCTTGTGGGGGAAGAGCGAGCCGTCGACCATGATAATCTCGACCTCGTAGTTCCCTTTTTTCGGGGGGATCAACAACCTCCTGACGATCTGGTCGCGGTATCGCTGCATCTCGTTTTCGGAGAGGCTGAAATTCACCCAGATGGGGGAGAGCACCGTCACGGTGGTGAGCTGGCTGTTTTGCGGGTTGATGTAGGTGCCGTCCTGTTGCAGGGCGGCGCCGGTGATCCCGGCAACTGGGGAGGTAATGGTACAGTAGGAGAGATTGAGCTGCGCCGTTTCGAGCTGGGACTTGGCCTGCTCCACGGCTGCCGCGGATGATTCGAAGCTGCCGGTTGCCTCGTCCAGATCCTTCTGCGACAATGCATTCTGGGCGGCAAGCGGCCTGGTGCGCTCCAGGTTAAGCCGCGCCGTTTCCATGGCCGCTCTTTGCCGTGCGAGCGCCGCTGCCAGACCATTCACCTGGGTCTGGAAAGGTTTCTTGTCCATGAGGAAGAGGACCTGTCCAGCCTTCACGGTCGAGCCCTCGGTATAGACCCGCTTCTCCAGGAAGCCGCTGACCCGCGCCTGGATGCTCACCTGGTGGGAACTCTGGGTCTGCGCCACGTACTCGAAGCTGACCGGCACATCACGGGGGGTGACGGCCACCACGGCAACCTCTGCCGGCCGCGTTTCCGGCTTTTTCGCTTCATGCTTCCCGCAGCCCGTTACATTAGTGAGGAGCATGACAGCAGAGGCCAGCGCTGCGAAAGCGAGCAATTGCCTGACGCCGCGGCGGCACCAGACTGACCCCGACCTGCAGGAAAGCATGTAGCGCATGGTCATCCTCCTATCCACCGCCTTCCGCTTGCATCGTCTTGTAATAACACCATGGGTTGTTAGAATGTTATAATAATACCATATTCAGACTTTATATAAAGGCGACACTATAAATCCCAACTGCAAAGGAGGAAGCGTCATGAAAACCATTATTACGATGGGTACAACGGTTGCGTTCTTTGCTCTAGCTGTGCTGCTAGGCGGCTGTGGTGCAGGCATGCAGGCACGGAGCGTGGAGGTGAAGCAGTCGCTGCTGGTAAATCCGTCCATCCTGAAGAAAGGCACCGGTGACCAGGCCCTCTATCGCTACGTCAATCCGAAGGCAGACCCCAAGCAGTACGCCAAGATCATGATCGATCCGGTCCTGATCGAGAAACAGGGGGAACTCGACGCCGATGAACGAGAAAACTACCAGAAGCTAGCCAACAACGCCTATGTTTACCTGACCAAGGAACTGCAGCAGGACTACCGGATCGTGCAGAGCCCCGAACCCGGCACCATGAGGGTCCAGATGGCAATCATCGATGCCGATAGCTCGAAGCCGGTCCGCAATGTAACGTCGACCCTCATTCCCATCGGCATCGGGATCTCCCTGGTAAAATATGGTGCCACGGGAAAACAATCGGGGGTTGGTGAAATCACCGCCGAATTCAAGCTGACCGACGCCATGAGCGGCGAACTGCTCGGCGCAGGACTCGACAAGCGTGTCGGCGGTAAGGATGTCAAGGGAGTCTTCGACAGCTGGCACCATGCCGATGCCGCTCTGGAATACTGGGCGCAACGGTTACGCTTCGTGCTCTGCACGGGACGCGGCGGCACAAACTGTGTCAAGCCCTGAGCATAAGGACAGAGTGTGACGGACGTGGGAGAACCTCATGGCACAGGCGAGTTGCGGCTGAATAAGACCCCGGACGGCGAGCTTCGGGTAACCCTTGCCGGGAAGTGGTACATGACCGACACGCCCCCTTCTCCCGACATGGTACGAAATGAAATCGAGACGTTTCCGGAGATAGCCAGGGTGAGCTTCGATGCCAGAGATCTCACGGGTTGGGACAGCAGCCTGCTGACCTTTCTGCTGGCGGTCATCGACTTCTGCTCGCAGCGTGCGGTCCCGGTAGACCGTGAAGGGCTCCCCGTCGGGGTCAACCGGCTGCTGACCCTGGCCACCGCCGTGCCGGAAAGGAAGGGAACACGCCGGAGTGCCGGGCATGAACCCTTTCTCGCCCGCGTAGGCGAATACGCCATCGTTTTCTGGCGTTCTACACGGGAGATGCTGGCCTTTATCGGCGAAACGTTTACGGCCCTCCTACGGCTTGTAACCGGCAAATCCAGGTTCCGCGGCTCCGATCTTCTGCTTGTCATTCAGGAATGCAGCGCGGACGCTCTCCCCATTGTCTCCCTCATCAGCCTGCTGGTGGGCTTGATCCTGGCATTTGTGGGGGCCATACAGTTAAAGCTGTTCGGTGCCCAGATTTTCGTGGCGGACTTGGTTGGAATCGGTACGGTACGGGCCATGGGTGCCATCATGACGGGGATCATCATGGCCGGGCGCACCGGCGCCTCATTTGCTGCCAGGATAGGGACCATGCAGGTCAATGAGGAGATCGACGCCCTGCAGACGACCGGAATTTCTCCCATCGATTTTCTCGTTCTCCCCCGCCTGCTCGCCCTGTCGGTGATGATGCCACTGCTTACCCTCTATGCTGACGCAATGGGAATAGTGGGCGGGATGATCGTCGGTGTCGCCGGCCTCGGTCTGAATCTCAGGGAGTACTATGACGAAACAATAAAAGCGGTCAGTCTGACTAACCTCTGGATCGGTCTTTTCTCGGGCTTTGTCTATGGCATCCTGATTGCCCTGGCAGGATGCATGCGGGGTATGCAGTGCGGCCGGAGCGCTTCGGCGGTGGGTGATGCCACAACCTCCGCGGTGGTAACCGGGATCGTCAGCATAGTCGTAGCAACGGCAGTTATAACGGTAATCTGCAATATCCTGGGAATATGACCGTGGCACAGGCAACACAATGAACAGTCCTGCCCCCCATATCACCGTCCGGGATCTCACGATGGCCTATGGCGGTTACGTGCTGCAGCGCGACCTCTCCTTCGCCGTGAACCGGGGCGATGTCTTTATCATCATGGGAGGGAGCGGCTGCGGCAAGAGCACCTTGATGAGGCATCTCATCGGTCTCAAGGAACCGGCCGGAGGCCAGGTTCTGTACGGCCCCATGAGCTTCTGGGAGGCGGAACCGGAGGAACGAGACCGGATGATGCGTCGCTTCGGCATCATGTATCAGAGCGGGGCATTGTGGAGTTCCCTGACCCTTGCAGAAAACATTGCCCTGTCTCTTGAGCTCTACACAAATCTGAAGCCGGCGGAGGTTCGGGACATCGCTTCCCTTAAACTTGCCCTGGTCGGACTCGCGGGCTTTGAGGACTACTACCCGTCAGAGATCAGCGGCGGGATGAAGAAACGGGCCGGCATCGCCCGGGCAATGGCCATCGACCCGGAGATACTGTTCTTAGACGAGCCCTCCGCGGGCCTGGACCCGATCAGCGCGCGACTGCTGGACGACCTGGTCCTGGAACTTCGGGACAGCCTCGGCACAACGGTGGTGGTCGTTACCCATGAACTGTCGAGCATCTTCGCCATCGGCACCAACTCCGTCTTTCTTGACGCGGAGACCGGGACGATGATCGCCACGGGGAATCCGAAGAGACTCTTGGCGGAGTGCGAGCATCCGACGGTGCGGAACTTCCTGACACGCGGCGAGGCGAAAGCGGCCGCGAAACCGGGGGAAGTCCCAGCGCCCTGCTTTCTCACCTGAGGATACACAGCCATGGCTAAACCGGTAAACAAGACGCTCATCGGCCTCTTCGTGGTGGGAGCCGTATCTCTGGCGGTCGCCGGCATTGCACTGTTCGGATCGGGAAAATTTCTGTCGGAACGGCCTAAATTCGTGATGTTCTTCTCCGGATCGGTAACCGGCCTTACGGTCGGCTCGCCGGTCCTGTTCCGGGGGGTCAAAGTGGGCGAGGTAACGGAAATTGCCGCGCGATTCAACCCCAAAGACCTGTCCGTCGTGATCCCGGTATACACAGAGTACTTCCCCGACAGTTTTGACATCCCCGAAGACGTCAGGAGCCTGATGAGTCGCGGTAAACACCCTTTTATCCAAAGGCTGGTGGGCAAGGGGCTCAAGGCACAACTCCGGATGAAGAGTTTAATCACCGGCCAGTTGTACATCGCCGTGGACTTCTATCCCGACAAGCCGCTGCAACTCACCGGACTCGAAAAGAGATACCCGGAGATCCCGACCATTCCGTCTACAGCGGATGTGCTGATGACAACACTGGAGAAGGTCCCGCTTACCGCGATCGCCGACAGGCTGCTGAAGGTAACCGAGGGAATCGAGAAGACCGTGAACTCACCCGATGTTGCGAACAGCCTGGAAAACCTGAGTCGCGCCCTCAGGGAAATCAACAACCTCGTGGGAAAAATTGATGCTGAAATAAAACCCATGGCTGCAAATCTCCGGCAAACCTCGGACGCCGCCAGGGGGGCTTTTGTCCAGGTAGAGAAGACGCTGGCGCTGCAGGAGGGGGAACCGGCAAAAATTGCGCTGAAGGTCCAGGAGACCCTGGAGCAGGCCGGCGCTACCCTGGAGGAGATGAGGTCAACCCTTGACTCCTACAATGAAATCGCCGGCAAGAATGCCGATATCGGCTACGATCTGAGCAGGTCGCTCCGTGAGATCGAGGCGGCGGCCCGTTCCATTCGCGCCCTGACCGACTACCTGGAGCGCCATCCCGAGGCACTCGTGCAGGGGAAAAAGGCTTCCCCGGGAGAATGAGCATGGCGACACAACGTTTCATCCTTGTTCTGCTCATCATCTGCGGCCTGTCGGCCACATTTGCCGGATGTTTCGGGACGAGTCCGTCTCCCCGGTTCTACACCCTGGTTCCGCCTGAAAGCGAGCGTGTATCTGAAGCAACCGGTCTGGACACGGCCGTAGGAATTGGCCCCGTCACCATTCCCGACTACCTGGACCGCAAACAGATAGTGACCCGTTTCGGTCGAAACGAAATAGTCCTTGCCGAGTTCGACCAGTGGGGTGGTTCACTGGAGGAAGAAATAAGTCGTGCTCTCGTGACCGATCTGGCGGTCCGGTTGAGTTCCAAGGGGATAACCGTCTTGCCATGGAGGTCTCCCCTCCTGGCTAAATCGCGAACGGTGTACCGTATTCCCGTTACCGTTACCCGTTTCGACGGAACACGGTGGGAAAAGGTTGTTCTTAACGCACAATGGGGAGTATTTATCAGGGAGAAGCGCGAAGAGGGCTTGTTAGCAAAAGAATCGACGCTAACCGAAGAGATCCCTGACAAGAGTTACGAGGCACTGGTTGCCGCGATGGGAAAGGCGGTAAAGGGGCTCGGGAAAGAGATTGCCGACTGTGTCGTGACGGTTGCTGCAAAGAAAACCGATAATAAAGAACCCGGAGTACAGGGCAGATTGAGTCGCGTGAATATGCCATGACCACCCAAGACACCAGGAAAGTTGGAATATTTCGCCTCATCAACTGGAAACCAGTCCGGTTCGTCGAGATTTTCATATTCCTCATTCTGGTCATACTCCTGACCCCGCTCCTGGGTAGAACTCCGCTGCTGGCGGCCCTACTGGCGGCATTTTTACTCAACATCATGATCGTCAGCCTCTCCTTTGCCGGGGTCGGTATCCGACGTCGCTGGCCACTTATCATACTGTGGCTACTCGGACCGCTTCTTGATTTGGCCGCTCTCCGAACCGGGAATATCCAAACCGCGATGCAACTCGATGTCACATCGGATCTTGTCAGGGCCCTTCTCCTCATCATCTTTGTGGTCTTAATCCTTCGCTACGTACTGACCAGCAATGAAGTGACCCTGGATACGATCTTCGGCGCCTTTGTCGCCTACTTTCTGATCGCATTCGCCTTTTCAGCCATATTTCAAGCGGTGGCCGTTTTCGAGCCCACCAGTTTCTCCATGGTTGGGATCACGGACGGTGAAGATGGTAGTTCCTTGAAGATGCGGCTCAACTACTTCAGTTTCGTCACGATCGCAACTCTCGGCTACGGAGACATCGTGCCGAGGCTGCCGGTGACCCAGACGCTCGCTATTCTGGAGGCGGTTATCGGGCAGTTCTATATGGCTGCGCTGATTGCCTGGCTGGTAAGCGTCCATGCCGGTCGAGGGGGGAGGAACCATCCATGAGGAAAATCGGCCTGAATGCGCTGCTCGCCTTCGTCCCGGTCGCCCTTGCCCTGGAGCGGCTGACACCGGACCGTCCAGCGCTCGTCTTCCTGGCCGCAGCCTTCGGCATCATCCCCCTGGCAGGCCTCCTGGTGCAGTCGACCGAGCAGGTCGCCCTGCGCACCGGCGACACTGTCGGGGGTCTCCTCAACGCCACCTTCGGCAATGCCCCGGAACTGATCATCTCCTTCGTGGCGCTGCGCTCCGGGTACGCGGACATGGTGCGGGCATCGCTGATCGGGGCTATCCTGGCCAATCTCCTGCTGAGCCTCGGCCTGGCCTACTTTCTCGGCGGGATACGGTACCACGTCCAGGAGTTCAACCCGGTTGCGGCGCGGATGCAGGCCAGCATGATGTTCATGGCGGTCATCAGTCTCATGGTCCCGGGCGGCTACCATACCCTGTTCACGGCGCAACCTCCCCACTACGAGCACTATCTGAGCATCGGCATTGCCGCCGTCCTGCTGACCAGCTATGCCCTGGGGCTCTTATTCATGCTCCGCACCCACCCGGAAGACTTCACCTCCAAGGAAAAGCACGCGGAAACGGAAGAGGCCCGCTGGGCGCTACCGCGGGCGGTCGGCGTGCTCGTGGCTGCGTCGGTCGGGGCTGCGGTAATGAGCGAGATGCTGGTAGGCTCCGTGGAGGGGGCTTCGGCAAGCCTCGGCATGTCCAAGGCCTTTGTCGGTATGATGGTGCTGGCAATTATCGGCGGGGCCGCGGAACTGGGCTCGGCGGTAACGATGGCGCGGCGGAACCGGATGGACCTGGCACTCGGCATCGCGATGGGGAGCAGCATCCAGATCGCATTGTTCGTAGCGCCGGTGCTGGTGCTGCTCAGTTTCTTCTTTGCCCCGGCTCCCTTCACCCTTGCCTTCACCAGGGGAGAGATCACCCTGCTCTTCCTGAGCGTCCTGATCGGGATGATAGTTGCCGGCGACGGCAGATCGAACTGGTACAAGGGGGTCCAGCTCCTTTCCGTCTACCTGATCTTCGCCATCCTGTTCTTCATGATACCGGGAAAATAAGGCTATTGGCTTTGTCATGATCAGATGTACTGAGTTATTTTTTGATTTATACGGTTGGGAGTGATTGAAAGAGGTCGTTAGGTACTTTCATGCGGTAATAGTAGGTGTGTTTACGGCAGACACGGCACCACACGAGGTAATAGCCCATGAAAAAACCGGACAAACGGAGTGCTGGGGACGACTCCCGTGACATCCGCACCTCGCTTGATCCCGAGGCGCTTGCACAGGCTTTCCTCGACAATCTTTACTACGCCCAGGGGCGAATTCCGGCAATCGCCACGCGCAACGACCTGTACATGGCTCTGGCCTATACGGTCCGTGACCGGCTCCTTGCCCGCTGGGTGGCCGAGATGCAGCAGCTTCGCACCTACGAAAAAAAAGACGAAATCAAACTGGTCTGCTACCTCTCGGCGGAGTTCCTGCCGGGACCCCATCTGGGGAACAACCTGCTCAGCTTGGGGATTATCGATGCAGTACGCCAGGCCATGACTCATCTCGGCCTCAACCTTGAGGACATCCTCGATCAGGAAGAGGAGCCGGGACTGGGAAACGGCGGTCTCGGGAGGCTTGCCTCCTGTTTCATGGATTCCCTGGCAACGATGGGGATCCCTGCTTTCGGCTACGGGATACGCTATGAATTCGGCATCTTCGATCAGGAGATTCGCGACGGCTGGCAAGTGGAGATTACCGACAAATGGCTGCAGCTCGGCAATCCGTGGGAAATGCCGCGCCCCGAATTGTGCCAGGAAATAAAGTTCGGCGGACACACGGAACACTATCATGATGGCAACGGCCGGTTGCGGGTTCGCTGGGTTCCCGCCGGGGTGATCAAGGGGATCCCCTATGACACGCCGATCCTCGGATTCGGCGGTAGCATCTGCAACACGCTTCGCCTCTGGAAAGCCGAGGCAGTAGAATCATTCGACTTCCGAGACTTCAATGTGGGGGATTACTACGCCGCGGTGGAAGAAAAGATGAGATCGGAGACGATCACCAAGGTCCTCTACCCCAATGACGAACCCGAAATAGGCAAGAAGCTCCGCCTCATTCAGGAGTATTTCTTCGTTTCATGTGCGCTGCAGGACATGATCCGCATCGGCACGATGCTGGGCAATCCACCCGACCGTTTCGACACGAGGTTCGTGGCACAACTGAACGACACCCATCCGGCCGTTGCCGTTGCCGAACTGATGAGGCTTCTGATGGACGAGCACGAACTGCCATGGGAGAAGGCCTGGGAGATAACGCACAACACCTTCGGCTACACCAATCACACCCTCCTTCCTGAAGCGCTGGAGAAGTGGCCGGTTGAGATGTTCGAACAGATTCTCCCGAGGCACCTGGAGATCGTTTACGAAATCAATCGCCGCTTTCTGGAGCAGGTGCGGAAGGCCTTTCCCGCTGACGAACAACGGCTGGCGCGGTTGTCGCTCATCGACGAATCAGGTTGCCGCTATGTGCGGATGGCCCACCTTGCCTGCGTGGGAAGCCATGCCGTCAACGGCGTCGCGGAACTCCACTCCGAGCTCCTCCGGAACGAGGTGCTGCGGGATTTCCACGAACTGTTTCCGGAAATATTTCACAATGTAACTAACGGCGTTACCCCACGCCGCTGGCTGGCTCTCATCAACCCGCGGTTGGCCGCGCTGATTTCCGGGGTGGTGGGTGACGGCTGGATTACGCATCTCGAAGAGCTGCGAAGGCTCGAGGACTTTGCCGACGATTCCCGGTTCCAAGAGGAGTGGCGCAGGGTAAAGCGGGAGAACAAGAGCGGCCTCGCCACCTTCATCCTGAATCGTACGGAAGTGCCGGTCGATCCGGATTCCCTCTTCGACATCCAGGTAAAGCGCCTGCACGAGTATAAACGCCAGCACTTGAATGTCCTCCATGTCATCACGCAGTATACCAGGCTGAAACGCGATCCCGTAACCGACTTCGTCCCCAGGACATTCATCTTTGGCGGCAAGGCCGCCCCGGGCTATGCAATGGCCAAGCTCATCATCAAGCTCGTCAATGCGGTGGCCGCAGTGGTGAATGCAGATCCCGACCTCCGTGGCCGGCTGAAGGTGGTCTTTTTGCCCGATTTCAACGTGAAGACCGGCCAGCATGTTTATCCGGCAGCGGACCTCTCCGAACAGATATCACTTGCAGGCAAAGAGGCATCGGGAACGGGCAACATGAAGTTTTCCATGAACGGGGCGCTGACCATCGGCACCTTCGACGGTGCCAACATCGAAATACGCGAAGAGGTGGGCGCCGAGAATTTCTTCCTCTTCGGCCTCAAGGCAGAGAAGGTGCAGGAGCTCAAGACGCAGGGCTACGCCCCGGGAGCATATTACGCCGCCAACCCCACATTGCGGGAGGTAATCGACCTCATCCGATCCGGTCATTTTTCCGGAGGCGATACGCAACTGTTCGCGCCGCTCGTCGACTCGCTCATGCAGCGGGATGACTACCTGCTCTTTGCGGACTATCAGTCGTACATAGACTGCCAGGATCGGGTGTCGTCCATGTTCCTCGATGAACGGGCCTGGACGAGGATGTCCATCCTGAACGTGGCCCGGATGGGTAAATTTTCCTCGGACCGCTCCATCAAGGAATACTGCGACAGAATATGGAAGGTACAACCGTTTTAACCCGGAAAAAGCACAAAGAACGCTACGCAAAGAAAAAACGGCCGATTTTAATCCGGCTCCCCTCGCCCATTATTTCAGCCATCTTGCCATCCGCCGGCGCTGGACAACGGCAAACCGGGCGATGATGCGGTCAGCCTCGTAGTTGCGGCTGATGGAAACCATGTCGTAGATCCCGCCGAAACGGATATCCCCGCCGGCAATGGCATGCATCTTACCGTCGGCAGACAACATGTAGCCGTCAAAGTGGGTCCAAATAGCCTGTGTACCCCAGTTGCGGTTCCCCCCGATTCGTACGTGCAGATCGGGGGGAATGCAGACGAGCCGGAAGGTGTAAGGGTCCAGACCTAGCTCATCCTTGACAACGGCACAACCCCGCTCTGCCAAGGCCTCTTCAATCTGCAACCGGGTCAGGCAGTTGCGCCTGCTCAGCCCCAATGCCTCCAGCAGCCCGGAGCCTGGCATGTCGGAACCTGCGGGAGGCTCCTCGAAGTCTTCCACCAACACGTCCTCGTCAACGAGGGGGGGCAGAAAACGAATACCAGCTGAATTCACAAACGGGTGAAGAACGAACATCTCGATTCTCGCCCGGAGTGCCTCCGGGATGTCGGCGGGGATCGGGAGGTTCGACAGCCTCAGGGCACGACCCTGCTCCCCTTCGAGTTCAGCAAAGGTCGGGTGCCAGATAAAGGGAACGAGGTGCACGTATTCGCGATAGCGAGCCTCCGCCTTCAGAGCTGACAACCCCAGCGTGCGGGCACGACTCAGCACCGCATCGGGGAAGGTAAAGTCGAAGTTCTCCAGCACTACTTCGGCTCCTCCCCCTGACGGCCCGGGGCCTTGGACCGCAGTGTCTGCGTTCTCTGTCTCACTGAGAGTGCCGGCCAGTTGCTGGAGTTTATCGAAATTGCCCTTTTCCAGAGCTTCCAGGGCCTCCTGACGCAGCCCTGCCGGAGACGGCCTGGGCTCTTCCGCCGCTGCACCGCCATGCCCAACCTGCTGGGTTTGCAGATCGTTCCGGCGTCCGGCGTAAAAGTCGCGCCAGCCGCTGTCGAGTCGCATCAGGTTTTCCAGATGCAGTACCCCCCTGTCACGCAACGCGGGGAGCTCTTTCACCGGGATGCCGGCGAGCCCCTGCATCCCGGGGGAGAAGGGATCGATAGGGATGGCTTCCCGCTCGTAGACTGTTTTCGCCAGGGCGAGCAAAGCCAGGTTCAGCCCGGCAGTCAGCTTCATCGACTG
This sequence comes from Deltaproteobacteria bacterium, assembly GCA_021848385.1. GTDB lineage: Bacteria > Desulfobacterota > Desulfuromonadia > Geobacterales > Geobacteraceae > Geomobilimonas. The sequence goes on from JAJZUQ010000004.1 coordinate 48,671, forward strand.
CAGCTGGCCGCTCAACTCCTTGACCGTCTGCCATTTCCCCTGCATCATGGCGTTGTGGATCCGGTTCGGCAGATTGCTCAGCTCTGTTTCCATCCGCAGCAGCCCCCGGAAGGTGGCCAGCGGCATCCTCTCCCGCAGCAGTTCCCTGGCCCGTCCCAGGTAGAGGTCCCCGTACAGCGTGTCGATGCGGCTCACCTCGATGAGGCTCGCGACGCTGTCGGAGAGGGTTTTGTCAAGTGTCCTATCATCGGTTCCCATGATTTCCCCCAGGCGAGTATTCATTATCAAACTCTAACACTTTCATCAAATAAATCAAAATTCGGATACAGCACTCGAATTGACTCAAATTAAATGTAACCGTAGCTGGACAAGGAAAGGGTACGTTGCATCATATTACAGGTAACCGAAAGTTTATTAGAACAATGAGGTATGATGGGGAAAATGAATACTAAATGTGGTAAGTTAAACCGACAGGAGGTATCAGTAAGAAGAAGGTTTCAGAGAATTAAGGCGGAGATCAACCTTCTGAATGCGGAAGTGGGTGAAATAGAGTGGGATAACCGTCAGACACGGAGGTTCAAGATGCGGCCGGAAACCAGTTCAGTCGGATTTTACTTAAACCAATCCACCAAATGTAGCGCGATTCTGCCATGATGCCCCAGCGCCTATGCTCCCTGAACGGTGCCCCAGCCGCCGCAGGTCCGGTCGTGTACTGGATGAGCCGCGATCAGCGGGTGGCCGACAACTGGGCGCTTGTCCATGCCCAGGCCCTGGCGCTGGAACGGCGGGTCCCCCTGGCCGTCGTTTTCACCCTTGCGCCGGATTTCCTCGGCGCAACCCTCCGGCAGTATGCCTTCATGTTAAAAGGGCTGGCGGAGACGGCCCGCAGCCTTGCCCACCTTAACATTCCCTTTCAGCTTCTCCAGGGCAAACCGGCAGACGAAATCTGCCACTTTGCCCGGCGCAACAGCATCGGAACCGTGGTAACCGATTTCGACCCCCTGCGGATCAAACGCACCTGGCGGGAAGAGGTCGCCCGGCGGCTCGAGGTGGCTGTCATAGAGGTCGATGCACATAATATCGTGCCATGCCGGCTGGCATCGGGAAAACAGGAGTTCGGTGCCTACACTATCCGCCCCAAAATCCAGCGGCTGCTCCCCGATTTCCTCCATGAGTTCCCGGACCCGATCCCCCATCCCTTTCCCTGGCCATCCCCCACCGAGACATTTGCAGCCGGACCCGTCCTGAACGCACTCGCAGTCGACCACACGGTGCCTGAAGTGGCCTGGCCTCTACCGGGAGAAGCGGAGGGCAACGAACGGCTGAAGTCATTCATCGCCAACGGTCTCGCCAGCTACGACAGCCGGCGTAATGACCCGTGCGCGGACGGCCAGTCAGGGCTTTCACCCTATCTGCACTTCGGCCAGCTGGCACCTCAACGGGTTGCGTTGGAGGTACGACGCCACCATCCCCCTTCCCCTTCTGCCCAGGCCTTTCTGGAGGAGCTGATCGTGCGGCGTGAGCTGTCGGACAATTTCTGCCTGTATAACCCCTCCTATGACAGCGTGCAGGGATTCCCGGCCTGGGGAGTGCGGACCCACGACGAACACCGCCACGACCGGCGCGAGTACCTCTATTCGCAAAAACAATTTGCGACGGCCGCCACCCATGACACCCTCTGGAACGCGGCCCAGCGGGAAATGGTCACCACCGGCAGGATGCACGGCTATCTCCGCATGTACTGGGCAAAAAAAATCCTGGAGTGGACGCCGACTCCGGAAGACGCCATGACAACAGCCATCTACCTGAATGACCGGTATCAGCTGGACGGCCGCGACCCCAATGGTTACGCCGGCATCGCCTGGAGCATCGGCGGGACCCATGACCGGGCGTGGGGCGAACGGCCCGTTTTTGGCAAGGTCCGCTACATGAATCTGGCCGGATGCAAGCGGAAGTTCGACGTGCAGGAGTATATCCGGCGGTGGCAGAACGCAGAGTGAGTCCGGCGTGATTGAACAGAGCACGCGGACGAGGAGGAGCCGTGACGAGTCAGATAAAGATTGGCGTTAGCTCCTGCCTGATGGGGAATACTGTCCGCTATGACGGGGGACACAAGCACGACAGGTACCTGTCCGATATCCTCGGCCATATTTTTCAGCTCATACCGGTCTGCCCCGAAGTAGAGTGCGGCATGCCCATTCCTCGGGAAGCGATGCGCCTCGAAGGAGATCCCGCAAATCCCCGCCTGGTAACAATCCGGAACGGTATCGACATGACTGGCCAGATGTTCGATTTCTGCAGTAAAAAGGTCCGGGACCTGGAAAGCAAGGACCTCTGCGGTTTCATCTTCAAAAAGGGTTCCCCGAGCTGCGGGCTTTCCGGTGTCAAGGTCTACAACCGAAAAGTCCCTGCCTGGAGTGGGAGCGGGCTGTTTGCCGCCGCAATGGTCCACCACTTTCCCCTTCTTCCGGTGGAAGAGGAAGGACGACTCGACGACCCGGCTATCCGTGAGAATTTTATTGAGCGGGTCTTCACCCTGAGACGCTGGAAGGATTTCCTGTTAGGAGAGCCATCTTTAGACCGTTAACTATGGTAATTATCGTCGTTACTGGACTACGGGAAAAAATGGGATATACTTGATTTACCGGCATTTTCCCGGATGGGAGGAGCGGCCATGGATAAGCGCCAGTTCAAGCGATTGGGTTATTGCGCTGAGGCAGACCTTTCCTGCAACGGCACGGAATTACGGGGTTCTGTGGAAAACCTCAGTTTCAGAGGTCTGTATTTCCGATCCAACACCCCCCTCCCCGCCTGCGAGACGGCGGATATCACCGTCCATTTCATCGGCAGGGCATCCCCTCTCGTTATCAACTTCCACGGAGCCATCGCATGGCGGACAGAGCTGGGAATCGGTATGGAGTTCACCCGTACTGACCCGCGCTCCTTCTCACGGCTGAAAAACATTCTCGCATACAACTACAAGGTACCGGAAGAGTTCAGTGATGAATCCCGCCACTGTGCATCAATCCTCGAACGGCAAGATTCCTGAACCAGCCGTCAAAAAGAGATGATTACAAAAAAAGGGACAACCCACGTTATCGTGAAGGTTGTCCCTTTTTTTATTTCTGCAGTGGAATGGCTTAACTGAGCCGTTTGGCGTAGAGAGGAAAGCGCCGCATGAGCGCATTAACCCGGCTCTTGACCTCCACCAGATTCGCCTCGTTCGCCACATTGGCAAGGACATCAGCAATACAGGAAGCCACCTCTTCCATCTCCTTCTCCTTGAGGCCGTGGCTGGTCGCTGCCGGAGTGCCGATGCGGATTCCCGAGGTTACGAAGGGTGAGCGGGTCTCAAACGGCACGGTATTCTTGTTGACCGTGATCCCGGCGCGGTCGAGGGCTTCTTCAGCCACCTTGCCGGTCAGCTCGGTGCCGGAAAGATCGAGCAGCATCAGATGGTTATCAGTCCCGCCTGAGACCAGCTTGTAACCACGTGCCATAAGACCTGCGGCAAGCACCTGGGCATTTTTCACGATCTGTTGCTGATAGACCTTGAATTCGGGCGCAAGTGCCTCCTTGAAGGCCACCGCCTTGGCGGCGATCACGTGCATGAGCGGCCCCCCCTGGATACCGGGGAAAATATTGGAATTGAGCGTCTTGGCAAACTCTTCACGGCAGAGAATCATGCCGCCACGGGGACCGCGCAGGGTCTTGTGGGTGGTGGTCGTGACGAATTCGGCAAAGGGGACAGGGCTCGGATGCAGGCCGGCAGCAACCAGACCTGCGATGTGGGCCATATCCACCATAACTACGGCGCCCACCTTGTCGGCGATCCTGCGGAAAGCGGCAAAATCGAGGATGCGCGGATAGGCACTCGCCCCGACCACGATCATCTTCGGTTTGTGCTCCACCGCCAGTCGCTCCACTTCGTCATAATCGATGGTCTGGGTCTCCGGGGAGACACCGTAGGGAACCACGTTGAAGAACCGCCCCGAAAAATTCACCGGGCTGCCATGGGTGAGATGGCCACCGTGGGAGAGGTTCATCCCGAGGATGGTGTCTCCCGGCTTGAGCACCGTGAAATAGACTGCCATGTTGGCCTGTGAGCCGGAATGGGGCTGGACATTGACATGGTCGGCGCCAAACAGCTCCTTCGCGCGGGCGATTGCCAGGTTTTCGACGATATCCACGTTGTGGCAGCCGCCATAGTAACGTTTGCCCGGATATCCCTCGGCGTACTTGTTGGTAAGCACCGATCCCTGGGCCTCCATGACCGCTTCGGAAACGAAATTCTCCGAGGCGATCAATTCAAGGTTATACTCCTGCCGCTCGGTTTCAAGCCGGATGGCATGGGCAACTTCAGGATCAAACGATTCCAGTATAGACATGCTGTCACTCCTTGAGAGGGTTATAGGAAAAGGAAACGGGACCTCATCAGTCCCGTCGAAAATACTTTGTATGCGTCTCGCTGCTATTTGTACAACGCCTGCTCCAGTGCGGTGATCTTGTCGAGACGCCCCTGGTGCCGTCCACCTTCGAACGTGGCATCAAGCCAGATGGAAACCATCTTCCGGGCACTGTCAGTATCAAGCACCCGCCCACCGAGTACCAGAATGTTGGCATTGTTATGTTCCTTCGCCATCTGGGCCATGAACGGGTCGGTAACGAGTGCGGCCCTCACCCCGGGGTATTTGTTGGCTACGATGGACATCCCTATACCGGTACCGCATATAAGGATACCCTTCTCCACTTCACCGGAAGACACTTTGCGCGCCACCTTCTCGCCGAAGTCGGGATAATCCACCGAATTGCCGTTGTCGGTACCGCAATCCACCACGTCGACCCCGCGCCCTTTGAGAAGCTCCTTCAGGGACTCCTTCAGCTCAAAACCGCCGTGATCACTCCCCAACGCTATCATCACTTCCCCCTACACCTTCTTGAAGAGCAACGTGGCGTTGGTGCCGCCGAAGCCGAGGTTGTTGCTCATGGCACAGTTTACCTTGGCATCACGCGCAGTGTTCGGTACGTAGTCCAGAGTACATTCGGGATCCGGCTCGCTATAGTTGATGGTCGGAGGGACAACCCCCTTATCCATCGCCATGAGCGTAAAAACCGCTTCGAGGCCACCTGCTGCACCGAGTGCATGACCGGTCATGGACTTGGTGGATGACACCATGAGTTTCTGGTCGCCGAACACCTTCCTGATGGCCATGGATTCGTACAGATCGTTCATCGGCGTTGAGGTGCCGTGGGCGTTGATGTAGTCAACATCCCCAGGGTTGAGCCCGGCATTTTTGAGTGCCATGGCCATGCAACGTGCCGCACCCTCACCTCCCGGTGCCGGTGCGGTAAGGTGATAGGCGTCGCCGGTAAGTCCGTAACCGACTACCTCGGCATAAATCTTTGCTCCCCGTTTTTTTGCGGACTCGTATTCCTCAAGCACGACGATACCAGACCCCTCCCCCAGGACGAAACCGTCGCGGTTCTTGTCAAAGGGTCGTGAGGCGCCCTGTGGATCGTCGTTACGGGTGGAAAGGGCCTTCATGACCGCAAATCCGCCGATTCCCAGCGGGGTGACGGTGGATTCCGTCCCGCCGGCGATCATGGCGTCCGCATCACCACGACGGATGATCTGGTAGGCGTCGCCGATGGAATGGGATCCCGTGGCACAGGCGGACACGGAAGAGATATTGGGACCCTTGGCACCGTACTTGATAGAAATGTGGCCCGGAGCAAGGTTGATAATCAGCATGGGGATGAAAAATGGCGAGATCTTCTTGTAACCACCCTCTTGCAGCGCGGTATGGTACCTCTCGATGGACGGAAGACCACCAAGACCTGCTCCCACGAGCACGCCGACCCGCTCCGCGTTGCTTTCGTCGATAACGAGGCCGGAATCCTCCATGGCGTAATGGGCGGCAGCAAGGGAATACTGGATAAAGAGATCCATCTTCTTGATCTCTTTCTTGTCGATGAAATCTTCGGGATTGAAGTCCTTGACTTCACCGGCGATCCGGACCGGCATATCAGTGGCGTCAAACCTAGTGATCTCGCCAATCCCGGACTTGCCAGCGACGAGGGCATCCCAGTTTTTCCCGTTGCCACAACCCAAGGGGGATACGACACCGACCCCGGTTACAACTACTCTTCTCATAAACGCATTCTCCTCGGCATCAACATCGCTTCAAAATTGGTGACACATTTTCTAAAAGAAAAGGGGAAGTGCGTCTTCCCCTCCTGTATCAATCAGGTATGGTCGGTAATATAGTCAACAGCGTCCTGTACGGACTGGATCTTCTCGGCATCTTCATCGGAAATTTCGATGTCGAACTCTTCTTCGAGAGCCATAACAAGCTCAACAGTATCGAGGGAATCGGCACCGAGATCGTCCATGAAGGAAGCTTCGTTGGTCACCTGGGCCTCATCAACGCCGAGCTGTTCGGCTACGATTTCTTTTACTCTTTTGTCAATCGTTGACATTCTTCCTACCTCCGTTGTTTGTGTTTACCTTTTCAGGTTTCAATGACTAAGCAATGTAGCTTCATAACATGAATCAGGGAAATTGCAAACGATATTTTTCTACATGTACATGCCGCCGTTTACCGACAAAACATGACCGGTAATATAACCGGAGGCCTCTGCCGTGAGGAATGTCACGGCGTTTGCTATATCCTCGGACGTACCGAGCCGTTCCAGGGGAATCTGGGCGGTGAGTTCGGCCCGCACCTTTTCGGAGAGGGCATCAGTCATCGCCGTGGCAATGAAGCCGGGGGCAACGGCATTGACCGTAACATTGCGCTTCGCAAGCTCACGGGCATTTGACTTGGTAAGACCGATGAGACCTGCCTTGCTGGCGCAGTAGTTGGCCTGGCCGGCATTCCCCATCTGCCCGACGACCGACGCGATGTTGACGATACGGCCGTAACGCTGCTTGGCCATCACCTTGGATGCCGCACGGGTGCAGAGGAACGCTCCCTTGAGGTTAACGGAGAGAACTGCGTCCCAATCCTCGTCCTTCATCCGCAGAAGAAGGCCGTCACGCGTTATGCCGGCGTTGTTGATCAGAATATCGACACGTCCAAACGCCGCAACCGCCTCATCGATCATGCGGTTTGCATCCTCGGCAACGGTCACATTACCCACAACCGCCAGGGCCTTGACTCCCGACGCCTTCAACTCTGCAACAACCGCATCGGTAGCCGCCTGGTCAATGTCAACGGCCACGATCGTCGCTCCGGCAGCAGCAAGTGAAAGAGCTATGCTTTTGCCTATTCCGCGGGAAGCTCCCGTGATGACAGCTATTTTATCCTTTGGCACTGGTCTCTCCTTTCAGTCTGTATACCCGTCAGATTTTTATACCTATTGGTCACGTATCGGCAAAGGCCGTTCTCAATCCGTTTCAGACACAAGCTTGTCCGCCATGAACGCCCGTCCTGAGAATGCCCAGCGAAGAACTAGCCGCAAAGGGGCGCAAGCCCTGCCGCATCCTCGAAGTTGGCGGTGGAGACCTCTTTGGTGATCCGCTTGACGAGGCCGGACAGTACCTTCCCGGGACCGATCTCGATGAACGAGGTAACCCCAAGGCTTACCATCTCCTGAACGGATGCGTCCCACAATACCGGTGCGCTCACCTGACGGATGAGCAGTTCCTTTACCCGTCCCCTGTCGTCGTTTGCCTTCGCCTCAACGTTGGTGATCACAGGAACCGCCAGTTCGTTCAACGCGACATTGTCCAGGACGCCTGCAAGTTTTTCTCCGGCCGGCACCATGAGGGGCGAATGGAAAGGAGCGCTTACCGGCAGCAACATCGCCTTGCGGAACCCGCGCCCCTTGGCGATTTCGATGGCACGATTCACCGCCCCGGCATGGCCGGCAATCACAATCTGGCCGGGGGAATTGAAATTGGCCGGCGCAACGATCTCCCCCTGGGCCGCCTCGGCACAGATTGCGGCAAGGACATCCGCCTCTACACTGAGTATGGCGGCCATGGCGCCGACACCGACAGGCACGGCTTCCTGCATGAAGGCACCACGGGAACGGACCGTCCGGAGCGCGTCACCGAACTCCATGGCACCGCTGGCAACGAGGGCGGAATATTCACCGAGGGAATGGCCCGCCAGAAAAGCTGGCGCGAGACCCGTCTCCGCCTTCAGCACCCGCAGCGCAGCCACACTCGTGGCAAGAATTGCCGGCTGGGTATTCGTCGTGAGCTTGAGATCTTCTTCCGGCCCCTCGAAACAGAGCGTGGAGAGTTTGGCCCCGAGGGCGTCGTCAGCCTCGGCAAAGGCATGCCTGGCGAGGGGAAAATTATCAACCAGATTCTTCCCCATACCCGCGTACTGGGACCCCTGGCCGGGGAAAATAAATGCTTTCATGGAAAATGATTCCTTTCTATGACTGCCAGCGCAGCAGAACCGCTCCCCAGGTGAGCCCGCCGCCGAAGGCGTCGAACATCACGAGATCGCCGTTCTTGATTCTGCCGGACCTGTTCGCCTCATCGAGTGCAATCGGGATCGAGGCACTCGAAGTATTCCCGTAACGCTCAAGGTTTATGAACACCTTGCCACTCTCCAGGCCGAGGCGCTTTCCTATGGCATCGATGATGCGCCGATTCGCCTGATGGGGGATAAAGAGATCAAGATCGGCTACCGTCAGGTTGTTGGCATCCAGAGCCTCATGGGCGACCTCCTCCATAGCGCGCACCGCCAGCTTGAACACCTCGTTCCCCTGCATGGAAATGTAGACGAGCCTGTCGTCGAGCGTCTTCTGGGTTGCCGGATTGCGGTTGCCGCACCCCGGCTGGTAGAGGAGTTCCCAGTAGCTGCCATCGCTGTGGATGTGGGTTGAAAGAATTCCGCCAGCCTCATTCCCCGCTTCGACGACAGCTGCACCCGCACCGTCGCCGAACAGGCAGCAGGTATTCCGGTCGGTCCAGTCAACGATACGGGAGAGAACCTCTGTCCCTATCACGAGGACCTTCCTTGCAGACCCGCAACGGATCGCCTTGTCAGCGAGGGAAAGGCCGAAGAGGAACCCGGAACAGGCAGCCGATATATCAAAGGCGGCGGCTTTCGTGGCTTTCAGGTTCTGCTGCACGATACAGGCGGTTGAGGGGAAGGGAAAATCGGGAGTGACCGTTGCTACAATGATAAGATCGAGTTCATCAGCTCTGACGCCGGCCATTTGCAGGGCACGCTCGGCAGCCAGAGTAGCAAACATCGAGGTAAACTCCCCTTCGACTGCTATGTGCCGTTCCTTGATGCCGGTCCTGGTAACAACCCACTCGTCGCTTGTATCGACCATCTTTTCCAGGTCAAGATTGGTCAGAATTCTGTCGGGCACCGCTGAACCGGTGCCGGTAATCGTCGCCCGCTGCATCAGTCCCACCTTTTTTAACCAGCCACCTGATCCTGAACTGGCACACGCTGTTGTTCTGTGATCGAGTAATTTGCCTGGAGCTTTTCCGCCATCCGCTCGTTCACCCCTTTTTCTGCGTACTCATGGGCAAACCTGATGGCATTCTTGATCGCCTTGGCGTTGGAGCCGCCATGACTGATCATGCCGACACCGTTGATCCCGAGAAGCGGGGCACCGCCATACTCGGCATAATCCACTTTTTTCTTGAACTTTTTGAATGCCGTGCGGGCAAGGAGATAACCGAACTGCGCAAAGATACTCTTCTTGAACTCTTCCCTGAGCATCTTCCCCACAGCTTCGGCGAGCCCCTCCGAAAGCTTCAGCACGACGTTGCCGACAAATCCGTCACAAACCACGACGTCCACGTGACCGTTAAAGATGTCGCGGCCTTCCACATAGCCGACATAATCAAGGGAGATGTTTTTCAGAATGGCAGACGTCTCCCGCGTCAGATCATTCCCCTTGCTCTCCTCTTCACCGTTGGATAGCAGGCCGATGCGGGGATTGGCGATACCCATCACGGATCTCGCATACACTTCACCCATGATGGCAAACTGGACGAGGTTGAGTGGTTTGCAGTCCACATTTCCCCCGACATCCAGCACCAACGTGCGATCACGCAATGTGGGGAAAAGCTGGGCAATGGCAGGGCGGTCGATACCGGGGAGTCGCTTGAGCACGAACATTCCCGCAGCCATGGTCGCACCGGAATTACCGGCGCTCACCACTGCGGCTGCCTTCCCCGCCTTCACCAGTTCAAAGGCGACCCGAATGGAAGAATCCTTCTTCTTCCGGACGGCATCCGACGCTGAATCATGCATTCCAACGACTTCACTTGCATGGTGCACGTCAATGTCAAGCCCATTGCAATCGTGTTTTGCAAGTTCCTGGCGCAGCCTGTCGGTATCGCCTACCAACGTAACGGGAATACCGAATTCCCTCACAGCGGCAACAGCCCCCTCAACTTCGACAACGGGAGCATTATCGCCGCCCATCGCATCAACAGCAACTCTCATATGACCCCTGGACGTAGCTGTCCGGCCAGGACGACCGGGACAACCGACTTACAGATCCTCTGCCTTCAGAACTTCTTTGCCTTTATACGTGCCGCAGGAAGGACAGGCACGATGGGGAAGCTTGGGGGCCTTGCACTGGGGGCAGGTCGAGACATTGGGAGGGGTAAGAAAATCATGGGCCCTCCTCATATTCTTGCGGGACTTGGAGGTTTTCTTCTTAGGTACTGCCATGGTAGTTTCTCCTTTACTTTTCTGTCTTAAAGTTCTTCAAGGCGTTGAATTTCAGATTAATATCCTGCCGGTCGCAGCCACATTCAGCCACATTAAGGTCTGTACCGCAGTTGCCGCACAATCCCCGGCAATCCTCCCGGCACAGAGGTTTGATCGGGATAGCAAGCAGAACCTGCTCGGTGATCTCGTTGGTAAAATCTATTTCGTCCCCTTCGTAGGTCACAGATATGAGGTCTTCCTCAGCCAGTTCGACCTCGTCCTCATCCTGCTGCAACCCTGCATCCTTCGAGTAGACGATGGTGAATGCGGACACCACGTCGTGAACTGTCTCGACGAGACAGCGTGAACAACCCATCCCCACGGCGGTTGCTACATTACCGTGGACCCGGATATGGTCATACTCCCTGACTATGGTGAGATGTATGTCAAGCGGCCGCACAAACCTGCATTCGCCGGACGTCTCCATCGCCAGCAGCGTCGGGTAATCAACGACCCGCTCTTCGCCGGCAAGGGTAAGCGCCTTTTCCTTTATATCATGTACGCGAATATTCACACAATGCCCCACAGTGCCGCATCCAAAGCTTTTCAGTATATAGACGGGGAAGTTTTTGTCAAGGAAAATCAGATACTACGGCATGATAAGCACCAGATTGCGGGAGCTTTCCTAAATACCCTATTACCCCATTTTTTGCAAGCAGAAAGGGACACTCGGCGACACCGGGCAAACCGCTGTTCCGTTTCAGATGACTATCGTCTCGTCTGGTCTTAAGGGAGATTGCTGCGGTGAAGTGAGACTTCGGTAGAAGAGGACAAAAAACAGCAGTATAACCGCAACTAGAACCAGCCACGTCCGGACAAGCCTTATGTGACTGCTGTCCGCCCGGTTGCGGAGTGCTCCGGCCAGGGCAATCATGATTCCCAGACCACTGCAGAGGCCGCCACTGAAGAGCCCAACGGCAATAAAGCTTTTCTGGGCCGGAATCGTGAGAGAAAGAAGCCGGGTCACGTCGTCATTGAAGAACGTGCTCAGGATAATGACAACGATGCCTGCTATGATCAGATTCAGACCAGACCTGACGGTACGCTTGTTCATGGGGAATAGCAGCCTTTCAGACGCACCAGCTCACATCCCCCATCCCCTTGCGGAGCACCTCGGGGACATCGCCCACCAGGCTTACCACCGAACTCACCTCGGCAGAAAGGAAGCCGCCATCGATGATAAGATCAAGCTGCTTCCCCATTGCCTGTTCGACGAGGAAGGGATCCCCGATAGGTTCTTCGCCCGAAAGGTTGGCACTGGTGGTAATGATAGGATGACCGAGCCTCTGCACCAGGGAGAGACAGATCGGATTATCGGGGATCCTGATCCCGACAGTCTTCTGTTTGGTCTGCACGAGATCGGGGACAATGGACGATGCATCCATGACAAAGGTGTAAGGGCCGGGAAGGAGGCGCTTCATCACCTTGAAGGCATAATTGCTCACCTTGGCGTAGCGGGCAACTTCGGAGAGATCGGAACAGATGAACGAAAAGGGTTTTTTCTTCTCCCGCTGTTTGAGGATATAGATCCGCTCGATCCCCTTTTTATTGAAGATGCTGCAGCCGATACCGTAGGTCGTGTCGGTGGGATAGGCAATGATGCCTCCGCGCTCCAGCACCTCTGCAACCTTGGCAATCAGCCGTTCCTGCGGATTTTCCGGATTTATCGCCAGTAGCATGTCAATCCCGCGGGTTGAGTTCAAGCAGGCTCTTGTGAACAAACAGGCCATCTTTCTGGATAAGCGTACTGTCGAACCATATCTCCCCGTCTCCTTTGAGCAACTTCACCATGTCCCAGTGGACTGCCGAACGGTTGCCATTGTCACAATCGTCGTAACACTGGCCGGGGGTGAAGTGGATCGACCCGAATATCTTCTCGTCAAAGAGGATGTTCCTCATCGGCTCCGTAATGCCGGGATTCACGCCAATTGCAAACTCGCCGATATAGCGGGCACCGGGATCGGTATCAAGGATCCTGTTGAGTTCCCTGTCCATGCCGGAAGATGTGGCCTTGACGATCTTCCCCTTGCGGAAATCCAGCCGGATGGATGTAAACTCTTTCCCCTGGTAGAGGGTGGGACAGTTGTACGTAATGTAGCCTTCCACCGACTCCTTGACCGGCGCGGTAAACACCTCGCCGTCCGGTATATTGAACCGTCCGTCGCACTTGACACCCGGAAGCCCTTTGATGCTGAAGGAAAGATCCGTGTCGGATGCAATGATCCGGACCCGGTCGGTCTTGTCCATCAGCTTTTTCAGTTTATCCTGTTTGCGCGATTCCTGTGCCCAGTCGATGCAGCAGGCGGAAAAGAGGTAGTCCTCGTACTCTTCCAGGCTCATCTTGGCTTCCTGGGCAGCACCATGTGTCGGATACCGGGTAATGACCCAGCGGGTGTGCTTGACCCGCCAATCGCTGATCGGTCTGACCACCTTGGCGTAGGAGACCATCGCCTCCTGCCGCGCCTTTGCCATGACCATGGAATTGTCGCCGGCGGAGATCGCGATGAAGACGTCCACCTTTTTCATAAAGTCGAGCTTGTGCTGGGGAAAATAGGCAAGCTGTTCCTTGCCGGCGCTGTTATAGAAGTGACGGCTCAGTTCAGGGAGTGAAAAGTCGTACTCCACGTAACGGGCACCTTTACCAAGGCACTGGATGTAGAGCTCCTTGACGAGCGGAGCCGCCTCGAAACCACTGGCGCTGATAAGAACGATGTCGCCTTTTTTGACCCTGGTTGAATAGTTGACCAGGACATCTGCCAGTTCGGTAATTCGCGGGTCTTTCATCGTGCATTCCTTGTCGTAAGAAAGTTGGTGGCCTCAGAGACTTGCAACGTTACCGCCCCGTATGGCCGAATCCACCGTCACCCCGGTGGGTCTCGTCGAGGTCGTCGACCTCCACCAGCAACGCCCTGCTGACCGGTGCCACCACCAACTGGGCGATCCGTTCGCCATTCCTTATGGTAAACGGGTCCCTGCCGTGATTGATGACAATCACCCCGATCTCGCCGCGATAATCCGCGTCGATGGTGCCGGGAGAATTGACCAGAGCAATACCATGCTTGAGGGCAAGACCGCTTCGGGGGCGAACCTGGGCTTCATAACCGTCAGGGAGCGCAATGGCGATGCCGGTGGGAACCAGGATCCGTTCCCCGGGCCGAAGAACCACGTCGGCAGCCAGTTCTGCCGAGAGATCCATACCAGCGGCATGGGACGTCATATACCGGGGGAGAGGAGCAGCCCCCCCCCTCACCCGCTTGATCCGTACCGGAATTGTCATTGTGTTGTCGGTCATGAGAGTCATCTACAGTGTGATGTCGTCTGTCGTGAGTTTTACGTCAACGAGTTTTCCCATCATTTCCAGGGTCAGACTGGTGTCATCGAAGAGCTCACGACTCAAGCCAAGCAGGCTTTCGAGGTTGACCTGGTCGAACCCCTTCATGATTTCGGCAATGGGCTGGTAGCAGCCAAAATAAACCTCGTTTTTAGCCAATTTTGACATGCGGTTGTCGCTGCTTTCAAGGGAAAGGAGGAGATTCCCTTTCAACTGCTCCCGGGCGGAATCGAGTTCTACCTGGGAGACCGACTCATCTTTCAGGCGTCTGAGTTCGCGCAGAATGATCTCCAGGACGTCCAGGCAGCGCTCACGGCTCGTTCCGGCATAAATGACCATGGAACCGGCATCGGAGTGTGAAGCCATATACGAATAGATGGAATAGACAAGACCAAGCTTCTCCCTTACCTCCTGGAACAGCCGGGAGCTCATGCTCCCCCCGAGGATAGTATTGAGGATGTACGCGGAAAAGCGCTGGGGATGGTTCTGGGCAGGGCCGCGGCTCCCAAGACATATATGTACCTGTTCCAGTTCCCTGTCAATCAGTTCCACCTGTTTCCGGTACGTTGGCAGGTGACCGTTGCTGCGGCCGCTCCCTTCGGCAATACCGATAAAAGTTCCGTCCAGCAGCTCGAGAAGCGCCTCATGGCTGACATTGCCGGCGGCGGTAATGATAATGTCCTCCGCACGGTACATCGTCTTTTTATAGTCGAGAATGGCGGAACGGCTGAGGGTGTTGACACTCTCTTCGCTTCCGAGAATGGACATGCCCAGGGGATGACCACGCCAGAAATTCCGGTGAAACAGGTCGTGAATGTAATCGTCCGGATTATCCTCCAGCATGCCGATCTCCTGGAGAATGACCTTTCGCTCCTTTTCTATCTCTTCTTCGTCGAAACAGGAGTTGAGGAAAATATCGGCCAGAAGATCAACGGCCCGGGGAAGGAACCTGTCGAGCACCTTGGCGTAGTAACAGACGTATTCGCGGCTGGTAAAAGCGTTGAGCACCCCCCCCACCGAGTCAATCTCCCGGGCTATATCCAAGGCGCTGCGCCGCTCAGTCCCTTTAAACATGAGATGTTCAATGAAATGGGCCACGCCGTTCAGGCCGGGAAGCTCATGCCGGGAACCGTTGGCCACCCAGATGCCGATGGAAACGGAATGGGCGTGAGGCATCCGTTCTGTGATCACCCGGATACCGCTGTCCAGAATGGTTTTATTGATCATAGGTACACTATACCGTCTAACAGACAAATTTCCATGGGTTCAGTGAATAAGGGAGGTTGCCCCGCATATGAGCGAAAAAAGGCGGCGATATGCATCGCCGCCTTTATATCAGAATGTCAGCAGGGTACCGGGGCTCAGTTTTCCGGCAGGGTAGCCCCAAGGGCTTCCTTGCGGGAGAGCTTGATTTTGCCCTGTTTGTCGATGCCGATACACTTGACGAGAACCTTGTCACCCTCGTTGAGGATATCGGTAACGTTCTTCACCCGCTCCTTATCCAGTTCGGATATGTGCACCAGGCCATCGGTTCCCGGGAAAATCTCCACGAAGGCGCCAAACTCCATGACCTTCCTGACCGTACCCATGTAGAGCTTGCCTTCTTCGGCTTCGGCGGTCAGATCGCGGATCATCTTGATGGCCAGGTCGCAGGCAGTCTTATCGTGGCTCGCGATGTTGATCTTGCCGGAGTCTTCGATGTCAATGGAAACGCCGGTCGCTTCGGTGATGCCCCGGATGTTCTTGCCGCCGGAACCGATGACGTCGCGGATCTTGTCGGTCTTGACCCAGATGGTGGTGATACGCGGTGCGTAGGTGGAGAGGTCGGCACGTGCAGCGGAAAGGGTTTCCGCCATCTTGCCGAGGATATGGAGCCGTCCTTCCCGTGCCTGGGCAAGGGCCGTCTTCATGATTTCCTTGGATACACCGGTGATTTTGATATCCATCTGGAGGGCGGTAACCCCTTCGGAGGTACCGGCCACCTTGAAGTCCATGTCACCCAGGTGGTCCTCGTCACCGAGAATATCGGAGAGGATGGCAACATTGTCACCCTCCTTGATGAGCCCCATGGCGATGCCCGCCACCGGTGCGCTGATAGGGATACCGGCATCCATCATGGCCATGGAACCGCCGCAGACCGAAGCCATTGACGAGGAACCGTTGCTCTCCAGGGTGTCGGAAACGATACGGATGGTGTAGGGAAAATCATCGTGCTGGGGGAGTACCCGCGCCAATGCACGTTCGGCAAGGGCACCATGGCCGATTTCGCGGCGGCCAGGTCCAAGCCGGAAGCTCGTCTCACCCACCGAGAACGGAGGAAAGTTGTAGTGAAGGAGAAAGCGTTTCTTGCTCTCACCGTAGAGGGAATCAATCCGCTGTTCGTCGCTGGAGGTGCCGAGGGTAGCGGCAACCAGTGCCTGGGTCTCGCCACGGGTGAAGAGCGCCGAGCCATGAGCACGGGGGAGCAGGCTGGCTTCGGTCGTAATCGGCCGGATAGTCTTGGTGTCGCGACCGTCGATCCGCTCACCGTCCTTGATGATATGTTCACGCACCAGGATGTACTCGAAATCGCCGAGGATTCCCTTGATCTCCTTAGCCCTTCCTTCGTACTCGGGGAGCAGCGCCTCCAGTACCTCGTCAGTGATGGCATCGATCCGGTTGTGGCGCTCACCCTTTGACTTGATCCTGACGGCCTCTTTCATCTTGGCGTAGGCCAGGTCGGAAACCCGCGCCCTGAGCGCCTCGTCAACTACCGGAGGAGCGATCTCCCGCTTGGGTACGCCGGCTTTCTTCTTCAGCTCTTCCTGCGCAGCCAGGATGGGCTGGACGGCGGCATGGCCAAAGAAGATCGCCTCCAGCATGACATCCTCAGACACGACTGCAGCACCACCTTCCACCATACAGATGGCATCCTTGCTGGCTGCAACCACGATCTCGATGTCACTCTTTTCCAGCTGCTCGGCGGTCGGGTTGGCCACGAACTCGCCATCGACCCGGCCGACCTTCACACCTGCGATGGGACCGAAGAAGGGGATGTCGGATACTTCCAGAGCGGCTGATGCGCCGATCATGGAAAGTATGCTGGGATCGTTGTCCTTGTCCGCAGAGATGACCGTGGCCATGACCTGGGTATCGTTGAGGAAGTTCTCGGGGAAAAGAGGGCGGATCGGCCGGTCGATGAGCCGGCAGGTGAGGGTCTCATTGTCCGAGGGGCGTGCCTCGCGTTTGAAGAAGCCACCGGGGATCTTACCACCCGCATAGGCCTTCTCCTGGTAGTTAACGGTCAGGGGGAAGAAATCCTGCCCCTCCTTCGCTGTTTTGGTCGCCACCGCAGTCACCAGCACCATGGTGTCGCCGCAGCTTACGACTACCGCACCGTTGGCCTGCTTGGCCATCTTGCCGGTGGCGATGGTAATCGTTCTGCCACTGAATTCTACCTGTACTTTCTGTTCCATGTTGTTACGGTCTCCTCTAGCCTTGTTTTGGGCAGTTGGGGCCGTCGATACAACAGCACAGCCTTGCGGCTTTGCTGCTCGATCCACGCCCCCAACAAAATAAATGGGCCTTGCAGCCCATTGGTGAAAATAGCAAAGGCAATATACCTCCGGCGGACGCAAGAGATATACTGCCTTTCCTTACCTTCTTATTCCGAGTTTCTCGATGACGACTTTGTATCTCTCGACATCTTTGCTCTTCAGGTAATCAAGAAGCCGCCGTCTCTGGCCGACAATCTTCAGCAGACCGCGACGACTGTGGTGATCTTTTTTGTGCACCTTGAAATGTTCGGTAAGGTACGTGATCCGCTCGGTCAAAATGGCAATCTGCACCTCAGGAGAACCGGTGTCGCTGTCATGCAGCTTATAAGTATTGATGATTTCCTGCTTTTTCTGGGTTACCAGCATCTGGTCACACCCCCTTTCTCGTTCTTAATTAGTTTAGATATGAGTCACGGCCGATCTGGCACGCGATTTCTGACGCATCAAGCTTTTTAACACAAATACCGGCGTATGTAAAGAATAAAGCTAGTTAGTGGCCATCCGGAAACTCCGGATGTGACACTATTGGTTTCAAATTCGGAAACGAGGAGTTTTTCGTCCTGGCAAGGAAAACGAGGGGTTGCGCGGAGGCGTACATCGGTACGCCGCACAAGCAAATCCGATGGTTGACGCTGCCAGGGCGGAAAAGAACCGTTTCCGGATGGAAACTAGTTAAATACCCGTAACAGGTGCCGGATTTGCGCATCTCTGCCGGAATCCTCCACCTCTGCTTCGGCCACCGCCACGAGCCGCCCGCCATGGGAGAGACACACCTGTCCACTGTGCAGCATCTTGTCCCGGCCTGATTCCAGGTCATCGGCATCGGGGACAATCCCATTGCCGACCTTTGCCGCCCCCCGCTCCGTCAACTGAAGTTCCGGTAGGTGGGAAAGTGCAGCCAGAGGGGATACGACCAGGGATTCAAGCTCACCGGACACCGCTGCCTCTGCCAGTTGTTCAAGGGTCACGGCATCCGCAAGGACGAAAGGTCCGCTACGGGTCCGCCGCAACTCACGGAGGTGGGCACCGCACTCAAGGCGCTCGCCCATATCGGCAGCCAGGGTCCTCACGTAGGTGCCACGGGAACAGACGACAGAAAATGCAACATCGGGGAGATCAATCCGGTCAAGGTCGAGTGAAAATATTTCAATGTTTCGCGGTTGACGTTCGACTTCCGCACCCTGTCGGGCGAGTTTGTACAATGGGACGCCATCCCGTTTGAGGGCTGAAAACATGGGGGGAACCTGGCTGATTGTGCCAACAAAAAGCCGGGCAACAGCCTCGACGTGGTCGGGAGTCAAATGGTGCCACTCACCATGGGAAAGCACCTGCCCGGTCAGGTCCTGGGTATCGGTCGCTTCCCCCAGACGCATGACCGCACGGTACGCCTTGTGCGATTCATCCAGAAAAGGTATTGCCTTGGTCCCCTCGCCCAGGGCAATCGGCAGAACCCCGGTGGCAAAGGGATCGAGAGTCCCGGTATGGCCGACCTTCTTCAGACGCAGGAGACGCCGCACCCTGGCAACGACGTCGTGGGACGTCAGCCCGGCCGGCTTGTCAAGAACGAGAAATCCGTCCATGTTCACATTACATTCTGAAGACGGGTAAAGACGGTCTGTTTGACTTCGTCCAGCGTTCCCGACATGTTGCATCCCGCGGC
This sequence comes from Deltaproteobacteria bacterium, assembly GCA_021848385.1. GTDB lineage: Bacteria > Desulfobacterota > Desulfuromonadia > Geobacterales > Geobacteraceae > Geomobilimonas. Next base: position 67,901 of record JAJZUQ010000004.1, read on the forward strand.
GTTATGGTGGCCACCGCCGCCAAAATTGGCCGCCAGCGACGAAACATCCACTTTCCCCTTGGAGCGGAAACCGACCTTGTAGAATCCCGGCTCGATCTCCCTGAAGAAGACCGCTACCTCCACCCCCCGGATCGAACGGGGATAATTCACGAAGCCGTCGGTCAACTCCGCATTTGTGCCGGTCTTCCCGTACATATCCAGTGTAACCGCAATGGCAGCAAGGTCGCCGCGGGTCGAAACCTCTAGCGTTGCAAGGGCAAGGGCCAGGAGCTCCAGACGCTGGCGAGGCTGGCTTTCGTAAAGCTGTTCTGCGATGAACCAGGCGTTAACACCCCCAGCGATCATCTCTCCGGCTACGGCAAAGGCCTCGGGGTTGGAATTGGAATACCGGAACGAGCCGGTATCGGTTATGACCGCCGTATAGATACATATGGCCGTATCGAAATCGACCTCATGGCCAGCCGCTTTGATGAGCCGGTATATCAGAACTCCGGTGGCGCAGGCCTCGGAATCGATGAGGTTCAGCGCTCCGAACTCCTCGCAGCTCAGGTGATGGTCGATATTGATGAACTTGCCGATCCGCTTGAATCCGGCCAACTCCTTGCCGGCACGGCGAAACTCCCCCACATCGAGAACGAAACAGACGTCGAAATCACGGTCGGGAATGGCAGGAAGGACGGTTTCAGCCAGGGGAAGGAACTGGTAGATATCGGGAACGGGATCGCAGTAGTGAATCGTCACATCCTTGCCGAGCCGCCGCAGGTAATTTGCGAGGGCCAGGGAAGAGCCGACCGCGTCACCGTCGGGATTTTCGTGGGTGGTAATGAGGAAACTGCTGCAGGCTGCTATCTCCGCATTGATCCGCTCAATCATTACCCGATTCTCCGCTGCCGATTTCCTTGAGGATGGACTCAATGCGCATACCGTACTCCACCGATTCGTCATAGATGAACTCAACGTCCGGCACGTATTTCATCCGGAACTTCTGGCCCATTTCTTTGCGGATAAAACTGCGGGAACTGTTCAGCCCCGCACGGGTTGCTTTTTTATCCTCGTCGCTGCCGATGACGGTGAAATATACCTTCGCCTGGCGGAGGTCGTCGGTAACCTTGACCCCCGTAATGGTGACAAAACCGATGCGAGGGTCTTTCAATCCCTTGACGAGCAATTCGGAAACAAGCTCGTGTACAGCCTCGGCAACTTTTTCAGATCGTTTGAACATAAAGCTCCAGGCAAAAGCTAGGTAAAGATAAAGGTAAAGGTAAAGATAAAGGTAAAGATAAAGATAAAGATAAAGATAAAGATAAAGGTAAAGGTAAAGGTAAAGGTAAAGACAGGTTCTTTCTCAACCTTTACCTTTACCTCTACCTGTTTCTGCCTCTACCTGATTCTATAACTTTGTCGCAATCTTCTCGATTTCGAAGGCCTCAATGATGTCACCGATCTTGAGATCGTTGTAGTTCTCCAGGCCGATGCCGCACTCGTAACCGCTTGCAACTTCCTTGACGTCGTCCTTGAAACGGCGGAGGCTGGACATTTTACCCTGGTAGATGACCACGTTGTCGCGCAGCAGCCGGACCTGTGAGTTGCGGAACAACTTGCCGTCCTGAACGTAACAGCCGGCAACCATGCCGACCTTCGGCACAGAGAAGGTTTCGCGGATCTCGGCCCGTCCCAGGTATTTCTCCCGCAAAGTCGGCTCCAGAAGACCTTCCATTGCCTTTTTCACATCCTCTACCGCATCGTAGATGACGTTATAGAGACGGATGTCGACACCCTCCCTCTCGGCAAGCCCTTGAGCCTTAACTTCCGGCCGGACATTGAAGCCGATAATGATGGCATTGGATGCGGTGGCCAGGTTGACGTCGGTTTCGGTAACCGCACCGACCGCGGAATGGAGGACATTGAGCCGCACCGCATCGGTTGAGAGCTTGCGCAGCGACTCGCCGACCGCTTCCACCGAACCCTGCACGTCTCCCTTGATGATGACGTTGAGGTCCTTGACCTCGCCCTTCTGGATCTTCTCGTAGAGCTGCTCCAGCGAGAGCTTGCTGTGTTTGGCCAGTTCAACCTCCCGCTGCTTGATCTGCCGCAGGGTCGCGATCTCCTTCGCCTGTTTCTCATCCTTCATGGCAACGAAAATATCGCCGGCGTCGGGAACGCCGGAAAGGCCGATCACTTCTACCGGCATGGCGGGACCGGCTTCGACAACCTTGTCTCCCCGGTCATTCTGCATGGCACGCACCCGGCCGGAATGGATGCCGACAACACAGTAGTCACCAAGTTTCAGGGTACCTTCCTGAACCAGCACGGTAGCAACCGGTCCACGCCCCTTGTCGAGCTTGGCCTCCACAATGGTCCCCCGCGCTTCCTTGTCGGGGTTCGCTTTAAGATCCATCACGTCGGCCTGGAGGAGAACCATTTCCAGCAACGCTTCAAGATTGAGCCGTTTCTTGGCCGACACTTCGACCATGGTCGTGTCGCCACCCCACTCTTCCGACACCAGGCCATGCTCGGTCAGTTCCTGCTTCACCCGCTCCGGCTTGGCATCGGGCTTATCTATCTTGTTGATGGCAACGATAATCGGCACACCGGCGGCCTTGGAGTGGTTGATCGCCTCGCGTGTCTGGGGCATGACCCCGTCATCCGCAGCAACAACGAGAATGACGATGTCGGTAACCTTGGCTCCGCGGGCCCGCATGGCAGTGAACGCCTCGTGACCCGGGGTATCAAGGAACGTGATCTTGCGTCCATTGAGCTCCACGTCGTAGGCACCGATATGCTGGGTAATTCCGCCCGCCTCGCCGGCGATGACGTTGGCCTCGCGGATAGCGTCCAGGAGAGAAGTCTTGCCGTGATCGACATGCCCCATGATGGTCACAACCGGCGACCGCTTCACCAGGCTCTCCGGAGAATCGGGGGTGGTTTCCATCATCTCGTCCAGGTCGATGGCCACGTTTTCAATCTCGTAACCGAACTCAGTAGCCAGAAGCGTGGAGGTATCCATGTCGAGAGGGTGGTTGATAGTCGCCATCATCCCCATTTTCATCAGGACGCGAATGAGGTCGTTCGCCTTGACACCCATCCGTTTCGCCAGTTCACCGACAGTGATGGTTTCGGAAATCTTGATGATCCGCTTAATGGCCTTGGGTGTAGTGATTTCGGTCTTTTTCCCTTCGGGAGCGCGCTCCTTTTCCCGCCGCTTCCCTTTGCCGGGGCGGAAACCGGGCTCGAAAACCCGCTCCCGCTTCTCCATGATATCCGTACGGGAGAAGCCCTCTTTTTTCTTGGCAACCGGTGCACCTTTTTTCACACCCTTGGCACCTTCCGTCACCGGCGCCTCTTTTCCCTTTCGCCCCTTCTTGCGGTCGCCACCGTTCCCGGGCATTTCCACCGCGACCGGCGCTGTCGGTCTTGCAGCACCAGCTCCCGCAGGTCCCCTGTCAGCAGGGCGAGCACTCGGTGCAGGGCGGCTGCCGGGAGCGGGGCGTGCTCCAGGAGCAGGACGGCTGCCGGGGGCAGGACGGCCGGCTGCGGGGGCATGCTGGTATTCGCGGCGCTCGGGCTGTCTCACCGCGGGTTTCAGACCGGGGATTTCCACATGGCCAAGGATCTTTGCCCGATTAGCCGTCGGCTTATCAAGGGGCGGCTCCACGACGGACTCAGCCTTCGGCTGTTCAGGCTCTGCAACGGGAGCAGCGATCTCGCTCGGTTGCACGGCAACTTCAACGGGAGGAGGGGTAACCGCTTCGACGACAGGCTTTTCCTTGACCGGTGCAGCTTCTACCGCCACAGGTTCCGCTACCGGAATCGGAGCCGGTTCCGCCACAGGTTCCGGAGCAGGCGTTTCGACGACCTTGGCGCGACGTCTGATAAGTGTCGTCGTAACCCGGACTTCTTCCTTGGAAACCTCTTTGACCGTCGGAGGGACCTTGAGTTTATTGGCATCCGCTTCTTCTATAACCGACATATGGCTCTTCACCTCAATCCCCATGGCCTGCAGCTTGGCCATAAGCTCTTTGTTGTCCATCCCCAGCTGCTGAGCCAGTTCATGTACGCGGATTTTAGTCATGTATTCGCGCCCCCCTCCAAGAAATTCCTGTACCTGTTCAACTCATTCCGAATCGGTGCGATAAACCCGCCTTGCTCAATCGCCACCACACCACGCAGTTCCTTGCCAAGCAATTGGCCCAACCGCTCCTTGTCGAACATGACGCAGAGTTCGACCCCCGCATGTTCAGCCTGGCGGGCAATCTTCTCCCGGCTGTCAGGCGAAAGATCGGCGGCAATGAAAACCAGGCCGGGGGCCTTCCGCTTCAACAGCGCCATCACATTATCCGTACCGGAAGCCACCTTGCCCGCCTTGTTGGCGAGAGCCAGGTACGCCCCGATCCGTTCTACCAGGCGCGTCGTTACCTGTTCAACCAGCTCCGCCGGGGAACCGGACCGGACCTCCCCCTTGAAAACACGGGAGAACTGGTTCCTGGTCGCAGCGGCCAACAGGCAGGTCCTGCTTATACAGGTGTAGGCACCCCTTCCGGGAAGCTTCCCCTGCAGGTCCGGCACCAACATCCGATCAGGCGAGAGCACGAAACGCAGCAACTCCCCCTTGTCCCGCACGGTGCGACAACCTATGCAACTCCTCTGGGGACCGGTTTCATTCATCAGTTACTCTTCCGCCTTCTCCCCTTCAGCAGCCTCGACTTCGGCAACATCAGCATCGGCAACATCAGCATCGGTAGCCTCAACTTCGGTAGCCTCAGCCTCGGTTGTCTCGGCTTCGGCAGCCTCTTCCTCCTCCTCAACGGCAGAACCGTCAAAGGAGGCATACTGCTGGAGTTCGGCTTCGGCAGCCCTGGTTTCACTCTTGATATCGATCCGCCAGCCGGTCAACCGTGCCGCCAGCCGGACATTCTGCCCCCGCTTGCCTATGGCAAGGGAAAGCTGGTCGTCGGCAACGATGATCTCCATGGCCCGGTTCTCGTCATCCACATACACCTTGGTCACCACGGCCGGAGCCAGCGCGTTGCAGGCAAAGCGTGCCACATCTTCCGACCAGGGAATTATGTCGATCTTCTCGCCGCGGAGTTCGGAGACCACGTTCTGCACACGGCTTCCCCTCATCCCGACGCAGGCGCCGACCGGGTCGACGTCCGAATCGTTGGAGTAGACGGCAATTTTGGAACGGCTCCCCGGCTCCCGAACCACCCCCATGATCTCGACGATCCCCTCGGCAATCTCCGGCACTTCCGCTTCGAACATTTTGGCAAGCACGTTGGGATGACTGCGGGAAAGGAGTATCTGTGGCCCCTTGGTGGTCATGCGAAGATCGGTGATAAGTGCCTTGATCCGGTCCCCCTGGCGGTAAACCTCGCGCGGGGCCTGCTCCTTGTGGGAAAGGACCGCTTCGGCACGGCCGAGATCGACAATCAGTTCACCCTTCTCGAATCGGCGAACGACACCGTTGATCAGTTCGCCGACCCGGTCCCGGAACTCGTTGAAGATCGTCTCCCGCTCCGCCTCCCGGACCCTCTGGATGATCACCTGTTTGGCAGTCTGGGCTGCGATGCGGGAAAAACCGGTGGCATCCATCTTCATCCCGAGAGAATCGCCGACCTGCACTTCGGAGTCGATCTCCTGCGCTTCAGCGAGATCGATCTCCTTGTAGGAATCCTGTACTTCACCAACTACGGTGACGAATTCGAAGAGTTCAACCTCACCCGCATCTTCGTTATAATGGGCTTCCAGGTCGCGGGTATTGCGGAATTTCTTGTTGGCTGCCGTCAAAACGGCCTGCTCCAGAGCTTCCAGCACGATCGCTTTGTCAATACCCTTCTCCTTGACGATCTGATCGATGGTGTGCTTAAGGTTGAAATTCGTCTCCACGGTCCTGTCTCCTTGATTCTTTCGTAAGTAATGTTTGGCTAAAATTCAAATTCCAGGTTGGCCTTGGCCACCTTGTCGAGAGGGATGGCAGCGGCCGGCCCTTCGGTGAGTCTGAGATGGATCACCCCATTCTCAAGACCAAGCAGCTCGCCGAGAAAGGTCTTTCGCAGGCTCCCCCCATCGTCCGCCAGGAGGTCAAAAGTCCTGACCTTTATGAGTCTCCCACGGTAACGTTCGTAATCGGACGGCTTTTTCAGGGGGCGGTTGAGGCCGGGTGAAGAAACCTCCAGGGTATAGTTCCCGGGAATCACGTCTTCCACGTCCAGAAGCTCCGACAATTCCCTGCTGACAGCGGCGCAGTCGTCGAGGTTAATGCCCCCCTCCCTGTCTATAAAGAGGCGCAGAACCATGTCGCGCCCTTCCTTCTTGTACTCGAGCTCTACAAGCTCAAGCCCTTGGGAGGCGAGGAGCGGCTGGGACAAATCCATAACCCTGCTTGCCACATCAACTTTGCTCATGACGATTTTTTCCATAAAAAAAAGCGAGCCGGAGGAGCTCACTTTTAGCGAATCAATAAAAGTGTAGGATAGTTTCTAGCACGCAATGGCCGAAAATGCAAGCACTTATTTAGAGTTTCATTTGCCGGACATTTTGGTAGCGGTCCAGGTGACATGCCGGCTAAGAACTTGTCCGTAAATAACTTTGGTCAGGGATTGCGCCCGGATTTGGGGCAGATTTGCCTGGCATGATTGAGAAAAACCGCAGGCATAGCCAGGGCTATGTCGAGGATTTTGCGATTGAATGACAGGTAAAGATGGCCTGAAGCCGTGATGCAAGACCGTAAAGCCTTATTTGCGGACAAGTTCTTAATCATTGCCCGTCCCGTACATGGCTGGCACAGCCCACTCTGCCGTGCACGGGACGGGCATCCCGGTTCACTGGAGAAGCGGTTGGGGGGTCGTCGAACTGTTGGGAGGAAGGATCGGATACACCACCTTCGGCTGACGGCCGGTCAATGTGCCGAGGAATGCGACGATGTTGCCCACCTCCTCGTCGTTCAGCCTGATGCCAAGCTGGGAAGACCCCATGATCGCTACCGCCTCATTGAGCTTCCAGACCTTCCCGGAGTGGAAATAGGGTGGTGTCAGGTCGACGTTTCGCAGGGGAGGATCCCTGAAGACGTATTCGTCACTGGCCGTGTGGGTGACTTTAAAACGCCCCGTATCAGCAACCGGCCGTATCTCTCCGGCCGGCTTCTCCACAACCCCGAACGGAAAATATCCGCCACCCCCGACATTTACCCCATTGTGGCATGCGCCACACCCCTTGTCCATGAAAAGCCGGAGGCCTTCCTGTTCCTTTGCAGTGAGCGCCTTACGGTCCCCCTTGAGATAACGGTCGAAAGGCCCGTCGGGGGTGAGAAGGGTCGCCTCGAACACCTCGATCGCCCTGGCCATGTTGTCAAAAGTCACCGGCTCCTTCTGGCCGGGAAAGGCCTTGGCGAAGAGCTTCACATACACGGGAATGCTCTTGAGGGTCATCACCACCCGTTCCGGTTTATTGTTCATCTCCACCGACGCCTGCACCGGCCCCTTGGCCTGCTCCATCAGGTCCTTGGCCCGGCCGTCCCAGAACTGGGCTATGTTGAACACTGCATTAAGGACAGTTGGAGCGTTGCGCGGCCCCTTCTGCCAACCGTGCCCGACAGAGGTTTCCTGGAGGTCACCACCTCCGAGACCGACATTGTGGCAGGTATTGCAGCTTATGAGGTTGGATGCGGAAAGACGCGGATCAAAATAGAGCATCTTGCCGAGTTGAAGTTTGACCGGCGTAGCCTTGTTGCCCGCAAAGGCCGGCGCCACGCGTGGTACCGGCTTGAACATCCCCTGCGCCCGTTTCTGCAGGTCATCCGCACCCCAGGCAATTCCAGCCGTCAAGGAACATGTCATCACAACAACCACCACACGTTCGAAAATCATTGTCGACCTCCCGACAGACCAAATTTATTAGACTTCTTCAATTTAACCACACCGGGACGAAAGCTCAACCTTCTGAAAAATATTCGTCAACGCGAGAGCATCCAGCTGTGGAAACAAAACGCCCCCTGTACCGGTTAACCGGCGCACAGGGGGCGAAACTCAGTGTGAATCGCTGCGTCATATCCTGCCTGTCAGTACGCCTGCTTGTCGGACTCCACATCGTCGATACTGAGCGTCCCGCGGAAAATCCGGTAAACCCAGATCTTATAGCCGATGACGATGGGAACGAAAATAAATGCCACGACCGTCATGATCTTCAGGGTGTAGAGACTGGAGGAGGAGTTGAAGATGGTCAGGCTGTATGCAGGATCGAGATTCGACGGGATGAGATTAGGGAAAAGACCGACCAGACCGGTACCCACTACCAGAAGTACCGTCAGACAGGAAGAGGCAAAGGCAGCGAGAGGCCTCCCTTTGGCCAGAAAAATCCTGATAGCGAGAAGGGCGGCTACGGCGCAAAGTGGCACGACAATGAGCAGCGGCGTGGCGAGATAGTTGTCGTAGAGTCGCGTCGCAAAGTTGGTGTACGTCAGGAAAACTACCGCCACCGCCAGAAGAACAGGCCAGATCCTGCCTGCGGTTGACAGGGCACGACGGTTAAGATCACCGGTTGTCTTGACCGCCAGATAGAGGGCGCCATGTACAAGGAAAAGGAGGACGAACAGCAGACCGGTCAGCAGGCCGTAGGGATTGAGCAGATACAAGAGCGAACCATGGTAACCGGCGGCATCCATGGGAAGACCGGCGAATATGTTGCCGAAGGCAACGCCGAACAGCAGGGCCGGCAGAAAATTGCCGACCATGATAGCCATGTCCCACCCCTTCTTCCAGCCATCCCCCTCCCCTTTGCCGCGGAATTCATAGGACACCCCGCGGATAATGAGGGCGAAGAGAAGGAGGAGCAGGGCCGTATAGAGATAACTGAACATGAGGGCATAGGTGGTTGGAAAAGCGGCGAACGTCGCGCCACCGGCGGTGATGAGCCAGACCTCGTTGCCGTCCCAGACCGGGCCTATCGCATTGATCATGACCCGCTTCTCCCCGTCGCTGGTACCGAGATAATTATGCAGGATACCGGCCCCCATGACGAAACCGTCGAGCATGAAATAGACACTCCAGAGGACTCCCCAGAGCACGAACCAGATAATCTGAAATTCCATGTTAAGCCTCCTGTCCGCGTGGTTTGATAATGGCCGAAAGGTCGTTGTCCGGCCCCTTGCGGGCAAATTTCACCAGCAGGTAGATATCGATCACCCCGAGAAAACCATACAGCAGCACAAAACCGATGAGGGATCCCATGACCTGGGAGATGCTCACCGACTTTGATACCGCGTCGGAGGTTTTCAGGACGCCATAGACGATCCAGGGCTGACGCCCCATTTCGGCCACGATCCACCCGAGCTGATTGGCCAGGTACGGCAGGGGAATGATAAGCACCAGCATCTTGAGAAAGAGAGGATACTTCTCCAGGAGGTCACGCCGGGATAAAAACACCGCCACCATGGAAACGAGGATGAAAAGGGTGCCAAGTCCGACCATGGCGCGAAAACTGAAAAAAACCGGCAGAACGGATGGACGCTCATCCTTCGGAATGTCCTTCAGCCCCTTGATCTCCGCATCGGGTGAATGGAAGGCAAGGAGGCTCACCCCCTTGGGAATACAGATTTCCTCAACACTATTGCACTCGTTGGTCGGATCAGGCATCAGGAGCAGATTGAGACCAACCCCCCTTCGGGTTTCCCAGACCGACTCCATGGCCGCAAACTTGGAGGGCTGAGTTTTGGCAACTTCCACGGCATGGGCATCGCCGATAACCGCAACCAGCACAGTCGAAACGAGGCCGAAAACCGCTGCCATCCGGAACGACGTCTTGAAAAACTCCGTCTCATTCTTCCGCAACAGATGCCAGGCCGATATCCCCATGACAAAAAAGGCCGCCACCGTATAGCCGGAGAGAATCTGATGGCCGAACTTGATGAGACCGTAGGGATTGGTCACCAGAGCCATGAAATCGACCATCTCGGCCCTCCCGTTGCGCAGCACGTACCCGACCGGATGCTGCATCCAGCCATTGGCAAGAAGGATCCAGAGCCCGGAAAGGTTCGTAGCGATCGCCACGAGCCAGATAGAGAGCGCATGGATCTTTTTCGAGACCTTGTTCCAACCGAAAATCCAGACACCGATGAAAACGGATTCCAGGAAGAAGGCAACCGTCGCCTCAATGGCCAGCGGCGCGCCGAAAATATCCCCCACATAGCGGGAATACTCGGCCCAGTTCATACCGAACTGGAACTCCATCGTAATGCCGGTAACGACGCCGAGGGCAAAGTTGATCAGGAACAGTTTCCCCCAGAACTTGGTCATCTTGAGGTAGATGTCGTTGTTCGTCACCAGATAGCGCGTTTCCATGTACGCGGTCAAAATGGAAAGACCGAGGGTGAGCGGCACAAATATAAAGTGAAACGCGCTCGTGGCGGCAAACTGGAGCCGGCTCAAAGTTACTACATCCATTGGTTCTCCTCCTTTTTCAGTGTGAAGCGTTTATCAGTGTTCCCATGGATAGAATAGACCTGAAAAATAATTTAGCCACAAAGGTGCACCGAATAATCGAACTCTGAATTTGCCACAACAACACAATAGGACCTTTTTAGTCTCGTATTTGGGCAAAAAAAATTACTTCGTTTCCCGGGCCAGTTCTTCGATGGTAACGGATTCCAGTATATGGACGACCTCGCTCTGGACACGACGCCAGACCGGGTGGACATTGCATTGCCTGTCAAAATCGCAGGCACTCCCTCCCATCAGACAGCGGTTCGGGATAATAGGCCCTTCGACCGCCTCCACGACCTCCCGCAGGGTAATCCTGGACGCAGGACGACCCAGCATGAATCCCCCACCTGTCCCCCGGTAGGAATTCACCAGACCGAGCTTTGCAAAATTCTGAAAAATTTTAGCGAGAAACGTCTGGGGAACCTCGGTCGCCTCGGCGATTTCGCTGATAAGCGCCATCTTTCCCGGCGCCTGCCGGGCAAGATAAATGATTCCCCTGATTGCATATTCACCCTTGCGGGTCAACTCCATCATTGGCACACCTTTAGGACCCGTTTTGTCCTTTATATCCAAAAGACCGGCCACTGTCAAGACAGAAATTCCCCCGGAGGAAAATACTGCCTGGAGTTGACCGGATTTAGAAAATCACCTTCCGCCAGACATCCACTACCGTCCCGACGACTCTGGTGTTCGGATCCGGCTTGAAGGGGGCATAGGATGTGTTGTCCGGCGTAAAAACAGTCTCGCCTGCGGAGACCCGGTAACGCCGCATGATAACGTCCCCCCAGAGGTTGTTCAGCATGACGACGTCGCCGCTTTTGGGCTCCATGTCGGGGATGAACAGCACCAGGTCTCCGTCGAGAATGGTCGGGGCCATGAAATTGCCGTAACAGATGAACCCGTAGCAACCCTCTACCGCCCTGGGAAGGCGTATGTACTCGGCCACATCCTCCGCCAGTATCGTTTCAGGAAAGCCCTCGGAAATTTTATGCAGAAGGGGAGTGCTTCCTGATTCGCCGCGCAATCGCGCCCCTCCACCGATCCGGTGCATTTCTCCGCGACCCGTGCAGAGCCATTCCTGATCAGCATTGAAATAATGGCAGAGGGCGATAATGAGTGTTTCGGACGGGATTTTCTTCCCCCGCTCGATACTGCTCAGAAACCCCTGGACGATCCCGAGGGAATCGGCAAACTTCTGCTGGGTGAGACCGACGGACTGCCGTACCTGCTTGATGCGGCTGCCGATATTATTGTCCGGTTGCAATTTGTGGATGGCCATATAGACTCTCGCCGTGGGGAATTATGTCCGGTGTCTCCGGAACAGTGAAAATTCCCTGTAATTATTACACACATTCCCCCGGTCAGCAAGCACAATAAATTACAGTGAAATATGCCGGTTAGCTACTCCGGCGACCGGTGGCCCTGTTCGCCATATTCCTTTGCCATATCCCCCTGCCATTCTTTTACCACGCCGGAATAATCAATGCCATAATCGACGAGAGCCGACCCGATGGCATCCTGGACCGACTTCCCGGTTCCCAGCAGCCGGAGGATCTCCTGTATCTTCTGCCAGCCGTACCTGGCAACCATGAAATTCACCAGGCCATAACTCTGCTGGTAGGCAAGTGCAACCTGCCGGCCGGACAGCGTGCTGAACGGCTGCTCCAGGAGAGGAAAGGAGAGGAAACCTCCATGCCGTGCCACCCTCCCCAGGTCTGCCATGGGCTGATTGAATTCCTTCCGCCCCTCAAGCTCGGCCAACCCCTCGTTGAGCCAGGTGGGGCAGTTCCCCCTTGTCATCTCGTAAACGACCACATGGGTATATTCGTGGGCCAGCACGTTCCGGAGTAGTGGCGTCAACTCAGTGGCACCACCGACGGGGACACGTATCTTACCGTCGTAAAGGCCGCCCGACCAGTCGGGGCTGGCAGTCAGCTCTTTGAAATCCTTCCTGGTATAGAGAAGCACCTGTACCCGTGCCTCGGGAAAATAGCCTAGATCGACGCCGACCCTGTTGTACGCGGTCTCCAGCGCATCAAGTATCTTGTCGGCCGGGAGGGATTTCAGTTCAGAATCGTAGGAGAGAGAGAACCGGGAGCTGTACCCCTTGTCCATACGCGTTTCCACCGTCAGCTCGCGCCGGGTCTTGTCCACCAGCTCCCGGATTGCGGAACGGGAAGGATCCAGCTCCAGCGCTTTTTCCCACATCTCCAGGGCGAGGGGGAGATTATCACTGTCGTAGTACGCACTGCCCAGATGGTAATAGAGTTCGGGCGATGCCTCGCCAAGTGAGCGGGCCCGTTCGAGTTCATAAATGGCCCCTTCGTAGCGCTTGGCTGCATGCAGGGCAATGCCGCGGAGAACAGCGTAGCGGGGTGCATCGGGAAACAGTTCCAGCGCATGGTCGAAACTGTCCGCCGCCGCATCATAGAGCTTCTGCTCCATCTGCCGCATCCCCACATAGGTATACGCCTCGGCAAGATTTTTCCGCAGGGTCAGGTCATAGGGGGAGAGGCTGACAGCCCTCTGCAGCTGATCGAGCCCTTTTTCGTACTCCCCCTGCTCAAGCAGCTTGAGGGCATACTCGTTATGGAGGATGGGATCGTTGGCAAAGGCGGGAACAGCCATGGCAATGACGGCCAGAAAAGAAAGGATGAAAATGGTGCGCTGCGGGGAAGGAAGAGGGGCCATGGCGCTACCGGCTCCCCCACAATGGCGCATCGGCAAACTGGCGGCGGAGCCGTTCATCGGGATTCTGCTCGTAGAATTCGTCTTCGGCGAAGGAATAGCGGTAACCATCAACGTAGTCACGAATGACCTTGTACGCGGCGTTGATCGCCCGTATTCGTTCGGGGTCACTTCCTTCCCCACTGTCGGGATGGTACCGCCTTACCAGTTCACGATGACGGCTCTTGATCATGCGCAGGGTGGCCCGTCGGGGAAGGCCGAGCACGGAAAGCGCCTCGTTGAGTTCTACATAGGTCATAAGCGTACCTACATCCGGGAAGGACGAGCGCCCCGTGGAGCGAATGTGTCCGATACCCTGAAAAAACCGGGTCTCCCCGGCTTCACGCATGCATCTTCTCCCGGACCCGCGCGGCAATCCCTTCAGCGTTGAGGCCATAGCAGGCACGCAGTTCCGGTTGCTCCCCCTGCTCGATGAAACAGTCCGGGAAGCCAAGGCGTGTGACTGCCAGGTCGGCGTACCCCTCATCCGCGAGAAGTTCCAGGACCGCCGTGCCGAAGCCCCCCTGCAGAGCGTTCTCCTCCACGGTGAAGATCGGGACATGACGGTCGGCCAGGGAGATGATCAACTCCCGGTCCAGCGGCTTGACAAAACGGGCATTCACCACCGTCATATCGATCCCTTCACCAGCAAGGAGGAAAGCAGCTTCCAGTGCCGGGATGACCATGGTGCCAACGGCAATAATCGTCCCGCTCTTCCCGTCCCGCAACACCTCGCCTTTGCCGACAGGAAGGTGATGGAAGCTCTGATCCAGCGGCACTCCGTAACCGTTTCCCCTGGGGTAGCGCACCGCGACGGGCGTTCCCAGGCCGATGGCGGTCTGGAGCATGTGCTGCAGTTCATTTTCGTCCTTGGGTGCCATGATGGTCATATTGGGGAGAGAGCGGAGATAGGAGAGATCGAACACCCCGTGGTGGGTAGGTCCGTCACTCCCGACGACCCCCGCCCGATCGATGGCGAAGACCACCGGCAGGTTCTGCAGGCAGACATCATGAAATACCTGGTCGTAGGCCCGTTGGAGAAACGACGAGTAGACGGCAAAGACCGGCTTGTACCCCTCGGCTGCAAGCCCCGCGGCGAAGGTCACGCCGTGCTGCTCGGCTATCCCCACATCGAAGAAGCGCGTGGGGAACTCCTTGGCAAACGGGGTCAATCCCGTGCCATCGGGCATGGCCGCAGTGATGGCGCACACCTTGTCGTCCTCCGCGGCGATCTGCATCATCGCCTCGCCGAAGATCCCCGTATAGGAAGCCGCCCCCCCCTTACCCTTGATGACTTTGCCGGTGGCGATCTCGAAGGGGCCGACACCGTGGAACAGGGAAGGATTCTCCTCGGCGGGCCGGTATCCCTTCCCTTTCCTGGTCAGCACGTGGATCAGAACGGCATCGTCGAACCGTTTCACCCGTTCCAGGGTCTCCTGCAAGAGGGCGAGATCATGGCCGTCAATGGGGCCAATATACTCGAAGCCGAAGGCCTCAAAGAGCATCCCTGGCGTAAAAAGCCCCTTGAGGGACTCCTCGGCCCGTTTCGCCACCTGCAAAACATTGCGGCCAAGGTCATCGAGCCCCACCAGAAAACCTTCCAGGTCCTTCTTGATCTTGTGAACGAATTCACTGGTGATGGTGCGGGAGAGGAAATTGGAAAGCGCCCCCACGTTTTCCGCGATGGACATTTCGTTGTCGTTGAGGATCACCACCAGGTCTTTGTTCAGGTGCCCGGCGTGATTGAGCCCCTCGTAGGCGATGCCGCCGGTCATGGAGCCGTCCCCGATGACGGCAACGACCTTGTCATGCGCCTGCCTCAAGTCACGGCCAACGGCGAGGCCGAGGGCAGCTGAGATGGAGGTGGAGGAATGCCCCACGTCGAAGGCATCATGCACCGACTCGGCCCGCTTGGGGAAACCGCTTATCCCTCCCAGGGTCCGGAGCGTGCGAAAACGCTCGCGCCTGCCGGTCAGGAGCTTGTGGGCATATGCCTGGTGCCCCACATCCCAGACGATCTTGTCCCGGGGGGACGAAAACACCCGGTGCAGTGCAATGGTCAGTTCCACCACGCCAAGACTCGGCGCCAGGTG
The DNA here is from genome assembly GCA_021848385.1 of Deltaproteobacteria bacterium. GTDB lineage: Bacteria > Desulfobacterota > Desulfuromonadia > Geobacterales > Geobacteraceae > Geomobilimonas. Next base: position 83,196 of record JAJZUQ010000004.1, read on the forward strand.
GCCGCCATTGGTGGCGCAGGTAGCGATGATCTCCTGGCGCAGTTCCGCCGCCAGCTGGACCAGCTCCCTCCCCGTGAGTTTTTTCAGATCCTCGGGCCCGTTGATTTTTTCAAGTAGTGGAGCCATCACGATTTCCGGTACACGACATACTGGGCGATCTCCCGCAGGGGATCAGCCTTGGCGTCGAACAGATCGAGGGCGGCCAGTGCCATGTCGGTCAGTTCGGCTGCCCGTCGCTTGGAATCAGCAAGTCCAACCACCGCGGGATAGGTTGCCTTACCCCGCTCCTCGTCGCTCCCCGCATCCTTGCCGATCTCCTCCGTTGTCCCCTCGATATCCAGGATGTCGTCGGCAATCTGGAAGGCAAGACCGATCTGCTCCCCGTAACGGGTGAGGGCAGCCAGCTCCGCTTTGCCCGCACCGCCAAGGATGGCGCCGGCCTTCACGGAGGCCTTTATGAGAGCCCCCGTCTTGTGGGTGTGGATGTACTGGACCGTTGGCAGGTCGATATCCTTCTTCCCCTCGCTCTCCATGTCCACCACCTGGCCGCCGACCATGCCGTGGGACCCGGCGCAGCGGGCGATCTCCTGGATAACCGCCAGCCGTTCACGTGGAGCAAGGTCGGCGCCGACCTCCGGATTGCTGAGAAGGATGAACGCCTCGGTCAGGAGGGCGTCGCCGGCAAGAATCGCGGTCGCTTCTCCGAAAACCTTGTGATTTGTCGGGTTGCCCCGCCGGAAATCATCGTCGTCCATGGCCGGGAGATCGTCATGAATGAGGGAATAGGTATGGATCATCTCCATGGCACAGGCCGCCGCCATGGTCTGGTCGATGTTTCCCCCCGCCGCCTCGCAGGCGGCCAGCATGAGGATCGGCCGCACCCTCTTTCCCCCCGCAAACACCGAATAGCGCATGGCGCGGTGGAGAGAGGAGGGAAGTTCATCCTCGCGGGGAAGATAGCGGTCCAGCGCCTCGTCAACCAACCGGCAGCGCTCTTTCAGATATGACTTGAGGTCCATAATTTTCTCTCTTTGTTAAGGATGTTGAAATGCTGCTGCACATTCCCCTCGGCATTACTACGGAAGGTGGAGGGGGTTCTCGCGGAGAAAAGAGTCCCGCAAAAAAGCACCGGACGAGGTTTGAAAGGAAAGCGTCACAAACAGCAACATGAGTGTAGTTGAAAGCCGGAGGGTGACGCTTGACTCTTTTCGGAGCGAGTGCCCCCGCCACCTCGCGACTACGGCCGGCAACACGATAAGATAGAATTATTCGTCGTCCAGCTTGAACGGTACTCTGCCGAAGCTCCCGTCTTTCTGCTTGAGAAGCATCTCCACCCGCTGTTCAGCCTCGTTGAGCTTTTTATTGCAGAAAGCGGCCTGCCTGACCCCCTCTTCGAAGGCCTTGAGGGATTCCTCCAGGGGAAGTTCGCCCCCTTCAAGCTTCCTGACCACCTCTTCCAGTTTCTTCAGAGATGTTTCGAATTTTTCAACGGCCATGGAACAACCCTTTCCGGCAAAATTAAACCGCCATTATACAGAATACCCGCTGCCAGTCAAGTCAAGCCTGCTGGCCCGTCAATCCTTGCAGGACTCGACACGGCACAGCGCGCTTCCCCTGAAGAACCTGAGGCTCAATCGGTCCCCCGTCACGAGCTGGCTGCTTTCCCGGATAACCGCTCCATCAGGCAGCCGGTTTGCGATGGCATAACCCCGCGCCAGGGTAGCAAGTGGGGAGAGTGCTTCCAGCTTGCCGGCACTGACCGCTACCCCTTCCCGCGCACTTTCCAGACAGCGCCCCACAGCCCGTTCGGCCCTGTTCTCCAGTCCCAGGAGCAATTCTCGCCCCCGCTCCACCTCCACCGCCGGATTCTGGAGCCGCAACCGGTTAACAAGAAACTGCAGCCGCTGGCTACGCCGTTCCTCTCCTCCCCGGAAAGCGAGCGTGAGGCGCGCGGCAAGGTCGTCGACCCGCTGGGACAGATGACCGAGAAGCAGCGTCGGATCCTTGAGGGAACGGCTGAGCAGCTGAAGTTCACCCAGGAACTCGGCCAACCGGTGCTCCATTGCCTGCCGGAGACGGTGGGCCAGGGAATCCACCTCGGTGGCAAGTTCACCCTTGCTCCGGACCACGAGCTCCGCCGCGGCCGACGGCGTCGGGGCGCGCAGGTCGGCGACGAAATCGGCAATGGTGAAATCCACCTCGTGCCCTACCGCCGAGATGACCGGTATGCGCGACTGGTGGATGGCCCGGGCCACAACCTCCTCGTTGAACGCCCACAGGTCTTCGAGAGAGCCACCCCCCCGACCGACGATGAGCACATCAGCCGCAGCGAGGCGATTGAAATCCCTTATGGCTCCGGCTATCTCCGCCGCTGCCCCTTCACCCTGCACCCGTACGGGGTAGAGCAGTATCTCCAGATTGGCGAAGCGCCGGTTCAGCACATTGAGAATATCGTGGATGGCGGCGCCGGTCGCGGACGTGACGATGCCGATCCGCCGGGGAAGGCGCGGGAGTGGTTTCTTGTGCTCCTCGGCAAACAACCCCTCCTTCGCCAGACGCTCCTTGAGCTGAATGAAGGCCATCTGCAACGCGCCAAGCCCCTTGGGCTCCAGGTATTCCGCCAGCAACTGGTAATCGCCCCGCTGGTCATAGACCGTCAGGCGCCCCCGGACTATAAGCCCCATGCCGTCCCGCGGCTTGAACTTCAGTGCCCGGGTCGAGGCGCGGAACATGACGCAGCGCAGCTGGGCACCGGCATCCTTGAGGGTGAAATAGAGGTGGCCCGACGACGGCATGGCAAGGTTGGATATCTCCCCCTCCACCCAGACGTGTTCGAAATTCTCCTCCAGTACCCCCCGGATGAGGCTTGTCAGCTGGCTGACCGTCAGTATCCGTTTTTCCCCGAACAGCTCCACCATGGTCTCCCCTCATGCAGCAACATTCCCATTTCCGCGCGGCACGCAGAATGAACTCAAACCGGTTGACGATACGGCTCGTTCCATACTATCATCAGCCCCATGGAAAATCACGCATATCCCTACGTCATCACCGTATCGTCGGAAAAGGGGGGGGTCGGTAAGACAACCCTCGCCACCAACCTCGCCATTTTTCTCAGGGCGCTCCACGAAGAGCTGCCGGTCTCCATCTTTTCCTTCGACAACCACTTCTCCGTGGACAAGATGTTCGAATTCAAGGGACAGGCGCCCCGGGGCACCGTGGCCGACCTCCTGCTGGAAACCCCCGGCTGCGACCTCCTCCATACCGGCCAGTACGGCATCAACTACATCCCCTCGTCCTCAACCCTTAACGATCTGAAGGGAGCGATCAGGAGCCCCATGACGCTGGCCAGGCTTCTTGCCCAGTCGCGTATACCGGGAGTGCTCATCATCGACACCCGCCCCGACCTGGACATCCTGACCCAGAATGCCCTCTACGCCGCCGACCGGGTGCTCATACCGGTGAAGGACATGCCCTCCCTGGAAAACTGCCGCAATATCTTCGAAACCTTCGACAAGCGCGGCCTGGACAAAAAGAGCCTCTCCCTCATCCCCTGTCTCATCGACGAGCGAATCAAGTTCGACGGCCCGTTCCGGGACCAGAAGGGGCTGCTCAGGGCCTACGCCATCAACCGGGGCTACCGCTGCGTCGACACCTTCATATCCAAGAGCCCCAAGGTGGAGAGCCTCAACACCAATCCGGATGGCCGTATCTATCCCATTCTCACCCATGCCAAGGGAACCGATGTCCATGGCCAGTTCACCGACCTGGCACGGATGATTCTGGATGAAATCCAGGCAACCACCGAACCCCGTGCCCTCCTCTTTCACCAGTGGCAAACGGCGGAAACGGAACGGAAGAAGGCATCTTTTTTCGGCCGGATGAGTGGCGTAAAGCAGGAGTGCCTTTTCTGCGGCCGGCCGGCGGGAAACGGCTCAGCCGGCTACTTCTTTGAAACCGCCGACAGGGGGGCCAGCGGCTTCCTCGACACAGAATGCTTTGACGGTTTTCTCACCGCGAATATCTACGGTATCGGCCCGGAGCAGGCAACCTCCCCCGCAGCCCAGATGGTGCGGGACGTGGCACGGGATTCGGTGTTCGTCTGCCGGCCGGTGGCAAATGGCACGGGTCAGCAGGTGGAATTCAGCCGCTTCAGCCGGGAAGGAGCACCGCTGCAACGGAAGGATTTCCCGGTAAAGGAATTTGAAGGTGGATTTCTCAGCAAGGAACGGAGCAAGCTCCACCTGCTCATGACGGAGACTCTGGCAGGACAGGAAAACGGGTTCCGGGAAGGGGTACTCCTCATTCACCCCGTCAACCCCCGGGAGCCGGAGTCGATCCTCCAGGAAGAGCGCTATCGGGAATTCACCCGGCTGAAACGGACGATCGTAGAGCAGTTACCGGCGAGAGGGTAAGTTCAAGTCGGCATCACATCAGCAACAACGTCACTTACCATCGGAAAGCCTGTTGAAACGCCCGCGCCCTCCGGTCGCTCAAGACGCAAAGGACAGCAAGGGGGGACGTAGTCAACAAATCAACTACGTCCCCTTAGTCTCCCCGTCTTCATTCTTTATCTTTCACTACGACTTCTGTTATGCATTTCTTCGATAAATTTCTCTCTTTCAGCGTCATCAAAAATTTTTCTTATCAATTTTTTGTTGCCAATTGTTGAACGTATTGCACTGCTAAAAAATCCTTCATGCTCCACGTACGAATACTCCGGTTTGAACCGTTCCAACTTGAAGGTCTGGCTCTCCCAGCGGAAATCCTCCCGCATCTTGTGAATGGGGAAGATGGCCCTGCTGCTCCAGGTTACGTAGCCCGGTTTGTAAATCGCCACGGTTGGCGAATCAACCAAGAGATTGAATATCCCCTCCAGCGAGGCCCTGCCGTTCTTGTCGGTTACTGCTTCTATCACCTTGACGGACTCGGTGTGATACTCGCCGAAGCCAACCTGTTTCGTCCACTCCACCATAACCACCGCGCCTTCGATCGGCTTCAAGGTCTCGGCATCGACCACCGTGCCAGTCATGGAGCGGTAATAGCCGCAACCCGAAAGAAAGAAGCATAAAAGCACCAAGTAGATAATTTTGAGTTTCATGGATAGTCCTTGGACAGCAAGGGGGGACGTAGTTGAGTAGAGGAATCGCTAAGGCACAAGTCAACTACGTCCCATCAGTCTCAGAACCTGCGTCAGCCCTTACCTAGCGGATTTTCTTCGCGTTCTTTGCGTCTTCGCGGTTACAGGTTTAAACCTCCATCAATTAACCAGTTCCGATGCCGCGACAAACTGTATCCCCTCCCGCTGCATCCGGGGCATGGCGGCGGCAAGGGCCTGGATGGTCGCCCGGTGGGGATGGCAGATTGCAATGGCGCTCCCCCGCTTCCGCGCCACGGCGGCCACCTGCTCCAGTTGTGCGGTTATGGCCCCCACATCCTGGGTATTATCAAGAAACACCTGCCGCGATCCCGCCCGCATTCCCATCTTCTTCGCCACGGCATACCCCACGGAGGCCGGCGACGTCTTGGAGTCGATAAAGAAAAGCCCCTTCCCCCGGAGTACCCCCAGTACCACTCCCATCTTCTCCCTGTTCTCGGTGAAACTCGACCCCATGTGATTGTTGGCCCCCACCGCATACGGCACCGCCTGGAAGTAGTCAGCCATCTGCCGCTCGATGTCGGCATCGCTCTCGGAGAGGAGCAGGCCGTTCTTCTCCAGCCGCTGCTGGGGATACCCCTTCGGTTCCATGGGAATATGCAGCATCACCTGTCGCCCCCTGGCATGGACTGTCTCGGCCACGGAACGGGATTTGGCCAGCCCCGGAATTACGGAGAACGTCAGGGGAATATTGATGGCGAGTAGCTGCCGCGCTTCCTCCATACTGCTCCCCATGTCATCGATGACGATCGCAACGGTGCCGGGACCGATCACCCGCGCGCGTGGTTTCACTTTCGGGGCAATGGCCGGCTCAGGGGCCGGCGCGGGATGGGTGACAGCGGAGGTATATTTCCTGTGGATGGCCGGCGTCCCGGCGACACGGGGCGGTATCTTCTGACGCTCAATCACTGCAGGGGGAGCGGAAGGAGCCGGGGGTGGCAGCGGGATGCTGGATTTGGCCCACTCCAGCAGGAAAAAAATGCCCGCTATCAGCGCTACCACCACAAGAAGCAGGATTAACGGCCTTTTCCCCCCGGGTGAAGGTTTGCGACGGTTGGTGACTTTGCGACGTGTAGCCAAGCTGACTCCTTCCCGATGCAGCGGCAATAAATAACGAATAAATGGCATCCACCATAGAGAACAGGCCCACCGCCGTCATGGCAATGGGCCTGTTTCCCTCTGGAATCAAGGCACCATCCCCACCCTACTTCTTTACCGGCTTGACGCCAGCCTGTTTTTTCGACGTCAGGACCAGGTAATTGGCGGTGAAAATGTAATCGTCGAGGTAATCCCGCTTGCCGTCCTTGTTCAGGTCGAAGCGGGGAACCTTGTCCGTTCCTCTCTCCTTGAGAAACTGGCTGAACTCCGCCTCCGTCGGCGCGACTCCCGGCTTGACCACGGTTATGTCAGCCGTCGGCGATACAACCAGAGGCATCTCCGACATCACACCATCCAGAAGCATGGTAACCGTCGCGGTGGAGGTCCCCTTCACCGGCTTTGTCTCCACAATCCATGCCCCGTCGCTGTCACGACGGAGGGAAACCAGCTTGGCATCCTTCAGTGCGAAGTTGGGGGCGCTCTTGGCAGTTTTTGGTACCGTCACCAGTAGCTTTACCGATGTAACACCATCCGACAGGGCAACGGGAGGTTGCTGGCGGTAATTCGCCCCCTCCGCTGGCTTAAACAGATCCATCAGTGCCTTGGGAGTCCGCTCCCCCTTGAAATCCCGGACCTTCGCCAGGACGCTCGTGGCAATGACAGTCTTCCGTTCGGCCGGTGCAGCAACCGGTGCAACCGGGGGCTCGGCGGCAGGTTGCCGGGGAGTTGTCCCCCCGGAAGGAGCCATCGGTACGGAGACCGGCTCCGCCGTCGGCATGACAGGTTCATCTTTCCGTTCCTTGCCTGATGTCGCGGCGGCGGGAGTGTCGGTTGGAAGGTTCACCCCAGCAAGCCAGGTCGGCTGGCCTGTACCGACCGTGACCGGGGTAATGGTCGACCCTGTCGTAGAACCGGTGGTCGACCCTGTTGTGGTGTCGGTCGTACTCCCCCCCGACGTAGTACCAGTGGTCGTATCCCCGGAAGGGGTAGTCGTCACAGCCGACGCAGTATAGCCAACGGGTATCACCGACATTTGCCGGCCATCCTTATCCACCACAGAAGCAGAAATCCCCAGGTTACCGGTGCCGCTTCCCTTGCCGGTAAAGGTAACGATGGCCACCGGCCCGCTTCCCTGCAAGGGGGTGGCATTGATGATGGCGATATGGACCGAACCTGTCAGATTGGGATTGGCGGCAAACAGTGCCGGCCCGGCCGCGCTTCCCTTCTCCACCACCGGACTGGCCAACTGGCTGCTGTCATACGTAACCGTGATGTCCAGGGCGGCAACCCCGTCCAGCGGACTTCCGTTAACCACGAACCTGTTGGTGCCGGAGGGAACAACCGACAGCGTCACGGCGGCATATGCTCCCCCAGCCTGAATCAGAAGCAGCGACACAAGAACCGTCAGTATGGTGATGAGCGACCTTGATTTCATAGCAACCTCACAAACAGTCTCGATTTTATTATTGTCGGCAGCGTTCCCATCGTTTCTCATTAGCCAAAATACTGCAACAGTATACTGCAATGGCTTTGTAAAATCCAGTACTGAACCGACGGGCATACCACGCCAGGAAGTTTCGCTTCACCGCCTGTATGGCAGTGTGTCCGCCTGGCAGGGGAGCGGTAACGGCGCGGATGTGAGGGGGATACGGGCAAGGTCGAAAGATTTCACGGCCCAGCCGAGAATTTCCGAGCAGGGAGCCCCGTTCAGATCCGGTGGCGGGGACTGACCGAGAAACCGGAGCGCCGCGAACAGGAGTCTCCACCCTTCCCGCTCCAGGTCGCGGTCCGCCAGGGAAACCGCGTTTTCACGCTTGGAGAGCTTCGTTCCGTCCGGATTGACGACCAGGGGAAGGTGACCGTAGACCGGCGTCGGATAACCGAGGAGCCTCTGCAGGTAGATCTGGCGGGGGGTAGAGGAGAGGAGGTCGGCGCCGCGTACCACCTGGTTGATGCCGCTTTCGGCATCGTCAACCACCACCGCAAGGTGATAGGCGAAGGGGCCATCGGCCCGCTGGATCACGAAATCACCGCAGGACGAGGAGAGGGACTGGCTATAGTGCCCGACGACCAGGTCGTTGAATTCGATCAGTTCGTCGTACACCTTGACCCGCAAGGCCCGTTCGGTCTTCCCCTCCGGCAGGCCGTCACGACAGGTACCGGGGTAGACCAGCTCGGCACCGTGGGGAGCCGATGATATCCGGGCAATCTCCGACCTGGTACAGCCGCAGGAATAGGCGAGTCCGGTCCCGAGCAGCCGTTCCATAGCCGACTGGTAGGCCTCCGTGCGGCGGCTCTGGTAGACGACCTCGCCGTCCCACCGGAAACCGAGGGCCTCCAGGGTGCGGAGCATGTCGTCGGCAATGCCGGGCAGCACGCGGGGAGTGTCAAGGTCCTCCATCCGGAGAAGCCACGTTCCGCCATCCCGGCGCGCCAGGGCATAGCTCCCGACGGCCGCCACCAGCGACCCCGGGTGGAGCGGCCCCGTGGGAGACGGGGCGAAGCGGCCGACGACAGGCACTGATCCGGCAATGTCAGCGGCAGGGGTCATGAGAAAATTCTACCGTCATGCAGGGATATCAAAATAAATCCTAAAAAACTTTGGACACGGAAACATCGGTAAAATCAGGATAACGGCGGATTCAGGCCATAATCATCAACCAGGATATTTTGCGGAGTCTATCCGCCTTTATCGAGATGTTATCCGCTTTTTCCGCGTCCAATTGCCGTTTCCAAGTTTACATCATCCAAGGTACGAACAGCAATAATCGGTGAGGGAGTTGACCTTCATGGTAAACGAGGAGTTTGCAGGCACCGTGAAGGATTCCCCGCCGACGACACGGTCCCATAGGCCGTTCCCCGGCAATTTCACATCCAGTTCACCGGACAGGATTTCCATGACCTCCGCCACCCCGGTGTTGAAGGTGTACTCACCGGGCTGCATGAGACCGAGGGTCTTCTTCGACCCGTCGGGAAAGAGTACGGTGCGGCTCGTCACAGCACCACCGAAATAGGCGTTTATTTCGCGAACTACGGTTACATTGGTGAATTCTGACATCTTACCCTCCGTTTTTTATGAGTTATGTTACGCAATACCGGCAAGTTCCAACCGCCCACCCCAGCGCTTCACCAGTTCCTCCCTGAGCAGGGGGTGCCGCTCCAGGGCGGGGTCCTGCTCCAGAAGCCCGAATGCTTCCCGGCGGGCCTCCTCCAGCAACCGTCCGTCCCGCAAAATGCTGGCGACACGGAAATCGGGGATTCCCGCCTGGCGGGTACCGAGAAAATCTCCGGGGCCGCGGATCTCCAGGTCCGCCTCGGCGATCCTGAAGCCGTCGGTGGTGGACTCCATCACCCGGAGCCGCTTCTCCCCGTCCTCCGAAAGCCGGCCGGGGGTAAGGAGGATGCAGCTGGATTTGGCGCTCCCCCGCCCCACCCGCCCCCGCAGCTGGTGGAGCTGGGAGAGGCCGAACCGCTCGGCGTGCTCGATGACCATCACCGTAGCATTGGGAACGTCGATCCCCACCTCTACGACGGTGGTGGCGACCAGGATATGGATCTCCCGGTTCTTGAAGGCGGCCATCATCGACTCCTTCTCCTCCGGCTTGAGGCGGCCATGGAGAAGCCCGATCTTCAGGTCGGGGAAGACGTCCCGCTGGAGATGCTCCGCCATCTGGGTCGCCGCCTTCAGGTCAGACTTCTCCGTCTCCTCCACCAGAGGATAGATGATATAAGCCTGCCGCCCCTTCCCTACCTCCTCGCGGATAGTGGCGTAGACCAGCGGACGGCGTGATTCGAAGAAGATACGCGTCTCGATAGGGGTCCGTCCCGGCGGCAGTTCATCGACGACCGACAGGGAGAGATCGCCGAAGACGGTCATGGCCAAGGTACGGGGGATGGGGGTGGCGGTCATCACCAGGATGTCCGGATTTGCCCCTTTTTTCTTCAAAAGCCCCCGCTGGATGACGCCGAACCGATGCTGCTCGTCAACGATCCCCAGGCCAAGGCGCGCGAACTCAACCTTATCCTGGATCACCGCATGGGTGCCGATAATGATCTGGGCCGTACCGTCCGCCACCCGGGCCAGCGCCTCCGTCTTCGCCTTCCCCTTCAGAGAGGAGGTGATGAGGGCGACGGAGACCCCGAGCTGCTCGCACCAGCGGTGGATGGTAAGGTAATGCTGCTCGGCGAGAATCTCGGTGGGGGCCATGATGGCGACCTGATAACCGTTCTCCACCGCCACCAGTGCCGCCATGAGCGCTACCAGCGTCTTTCCGCTCCCCACGTCCCCCTGCACCAGGCGGTGCATGGGATGGGGAGCCATCATGTCCCCCTTGATCTCGGAAAGCACCCGGCGCTGGGCGTTGGTCAGCTGGAACGGGAGGAGCTGCAGCAGGGCTTTGGTGTACCGGTGGGTGACGGCGAAGGCTATCCCCTCCTCCAGCGTCACCCCCCGCTTCTTCAGGGCCAGACCCAGTTCCAGGAAGAAAAACTCGTCGAAAACCAGGGTGCGGTGGCTGGGAGTCTTTCCCTCGTTCAGCGCCTCAAGCGTCGCGGACTCCCCCGGGAAGTGGACCTCCCGCAGAGCATCGGGCAGGGGGATCAGTCCGTTGCGGCTGACGATATCCCCCGGCAGCGGGTTCACGGCGGAAGTGGCGAAACCGTCCACCACCTCCTTCTGCACCTTGCGCATGGTCTTCTGGTGGACCCCCTCGGTGAGGGGATAGACCGGCACGATCCGGCCGAAGTTGAACGGGTCCCGGGCCATCACCGTCGTCAGGCTCTCCCCCTCCGCCAGCCACTCCACATCCGGATGGTGCACTTCCCGCTGGTAGCCGTACTGGGCAACCTCGCCGGTGAAAATACCTTTCCGTCCCGGCCGCCAGGCCTTTTTCTGCCAGGCGGGGTTGAAGTGGAACCACTTGAGGGAGATGGTGCCGCTCCCGTCGCTCACAATCGCCTCGAAAAAACGCCGACCCCCGCGGGTGGCCACCGTGTCGGCGGTCAGCACCTCGCCGTGGAACACCTCAGTGTGGCCGGGGCGCAGTTTCCCCACTTTCCGCAGCTCCCGCCGGTCCTCGTAGCGGTTGGGGAGAAGGTAGAGGGCATCCTCCACCGTGACGATCCCCTTCTTCGCCAGCGCCTCCGCCAGTTTCGGCCCGACTCCCTTGATGAACCGGAAGGGGGTGGTCAGGTTCTTGCGGTTGATGGACTCGGCCAGCGGCACCGGCGCAGTGGGCTCAATGGTTGGCTGATGGCGCGCCAGCAGGTAGCCCCCGTCCGCGGGAGTCAGTTCCACGCTCTCCCCCGGCTTGAGTCCGAGCTCTTTTACCACCTCGGCGGGGATGGTCAGGGTATGGTTGTCGGAAAGTCTGATGATGGGCATGGGAAGCGCCGCCCCCCTCCGAAGCGGCGGGTGCCATAGTAGCATTCCTGCGGGGTATTTGTGGAGAAAAATTGTGCGATATGGGAGGTGATTTTCGAGGGAAGATGTCGCGTCCTCAGGTAATGTATTGGTAAAATGGATTTCATTGGAGTAAATTGACTTTGTATTGTTTACTCGGCTATAGTTTAGCCGGGCTGGGGGGTGGGGTTGTAAGGGCATCCCTTGCGGATGCCCGTAAGGGCGGGTGCAAGCCCCACCTACGGTTTAAGCACGGAAAACGAATGACATCGAAGCTGAAACATTGTGTCCGAGCTTTTTCCGACGATAGTGGATAGGGGGAGATATGCAAAAAAGTTTGGCGATTGTGGCTTTGATAATCATGTCTTTTACTTTCGCAGGTTGTAGCACTCTCAGCACTGGTGGCGGTAATACTCTCAGGGATTATTCCGCTGATGTGTCTGTCAACACCGATGCCGCCATTTTTGACGGCCTGCCGGACGATCTTGATCCGGCCAGGGTGGCGAAATCAATTCAGTCAAAGGTTGTTGATGATCTAGTAGATAAAGGCTTGGGAAACGGTGAAGGCAAACGAAAATATGTTGTGAAATGCAACGTCAAATACTTCGGGCATAAGCGAAGAGGTTTGGGTATCAGCTACATTATTGAATACAAGGTTAGACTAATTGATAATGCTTCTGGGACAGTTGTAGCTTCAGATGAGAATGACCATGATGACAGGGACCTTATGACCGTAGTAAATAGGACTTCCAGATTTATTGTGAAATTTATTGCCACTAACGTGGGGAAATAGCTCATCATCATCTTAGGAACATTAGAGGATTCAGGTCACAACAATTAACAAGAAACAGATTCAGTATTTGTTAAGAGTTGAGACCTGCCCGCATTTTCTTCTGTTTGCTATCCAGATTTTAGATACTATTCTCCGAATGATGGCTTTCTTGGCAGGTGCGGTTGTGATGTTTAAGGCAAAACAGCAATTACGAGAGCAAGGTGGTGGCACAACACTCGGTTAGACCTGTCGGCGATAAATCCGCCGTTGGTCACCCTCAAGCAGTTGGCCGCAATAATAGGATATGAAAAGTGATTGAAGAACAACCAGGAAAAGACTGGAGAGGTTTGCAGAGTAGGGTATCGAAGATACTCGAAGAATGTGGACTTGTTGCTGAAACTGAGAAAACAATCTCATTAGTCCGTGGCAAGACAGAAGTCGATGTATATGCGATTGACCCATTGACTACTCCGGAATCGATCTACATATGTGAGTGTAAACGATGGGCTTCCCGCGTTCCGCAAGGTGAGGTTCAGTCATTTCGCACCGTTGTTGGGGATGCAGGGGCAAATTTTGGCCTATTCATTTCTTCAGGCGGTTTCCAAGCTGGAGCGCACGAAGTTGTTAAACTCACAAACATTCGCCTTCTAGATTGGATGGCCTTCCAACAACTCTTCTTAGAGCGCTGGTGCACTTCATTTTGGATTCCCATTGTCCGCTCAAGAGCAGACGCTATTGCGGGACACACTGAAATGCCCGGCAATGATGCACCAATTCGATATGCAAATGGCGATCATATAACTGATGCTGAGGCAGTAGGTTTTATCGTTCATGACATGTGGGGTGCCCCTTTTAATAACTGGGCACATGGACTTTTAGGAAAACCTGCGAAACCAGTTTCTGAGGCACTGTGGGAATGTAGGAACAAATACTTAAATTACCTACCCACAGAAATTGCAAATGCCAAATACCTACGTGAGCTTATGGATGCCATTTTGAGGTTTTCCGATTCGTGGATTAAGAAGAGACATTGTTGAACACCATAAGATAAAGAGCTTGGACGTACAGGGGCATATAGAAGCACACGTTGATATCTCGTTTGGAAAAACCATAGAGGGGTCGGATCTAAAAAATCAACAAGAAACAGATTCAGTATTTGCTTAAGAGTTGAGTCCCCTATTCATTCTTCCTGTAATCTCCCACGTTGAGCGACTAAAAGAAATGGAGGCAAAATGCCAAAACTGGCGACGCTTCTTACTGTAATTCTTTTCGCAGTAACCACTTCGGCAAGCGGAGGCGAGAAACAGAATGTTTTTAACTACAACACCCAGATTGGTATTGCTGAGGTTGCTACTACAGGCGATGGATGCCTGACCATTTTGAACTCTACCCTTCGTGAGAACCAGCCGCTAAAGCTGGTCATACTCGGGAAGAAGCAGAAAGTCATCGAGAAAAAAATCGGGAAGAAGCTTAAGACAACCTGTTCAACAAATACTGAAACCCCACCAGACGCCTCCTTTTACGCGTTTCCCGTTGGGAAGGAACATTTTGAGCCTGCCATTGCCATAGTGGGATTCGTTGGTGACTTCAAGGTAGAGGAAGGTGAGCTTCGAGCTGATCTCAACGGCGATGGAACGGCTGAATCTTTCCGATCATGCACGAGTACTGAAAGTCTTCATTTGACCGTATGGGCAGGCGAGGCTTTGAAATCAAAGAGGCTTTGGCACGAATACTACTATCTTGGCTACGACGTCGTTCCATCCTGTAATCCCGCTGATTATAGGGACTGACGCTCGACTACCAGCGACAGCAAGAACCATAGAGAGCCAGATCTCAACAATCAACACGAAATAGATTCAGTCGCTCAACTCTCCCCCCCCATACCATATTAACGCTTGACGTTATTAACGCTTAGCGTTATTCTTTTCACATGATCCAGTCTTTCAAGTGCAAGGAAACAGAAAAGATATTCAACGGCCGCTTTTCTGCCAGACTTCCGCAGGACATCCAGCGCCTTGCCGCGCGGAAACTGGATCTGATTGACGCTGCTGGAGAGCTGGACGATTTTAAGTCACCGCCGGGCAACCGCCTTGAGGCACTTTCCGGCAATAGGACCGGCCAGTACAGTATCCGCATCAACGACCAGTGGCGGATCTGCTTCGTATGGCGCGACGGTAACGCCTATGAACTGGAGATCGTGGACTACCATTAAGGAGCATGTCATGAGCAAACGAGATTTCCCCCCCATTCACCCCGGAGAAATCCTCAGAGAGGAGTTTCTGGTTCCGTTGGGCATCAGCCAGTATCGGCTCGCCAAGGAAATTCATGTTCCAGCCCGGCGTGTCAATGAGATCGTTTTGGAAAAACGCGGCATTTCAGCCGACACTGCGCTTCGCCTTGGCCGGTACTTCGGAACTACTGCCCAATTCTGGATTAACCTGCAGGCTCGTTACGACCTTGAAGTGGCACGTGATGCCATAGAGGAGACACTGGAACTGGAAATCAAACCGTTCAACAAAGCAGCCTGAGTCCCCTCGGGAATAAGGCGTTGCAGTCAGGAAAAAATAGAAAAAGGGCAACCTTGTGGTCGCCCTTTCTAATAATTTAATTCAAACATTACGATTTTGTCATGTAATTACTTCGAGTTATCCACGTTACTTCATTCTTTTACCGGTTTTCACTTTGTTGCATAATTGTAAAAAATACACTGTGCACAAGAATAACTATTGACACGTTATTACAGGTAGTTAGACAAGCTGCCTATCTGTTGTGCAAAATGCAGAAGCACCCGTTGTAACATTGCATTTTTGGAACTTATCCACAGCTATCGGGCACTTTTCCACATGGCTTGTGTATACATTTATCCACACAAACCATTCTAATAATTCCGTCCTCACATAGTGATGCAGGAATGTGCATTAGGTGTTATCTTCACTACCACGTCTGAGTTACAGAATCGGGCGTAACAGCCAATGTGGCGCGTAACCAGTCGAATTTCGACTTCAGCAGATCAAAATCCGGTCCGGACGTTATGAACGCGGCCTTCCCCTTGATCAG
>JAJZUQ010000049.1 GCA_021848385.1 Deltaproteobacteria bacterium
AACTGCTGTACTATGGGGGACAACATTATGAAGACTATTATTAATGCGATTGTCATGACGGTGGGGACGGCGTTCGTGGATGGCCGAGTTGGTCGGCATGTCTAAGCCGTATAGAAGGAATGAGTCATCTTTCTAAATAATACTGTTAACCATATGGGATGGCGCCTGGGGGGTTCAAATCCCCCCCCATCCACCCACCTAATATCCGATAACATTACCGCAGCATTACCCAAAAAGGCTGAATATGACCGAACAAATCTGATTCCGTAAAATTAGCCGGTTATGCCTCTTGTTGATTAGATCATCAGGTGATTTCATGCTTTCGAATCACCTTCCACGGATTAAGAGTGAACAATCAGGCTGACACACAAGGCTACCTATGGCTTATGTTGGTAATAAATAATCAAGGGAAGTTCTTGAGCAGTGTGGGTCGTTGCCTGTTCATCGGTTAATTTGTCGCCGATTTGTTTCTCAACATAATGACGTCAGGCGAAACGAATTGAACTTATGTGAACTGTAACCGGCCAGAAACAAGTGGGCGTCAATTGGTAAGTATCTGTTCTGTAAGGTAAATTTCAGCGACATCGAGATTTCTTTTTTCCGGGTTCGAATCCCGTTTCCCGCTCCATATAACTACAAGGAATCCTTCGGGATTCCTTTCTTTTTGCCCCGACTTTCACTAAAACTTTCACTAAACAGTTTTTAATGGGAGATACGGGGCTTCGTTTGTTGGGTTAAATCAATCGGTTGCAACTGATAGGGAATCATCTGACTGTACCCGACTGTCCCCAACCCCTTCGTTTTCCTCTCTACGAAGTCCCTGCCGAAGTACTCCAGGATCAGCCAGAAATCCTCTTCCAGCCCTTCGATGTAATCCCCGTATACCTCATAGACCATCTTCTTTGATCCATGCCCCATGAGCCGTAGAAGACGGTTGGGATCAGTCCGGAGGGTCAATGTACTCTCCCTTATCCCCCGTTGAATTCAAAATGACCGGTGGAAAGGGTTGCCCATCAGACATCAAGCCAAGTTGTTATTGGAGATAAAAGGAACTCGCCTATCGGAATACCTTGGCCGCCGACCAAAAGTTTGCGCTCAGGGTTGAATGCTTTGGCAAACGCTTCCATCCCCGGCAGGATTTCCCGCGACCTACCGCTTTTTACTTCGATGGCAACGAGTTGGGTTCCTCGGCGCAGAATGAAATCAACTTCCAGGTTGCCTTCCCGCCAATAATAGCATTCAATATCAGTGCCCGCTATTTCATTGAGGATATGTGCACCGACAGCCGATTCTACAAGCCGTCCCCAATGGTCACGATTCGCTAGGGCGGCTTCCAGATCGTACGGTTTCTGGGCGGAAAGAAGCGCCGTGTTGAGTACCTGCATCTTCGGGCTGGAGGCGCGCCGCCGGACACTCTGTCCCGCATATTTCTGCAACCCTGCCAGCATCCCGGCGCTGGTCAAAAGTTCGAGATAATGGGCAAGAGTTGTCGTATTTCCGGCATCCTGGAGTTGGCCGAGAATTTTGTTGAACGACAACACCTGTCCGGAATACTCACAGCCAAGGTGGAAAAGTCGTCGTAGTAGGGCAGGTTTGTCAACCCGGGACATGAGCAGTATGTCACGAGCTATTGAAGTCTCTATGAGTGAGTCAGTAATGTAGCGAGCCCAGCGTTGGCGGTCGCTCGTTAAAGAGGCGGCGCCAGGGTAGCCTCCAAAATAGATGTAGTCCTCAAGCGACATGCCAAATGCATCACGCATTTCAGAATAGGGCCAGTGCCGGACGGGGATAAGTTCAAAGCGCCCCGCAAGGCTTTCACTTAAGCCCTTTTCGATTAAAAGCTTTGATGAGCCAAGTATGAGCACTTTGAGATTGGTACCGTTTCGTGTATCTTCCTCCCACAATAGTTTGACTTGGTCGGCCCAGCGATGGATCTTTTGCACTTCGTCGAGTACCAGAAGGGCTTCTTTCCCTTGTCGAGCATTGAGACGCGCAAGATCCCACTGTTGTGTAAGCCATATGTTGTCGCCTGGTGCCGGTTCATCGGCGGAAGCGTAGTGGTTTGGGATAGCGAGTTCGTCCATTACCTGCCGTGCCAGGGTGGTCTTGCCGACCTGTCGCGGGCCGGCAAGCACTTGGATAAACCGGCGCTGTTCCCTGCACCGCCTGGTTATTGTAGCGAAGATTGTCCTTTTGAACATTATTACTCCTGAAAATACTCAAGACCATGAGTAAAATTACTCAAAGTTTAAACTCGTTTATTCGAGAGCGCAAGAATAAATATGCCGCGGTTCCCTCAAATATTACTAAAGTTTAAGCAGTTGTAGTGTTGTTAATGCCCGGCGGGACTGGCATCTACCAGATAATCTGCCAGCTGTTCCAGTTCGGACAACAACCGGCGATCCAGCTTCTTCAGCCATCGCTTCGGAATTGCATCGATACCGTAGTAGCCGCCGGCCAGCATACCGCAAATGGCGCCGGTTGTGTCGGCGTCCCCCCCCTGATTCACGGTACCCACCAGGCATTCTTCAAAATCACGTCCCCGGAAAAAATGATGGAACACCGTTGCCAGGGTGTCGGCAACATAAGCAGTGGCCAGCTTGCGATAGGGATCAAAACCGAACTGCTGATGGTCTGCCACCAGAGCGTCGACCTCTTTCCGGAGACGGTTTTTGGAAGCGCCCTGCAGGATCAGGTGCAGCATGCTGCCTATACAGAGACAACCGGCATCGGACTGCGCCTGGTGATGGGTCAACCGGGCCTGCTCAAGGGCATAATTTCTGAGAAGCTCGCCATCGGGAAACGACAGCAGGGCCGGTGGCAGCATGCGCATCACCGCACCGTTGCCGCCGTCCCACTCGTTATAAGGGACTTCGAGGGTGCCGTGCAGCATGAAGGAACGGATTCCCTTGCGACAGGTGTCCCCGCAATCCACCGGGCGTGACTTGAGCCAGGCTGCGAACTCACGGGCAATCGCCTCCCGCGACCAGCCCCTGGTTTTCACCACGGCACGGGCAATACAGAGCGCCATCTCGGTGTCATCAGTGACCTGCCCCGGTTTCAGGCGCAACCAGCCCCCGCCGATAATCTCTCTGAAAACGCCATATTGGGCGGCTATCTCCGAGGGGGTCATGAACTCTACCGTGGCGCCCAGCGCATCACCGATCGCCATCCCCACAAAGGCGGCCCGTGCGCGCTGTCTTAATTCGTCTGTGTCAAGGTGCAGGAGCATGAACCGTTGACAAGCAAGGAGCGTTCCTGTACCGCGAGGCGACTAATGATATCCGCTCACCTTTGGGACGGGTGATGGCGATGCAGCGCGCCGGGTGTGACGGTGGCCTTCGCTGAAAAATAGTGCAGCCGGTACGTGTCGAATGTATTTACCACCGTTTCTTGGTTGCGGTTGCACCGGATTAGGGGAATATGCCGAAAATTTAGGCAATGCGGGCTTGCGTACAGGCGTAACTTGCCGAAAATATACAAAAAGATAAAATGGCACATTCTATGCCTAGTCATAGGTGACTCAGGCAACGGCGCCAGCGGGCTAATCCCCGCGGCGCCGTTTTTCGTTTGAAAGGAGCGAGCCATGGCAAAAACCTGTGAACAGATGGAGAAGGTACAGGGTCATCCCTGTTTTGGCGGCGGGCAGCACAAGACCGGCCGGATGCATCTGGCAGTGGCTCCGGTCTGCAATATCAAGTGCGGCTACTGTACCCGCAAACATGACTGCGCCAACGAATCCCGCCCTGGCGTGACCAGTAGGCTGATAACTCCGCGGGAGGCGCTTGACAAGGTACGCGAAGTGATGGCATCGCCCCTGCTCGGTCCGACCATGCGCGTGGTGGGCATTGCCGGCCCTGGCGACCCGCTGGCCAACCCTGCGACCTTTGAGACCTTCAGACTGGTAGGGGAAGAGTTTCCTGATCTCATGAAGTGCCTGAGCACCAATGGCCTTCTGTTGCCCGAATCGCTTGACCTGCTTGTGTCTCTCGGTCTGCACAGCCTGACGGTCACCATTAACGCGGTACAGGCTGCCACTGCTGCACGGATTTACCGTCATATTACCTACAATGGGACACGCTACATCGGCGAGGCAGCGGCCGAAATACTGCTGGCCAGCCAGTATGAAGGTGTGCAGCGCGCCTGCAAATTGGGGATGGTCGTGAAGGTGAATACGGTACTGATCCCCGGTGTTAACGATGCCGAGATTCCGCTGATTGCCGAACGGATCAAGGAGATGGGAGTCTTCGTGATGAACGTGATGCCGCTGATTCCCCAGGCGGAAATGGCCCATGTCCCGGCACCCTCCGATGCGTATCTTTCCCAGGTCAGGGACGCAAACGAGCGGATCATAGGGCAGATGCGGCATTGCAAACAGTGCCGGGCCGATGCGGTAGGGCTGCTGTAATAAGTTCGCCGACGGGCCATGTGTGTCACCTGTAAATAGTGTACGGAAAGGCCTTGCCATGCAGATCACCAGTTTTACCCCCGGGGATATCGATCCGTTTTTAGCCCTGGCGCAGGAAGAGGGGTGGATCAGCCATCGTCGTGAGCTGGCTTTCCTGCTGAAGCGCTCACCGGACGCCTGTCTGATCTGCCATGAGGAAGGCCGGCCGGTCGGCTTTGTTACGTCAATCCGGCACGACCATTCCGGCTGGATCGGCAATCTGCTGGTAGGAGCAATGGATCGGGGACGCGGCATTGGCACTGCTCTGTTCAGGCGGGTCACGGAGAAACTGGAACTAAGCGGTGCCACCACGGTCTGGCTGACCGCCTCCCTGGCTGGACGGCCGATTTACCAGCGTTGTGGTTTCAGAAGCTGTGACCGGATCCGTCGCTGGGAACATTTCGGCAGCGGTGCAGAACAGGCAGCACCGAGGTCGGAGATGGATTCCGGTTGGCAGGAGATCGATTCCCTGGGCTGGGGCGATGCCCGCAAGGAACTGCTTGCCTATGCCGCCGCAGGCGGCAGCGTCATCGGCGAAGAGCATGGCTTTCTGATGCTGCAGCGCCTGGGCAACGGCCATCAGATAGGTCCCTTTGGCGCCCTGAACGGCGAGACCGCGGAGGGCTTGCTGGTGCAGGCGCTGGCAACAGGAGGAAAGCTGGTGCTGGACGTGCCTGCCTCCAATCTGATTGTGGAACAACAGCTGACCAGGCACGGGTTTCAGGCAGCCGGCGAGGTGGAACTGATGTATGCCGGTCAGTCGCCGGACTATCACCCGGAACATATCTTCGGATTGGCTTCACTTGGCAGCATGGGGTAGGCAAAGGAGTCAGCCATGACCACTACAAACAACATCATTATAGACGACACCACCCTGCGGGACGGCGAACAGACCGCCGGGGTGGTCTTCTCCCTGCGTGAAAAACTGGCCATTGCCCGCCTGCTGGATGCCATCGGCGTGCACGAGATCGAGTGCGGCATTCCGGCCATGGGGGAGGAAGAGCGTGACAGCATCCGTGCCCTGGTGGAGCTGGGGCTGTCGGCCCGCCTCCTGACCTGGAATCGCGCATTGGTCTCCGAGATACGTGCCAGTATCGAGTGTGGCGTCAGGGCAGTAGACATTTCGCTGTCGGTTTCGGACCAGATGATGGCCCGCAAGCTGAAGAAGGACCGGGCGGCGGTAAAGGAACAGCTTAAGGTGGCGCTAAGCTTTGCCAAGCAGCACGACCTGTACGTTTCGGTGGGAGGTGAGGACGCCAGCCGGGCCGACCCCGGCTTCCTGGTGGAACTCTTGCAGATCACCCGCGAGCTGGGCGGCGATCGCTTCCGTTTCTGCGACACCCTCGGGATCATGAACCCCTTCAGTCTTTACGACATAGTCGCCCGGCTCCGGGCTGCAGTGCCGGAGGTTGAAATCGAGGTCCATACCCACAACGATTTGGGGATGGCCACCGCCAATGCCATTGCCGGCATCAAAGCCGGCGCCCGTTTTGTGAATACCACCGTCAACGGCCTGGGGGAACGGGCCGGCAACGCTGCCCTTGAGGAAGTGATCATGGGGCTCAAACATTCCTGCGGTGTTGAAACCGGCATCGAGACCCATCGCTTCCGCGAACTGTCGCTGATGGTGGCCAAGGCCTCATGCCGGGTCCTCCCGACCTGGAAGGCGGTGGTGGGTGAGCGGGTCTTTGCCCATGAATCCGGACTGCACGCCGACGGGGTGCTGAAAGACCCTCACAACTACGAGGGATTCGATCCCGCCGAGGTGGGGTTGACACGGCAGATTGTGGTCGGCAAGCATTCCGGCGCCAGCGGGGTGGTTGAACGTTATCTTAAACTGGGGATCATTCTCTCCCGCGATGACGCCACCCTGTTACTGCCGGTAGTGCGGCATGAAGCCCTTCGCCACAAGCGCGATCTTAAGGATCGCGAATTGATGCAGATCTATCTCGACGGTGTTGAACTGCTCAGGGAGGCTTGACGTATGTGCACACAGGGAAAGGCGTATGTACCGATTGCCGAAGCGGCCCGTCTCCTGGCCACCACCGAGACGCGGGTGCTGATGATGCTGAAAAGAAACGAGTTGCCCGGCAGACATGATGATGACGGCTGGCACGTCGAGCAATCAGCCTTAAAGCTGTGCGGGCAACCCAAACCATCGGCTATTCTCAAGCCGGGGTGTGGCGGCGGCTGTGACGGCTGTGGCGCTCACTGACCGGGAGGTTGCAATGGGTGGTGTTGGTTGGTTCGTGATCGCCCGAAGTCGTTGACAATTACGCGGAGTAGCCCGCATGTGCTGCTTCAATTTTAATCATCTTTGGCTGCCCCTGTGCACCATTGATCAGGTAAATCGTATGCAGATACTCGCAAAACCAAGGTAAGATGCTTAAAATACGGGCGAAATATACTATGTAAAAGTTTGGCACGGCCTGTGCTATATGAAGAACAAACAAGACAACTAACATCTATCAAGGCAACGGCGCTTTCTGATCCTACGGATCGGGGCGCCGTTTTTCGTTAACCACTGCAACTCAATAAAAGGGTTGCCTGTTCGGCGATGGATCGTGCGGCAGCAATGAGGAGGCACCGCAGGCGTACAGTGGAGTACGGTGAGGATGCCACCAATGAGCATGGCGCACGGTACAAGGCGAGACGGCAGACCCGGGAGAAAAGGAGAATACCATGAGACAGATCGCTATTTACGGCAAAGGCGGCATCGGCAAATCAACCACAACCCAGAACACGGTAGCGGGACTCGCTTCCCTCGGCAAGAAGGTCATGATAGTCGGCTGCGACCCGAAGGCGGACTCCACCCGGCTGATCCTTCACGCCAAGGCCCAGGCCACTGTTATGGACAAGGTTCGGGAACTGGGCACCGTCGAGGACCTGGAACTGGATGATATCCTGAAAGTCGGCTACGGCGATGTGAAGTGCGTCGAGTCAGGCGGTCCTGAGCCTGGTGTCGGCTGTGCCGGTCGGGGTGTCATCACCGCCATCAACTTCCTCGAAGAAAACGGTGCCTACACCCCCGACCTCGACTTCGTGTTCTATGATGTTCTCGGCGACGTCGTCTGCGGCGGGTTTGCCATGCCGATTCGCGAGAACAAGGCCGAAGAGATCTACATCGTCTGCTCCGGCGAGATGATGGCCATGTATGCCGCCAACAACATTGCCAAGGGTATCCTCAAGTACGCATCGTCCGGCAAGGTCCGTCTGGCCGGCCTGATATGCAACGCAAGAAAGACCGACAAGGAGTATGAACTGGTTGATGCGCTTGCCAAAAAGCTCAGTACCCAGATGATCCACTTCGTCCCCCGCGACAATCAGGTGCAGCGGGCAGAGATGCGCAGGATGACCGTCATAGAATACTCCCCCGAGCATCCCCAGGCCAATGAGTACCGCACCCTGGCCAAGAAGATCCTCGATAACAAGATGCTGGTGGTGCCGACGCCGCTGGAGATGGAAGAGCTGGAAGACCTGCTCATGGAGTACGGCATCATGGAGGCGGAGGATGAGAGCGTTGTCGGTGTAGCGGAGGCGGCAGCGAAATAAAATCAGGCAAAGGTAAAGGTTGAGGTAGAGAAAAAGCAAACCAGGTTTCTCTCTTTACCTTTACCTTTACCTTTACCTCTACCTGCGACTGATAAGGAGCTAGATATGTCAGAATCATCCATAAAGAGTGTTGAAGGGATCACCAAAGAATCCACCCAGGAGATGATCGACGAGGCTCTTGCGATCTATCCCGAGAAGGCTAAGAAAAAGCGGGCACCCCATCTGGCCCCCAATGCGGGTGAAGGGGCGTGCGTCAAGTCCAACCGCAAAACCGTCCCCGGCATCATGAGCGCACGCGGCTGTGCCTATGCCGGTGCCAAGGGAGTCGTCTGGGGACCGATCCGCGATATGGTCCATGTCTCCCATGGTCCGGTGGGGTGTGGCTGGTACTCCTGGGGAACCCGGCGCAATCTGATGTCCGGCATCAACGGGGTCAACCAGTTCGCCATGCAGTTCACCTCCGACTTCCAGGAAAAGGACATCGTCTACGGCGGCGATAAGAAGCTGAAGCAGTTGCTCGTCGAGGCCCACGAGCTCTTCCCCTTGGCCAAGGGGATCTCGGTCCTCTCCGAATGCCCGGTCGGCCTCATTGGCGACGATATCAACGCTGTGGCCAAACAGTCCGCCAAGGAGCTGGATATTCCGATCATCCCCTGCAACTGCGAAGGTTTCCGCGGTGTTTCCCAGTCCCTGGGGCACCATATCAGTAACGATACCATCCGGGACCATATCATCGGTACCCGTGAGTTTGCCGAGCCGGAAACCCCCTATGACATCGCCCTCATCGGCGATTACAACATCGGCGGCGACGTCTGGTCGGTAAAGCCGCTCCTGGAAGAGATCGGGCTCAACGTCAAGGCCGTCTGGACCGGCGACGGCGAGCTGGAAAAAATCGCCGCCACCCACAAGGTGAAGCTGAACCTGATCCATTGCTACCGTTCCATGAACTACATGTGCAGGGTGATGGAAGAGAAATACGGCATCCCCTGGCTGGAGTTCAACTTTTTCGGCCCGACCAAGATCCGGGAGAGCCTGCGCAAGATCGCCGATTTCTTTGACGATACCATCAAGGAGAAGGTTGAAGCGGCCATCGCCAAGTATGATCCTATGATGCAGGCGGTTATCGACGAGTACCGGCCGCGGCTGGAAGGGAAGAAGGTCATGCTCTACGTGGGAGGTCTCCGCCCCCGGCACACGGTCAATGCCTACGCCGACCTGGGGATGACCGTGGTGGGAAGCGGTTATGAATTCGCCCATGGCGACGACTATGAGCGCACATCACCCGAAATGCCCGAAGCGACGGTTATCTATGACGATGCCTCCGAACACGAACTGGAGGAATTCGTCCATAAGCTCCGTCCCGACCTGGTGGGGAGCGGCATCAAGGAAAAGTACCTGTTCCAGAAGATGGGGATTCCATTCCGGCAGATGCACAGCTGGGACTATTCTGGGCCGTACCACGCCTACAACGGGTTCCCCATCTTTGCCCGGGATGTGGATATGGCGATCAATAGCCCGACCTGGTCGCTGGTGAAGTCGCCTTTCTAGCGGCGCCCGCTTTTTGGCCAGATCGGCGTTGCCTGCGTCATCGCTTGTGCGACGTGGCGTTGTTTATGCCCTATGGGTACCACGCCTCCGCGCTCTTCCTTGGCGCCACCGATCTGACTCAAAAATCGAACGCCGGGAGGTTAAGACAAAACAGGTCATGAAACAGATGAGTCTCTGACCGAAAAGGAGAATTTTATGAGCGCAGAAGCTGCTGTGAAATATGTCACCGAGACCCCCGAATCGGAAGTAACCCGGGTGGCCGAGTGGATCAATACCGACGAGTACAAGGAAAAGAACTTTGCCCGTCAGGCGCTGGTTATCAATCCCGCCCACGCCTGCCAGCCGCTTGGCGCCGAACTGGCGGCCCACGGCTTCGAGGGGAGCCTTCCCTTCGTCCATGGCTCCCAGGGATGTGCCTCCTACTATCGCTCCACCCTGACTCGCCATTTCCGTGAGCCGGCACCCGCAGTTTCCGACTCCATGACCGAGGACGGCGCGGTGTTCGGCGGCCAGAACAACCTGCATGAAGCCCTGGAGAACGCCTACACCATCTACAAGCCGAAGATGATGCCGATCTTCACCTCCTGCATGCCGGAGATCATCGGCGACGACCTGACCGCCTTCATCAAGAATGCCCGGAACAAAGGCTGCGTGCCGGAGGATTTTCCGCTCCCCTATGCCAACACTCCCAGTTTCAACGGCTCCCACGTCCACGGTTACGATGCCATGCTGCTCTCCATCCTTCAGACCCTGACCAGCGGCAAGCAGGTAGAAGGCCGTTGCACCGGCAAGCTCAACCTCATCGCCGGCTTTGACTGCAACACCGGCAACTACCGCGAATACAAGCGGATCCTGGCGGCCTTCGGCATTCCCTATACCCTGCTGGCCGACATCTCCGAAACCTTCGATTCACCACTGGATGGCACCTATCGCCCCTATCCGGGTGGCACTAAACTTGACGATGCCGCCGATTCCATCAACGGCAAGGCGACCATCGCCTTCGGCACCTATTCTACTGCCAAGACCTTTACCTGGCTCAAGGACAACTACGCCGGCAAGCACGCGGCCATGCCTGTGCCGTTCGGTGTTGCCAAAACTGACGCTCTGCTGCTGAAACTCTCCGAGCTTTTCGGCAAGCCGGTTCCGGAATCTCTCAAGGCCGAGCGGGGCAGGGCGGTGGATGCCATGACCGATGCCCACCAGTACATGCACGGCAAGAAGTTTGCCCTGTTCGGCGACCCCGATTACCTGCTGGGCTATGTTTCCTTTCTGCTGGAGATGGGCGCGAGGCCTTATCACATCCTGTGCAGCAAGGGGACGAAGAAACTGGAGAAGGAGATCCAGGCGCTGCTCGATGCTTCTCCCTACGGAACGGAAGGCAAAATTTACATCAACAAGGATCTCTGGCACCTGCGCAGCCTGGTGATGACCGATCCGGTGGATGCGGTCATCGGTGATACCCACGGCAAGTTCCTGGCCCGGGATGCCAAGATACCTCTGTTCCGCTTTGGATTTCCGGTCTTCGACCGGGTCAACCTGCACCGCTCACCGCTGATTGGTTATCAGGGGGCGATCAACATGGTCACGACCATTTGCAACAAGTTCATAGAGATCGGTGACGAGACGTGCGATGACCGGCACTTTGAGATGATGCGCTGAGTTTTGAACGACTTTTCTTATGACTCCCTCGCTGGGTAATACAACGGGGCACTCCAGAAAAGGGGTGCCCCGTTGTGATTTTTGATGCTGCCTAAAAGGAAGGCGGCATGAGTCTTCGTTGCCTTCTCTGTCTGCTTGTTGGTATGACAAATGTTGTGATATCAGCTGGTTATGGCTTGGCACAGCAGATGCAATAGATCAGGTAGAGAAGGTTTCGGCAAAGGCGCCATCACTCATGCAGTGGTGCGCCTTTTTTTCTTTCTGAAGGAATGAGGTGGCATATGGCGCGACCAGATTATTACGATGCACCTGAATGCGATATCAATCAGGCCAAGGGCGCACCCAAGTTCTGCAAGAAATCGGAACCGGGTGAGGGGACCGAACGCTCCTGTGCCTACGATGGTGCCCGCGTGGTGCTGATGCCGATCACCGATGTCATCCACCTGGTGCATGGTCCCATTGCCTGCGCCGGCAACTCCTGGGACAACCGGGGGGCGCGTTCATCCGGTTCCCAGCTCTACCGGCGCGGCTTCACCACCGAGATGCTGGAGAACGACGTAATCTTCGGCGGCGAGAAGAAGCTGTATAAGGCGATATTGGAGCTGGCCGAACGCTATCCGGAGGCAAAGGCAATGTTCGTCTATGCCACCTGCGTCACCGCCATGACCGGAGATGACGTGGAGGCGGTCTGCACGGCTGCCTCCGCAAAGGTGGCAATTCCCGTCATCCCCGTAAATACCCCCGGCTTCATCGGCGACAAGAACATCGGCAACCGCCTGGCCGGCGAGATCCTGTTCAAGCATGTGATCGGCACCGCCGAACCGCCTGAGTGGAACGATGACGGCGCTTCGATTTCGCGTTCAGGCCAAGGCGGCAAGGAGGAGGCGACGCAGACGTACCCTGAGGTACGTCGAGGAGTCGACGACGAAGCCAACGCCGGCATGGGCGTGAAGGCGAAGCGCTATGAATACGCCATCAACCTCATCGGCGAGTACAACATCGCCGGTGACCTCTGGGGGATGCTGCCGCTCTTCGACCGCCTGGGGATCCAGATACTCTCCTGCTTCAGCGGCGATGCCCGATTCGAGGAGCTGCGCTATGCCCACCGGGCCAGACTGAACATCATTATCTGTTCCAAGAGTCTGACCAACCTTGCCAAAAAAATGCAGAAGACCTATGGCATGCCCTATATCGAGGAATCATTCTACGGCATGACCGATACGGCCAAGGCCCTGCGGGATATTGCCCGGGAACTTGACGATGCGGTGGGGGGGCTGGAAAAGCGGGTGATGCAGGACCGGGTCGAGAAACTGCTGGAGGAGGAAGAGGCGAAGTGTACGGCAGCTCTCGCCCCCTACCGGGCAAGGCTGGAGGGGAAGCAGGCGGTGCTGTTCACCGGCGGCGTCAAGACCTGGTCCATGGTCGATGCCCTGCGGGAGCTGGGGGTGGAGATCCTGGCGGCCGGTACCCAGAATTCCACTCTGGAAGACTTTTACCGCATGAAGGGGCTGATGCACAAGGATGCAAAGATCATCGAAGACACTTCCACCGCCGGTCTGCTCAAGGTGATGGCGGAGAAGATGCCGGACCTGATCGTGGCCGGCGGCAAGACCAAGTTCCTGGCGCTCAAGACCAGGACTCCCTTCCTGGATATCAACCATGGCCGCTCCCATCCCTATGCCGGCTATGAAGGGATGGTGACCTTTGCACGGCAGCTGGACCTGACGGTCAATAACCCCATCTGGCCGCTCCTGAATGGCAAGGCCCCCTGGGAGAAGGACACTCGTGATCTGGCGGCAGACGTGGCTCTTTCCGCCGGATACGGCGAGACGTTCCTTGCCGAGGACCTGTCGGCTTCCCGGGTCAAGGTGTCGACCAAGCATGCCACGGTCAACCCGCAGAAAAATTCGCCTGCCCTTGGGGCGACCCTGGCCTTTCTCGGGATCGACGGGATGCTGGGCCTCCTCCATGGGGCACAGGGGTGTTCAACCTTCATCCGTTTGCAGCTTTCCCGCCATTTCAAGGAGTCCATTGCCCTCAACTCAACCGCCATGAGCGAGGACACCGCCATCTTCGGTGGCTGGGAGAACCTGAAAAAGGGAATCGGCCGGGTGATTGAAAAATTCAACCCCGGTGTCGTCGGGGTCATGACCTCGGGACTGACCGAAACCATGGGGGACGACGTACGAAGTGCCATCGTCCACTTCCGTCAGGAGAACCCCCAGTATGCCGACATCCCCGTCATCTGGGCATCGACCCCTGACTATTGCGGCTCGTTGCAGGAAGGGTACGCGGCGGCGGTGGAGGCGATTCTGGACACCCTCCCCCTTGCCCCGCCGGATAAAGTAAAGGGTGGATGGTCACTTCCGGATCAGGTGAATCTGCTTCCCGGCAGCCACCTGACCCCGGCAGATGTGGAAGAACTGAAGGAGCTGATCGAGTCTTTCGGCCTGATCCCGCTGGTGATACCCGATATCTCCAATGCCCTGGACGGCCATATCGACGACACCGTCTCCTCGTTGTCCACCGGCGGTATTGCCGTCGATGACATACGGCAGGCCGGCCGCAGTGTGGCAACCATTTACGTAGGGGACTCCCTGGCCAGGGCTGCCCTGAAACTCAAGGAACGCTTCGGTATTCCGGCCTACGGTTTTGCTTCTGTGACCGGCCTTAAGCAGGTGGACCTGTTGATGGCGTCCCTTTCGTTCATTAGTGGCAGACCGGTTCCGGAAAAACACCGTCGCTGGCGGAGCCGGCTGATGGACGCCATGGCGGACAGCCATTACCAGTTCGGCAACAAAAAGGTAGCCCTTGCCCTGGAAGCGGACAACCTGAAGACGTTGACCAGATTTCTGGCCGACATGGGGTGCGAGATCCAGGCAGCCATCTCGGCTACCCGGACCCGGGGACTGGACAGTCTCCCCTGCGACAATGTTTTCGTCGGCGATCTGGAGGATCTGGAAACGGTTGCCCAGGGTGCTGAACTGCTGGTGGCCAACAGCAATGGACGACAGGCGGCGGCAAAGCTGAAGATCGGCGCTTTCCTTCGTTCAGGACTACCGGTGTTCGACCGGCTGGGTGCCCATCAGAAGATGTGGGCAGGATACAGGGGGACGCTGAACCTGGTGTTTGAGGTGGCGAATATATTCCAGTCACATGCGAAAGAGGCGCAGAAGCTGGCACATAACTGAGAGGGAACCTGACTACTCGACATTCCCCCAGCGGGGGAGGGATGGGTGGGGGCAACCTTGACAGAACAAAATAACGACACTTACGGGGAGGCTTATTTTATGAAAGTGGCATTTACGAGCAGCACCGGCGAGGTCATCGATCAGCATTTCGGCATGGCGGACGGTTTCCATGTCTGGGAGATCGGCCCGGACGAAGCCCATTTCCTGGAAACGCTTCGGGTGGGCAGTCATGGCGATGACGAGGAAGACAGGATCGGGGCACGGGCGGATGCCCTTCTTGATTGCGCCATCGTCTATACCATGCAGATAGGCGGGCCGGCGGCAGCAAAGCTGGTGGCGAGAAAGATTCATCCCATGAAGACCAACACGGAGGTCTCGGTGGCCGAGATTGTCGGGAGACTGCAGGAAGTGTTGAAGGGCAATCCACCCCCCTGGCTCAGGAAGGCGATGAACAAGGATCAGACAGCATCCTTTCTGGATGAATAACCAAACGGAGGAAATGACAATGGCATACATTACCGGACTGAGAAGAAACAGAAGCGAGTGGACCCCCCAATTCATCGTCGGCATAGACGAGGAGACCTGCATCGGCTGTGGCCGCTGCTACAAGGTCTGTGTCCATGACGTGCTGGCCTTTGAAGAGGTGGACGAGGACGATTCTGCCAAGATGTTCATGAAGGTGGAGAATCCAGGCAACTGTATCGGCTGCCAGGCATGCGGCAGGACATGTTCCAAAAAATGTTTTACGTTCGAACCGGTCGTTGCTTAAACAACTGTGGAGAGAACTCTTGTGCAGCATAGTGCTGCCATGCCTATGGGCGAAAAGTTTCGGGTTCTGGCAAGGCTTTGCGAGGAGGCCGGCGGAGGCGTGGCACCCAAACATCGGGCATAAACAGCGCCACGTCGCACAACGGACTCTGAAGCAAAACGTAGCCAGGTTCCGGAAATCTTCGTCCTTTAAAGGAGGAGTTATGTTGATTGCTGTTGCTTCCAAGGATGGTCTCACCATCAACCAGCATTTCGGCCATGCGGAGCGTTTCCTCATCTACGACGTGACTGCCGATGGCGTGAAGCTCATAGACGAAAAAGTCGTCCAGCGTTACTGCTCCTATGATCAGGACCATCCCCTGCGGGCTCATGTGCTCCGGGGGATCGCAGATGCGCTGGACGGCTGCCGGGCCATCGTCTGTGCCCAGATCGGCCAGGGTCCGCAGATGGAAATGGAACGATTGGGGTTTGACACATTTGTTGCGGATGGGTCAATCAAGCCCGTGCTGGCGGAACTGTCAAAAATATTCTGAAGAGTCAGGGAGGAGGTTTTCCCTTCCCGATCAGCGGTAATTGATTCATACAACGGGGTATGGCCCATGCAAAATCCGTCGTTCAATCTCTGTAATCTTCCCCCATGGGTCATCGCCTCTCGTCATTTCAATGACAATCCCCAGCCGCTGGAAATCCAGGGGGTGCGGGAGGCCAATCGATTCCTGTTCCGGAAACTCGATGCCCTTTCCTCGGCCGAGGAAAGGGCCCTTGTCTTCAACGACTACATGTCGGTCAAGTTCCAGCTTCATCAATGGGAAAACCAGACCACGGATACGGCAAAAAGGAGTATCAGAAACAGCTACCTCCGTTTTCTTCGCGGCTGGATGATGGACTCCAACTCCATTGAAGGGGCCGTGCTCAAGGGGTGGGTGGAGAGCCGCATCGGGCTTCCACCTACTTTCCACAAGGTGCCCATCCCGGGTATTCACGGTGAGGAGTATATGGTTTTTGCCACTGACCGCATGAGAGGGTCCGCCCGGACCAACGCCATCAACTCGCAACTCGATCTACTCTATGAATACTGCCAGTTCGAACTGATCCGCCGTCATCCTGCCGAGCGCCATATCATCCTCTTTCGCGGCACCAACGACGCCGACGATTACGAGCTCTTGGAAGAGGCAGGGAACCGGGAGCACATCGTCCGGCTGAACAACCTGGTATCCTTTACCTCCGACGAGGAACGCGCCTGGGAGTTCGGCGATACGGTATGGGAAATCAGGGCGCCATTGGCGAAGGTCTTTTTCTTCAATGGTCTCCTGCCCAACAGCATTCTGAAGGGAGAAGGGGAGTACCTGGTAATCGGCGGCGAGTACAGGGTTCGACGGGTAATGTGCACGGTATGACAAAAGCGTGGCCAATGAGCCAGGATTGTAGAATTATACGCGTCCGGTTGTGTTTTTCCCCCCCCGTGTTACCGTTTTATCGTGAGGTAAGGTCAATCAAGCATTTAAACCGTACGGGAAATTGCCTGGAGACACGTGCCAAGACATGAGGATTACCAGGCCCACGCCTATTCTTGGTGTGGTTGATATGCTGAAATAGTGTCACGTGCAAACATCGGGAGTAAGAGGTACTTAGTGAAGGAAATGGTGCCAAAACTGACCCCGAAGGTTTCTTCCCGAATCTTCATTATCCGTCTGGCGGCAGCTGTCCTGGCGATAAACCTGTTCGTCATTGTGCTGGCATCTATTTCAATCTATCAGAGCAGACGCTATTACAAAGAGCGCGTCGAGGTCCAGGTTCAGAACCTGTCCCAGGCACTGGAACTGACCATTGACGCTGTCATCGACAAAGCCGACATGGCATTGCTTGCCATGGTACATGAAGTGGAGGAGCAAATCGCTGCCGGCGGTAGTGATGAAAAGGAAATCAACTCTTTTATCGCCCAACATCTTACTCTCCTTCCTGAGCTGGATGGTTTGCGGGTGACCAATGCTCAGGGTGACGTCGTATACGGCACCGGCGTGGTGCCTGGCGTCCTGTTAAATAATGGCGACAGGGATTTCTTTATCGAAGCTCGCGACAGCAAAATGGCCAGACTGTACATGACCAAGCCGGTGTTTGGCCGTGTTGCACAGAGATGGGTGTTCCATATTTCCCGCCGCATCAACAAACCGGACGGCTCCTTTGCCGGCGTGGCCTATGGGGTGCTCCCGCTTGATTATTTCGTCAAACTCTTTGCCAACTTCAATGTCGGCAGGCATGGAACCATTACAATGCGTGACGGAGACCTTGCCATCGTCGCCCAATATCCGTCAACCAAGGGGACCAGCAGCACCGGTCTCAACTCGTTGACGGCCGAGTTCCGGGAGTTAATTCATAAAAACCGGGCGAGCGGCACGTATACTGCCTCTGCCGCCAGCGACAACATAGAGCGAACGTATTCCTATTGCAGAATTTCCTCATATCCGCTCTATGTCACTGTTGGACGGGCAACCAGCGACTATCTTGCCGACTGGTGGTATGACTCGGCAAAAATAATGTCGTTAGTGGCACTTTTCGTTTTCGGTACGCTGGTATCGGCATGGGTAGTTTATCGGAACTGGAGCGGGAAAATGCAGGCCCAAGAGGATCTGTACCGGTATCAGGAGCATTTGGAAGAACTGGTAAAGTCGCGGACAACCGAGCTGGAAGCGTTCAATTATACGGTTTCACACGATCTGCGCAAACCGCTTACGGTCATATCCGGTTATTGCGGTGTTATCGGCGATATGTATGCCGGCAGGCTCGACAAAGACGGCCAAGGCTATCTGAGCGAGATAGAAAACAGCGTAGCCCGCATGAGTTCGATGATCGACTCACTCCTCAACTTCTCACGCCTGTCAGATTGCGAGTTAAAGCGAACTACCGTCAATCTGAGCGATATTGCCCGTGAAGTTATTGACAACCTCAAAGTTGCGGAGCCGCACCGTAGAGTGGTATTCAGAGTCGCCGAGGGACTGACGGCAACCGGCGACCAGGAACTTTTGCGGATCGTCCTTGACAACCTCCTGGGAAACGCCTGGAAGTACACGTACAAGCAGGAAGAGGCGGTCATCGAATTCGGGGTAACTGATTTCAAAGGGGAGACGGTCTATTTCGTCAGAGACAACGGATCAGGTTTCGACATGAAGCATGCCGATGAGATTTTTATTCCATTCCGGCGGCTGCCGGAAGCACATGAATGCAAAGGTTTTGGTGTCGGACTGGCCACAGTGGGGAGAATAATCAAGCACCATGGTGGCAGAATATGGGCAGAGGGAGAACCTGGGAAGGGCGCAACGTTTTATTTTACGCTGTGATCTCAGTCCGAGTACAAAATATTTGCATTGCAGACCGGCCGATGTTCGCATCAGCATATCAACTGTATCGTTCATGACATGATCCGGCAGGCGTCACTCATTGAACCGTTTGCATGAACTGGGGTCAGCTACCTCTGTTCAACTGGATTTCAGGACGTTGTTTTGCTATAGTCGCCGGACATTTTATCCGGGACAGGAACCATTGATGACCATCAACGAGGCATTCAACAGCACCACAGACTATTACGACGAATGGATTCGCAAAGCGGTGCCCGGTTATGACGAAATGCGCCATATTGCCCGACAGCTCTTGCCTCCACCGCCGCAGTCCCCTCTGAAAGTGCTTGATCTGGGAGCAGGGACGGGGCTTTTCTCCCGTCTTGTCCTGGACATTTACCCGACGGCCCATTTTACCCTCTGGGACGTTGCGGACAAAATGCTGGAAGTCGCGAAGATCCGTTTCGAAGATTCATCGGCGCAATTCGCGTATGTTGTCGGCGACTATCGGCATTTAGATGAACGGGAATCATCCCATCTCGTCATATCAAGCCTCTCTATCCATCATCTCTCCGACCCGGAAAAACAGGACTTGTTCTGTCGTGTCTACCAGGCACTGAAACCGGGCGGTCTGTTCCTGAACATGGACCAGATCAAAGGTCCTACCCCGGATATCCAGGAAACCTACATCCGGCGGTGGGAGGAGATAACCCGTCTCAATGGCGCCACCGAAGACGAAATAAAGGGGGGCCAGGAGCGCCGCCGCCTGTATGACCGTGAGGCTACAATGGAAGATCAGCTCCAGTGGCTTCGGGAGGCAGGTTTTCAGGAGGTAGACTGCGTCTATAAGAAATGGCTGATGGGGCTCTTTTACGCACGAAAGGCTGCTGGCTGAATCTGGAAGTGCCACAAGAATGAGCGCGCATACGCCCAGAAAGAAAGGTCGATGATGTCAACAATTACGGTAGTGGCAAAACTCGTAGCCAGGAAAGATTCCGTTGACGCAGTCAAAACGGAGTTGCTGAAGCTGATCGAACCGACCATGAAAGAACAGGGGTGCATCGAGTACCGCTTGCACCAGGACAATGATGATCCCGCCGTCTTTGTTTTCTACGAGAACTGGGAGAGCTCAGCCTGTCTGGAGAAGCACATGACCACCGATCATTACAAAGCCTACGTCAGCGCTCTCGATGGGCTTATTGAAGGGAAATCCGTCAATAAAATGACACGGATCGCGTGACACGGCCATGCCGCACCATGCTTAACCCGGGAGTACCTTGTAACATCTGAATCTAACCCCCCCACACTCCCCCCCTTATCTAAGGGGGGAGACTTTTTTTATCTCTCCACGTAGTCGGACGTCACCCCTATCCATCCTCCATCAGGCGTAGAGCCCGCTCGCAGACAATTTCCACGATAAAACCGTATTCGCGCAGCACAACTTCTCCCGGGGCAGAGGTGCCGAAGCGCTCCACCCCGATGACATCCCCTTCCATTCCAACGTAGCGGTGCCACCCCTGTGGAGAGCCTGCCTCGATGGCCAGTCGTCTGGCTATTCGGGGAGGGAGGACCGCGTCGCGGTATTCCCTGGGCTGCTCGTCGAAGAGCTCCCAGCTCGGCAGGGAGACGACACGGGCGCGGATGTTCTTCGCGGCGAGCTGTTCCCTGGCTGCTACCGCCAGAGAGAGCTCGGAACCGGTGGCGATGAGAATGAGATCGGGGGGCTCCCCGGCTGCGTCGGCGAGAATGTATCCCCCCCGCAACAGCCCCTCGGCCGGGGCGAAGCTCTGCCGGTCAAGGATGGGGAGGTTCTGCCGGGAGAGGACCAGCACCACCGGACGGTTACTCATTTTCAGGGCCGCCTGCCAGGCGACAGCCGACTCGTTGGCGTCGCCCGGACGGATAACGACCAGGTTCGGGATCGCCCGTAGCGCGGCGAGCTGTTCAACCGGTTGGTGGGTGGGGCCGTCCTCGCCGAGAGCGATGCTGTCGTGGGTGAAGATGTGGATGACGTGAAGACCCATGAGTGCCGCCAGGCGCAGGGAAGGGCGCAGGTAGTCGGAGAAGGTGAGAAAGGTGGCGCCAAAGGGAATGGCACCACCGTGGGCGGCAATGCCGTTCATGATCGCTCCCATTCCGTGCTCCCGTACGCCGAAATGGATGTTGCGCCCGCCGTAGCCCCAAGCGTCACCGACTGCACCCTGCCGGTCGACAGGGTGCAGGGCGGGGTTCTGGAAATCGCCCATTCCGTCCAGGGCCGTGTGGGTAGACGGGTCGAGGTCAGCCGAACCGCCGATGAGCTGCGGGACCTGTCGGGCGATGGCGTTGAGTACCTTTCCCGCGGCGACTCTGGTCGCAATTCCCTTCGGATCGGGGGAGAAGCGGGGAATAGCCCCATCCCATCCCACGGGAAGCTCTCCCGACATGACCCGCCGGAGTTCAGCGGCCAGTTCGGGAAATTCCCGGTCATAGGAGGACAGCCGCTCGTTCCATGTTGCCTCCGCCATCCGTCCCTGCTCGACAGCCTGCCGGAAATGGCTGAGTGCCTCTTCCGGCAGGTAAAACAGCGGCTCTGCCGGCCAGCCGAGGCGCTCCTTGGTGAGCCGTACCTCCTCCGTGCCAAGGGGAGAGCCATGTGCATCGAAGGTGTCCTGCTTGTGGGGCGAGCCGTAACCAATGTGGGTCCGGACGAGAATGAGGGAGGGACGGGTTGTTTCCGCCCGGGCGGTATCCAGGGCGGCGTGAATGGCTACCAGGTCGTTGCCATCGTCGACCGTCTGCACGTGCCAGCCGTACGCCGTAAAACGGCCTGCGCGGTCTTCGGTAAAAGCGAGATCGGTGGCGGCTGCCAGGGTGATCCGGTTGTCGTCATAGAGACAGATTAACTTGCCGAGGGCCAGGTGCCCTGCCAGGGAGGCTGCCTCTGCGGCGACTCCTTCCATCAGGTCGCCGTCACCGGCGAGGCAGTAGGTGAAGTGATCGATCACCTTGTTGCCGGGGCGGTTGTAGCGGGCGGCAAGCCATGTCTCGGCGATTGCCATGCCGACGGCATTGCCGAATCCCTGGCCAAGCGGTCCGGTGGTCGTTTCCACCCCCGGCGTGATACCCCGTTCCGGATGGCCGGGGGTCTTGCTTCCCCACTGACGGAACCGCTCTATTTCCGCGAGGGGGAGGTCGTAGCCGGTGAGGTGGAGCAGGGCATAGAGGAGCATGGAGCCGTGCCCGGCCGAGAGGACGAAGCGGTCACGGTCGAACCAGCCGGGGTTGGCCGGGTTGTGCCGGAGAAAGTGGGACCAGAGGACATAGGCCATGGGGGCCGCCCCCATCGGCATCCCCGGATGGCCGCTGTTGGCTTTCTGTATGGCGTCTACCGCCAGGAAACGGATGGTGTTAATGCAAAGCCCGTCCAGTGCGGACGGGAACGGTTCCTTCACGCTGATTCTCCTTTTGTTGCACGGCACTCTCGGGAATTCCCCCAGACACGGGCAACAGTTGCCCGTGTCAGCAAAAATTCCTCAGATATTCGGGGTCGGTGCTCCAGCTGATGCACGATACCGGGCAGGCATCGACCGCCCCACTCTGGATTTCATCCACAGGCGCGCCGTCCGGGTCGAAGCATTCAGCCTTGTTGTCGTCATCGAACCGGAATACGTCGGGAACATTACCAACGCAGAGCCCGCAGCTTATGCATACTTCCTTGTCAACCAAAGGTGCTTTTTTCATGTCGGTGTCCTCCTTGTGTGGGTGGTCGGCAATGGTCCCAACTGCGGGACTCGACAGCTCTCCTGTGGAGTTAAGATTACTACTCTTCCAGGGGAATACAAATCTGCTTCAGTTGTGTATTTTGTACAGAATTCTGAGACGAACCACCTTTTTATCTAATTTACTTTGTTGTCTTCTATCAGTACCTTCATTAAAAACGGTAGTGCGCTCTTTTATATTTCCATGACATACCATGTATTGGAAATATCATAAAAAATATTGTTTTTGCAGCGAGTTAGTGGTAATTTCGGTACAAGCATTAAAATTTGGGTAACTTTGAGCATGTAGATTAATTTCTCTGCAATATCGAGATTTGATTTTCGCCTTCGCGGCGTCACGGGCATAAAACCAGCAGATGATGCAGCAGGAGCTAACATGTATGTCTACGTAAGAGTAAAATTCACCCTGGCTCTCATCCTGTCTGGTCTCTGGGTCACCACCTCCATCTACCTGGCGATTCCGTGGTACGTCGCCCTGTCAGCACGGATGTATCAGCCTCTTCCGGCATTGATCGTTCTGGGGCTCGCTATCATACCGGGATGGGCCATGTCCTTTATGATCTTCTCCCTGCTCCTGGACCGGCGACCCAAGTACGTCGAGAAACCGTTCGTCGCTCCGCCACTGACATTGCTCATCGCTGCCTACAACGAAGAAGACAAGATCTTTGATACACTCATGTCCGTCTGGCTTCAGCGGTACCCGGCACATGTGCGGGTAGTGGTTATCGATGACGGATCGACGGATCGGACCTCCGAAAAGGTCATGGAGTTCCAGCAATTCCCGCTGACGCTGTAACGACCTGATAAAGGGTATGTTTTTAGAAGTCGTTTCTTAATAATTCTTTCATATTGGAGCATTTCAAAGCCGCTTTGGCAGTGCTGC
>JAJZUQ010000103.1 GCA_021848385.1 Deltaproteobacteria bacterium
CCTCTACTATCGTCTCAGCCCCCCCCTGGCCGATTTCATCGCCCGCTACGACACTCTGCGGCTGCTGGCTCGGCTGCTGTTGACGCCGCTGGTCTTTGCGGTTGCCTACCCCACCGTTTCCGCCCTGCTTCTGCTCTTGCTCGCCACCCTGGTGGCGGTCCGCAGGCGGCGGGCGCCGGCCGTCCGGGCAACACCATGAAGCGCCACAGCCACCTGGGCTGACATGAAAAAAGGCAGCCCCCCCTCCTTACAGGGACTGCAACTGCACGAGACCACCGATTACATGGCTTCCTGCGACTTGCTTGGCAGTGTTTGTCCCGCGTAACCCTTGGTTTGTTCCAGAAGAAAATCGACAAAAGCCCGGTTGGCCCGCGACAGGTACCCCTGGCGCTTCCAGGCAATCAGGAGATCCAGATACAGGGGCGGATCAAATGACACCGCCTTGAGGTCGTCATCGTTCGTGACAACCATCCTGAGGAACGTGGATATCCCCAGACCATTCCGAACCAGCGACTTGACCAGCGAGAAGAGGTTCGTTTCGAATACGATGTTGGGAACAATGCCGCTTTCCTTCGTTACATCGAAAATCAGCTCGCGGATGTAGTACCCTTCCTTGTAGAAGACCAGCGGCTGCCGCATGAACTCCCCGAGCGTCACCGATGGCCGGTCCGCAAATGGATGGCCCGGCGGAACGCTGACCACGACCTCCTCCCGCAGGAAGCGGCGCATCTCAAGGTTTTCCGGATAGGCGCTGCCGGCAATGACACCCATGTCCAGCTCCCCCTGCTCGATCATCTTCTGAATCCTCCAGGCGCCTTCTCCGTAGACCGACAAACGCAGGTTCGGGTAACGCCCCATGAAATCGCGGATAATGTCAGGAAAAAAATAGGAGCTGAGCATGGGTGGTATCCCCACCCGCACCTCTCCCCTGGCAAGGCCGCGCAACTCTCCCATCTCCATTTCCGCAGCCTTCACCTGTTCGAGGATCTTGCGGGCGTGCTCCAGAAACATCTCGCCTTCCGCGGTCAACGATACCCTTTTCTCCTGCCGGTTTAAGAGCACCTGGTCCAGTTCCTCTTCCAGCTTTTTGATCGCCATGCTCACCGCGGGCTGTGCGATGTGAAGCTCTTCCGCCGCCTTGGTGAAGCTCCTCTGCCGAACGATCTCCACAAAAAACCGTAATTGCCGTAAGTCCATAGTCGCCCGGTTATTGATAAATTATTTTTATCCTAATCATATTAATTATATATTTTTCTTATTTTATGGCAACTGCTATCGTAAAACCTGTTTTAGGAAGATTTTCCCAGTACCGGGGATCGAGGCGGTCATACCACATGTTCATACGACGTGCCATTTTGAAATTGGATATGCGCCTTGCCGCGCTTCTTATCGGGGTTACCCTTTCCACGGTTGACTCCAGCGCCCTGAATCTGGCGCTTCCTTCGCTGGCCGCCCACTTCCGCACAAATGCCGCGTCCGTTCAGGGCGCAGCCTCACTGTACCTGATCGGGTCTGCCCTGGCTTTCCTCCCCCTGTCGGGATTGGCCGGCCGTATCGGCACCGTGAAAATCTACCGCATCTCACTGTTCGCCTTCAGCGCAATTTCCCTGTTTCTGGCCCTTTCACCGAGCCTTCTGGTGCTTCTCTGCCTGCGCTTCATCCAAGGAGTCGCCGGTGCTGGGGTCATCGGGCTGGTGCCGGGATTGACCGCCGCCACCTTCCGGGAAAGGAAGGGGTGGGCTCTTGGCATGGTATCCGGGGCGGTCGCGGCGGGAACCCTGATGGGGCCGCCACTGGGTGGCTTCATGGTGGATGCGTTCGGCTGGCGCAGCATCTTCTACATCAACCTTCCCTTCGGGCTGGCTGCTCTGCTCCTCTCCGGCCAACTCGGCGAGCTTCACGGTGCGGGACTCCGGGAAAGCCTCCGGCGGGTCGTTGCGGCTCCCCGTTTTCTCCTGGCGCTCCTGGCGACGGTCTTCTTTTTTGCCCAGTCGTTCGGCACCAACCTCCTCTGGCCCTTCTACCTCGAGGCAAGCGGGATGACTCCGAGCCAGGTGGGGATATTCCTGCTGGTGCCGCCCATGATGCTTCTGTTTATCGGACCGTGGGCTGGAAAGGTCTCCGACCGGAAGGGTTTTGATCAGGTCAGTTGGCTGGGGAGCGCGGTACTGGCGGTTTCATCCTTTGTACAAGGGGTGACCGGCAAAGTTGCGCTGGGGCTGGCAGGTATCGGTTTCGGCCGCGCGCTCTTCCAGGCGGCCAACAACGCGGCAGTGCTGGCGCAGGCTCCGGAAGATACCCAGGCAGTTGCCTCGGGCCTTTTATCCATCGCCCGGGTCGCCGGGCAGGCCTTGGGAAGCATCCTTGCAGGGGGGATGTGGGGCGCACTCGAACATCAGGGGATCAGGCACGCCTTCCAGGTTTCAAACATGGTTCTCGGGAGCCTGGCTATTGTCTCCGGCGTGCTGATCGTGGGACGCAGGAGGGTATCAAGTTGCCAAAATAACAGCTCTGTGTTGTAATACTCGCATTTTTTGAAGAACAGTCATTATCCACCAAATTTGAGCAGGTTTCGCCTGCCAATCGAAAGTGTGATCATGAGGCTATTACTGGTCGAAGATGACTCGATGCTGGGGGAAGCTGTGCAGCATGTGCTTCAGCAGGAGTCCTTTGCCGTGGATTGGGTGCGGGATGGTGAGGAGGCGGAGCTGGCTCTTGATGCCTTACCGTATGATCTTGTACTGCTTGACTTGGGACTGCCGGGAAAAAGCGGACTGGATATTCTGCATGATCTGCGAAAAAAAGGATTTTCCATGCCGGTCATTATCCTGACTGCTCGCGATGCGGTCCGCGACCGAATCGCGGGACTGGACAGCGGCGCTGACGATTACCTGGTAAAACCGTTTGACCCGGACGAACTCGCGGCTCGCATCAGGGCGCTCCTGCGCCGCCGGGATGGCAGGGTTGAGCCATTAATCAAGTTCGGACCATTGACACTTAACCCCGCCACCCACGAACTATACTATCAGGAAAGGCCGATCAGGCTCTCTCTACGCGAGTTTTCGCTAATATCTCTTCTGTTGGAACGCCCCGGAACCACTGTTTCGCGTGAACAGCTTGAACAGCGATTATATGGTTGGAACGAGGAAGTGGAAAGTAATGCCATCGAGGTGCACATCCACAATTTAAGGAAAAAACTCGGCCACAACCTGATTCGTACCATCCGTGGAGTCGGTTATCTGATGGTCGAAAAACCATGAACTCCATCAACCGACGACTCCTGGTGCTGCTCCTTGGATCGCTGACCGTGGCTGCCCTGCTGGCTGGTGTCAGCACATACCTGAAGGCTCATGAGGAGATAAGTGAACTCTTTGACTACCAGCTTCTCCAGATGGCTCTTTCCCTGCGGGGTCAAAAATCCTTTGAGCACCGCCCCGCCGCAGCTTCCGACTTTGAACAGGAAGATGACGTCACCATTCAGGTCTGGGATACCGCCGGTTCTCTCATTTATGTGTCTTTCCATGATACTCCCCTGCCCCGTGCTCCCCAGGCGGGTCTGCAAACCGTTACCTTTCAGAATGCCGCGTGGCGGGTTTTTCTCCTTGCCGATCAGGGGCGGATGATTCAGGTGTCTCAACCGTTTAAGACCCGGAGAGAAATGAGTTTCATTTTTGCTCTGCGTTCCATTGCCCCACTCTTTTTTATTTTTCCCGCACTTGCCCTGATGATCTGGCTTGTTGTCCGCTATACGCTCAAACCGCTCACCGAGGTCGCCAATGGGGTAGCGCGGCTCTCACCCGCCTCTCTCGAACGTCTCCCCGAAAATACCCTGCCGATTGAGATCCTTCCCTTGGTCCAGAGACTCAACTCCTTGTTTGATCAACTTAGCCGTGCCTTTGAAATCCAGAAACGTTTTGTTACCGATGCCGCCCACGAACTCCGCACACCTCTGACTGCCGTAAAGCTGCAGGTGCGCATCCTGGAGCGCAGCGTCAGCGAAGATGAGCGGGCCGGGGCGCTCGACAGCCTCCGGTCGGGAGTCGATCGTGCCGCCCGCTTGGTTGGTCAGCTTCTCGCGCTTGCACGAGTTGAACCAGAAGCACCGCCTGTGCCCTTGGTAGAAGTTTCCCTCAACCATTTGGTAAGGGATATCATAGCGGAGCAGGCTCGGATCGCCACCGACAAGGGTATCAACCTCGGGACCAAGGACGATGGGCCGGTCTCAGTCACCGGAGAGCCGGATGCTCTCAGAGCCATTATCGGCAACCTGGTTGATAATGCCATACGCTACACGCTGCCCGGCGGAACTGTCGATGTGGTTGTGCGCCAGAACGAACAGGCTGCCATCATCGATATCGCTGATACCGGACCAGGCATCCCACCCGAAGAACGGGAGCGT
>JAJZUQ010000050.1 GCA_021848385.1 Deltaproteobacteria bacterium
CGATCCTGGGTTGCCGTGACGATGAGCCAGTCGCGGAATTCGAGTCCATCCCACTGGGGCTGGGAATAGATTTCCTTGTCAGTAATGGTGTCGGTTCCGGTTGCGGTGAGATAAATCTTTTCCTCGTGCGCGGCCAGGAGAGGTTTATTGTGGTAAGCATACCCGAGAGGGACGGCCACCAGGAGAATAATGATAAGTGCTTTCATTGTTTCTGCTCCGTTATCGGGAAATGTGCGGCAAACAGTCCGCATTTGTACGGTAACAGTGAGGGATTGTCAATGCTTTTCAGCTTACAGCATCAATGGCCGGCCGGTGTGCCGAAAAGTGGCGTGTAAGGGTGACCGGATGCGGCGCAATGAGCCTGGAACTACAGAAATAGCTCTTTGGTACGAGTGCAGGCAGTGTTCAACTGCCTAATGGCTTTCGCCATGGGCCTTGTGCAGGTAATACCCGTAATTCCCTTCGTAGACGCGCATTTCGCCATGGTCGATCTCGAACACGCGATTTACCAGTGAGCGGAGGAAGTGGCGGTCGTGGCTCACGAGCAGTACGGTGCCGGCGAAGTTTTGCAGGGCGTCCAGGAGGATTTCCCGGGAGCGGATGTCAAGGTGGTTGGTCGGTTCGTCCAGCACGAGGAGATTGACCGGTCGTCCCAGGAGTGTGGCGAGTACTACCCGGCTCTTTTCTCCGCCGGAAAGGTTCTCGATACGCTTTTCCACCGCATCCCCGCTGAAAAGGAACGCGGCAAGAAGGTTGCGGATAACACCGATGGAAGCGAGGGGCATGACATCCTGCACCGTCTCGAACACCGTCTTGCGCGGATCCAGCAGTTCCATGGCGTGCTGGCTGAAGTACCCAAGTTCGACATTGGCCCCGAGGGCTGATCTTCCGGCGGTCGGTTCGGTCTGGCCGGCGATCACCTTGAGGAAGGTGGATTTCCCCGCACCGTTCACCCCGACCACTGCAATTTTGTCCTGCCGGCGGACGATGCCGGAGACGCCGCTGAATACGGGCTTTTCCTGACCGTCGGGGGTGAGCCAGACCTTTCCCAGATTCTCCATCAGCACCACGTCATCGCCGCTCCTCGGCGGCTCGCCGAATTCGAAGCGGACGGCCCGTTCCTCGGGGGGAATCTCGATCCGGTCGATCTTATCCAGTTTCTTTACCCGGGACTGGACCTGGGCGGCATGGGACGCCCGGGCGGCGAAA
The DNA here is from genome assembly GCA_021848385.1 of Deltaproteobacteria bacterium. GTDB lineage: Bacteria > Desulfobacterota > Desulfuromonadia > Geobacterales > Geobacteraceae > Geomobilimonas. The sequence goes on from JAJZUQ010000050.1 coordinate 1,210, forward strand.
CGGGCAATGAAATCCTCTTCCTTGGCGAGCATCTCCTGCTGCCGCTTGTGGCTCGCGAGAAGCTGCTCCCGTCGGATGTCCCGCTCCCGCTCGTACCAGTCATAGTCGCCGCCGTAGGTGGTAACAGTTTTATTGGCTACTTCAATGACCCTCGTGACGATGCGGTTCATGAAATCCCGGTCGTGGCTTGTCATGAGGAGCGCGCCGTCGTATTCCCCTGCCAGCCAATCCTCCAGCCAGATGATCGACTCCACGTCCAGGTGGTTGGTCGGTTCGTCAAGGAGAAGCACGTCCGGTTTCAGTGTCAAAATCTTGGCCAGGGCGATCCGCATCTTCCAGCCGCCGCTGAAGGATTCAACGGGATGGTTGAAGCGATCGGGGCCGATGCCGAGGCCGGTCAGGACCGTCTGGGCGCGGGTGTCCAGGTCATATCCTCCCCGGTGTTCGAATTCTTCCTGGGCGGCTCCATAACGTTCCAGCAGGGCCGCCATGTCGTCGTCGGACTGGGGCTCGCACATGGCCGCCTCCATCTCTTTCAGTGCGGCGGCGAGCCGTACGGTTTCCGCCGAGCCGGCCATCACCTCCTCCAGGGCCGAGCGCCCCGCCATATCACCCACATCCTGTGAGAAGTAGCCGATGGTGGTCTTTTTCGCGCAGGTGATCTCTCCGGCGTCCACCTCCTCTTCGCCGGTGATGATCCGGAAAATGGATGTCTTGCCGGCCCCGTTTGGTCCTACCAGCCCTGTCCGGCTGCCGGGAAGGATTTGGAAACTGGCGTCGCGGAAGAGGATCTGGGAACCGTGCTGCTTGGCGATGTTCGACAGGTGAATCATTGATCTGCTCCGAGTGTTAAAATGGCGCCCTTTATGATTGAGGACTGAACCTGATAGCATGTCATCCGCCGGATGACAACATAATTCTTGCCAACGATTGTAAGCAGTTCTTAGAGCCATAACGGCAGGTTGAGGTTACGGGAATGGGTGAAGCTGCCGGGCAAAGGGAGAATGCCATGAATGTAACAGCATTAAAGGATTTCCGGGCGAACCGCCCTCAACGATATTTATGGGAACCGTTTTACGATTTTGCCCGGGAGATGAAGGCGAAGCAGGAATCCCATGTTTTCCGGTGCGCGAGGTGCCACTTCTGATCGAATGATGGCTTGAATATGGAGATGAGCACCAGACTGACGAGGAGCAGAGTCTGGACGATGGAGGAGATCGTCCCAAACTGGTAGGTGCGGGCGTAATTCCCGTCGTCGAAAACGGCGAGGCGATTGGCAGCGGTCATATCAGAGAGCTCTTGCAGCCACGGGCCGAGGTAGAAGGCACCGAACAGGATGGCTCCCAGGGTGAGGATTCCCTTGCCGACGATCCAGCGATGCCTGGCAAGCCGCCAGTTGATCAGGAAGCAGAGAAAGAGACCGCTGGCGGAGGAGATGACGGCGGCGGGCTTGATGAGGCAGTCGTCGATGGACCGGATGGCGTGATTGAAGGCGAACAGCTCGTCTCCGTTCCTGGTGAGGCGATCGTTGTCGAGCAGAACCAGCACGGCAAGTCCGCCGCCGATCCAGGTGCAGACGGCGGTAAGATGGATGCACTTCAGTATCTGGCGGGTCATGGGATGGGCTTGTTGCAGCATGGCGGTACCTCCCGGCCTCCGGTCCGTGGAGGCACTTGCCATTACCGCTGCAATTCCGGTTCCCGTATACGTTATTTCCTGCGATAACGTGTAAAACAGTAGCTGTGGCAGTTTTTGTGATTTAGTGTGTGAGGCAAAGTGTCAGAAGTGAGCCGTGTGTGGCACATCGTGTGTCTGGGGTGGCACACGATGTGCCGTGTTCGGAATATGGGAGCTGGCAGTGCTTCGGGAGTTGAGGGAAGAGGGCTCGCGGCAGCGGACACCCGCCTGAAGCCCGATACGAGTGTCAAAAGGGGAAGCTATGTCATGGTTGCTTTGAGCGAAAGCCGGTCCAGGTCCGCAGCGGGGAATCGACCGAAACGGACGAGGTACTGCCAGCACTCCCCTCTTCTCTTGTCGGAATGAAAAAAGCCTGCCAAAGCAGGCTATTCCAATGCTGAATGCGGGACGAAGTCAACGGGCAAGGACAGTCAGATCGTCAAAATAGGTCTCCGCATCACCCCGTGTCCAGAGGCCGATGATGCCGGCTTTGCCATAGGTGGCGTCCCTCCGGTCCAGGCACTTCCTGTCGTCGTAGTAGCATTCAATCCGGTCTTCGGTCATGACGACCCGTAGCGTGTGCCACCCCCCAACCTGCCTCAGTTCTGCGGTGGCCAGTTCGGTAGGCCAGCTGTTGGCGACCCTGTACAGCTTGATACTGTTGTCGAGCGGGTTGACGAGGGCGGCATAATAGTTCCCCGCATCCACTCCCCGCCAGACAAGGCCGCCCCCCTGCCAAATCTTCCCCTCAATGACGCGAATCTTCACGCTGATATCCAGGTTCCGGTAGCTGGTGCCGGCGACCTGGATAAGGTTCAGGGTCCGGTCCGTGTTTTTTGCCCGCTGGGCCAGCACATTCGGTGGTGACGGCGCGGTAGGATCGGTTGCAACTCTCCACCCACCCGCAGCACGGGCAAAGCCCGGCGGGACCGTGCCGACGCGGTCTTTGTCGAAATTCCACGTGGTTTTCCCGTCCGTGGCGAAGGAAGCCGCGGCGAATGCCAGTGCACACGCCGAAATCATGATTAATTTTTTCATCCGTCCGTACCCCCGGTGGAGTAATTGCCATCTGTTACCAACTATAGCAGGAGATGGCAATAAGGCGAATGGGGGAGTCGGAAGAAGTGAAAAATCTGGTCAAAGGACAGTGAAACTTGCTACTATGGGAAGCAGTCACAGCAATTTCAAAAAATCGTGGCTGAATTTTCAGACTAATCCCCAAGGTGCAACTAAAGTGAACATTCTCCTTCTCCGCCCCCATCCGGGGAGTGACAAATTCGGGCTCGGCCCGTTTTTTCGTGTCGAACCCCTCGGCCTCGAATACATAGGTGCGGCCCTCCTGTCCAAGGGATACCGCGTGACGGTAGCCGATCTTCGCTTCCGTCCCGGTACCGCCGCGTGGGTCAAGCGCAGCCGGCCGCAGCTCGTCGGTATCTCCTGTCCCCATGCCCTTGAATACGAGCGAATCATCGAGACGGCCCGCGAGGTGCGCCGCGTAAGCCCCGATGCCTTCATTCATGTCGGTGGCCATGCGGCGGCGGCATTCCCCGGGCCGCTTGAGTGCGATGACATTGATGCCATCTGTCTCGATGATGGCGAAGAGGTCGTCGTCCAGCTGGCTGAGGCGCTCGACAAGGGGCGGCCGCTTCTGGACGTGCCGGGGTTCCGGTTCCGTACGGTTGATGGCTGGGTGACAACACCCCCGCTGGCCGAACGGACCCCGCTTGATCTTGTCCCGCTCCCCGCGCGGGAATTGGTCTCCCACCATCGTTCCGGCTATCACTGCCTCCTGTTCAAGCCGGTCTGGCTTGTCGAAACGGCCAGGGGGTGTCCCCACCGCTGTTCTTTCTGTTCCGTCTGGCAGCTCTACAACCGCTCCTGCCGTGAGCGGAGCATCGGTGCGGTGGTGGAGGATTTTGCTACGTCGGGGGACGCCATCTTTGTCGCCGACGACCTGTTCTGGCACAACCCCGCCCGCAGCCTGGAGCTCGCCGCCGCCTTGAAAAAGCGCGGCGTCTTCAAGCGCTGGATACTCGTCCAGACCCGCACCGATCTCCTCTGCCGGAGCAGTGAACTGCTGGCAGCCTGGCGTCCGCTGGCCAAGGATTTCGATATCTTCCTCGGCCTGGAGGCGGCCAGCGACCATGGCCTTACTGACCTGGCCAAGGATTCGGGAGTTGCGGAAACCATCGAAGGGGTAAGGATTGCCCGGGAGCATGGTTATGGCATCAACGGCAACTTCCTCATCGACCCCGACTGGACGGAAAGCGAATTCCATGAGTTGTGGGACTTCATCGCCCGTCATGGCCTGCAGCGGGCCGGCTTCACCATCCGTACCCCTCTGCCCGGCACGGAGTATTACAATCAGGTAGCATCCCGCATCGCGCCCCAGCCCTGGTCGAACTTCGACATGCACCATCTGCTCTGGGAGCCGCGCCTGGGAGTCCGGCGCTTTTTCGAACTCTATACCGAGACCTGGCGCCGGTCCATTCTCAATACCTCTGGCGAGAAGAGCATGCTCGACTGGATGCGCCAGGTCCGGCCGTCGCAGATTCCCTACATCGCCCGGGTCCTCTGGCGCACCCAGGGGATGATGAAACCGGCTGCCTATCTGAAAGAACACGAAGCGACCAGGGGTGCCGTTGCCCCCTGCGGCGCCTCGCTATCCGTGACTGGAATCGTGGAAACGCCTCCCAATCCCTAGCTTCCGCCGGTTGACCTGCATGCATGAAAAAGCCCGCAATTGCGGGCTTTTTTGCGGATAAGTTCTTTAATGCTAAAAAAAGCCCCGCCGGGAAACCGGCGGGGCTTTAGTGAAGCAGGAGCAGCAGTCGACTATTCGCAGAGGTCGAGCTTGACGTCCCAGTTCTTGACCTTCATGGTGCCGTTCTGGGCAAGATTGAGGTGCATTTTGAAGGCGCGATCCCACAGCTGCGGCTCATGGCCGATACCTTTTGCCAGGGTGTCCTTCAGCGCCATCTCGTAATAATCGGTGAGGATCGGTTTATAGTCCGGATGGGCGCACTTTTCGATGATCTTGAGAGCGCGGTCACGCGGGCAGAGACCACGGAGATCGGCCAGACCCTGCTCGGTAACGACGCAATCCAGATCATGCTCGGTGTGGTCGATGTGCGAGCAGTGCGGCACGACGCAGGAGATGCCATTCGGGTCGGTCTTGGACGGGCGGCTCGACGGGGTGTGCATGATTTTCAGGTAGCCGTTCCGGAGGAAGTCGCCGGAACCGCCGAGGCCGTTGATCATCCGGGTACCGCCAACCAGGGTGGAGTTGGCATGGGCGTACATGTCGATCTCGACCGGGGTGTTCATGGCGATGCACCCCAGACGACGGATCGGTTCCGGAGCGTTGGAGATGGAGAGGGGACGCAGGGTGATCTTGTCGAAGTAACGTTCCCAGTTTTCGAAGAAGCGGGGGAAGCCCGGGGTCTCGGAGAGGGAGAGCGAGCAGGAAGAGGCACAGAGCAGGTTGCCGCCGTCGAAGAAGTCAAGCATGGTGTCCTGGAGAACCTCGGTGTAGACCGACAGGTTGCGGAACGGACCCTTGGCAAGGCCGCCGATAACGGCATTGGCGATAGAGCCGACGCCCGACTGCAGCGGGAGCAGATTCTCGGGGAGACGCCCCATTTTGATCTCGTGGGAGAAGAACTCCATGATGTGGCCGGCGATGGCTGCAGAGGTGTCATCCTCCTCGGCGAAGGCGCGCCCTTTATCGCGAAGCTTGGACTCGACGATGGCCACGATTCTGTCCGGGTCACAGGGGACGTACGGGGTGCCGATACGGCTGTCAGCGGCGGTGATCAGAAACGGTGCCCTGTGGGGCGGCTTCTGCTGCATGTGGATGTCGTGCATCCCCTCGAAAGAGGGCTGGCCGGTGTTCACCTCGATGATGATCTTGTCGCAGAGGTGGAGCGCCTCGGCAACGATACCGCATGAGGTGGTCAGGGCCAGGCCACAGTCCTCGGTGATCGCCGAGACTTCGACAATACCGATGTCGTAGCGGCCGTTGCCGGTGTAGAAGCCGTAGCCGGCGTCCTGGGCAAAGTGGCCAAGGTGCTTGTCACCCATCCGGATCCGGCCGGCGTTGATGCCGGCAGCGATGTTCTTGCCGGTCTGGTACGGCCAGCGACGGTCGATCATGTCGAGGGTTGCCCAGCGATCTTCGGTCTCAGCACCGACGGAGGCGCCGATGAACAGGTTGAACTTCCACTGCCCCTGGAGCTTGTTGGCTTCGACATGGTCGGCCAGGGCGATGGGAACTACCTTCGGATAGCCGGCCGGGGTAAAACCGGACCACAAGAGATCCTGGCCAGGCTGGAAGAACTTGATGCAGTCTTCAGCCTTACATACCTTGCTGAGCAGTGACTTGCGGCGGACCCGACTTTCCAGTGTGCCAAATTCAGACATCTTCTACCTCCCGTTGGTGTGGTGTATTCAAGCTTAGATCCTTGATGATCTATTGCCTTTTATACCCGTGTTGTAGTGACGGTAACGCAATGCTGCTATATTCATCTGTATTGTGTATACAGAAAAAGTAGAACCGGATTCTACTTTAGTGTATTCCCATAGTCAAGCTTAAAATAAATTAAAGTTGTTCCTGGAGTCCTGAGGAGGGGGGGTGTAACGGGATGAGAAGGAGGAAAGGGGAGTCGGGGTGCGGGGCACCGCCGACTCCCTTTCGGCTGATTTCAGTTTTCTGGCTGATTGATGGTCAACTGCCGTTCTCCAATTTCAGTTCCCGCACCGGTCCGAACGTCGCCAAAGGCTTGTCGAACTTCGTTTGGTTACCGACCACCATGAGAACCATGGCATCGGGGTGGAGGTACTGGCGGGCCACCCGCAGCACGTCCTCCTTGGTAACTCTCGCGATGCGATCCCGGTAGTTTTCCAGGTACCCCTGGGGATAGGCGTAGTATTCGAGCCGGGCCTGCTGGTTGACGATCACATCTGGTCTGGTGAATCCGAAGAGAAAGGAGTTGACGATGGAATCCTTTGCCAGCTCCAGCTCCTGGTCGGTGACCGGTGCCGTGGTCATGCCGGTAATGATGTCGCGCATGAGGGTTATTGCTTTGGTGCTGGACTCCGATTTGGTTTCGGTTTCGGCGACAAAGATGCCGGTAAAACGGCGTCCTATATCGAAGTAACTGTCCACGTTATACGCCAGACCCTGGTTGGAGCGAATCTCGGTAGTAAGCCTGGAGGTAAAACCGCCACCGAGAATATAGTCCATCACCCGGATGGCGTAGAGGTCGGGGTTGTCCTTGTCGATCCCCAGGTGTCCCATCCTGACAACCGTCTGGTTGATATCCTTGGGAGCCAGCAACACCTCCGGTTTTATCCCGGGATTCGGTTGCGGGATCGGCGGCAGGTCAACGGCCTGCCGTTCCCAGCCGGAAAAGGCGGCATTGAGCTTGCCCAGCAGTTCGTCCCGTTTGAAGTCGCCTGACACTGCCAGGATGATGTTGTTGGGGTGGTAAAACCGGCGGTGGAAGGCGACCATGTCATCGCGTGTAACTTTTTCAACCGAGGCGATGGTGGGGTAGCGCCCCAGCGGGTGCCCGGCGTAGAGGTCCTTGCGCAGTTCCCGGTCTGCCACCCCTTTGGGGTCGTCATTCTGCCGGCGCAGCCCTTCGATGGCCTGCTTCTTCGCAAGGGCTACCCGGTCCTCGCGGAATGCCGGCTGCCGCAGTACCTGGGCAAACAGCTCCAGGGTCCGATCCAGGTTCCTGGTGAGGGTGGCGAGAGACACACTCCCCGCGTCGGCACCGATGCTCGATTCGATGGAAGAAGCCATGAACTCCAACTCGCTATCCAGCTTTTCCGGTGGGAGTGAAACTGTTCCACCGCTCCGCATGACCGCACCGGTAAGGCCGGCCAGTCCCACCTTGCCGGCCGGTTCGTAAATGCTGCCGGTCCGGACATAGGCGGTCATATTCACGAGGGGAAGTTCGTGGTCCTCCAGCAGGTAGACCACCATGCCGTTTGCAAGCTGGACCCTCTCGCTTTTCGGGATGTTGAAGGTGAGGGGCGCATAGGTCAGGGTGCGCGGATCGGTCGCCTTCGGGGCTATCGCGCAACCTGTTGCCAGCGCGCAAAGCATGAAGATGGGGAGCAAGGTTCCCAGGAGTTTTCTCATTTCCCCGCCTCCTTCTTGGTGATAAAGCCAACCGTACGGTTTTCCCGCACCAGGTATTTTTTTGCCACGCGCATGACGTCATCGGGGGTGACCTTGGCTACCTTCTGCCGATGTTCGATAAGGTAGCGCCAGGTGCCAGCCACCGCCTCGTATTCGGTGAGGTTGCGCGCCAGACCGCCGTTGGAGCCCATCTGGCGAACCTCTTCGTACTCCAGACGGTTGAGTATCTGCTGCAGGTCATGGGCAGCCACCGGCTCCTTCTGCAGTTTCTCTATCTCTGCGTAAATTGCCGTTTCAATTTCTGCAACGGTGTGGGGCGCACGGGGAGTGGCTGCAATGATGAACAGGTTCGGGTAACGGCTACCGGGGGCAGTAAAGCTGCCGACGTCGGTGGCCAGCTGCTTTTCAACCACCAGCTTCTTGTAGAGTCGCGAGGTCCGGCCGTCGGAGAGGAGCATGTCGATGACGTCGAATACGTAATCATCCGGATCGGGGAGGGTCGGTTTGTGGAAGCCGACCATGAAACTGGGTTCCGCGTCGGCCAGGATTTCGATCCGCCGCTCCCCCTCCTGCGCCGGTTCCGTGACCGCCACCGGTGCCACCGGCGTGCCGGGGGGGATGGCGCCGAAGTAGCGCTCTACCAGGGCGATGGTCTTGTCGGTATCGATGTCGCCGACAATGGCGATGATGGCGTTGTTGGGGGCGTAGTACTTGTGGAGAAACGCCTCGGCCTTGGTCCGGGAGAGGTTCTCGATGTCCGACATCCAGCCGATGGTCGGTTGGCCGTAGGGGTGGGCGTGGTAGGCTGCAGCGACGAAATTCTCCCACAGTTCCCCTTCCGGTTCCGTGTCGTAGGAGCGGCGCCGCTCCTCCATCACCACGTCCCGCTCAGAGTAGAATTCCCGCAGCACCGCGTTCTGCATCCGGTCGCTCTCGATGGCGGCCCACAGTTCCAGCTTGTTGGCGGGGAGGTTGATGAGGTAGGTGGTGCCGTCCTTGGCCGTGAAGGCGTTGTAGCCGCTTGCGCCGTTTTTGGCGTAGATCTGGGCGAACTCCTCCTTAACCACGTACTTTTCTGCTTCCGCCTCCAGCCGGTCCCGCTCCTTCTTCAGGGCGGCGATACGGGCAGGGTCCCCCTTCTCTCTCTTTGCCTTTTCGTCCATAAGCTGGATGGCGGTCGCCTCGATCTTGTCGAGGAGCGGCTTCTCGGCGGCATAGTCCGTCGTGCCGAGGGTCTTCGTCCCCTTGAAGAGCATATGCTCCAAAAGGTGGGCAAGCCCCCGCTCGTCGCTCCGCTCGTCCACGCTCCCCACCTTGAACCTGATCCAGGCGGCGATGGTGGGAGAGCTGTGCCGTTCCACCAGGAGGAGCTTCATGCCGTTCTTCATGGTGTGCTCCCGGACCTTCTCTTCCAGCCCGGCGGCATGGACGGTGGTGGCAAGGAGGGCGCAGAGCAACATGCTTGTTAAAAAGCGGTACAGCTTTGTCATTATTGATACCTCTCGGATTTATGGCCCGTGTCTTCGTTTCAGTAACATGGGGTCAGAACAGCGAAAATTTCACGTACCGTTTCGGGTTTTCCTTGATGTCCTTCACCAGGGCGTTGGTGTCGTCTATCATCCTGTTCAGCCGGTCGTACAGTTCCTTGTCGTTCAGAAGCTTGCCGGCGGTTCCCTCGCCGCGGTTCACCCTGGTGGTGATCTCTTCCATGGCCTGAACGGAACGGTCGGCCCGTGACATGAGCTCCATCCCCTTGTCGTAGAACTCCCGGTCCCCCAGCAGCTTGCCGACAGTGCTATCCTTGGAGGTCAGCTTTTTGTTGAGCTCCCGTACGTCGTCAGCCGCCTGGGCGCTCTTGTCGGCCACTGTCACCAGCTTGTCGTAGAGTTGGCGGTCGTGAACGAGCTTGTACAATGATCCTTCCGCGGACTGGATATCCTTCAGGGTCTGGTCGGCACGGTTCAGGATCCCCACCAGGCGGTCGTAGGGTTCGCGCTTGCGGACCAGCTGCCCGAGGGTCCCTTCACCATGATTGATATTGCCGGCCAGGACTTTGAGTTCGGCGGAAAGAGTTACCATGTTTTCGTACAGACGGGGGTCCTTGGCGAACCGCCCCAGGGTCCCTTCCCCCCGGTCCATGGTGTCCATCATCCGGTTGACGCGGTCGAATGCCGACCCCGCCTTTTGCATGACGTCGTCCAGTTTCGTCACCGAGGTGCCGTAGAGCCTGGTTTCCGGGTTTTCAACCACAAACTGACTCGGGGTGACGTCCACGTACTTCTCTCCGAGGAGCCCCCGTGTCTTGACGGTGATCACCGAGTCCCGGCCGATCTTTTTCAGGGCCTCCCGTTCGACCTCCATGACCACTTCCACCGCGTTGGTCCGGTCGGGGTGTTCGAAGCGGATATCCGTTACCAGCCCCACGTCGACCCCGGCAAGCCAGACCGGCGCGCCGACCTTGAGCCCTGCCACGTCGGCCATGATGACCGAAAGCTTTCCCTTGGGGATAAAGAACTTGGTCTTGTCCCCCATGACCAGTATGCCGCCACTGAAGAAGAGCAGCGCGGCAACGATGAAGATGCCGACTTTTACCTGGGACCAGGCGACGTTGTCACTACGTTTCATAGAATCCGTCCCGTGATAGCCTCGATTTTGAGGAAAATACTGCAGGGTATCCTACCCAGTCTCCTAGGGCCTGTCCCTACGATTCCGGCTGATGGTTGTACCTGAACAGCGACTGCTCCGTCGGGGCGAAAAACTCGGTGATCGCGGGCAGGTTGCTGGCGCACATCTCTTCACGGGTCCCCTCGAACGCCAGGCGTGCCTCGTGGAGGAAGGAAAAACGCTGGGAGACGGCGAAGGCGGTCTCCATGTCATGGGTCACCATGAGGGTGGTTTTCCCTTCCTGTTGCAGGCGGTGCATGAGGTTGCGGATGTTGTAGATCCCGATGGGGTCGAGACCGGTGGTCGGTTCGTCGAAGAAGATGTACTCCGGGTCGGAGGCGATGGCCCGGGCGATGGCGGCCCGTTTTTTCATTCCACCAGACAGCTCGGCAGGGTAGAGATCGATGGCCTGCTCCAGACCAACGAAGCTGAGCTTTTCCCTGACGATTTCCTCGATCTCGCGCTCCTGAAGTTTCCCTTCCTCAAAATGGCGGTAGCCGACGTTTTCGCCGACGGTCATGGAGTCGAACAGCGCCCCCCCCTGGAAGACGATGGCGATGCGTTTGCGAATCTGGACCAGTTGGCTTTCCTTGAGCCCTGCCAGTGAGTTCCCGTTGATGCTGACGTTGCCCTTGTCCGGTGTGAGCAGGCCCAGCAGGAGCTTGAGGATGGTGGTCTTGCCGGCGCCGGAGACTCCGAGGATGGTCCGGTTCATCCCCCGTTCCAGAAAGAGGTCGAAATCCTCCAGAATCTTCCGCCCGCCGAAGCTGAAGCAGACCTTCTCCATCCGTATGCCGCTCTCTGGTGCCAACGTGCTGCTCCTTGCAAATTTACAATTCTATCCAGATTGATAGTCCCCTTCCCCCTTGTGGGGGAGGGTCAGGGTGGGGGTGACTGGCTGATAAAACAGAGCTGCTAACCCCTCATCCGGCCTTCGGCCACCTTCTCCCCCAGGGAGAAGGGGTCAGTTGAAAATTAGTGTTAGTCAGTTACTAACAAGTGTATTGACTATTTGACCCCCCTTGTCTAAGGGGGGAAGCGAGCGAAGCGAAGCAGGGAGTTACAGGTTTTGCTTTTTGCAAGTGGCTCAGAAGTTAAGGTCTTAAAATCCTGAATATCCTGTATATCCCTGTTAGTAAGGGGTTGATTGGGGCCTTTCTCCGTGGTTACATTGCCTTTGAGCTGCCGTCACCGGAACACGATGAAGATCTTGGTCAGAAAAAAGTCCGAAACCAGGATAAGCACCGATGCGAGCACCACCGCCCGCTTGGCCGAATTTCCCACCCCTGCCGCGCCGCCGCTGGTGTTGAGCCCCACGTAGCAGCTGATCATGGCGATGATGCCGCCGAAAAATGCGGGCTTGAACACCCCCTCGATCAGGTCCTGGAACACCATGAACTGGGGAATGGATTTCCAGTACATGACCGGGTTGATTCCGTAGCCGAAAGACATGATGTAGCCGCCGATCAGCGATATCCCGTCGGTGACCACTGCCAGGAGGGGCATGGCAATAAGGAGCGCCTTGAGACGGGTGGTGACGAGGCGCTTGACGATGTCAGTCCCCTCTACCCGCATGGCGTCCACCTGTTCGGTGACCACCATGGTGCCGAGTTCGGCCGAGATGGCGGAACCGACCCTGCCCGACACCATCAGGGCGGAGAGAACCGGCCCCAGTTCCTTGACCATGGTCACCGCCACCATTCCCCCCACGTAGCTCGTTGCGGCGAAGGGCTTGAGCTGGATAAGGGCCTGGAGCGCCATGACCATCCCGGTGAAGAGGCCGGTGAGGGAGATGATGAAGAGGGATTCGACGCCAATCTTGTCCATCTGGGTGGTGAATTCCCGGTAATAGAAGGGGTGTCGGAAGATGTTGAGGAGTGCACGCCAGGTAAGGGCGAAGAGCGCCTGGATTTCGACGAAGAAAAGTTTCAGCGTATGTTCGGCAAACTTGAGGGGCATAAATTCGGGCTTTGGGCAATGGGCAATGGGCAATGGGCAATGGGCAATGGGCAATGGGCAATGGGCCACATGGGTTTCCTATGGCCCCGTGCCCATTGCCTCGCGCCCGGTTTTATTGGAGTGCCTGGGCGATGGCTTCCCGCACGTCTTCCACGAAGACGAATTCCAGTTCGTTCCTGACGTCGTCGGGGACATCTTCCAGGTCCTGGCGGTTGCGGGCCGGCAGGACGATTTTTTTCACACCGGCCCGGCGGGCGGCCAGTACCTTCTCCTTGACGCCGCCGATGGCGAGCACCCGTCCGGTCAGGCTGATTTCGCCGGTCATGGCCACGTCCCGGCGGGCGGGTCGTTCGGTTATGAGCGAGACGATGGCCGTTACCATGGTGATGCCCGCCGACGGCCCGTCCTTGGGGATGCTCCCGGCAGGGACATGAATATGGATGTTGGCGTCGTCGAAAGCGGTTTCGGCAACGTCCCACTCGCTGCCATTTGCCTGCACGAAGGAGAGGGCGGCCCGGGCTGATTCCTTCATGACATCCCCGAGCGATCCGGTCAGGATCAGGTCCCCCTTCCCCTTCATCCGGGTGGCCTCGACGAAGATGATGTCGCCGCCGGCCTCGGTCCAGGCGAGTCCCGTTACGACCCCGGTCCGGTCCTTTTCCGCCGCCACCTCGTTGAAAAACCGGCGCGGGCCGAGAAACTCCTCCACCACATCAGGTGTAATGGTATGCCGGGCTTCCTTTCCCTGGGTAACTTCCTTGGCTACCTTGCGGCAGATGGAGGCGATGTTCCGTTGCAGGTTGCGTACCCCCGCTTCGCGGGTGTAGTCGCCGATGATTCTGGCGACTGCCGCCGGTTCAAAAGCCGGTGTGACCTCGTGGAGGCCGTTCTCTTCGATCTCCTTCGGGATGAGGAAGCGGGCTGCGATCATCTCCTTCTCTTCGGTCGTGTACCCGGCGAGGGGGAGCACTTCCATCCGGTCCCTGAGGGGGGGCGGGATCGGATCGAGCTGGTTTGCCGTGGTGATGAACATGACGTTGGTGAGGTCGAAGGGGACATCCAGGTAGTGGTCGGTGAAGGAGAAATTCTGCTCCGGATCGAGCACCTCCAGAAGGGCGCTGGCCGGGTCGCCGCGGAAGTCGAGACCAACCTTGTCCACCTCGTCAAGCATGAAGACCGGGTTGTTGCTGCCGGCCCGGTAGATTTCCTGGATGATCCGGCCGGGAAGGGCGCCGATGTAAGTGCGGCGGTGACCGCGAATCTCCGCCTCATCCCGCATACCGCCGAGGGAGATGCGGATGAATTTGCGCCCCAGTGCCCGGGCGATGGACTTGCCGAGGCTGGTTTTCCCGACTCCGGGCGGCCCGACGAAGCAGAGGATCGGCCCTTTCATCTTTTCACGGAGGGAGCGGACCGCCAGGTATTCGAGGATGCGTTCCTTCACCTTCTTCAGGTTGTAGTGATCCTCGTTGAGCACTTCTTCGGCCTGGTTGATGTCCCGGTTGTCGGTGGTGCCGCTCTGCCAGGGCATGCCGGTCAGGTAGTCCATGTAGGTGCGGGAAACGGTGTACTCGGGAGATGCGGGGTTGATCCGTTCCAGCCGCTTGAGTTCCTTGTCGGCGATCTGCTTCACCTCGTCCGGCATTTTCGCGGCATCCAGCTTGCGGCGCAGGTCGGTGAGCTCGGCGGAACGGGCGTCCTCCTCTCCCAGCTCTTCCTGGATCTGCTTCATCTGTTCCCGGAGGATGAATTCCTTCTGGGTCTTGCCGACCCGCTTGGTCACCTCCGCCTGCACTTCTCCCTTGACCTGCAGCCGCTGGACTTCGGCGGTCAGCTGCATGTAGACCTTCTTCAGCCGCTCCAGGGGATCGACGGTCTCCAGCAGCGTCTGCTGCTCTTCCAGGGGGAGGTTGATGTAGAGGGCAACCAGGTCCGACAGACGGGCCGGGTTGTCGATGTAATCGATCATCTTCATCACGTCGTCGGGAAGGGGACGGCCGTAGGAGAGGGCGATCTTCAGGAGGGCATTGAGGCTGGAGACGAGGGCCTCGGAGACCATGGTTTTTTCGGAAAACTCCCGTATCTGCTCCACCCGTACCAGAGTCACCGGCTTGTCCTCGATGGTTCCGGTCAGGCGAACGCGCGACAGCCCCTCCATGGTCGCCTTTGCCCCCCCGTCCGGAAGTCGCTGGAGCTGGTTGACCCGGCAGGCGGTGCCGACCTCGTGCAGCGACGACAGCAGATCACCGGCCGGTTCAGGCCGGAGCATGACCAGGGCCACCATGTTGTCGTGCCAGGTGGCCTCCTCAAAGGCGGCGATTTCATCCTGTTTGAGGAAGAGGGGGAAGATCATATAGGGGAACGCCACCATCTCCCGCAGAGGATAGAGGGGCATGATTTCCGGTACGGTGATTGTCGAGTGGTCCGGCATGGTTTGTATCCTTGCATTCGGGGTACGCTGCCGGTTCAGGGGGCTGCGCGGGTCTTTTAAGAGTAACCAGTTACGGTTCTCCTGTCAAGGCAGAGAGCTCTTCCCATTCCCCGTAGAGTGCGGCAATACGTGCGGTCAGGGCAGCATGGTCATCCCCGCCGCGGCGGGCCTGCTCGGGGTCGGCGAAGAAGGCCGGGTCGGCCATGCGGGCTTCCAGCGCCGCCAGCCGGCTCTCTTCCTGCTCTATGGTTGCTTCCAGTTCCGCCAGTCGCTTTGTCCGGCGCTGGACTTCGCGCTGGCGCTGTTTTTCCGCGTCCCGAAGCTGCTGGCGCTCCTCTTTGGAAGCCGGAACCCGGGACTCGGGACCCGTCCCAAGAAGCGGGATTGAAGGAGTTGACGAAGGTGCTTGCTCGGCAGTATCGGCAATTTCACTTTTCTTCGCCAGGTAGTATTCGTAGTCGCCTTGATAGGAGGTGAGGGTGCCGTCAGCAACCTCCACTACCCGCGTGGCGAGGCCGTCGATGAAGTGGCGGTCGTGGGAGACGAACACCACCGTGCCGGCGAAGCCTTTCAGGGCGTCCAGCAACACCTCCTTGCTGAACAGGTCCAGGTGGTTGGTCGGCTCGTCCATGAGCAGAAGGTTGGCGGGCTTGAGGAGCATCCTGGCCAGGGCGAGCCGGTTCCGTTCGCCGCCGGAGAGGACGGCGACCTTCTTGTGGATGTCGTCGCCGGAGAAGAGGAAGGCGCCGAGGAGGTCTCGCAGTTGCGGCACCACGTCATACGGGGCTCCGGCCAGCAGTTCCTCGTAGGCGGAGCGGTTCGGGTCGAGTTCGGCCGCCTGGTCCTGGGCGAAGTAATCGAGGACGACGTTGTGTCCTGCGGTCCGCTCCCCCCCCTGGAAGTCACCCCCCGCAAGAATCCTCATGAGGGTGGATTTGCCGGCGCCGTTATGGCCGACCAGGGCGATTCGTTCCCCCTTTTCGACGGTCAGGTCAATGTTGTCCAGCACCACCCGCTCGCCGTAGGCCTTGCGCAGCCCCGTCAGCTCCATGACGGTCCGGCCGCTCTTGGGGGGCTCAGGAAAGCTGAAGCGGATCCGTTTCCGTTCGGGGGGGAGCGTTATCCGTTCGATCTTTTCCAGCTGTTTGATCCGGGACTGGACCAGGGCTGCCTTGTCCGCCTTGTAGCGGAAACGGCTGATGAAATCCTCAAGCTTGCCGATCTCCTCGTCCTGGCGCCGCTTCGCCTCCCGCAGGGCCGTAACCCGCTCGTCCCGCTGGACAAGGTAGGTGGAATAGTTGCAGTGGTAGTCCGTAAGGGTGTGGTTCCAGACCTCGGTGATCCGGCTGCAGACCTGGTCAAGGAAAAAGCGGTCGTGGGAGACGAGGATGACCGAATAGGGGTAGGACTGCAAGTATGCCTCAAGCCAGTTGCGGGCTTCGATATCCAGGTGGTTGGTTGGCTCGTCAAGGAGGAGTACGTTCGGTTTCATCAGGAGCAGCCGGGCCAGGGCGATCCGCATCTGCCAGCCGCCGGAAAATTCGCCGCAGTCCCTCTCCCAGTCGGACGACAGGAAGCCGAGGCCGGTCAGGACGTTCCCCACCTCCGCCTCCATGGTGTACCCCCCCTTGAGGCGGAACTCTTCCTGCAGGTGTCCGAGCCGTTCCAGGATTCCCGGATGGGATGGGTCGTCGTGGGAGACTACCCCGAGCCGGGCGGTCAGCTCCTCCATTTCCCGCTCCATTCCCTGGAGTTCGGCGAGGGAAGACATTGTTTCGGCGAAGAGGGTCTGGCCACGAGTGACGATGCCGTCCTGGGGGAGATAGCCGACGGTTCCTCCCCGGGCCAGCTGGATGGTGCCGTCGGTCGGTTCCACCTGGCCGGCGATGATCCGCATGAGGGTGGACTTGCCGGCGCCGTTTTCGCCGACCAGGCCGACCCGTTCACCCTTCTTCAGGTGCCAGCCGATGTCGGTAAAAAGCGGTTTGCCCGCGAAATCCTTGGAGAGATGGTGGAGGTGAAGCATGGGGTTCCTTCGTTGGGAGATGGAAGCTATTGGCGAAAAAACGATTCAAATAGGACACGGAAAAGGCGGAAAAATCAGATAACGGTGGATTAACCTATAATAAGCATTTGAACCGCAAAGTCGCTAAGAACGCGAAGAAAACATACGGGTAAATACAAAACCTTCTCACCCATAAGGTGATCTCAGAGGGTATATTAACTCTCTGATTTCTTAGCGAACTTTGCGTCTTTGCGGTAATGATCTGCTTTCTCTAGACATAATCTTTGAAACGTATGAAATCGAGTGGTCTCAAAAAATCCGCCGTGATCCGTTTTTCCCGATTGTACCGTGTGCTATTCGTTTTTAAGGGCGGAGCCCATTGTAGGGTTTGAGGGGGAGGTTTGTCAAACGGTTGCTGGGGTAACGGCAGGTCTGGTATCAGTTTTTTCTTAGTGCGGTGAATAAACTCTGTTATACTCTCAAGGTTTGATGCTCTGCAGGCCTCCCCGTCCGGGTAGAGGCCGATGGCGGTTGCACTGACAAGGATTTCGCCGCGCGGGAAGCCTCCCGCTGCCGGCCAACAACATTGCGGCATCGGGCGAAGCCCGGGGGCTGCCACGAAAGGATTTACAAACACTATGTCGAAAAAGATGCTGATTAACGCGATGCATCCGGAAGAGGCACGGGTGGCCATTGTCGAAGACGGCCGCCTGGTCGAGCTGGATATCGAAATCGAGGGGAGCGAACAGACCCGCGGCAACGTTTACAAGGGGGTGGTGGTCCGTGTTGAGCCCGGTCTCCAGGCCGCCTTCGTGGATATCGGGCTCAAGAAGCTGGGCTTTCTCCAGATGGGGGAGCTTCATCCCGATTTCTGGCAGTGGCGCGACGATGTACCGGTGGAGAACCGCAACCGTCGGCCGCGCATCCAGGAGGTGCTGCGGCGCGGCCAGGAGCTCATCGTTCAGGTGGAGAAGGGTGAGCGGGACATGAAGGGGGCGGCCCTGACCAGCTACCTTTCTTTTCCCGGACGCTACATGGTGCTCATGCCGGGGAGCGACTCGGCCGGTGTCTCCCGCAAAGTGGAGAGCGAGTCCGAACGGAAGAAACTGAAGGAGATGGCCGCCGAGCTCACCATTCCCGAAGGGATTGGCCATATCATGCGGACCGAGGCGCTCGGCAAGACCAAGACCGACCTCAAAAAGGACCTTCAGGCGCTCGTCAAGCTCCACAAGGATCTTCTCGCCAAGGCGAAAAAGGCGAAAGCGCCGGCCCTCATCTACCAGGAGTCGAACCTGGTGATCCGGACCATCCGCGACTACTTCACCGCCGAGATCGACGAGGTACTGGTGGACAATGCCGAGGTGTACACGCAGGCGCGGGAATTTTTCAAGGGGAACATGCCGAAGTATGAAAACATCGTCAAGCTCCACCAGGAGAAGCGTCCCATCTTCTCCCGCTATCAGCTCGAAGAGCAGATTGACCAGATCTACGAGAAGAAGGTGCCGCTCAAATCGGGAGGCTCCCTCGTCATAGAGCCGACGGAGGCTCTTGTCTCCATCGACGTCAACTCGGGCAAATCCACCGGTGAGAAG
Organism: Deltaproteobacteria bacterium; assembly: GCA_021848385.1. Classification (GTDB taxonomy): domain Bacteria; phylum Desulfobacterota; class Desulfuromonadia; order Geobacterales; family Geobacteraceae; genus Geomobilimonas. The sequence continues at coordinate 19,689 of JAJZUQ010000050.1, forward strand.
GGGGTTGAGGACACCGCCTTCAAGACCAATATGGAAGCGGCCGAAGAGGCGGCTCGTCAGCTGCGTCTGCGCGACCTGGGGGGGCTGATCGTCATCGACTTCATCGACATGCGCGACAAAAAGCATATGTCGGAGGTGGAGAAGACCCTCAAGAATGCCCTGAAGGCCGACAAGGCACGGGTAACTGTGGGGAGGATTTCCCAGTTCGGCATGCTGGAAATGTCCCGCCAGCGGATCAAGCAGACCCTGGAGCAGGCGAGCTATCTGGAGTGTCCCCACTGCGGCGGCCGCGGTAAGGTCAAGTCGGTGGAGAACATGGCACTTTCCTTCCTGCGCAAGGTTCACGCTTCCGCGGCCAAAGGGACGGGCGCCGAAGTGCGTGGGGAGCTGCCACTCGAGGTGGCGTACTTCCTCCTGAACCGGAAGAAGCGGGAGCTGGCCCAGATCGAAAACGATTACGACATCGAGGTGACGATCAAGGGGAAACCCTCCTTCCTCATGAATCAGCTGGAATTGCAGGTAATCAAGCGGGAGAAGGTGACGGCGGAGGAAGGGCATGGGGATTCCGTCGTGCCCCGGCCGGCTGACAAGGCTCCGCTTCCTTCGGAACCTGCAACCGAGCCTGACGAGACGGGCGGCGGTGAGGAAGGCAAGGGTAAGAAAAAACGCCGTCGCCGCAAGAAAGGGCGGGGCGAAGGTGGGGAAACTCCGGCGGGAGAGCAGCTGCCGATGGAAACCCCTTCCGAGGAGCTGCCGCTGGTTGCCGAGGTGCCGGCCGAACCTGCGCCGGGCGAGGAAGGCCAAACCGATGAGGTCAAAAAGAAACGGCGGCGTCGCCGCCGGCGCGGCAAGGGACATGCTGCGGAAGGTGTTACCGGGGAGACGGCGGCTGTAGAAGAACCGGCTGAAGCTCTGCCGGCGGATGCAGGCGAGGAGCCGGTGACTGAGGGTGCCGGGGAAGAGCACGGCGACGAGCAGAAGAAGAAAAAGCGCCGGCGGCGCCGGCGAGGGGGCAAGCGAACGGAAGAGCAGGCAGCGGAGGAAACGCCTTCCGGCGGCGAACCGGCTGAAGCTCCCGCTCCGGTGGAGTCGCTGGCCGTGCCGGCAGAACCTGTTGAGCTCACCGGGAAAAAACCGGCCAAGCCCCGCGCTCCCCGGAAGAAGAAAGAACCCGTTGTTGTCCCGGCTGAATCGGCCGAGATCCCGGCAGTAGAGAAGGTTGCCGCTCCTCCGAAACCGCGGAGCCGCGCGAAAAAAGCCGTAGCTGCTGAAGAGGCGCCTGCGGCAGTTGTCGAACCGTCGGCCGAGCCGGTTGCCAAGCCGAAGGTGAAGCGGGGCCCCCGTAAGAAGAAAGAAGAGCCGGCAGGGGAATAAGCGCCGTCCGGGAGAAGCCATGAAAATAATCACTCTTGTCCTGGTCGTCCTGCTTGTCGGCACCGTTCCGGCGGGCGCCGCCCGTTTCGGCGGAGTGGAGGAATTCCATCTCGGTCCGTCGGTGGATTATTTCCAGTGGAAAGAGTACCTGGGGGGAACGCGGGTCGTCAAAGAGAGCGGCCCCCTGTTCGGGGTGGATGCCGCTCTGGGGCTTAATCTGCTCCAGACGGATGAGGCAGGTGCCCTCATGCTGAAGGGTAAACTCGGTCTGTTTGGTGGCGACGTGGACTACGACGGCGGCATTACCTCAACCAATCCTGCCTACAACGGCCTGCCGGTCAAGAGCGATGTCATCTACTTCGGCGTGCGCCAGGAGGTGGACCTCGGCTGGCGGCTGCCTCTTCGGGCAGTTGCTGTCGAGCCCTTCGGCGGCATCGGTTACCGGTGGTGGCTGCGGGACATCGACAATTCCACGACCCGGGACCTGGCCGGCCAACCCCTTGGCGTCCAGGGGTACACGGAATACTGGCAGACCGTCTATGCCAGGTTCGGCGCCCGTGCCCGCTACGACGCAAATACTGACCTGCGGTTTTTCGTCGAGGGAGGGGCCATGTACCCCTTTTATACCGAGAACGAAGCGGAATTCCCGGGGAGCGGCACCGTGACAGTTAAGCCTGATGGGGCATGGTCCGCCTTTGCCGAAGCCGGCTTGCGCTACCGGAATTTACGCACCGGTGTCCACTACGAAGGTCTCCGCTTCGCCCAGTCGCCGGGGGTGACTGCGTACAACTCTACCGAGGGGAGATATGTCACCATCTATCAGCCCCGATCGGAATCGGACATAGTAGGAATCAGTTTTTCCTGGGCCTTCAAATAGCCTGTCGACCGAGGGGCAGGGGTGTAGGCCGGCATATCACAGCGAAACGGCAACAGTCGAGGAAATCGATGGAGATGGTCTGCTACATAGCCCTGTTTGGCGCCCTGGGGTGTGCGACCCGCTATTTTCTGTCGGGATGGGTCTATCGCCTGTTCGGTCAGTCCTTCCCTGTCGGGACCCTGGCGGTCAATATCGTTGGGGCGTTCTGCATCGGTCTCATCATGGAGTTCAGTCTCCGTAGTACCCTTATCTCCCCCACCCTCCGCATCGGCCTCACCGTTGGGTTCCTCGGCGGACTTACCACCTTTTCCACCTTCAGTTACGAGACGTTCCGGCTCCTTGAGGACGGTGAATTCGTCATCGCCGCCGCCAACGTGCTGACAAGCGTGCTGCTCTGTCTTTTTTTCACCTGGGCCGGTATCATAACCGCCCGGGCGCTGTGACATTCGGAGGGATTGCCATGACCAGGATCAGCGGAGAAATGGTACTGATGCGGATTTTCATCGGCGAGAGCGACAAGTGCGGCCGGCTCCCCCTGTACGAGGCGCTGGTGGAGCTCTTCCGCAAGGAGGGGTTTGCCGGTGCCACGGTGCTGCGGGGGGTGGCAGGATTTGGCGCCCACAGCGTCTACCACACCGACAAGCTGCTCCGCCTCTCAAGGGATATGCCGATGGTCATTGAGGTGGTGGACCGTCAGGAGCGATTTGACGCCATCATGCCCAGGATCGATGCCATGATGACGGGAGGGATGATCACTCTCGAAAAGGCGACGGTCATCCGCTACACCCACCAGCATGAAACAACCACCAACCACAAATAATCTGCGGCTCTTGCAAATCTCGGAGGTTAGTTTAATATACTGTCCGTACGCAGTAACAACTGCTTGATCTTACAGGTTAAAGTCCTGTCCGGGGAGTTGTCCGATTCGCCCCGGTAGCTCAAGGGAGCGGCGTTCTGGTAACAGAG
>JAJZUQ010000005.1 GCA_021848385.1 Deltaproteobacteria bacterium
CCCGCGCGAGACACTTCTTCTTGGTGCAGGCTGCTGTCTTGTGGGAGCCGCCCTGTTTGCCCGGCATCTTCCCCATATCCGGGAGAAGGTGCGGCCGATCTATATCAAAATGGGGATAATCAAGGACGTCGCCCAAGGGATGGAAACAGCCGCGGAACAGCCACCATTTCCCGGTACACATGAGTGACAAAGGGGTTGACTTCGGGGATGCCAGAGCGTTGTACAAGAGCCTCATGGGTAAATACATATCACCCGGAAATAGATGCTACGTTATATGGCCGGGGCTGATGCTGTAACTGGCTGTTGTATGGTTTGGTGTATGGTTATTTGGCGTTATATTGTGCATGATAACGGAGGTTTTTATCATGTCTCATGGTGCTTCTGACGAAGATATATACTCTGAGTGATAATAACTTGAAAGAAATATTACAAATCGTTGATGCCTTGTGGAAAGAGTGTTTCCCCGGATAATTCCGGTGTGCAACGTCCCTCGCTGCGGCTGATATATCGAATAATGTGAATGATGGTATACAATTTGCTCCTCATATGGTGACGGGAGGGCGAAATATATGGGAAGTGCAAGAATCCTCATAGTCGATGACCAGGTTTACGCACGCAAGGTATTGAGTGACGCACTCCTGCCGGCCGGTTTCCTCGTCCAGGAGGCTGTCGATGGCGAAGAGTCGTGTTCGCTGGCTGCCACATTCCGGCCCGAGCTGATACTGATGGACATGATTATGCCAGGTATTGACGGCATAGAAACATGTCGCAGGCTCAAGGCAAATCCGCTGACTGCCTCCATTCCGGTGATCGTCCTGACGGCGGTCAAAGACAAGGACAAACTGGTCGAGGCGTTTGCGGCCGGAGCTGACGACTATCTCTCCAAGCCTTTTTCGTATCACGAGCTGTTGGCACGAATCAACTCCACCCTGGCCAAACGGGAGGCCGCGGAGATGCTTCGTCAGGATGTGAAGGATAAGGAAATTCTGCTGGAAATTTCCCAGGCCATCACCAGCAGCCTCGATACCCATCGCATTCTCCAGATCATCGTCGAGAAGATCGCCGGCAACATCGATGTCCTGCGGTGCTCCATGGTCCGCGTGAAGGAGGAGGACAACTGCGGGTACGTGCTGGCGTCCAGTGATAACGATGGCATCGACGGCTTACGGATCGAACTGGATCTCTATCCGGAGATTCGTGAGGTGCTCAGGACCGGCAAGGCCCTCGTTCTGGAAGACATCAAGAATCACCCTCTCATGGAGGAAGTGCGAGAGCGTATCTATGGGCTCGGATTCGACTCCATCCTGGTATTGCCGGTCATTTACCGGAGCGAGGTAATCGGCACCCTCATGCTGAGGACTGCCCGGGCGGCAAAATCCTTTACCGCCCGGGAACTTGAATTCTGTGAACTGGTTGCCAATGTTTCGGCCGCCGCGCTTAAGAACGCCCTCCTCTATGAATTAGCCAGAGATGAATCCCAGGAGTTGCGGGAGGTCAAGATGCGGCTGGAGGAGGAGCTGGCTGAAAAAGCACTGTTTGAAACCCTGTTCGAGCATGCATCCAACGGGCTCATGGCCCTCAATAGCAGTGGTGAGCCGGTATACATCAACAGAAGCGCCCTGGCAATGCTGGGGTATACCCGCAATGAGGCGCTCGACATATCCCTGGCGGATATACTGTCCGCCGAATGCCGGCAGTATGCACTGGAAAATCACCTGAAATTCTTTGCCGGCCATGACTACTGGCGTCGGAGCGATCTGGTGTTTGTCAACAAGAATGAGGAGCCTTTTCAGGTGTCCGTTTCGCTGAGCGATCACCGGCTCGCGGGGCGTTTTCTCATTGTATCCTTTACCGACGTGACTGAAGAACGCCACGTAAAGCAACAGTTGACGGTTGCCAACGAACGGCTGCAGGACCTGGACCGGCTCAAATCCAGATTCATCCGTACCGCCACCCATGAACTGCGCATCCCTGTCAATATCATGTACAGCTACTGCGCCCTTCTCGGCGAAAGTGACGCCGGGAACTTGACCGAGACCCAGCGGCAGTACCTGAAGTCGGCGGTTGAGAGCGGCGAACGGCTGGTGGACCTGATAGACAACATGCTCGACCTTGCCAGGATCGAGCATGAAGGAGGAAAGCTGAGCCTGGGAGAACAAAGGATCGTCGAGCCGATCAGGGATGTCTATTCCGTGCTTGCTCCCTATGCAGAGCAAAACGGCTTGCACATCTCCATGGACTCTGTTGATGACGGACTTTCTGCCTGTTTCGATTCGGCCCAGATACAGTGCGTCCTTACCAATCTGATCGGCAATGCCATAAAATTCACGCCGCCGGGGGGGAATATCGGTATCTCGGCCGGACAGCATGGCGAACATGTCCGGGTGACCGTCAGTGACACCGGGGCGGGGATTCCCGAGGAATATCACGATCGGATTTTTGATGAATTCTGCCAGATAGAAGCGACGAACGGCCCCAGAAAAGGGAGCGGTCTCGGTCTTACCATCTGCAAACGGATAATTGCTGCCCACAAGGGAAACATGTGGGTAACGAGTGCCCCCCAGCAGGGGAGCGCCTTCAGCTTTACCCTTCCTGTCTCTTCCTGCCACTGAAAATCCCTTCTCACGTTACGTTCCCAGCCGTCCCTTGTGACGATTACATACTTGACAATTATAGTAAGGTATGTTAATCAGGAAAAGTATGTTCGGGTGCCGGTCGAACCGGTAAGGGGGAATGGATGTTTACGCGCATGCGAAGTGATATCAAGGCGGTGTTCGACCGCGATCCGGCGGCCAGAAGCGTGCCAGAGGTGCTGTTCTGCTATCCGGGGCTCCATGCCATCTGGTTTCACCGGGTTTCCCACTGGTTCTGGACCCACAAACGTTATTTCATCGCACGGTTGATTTCCCACTTGGGACGCTTTTTCACCGGGATCGAGATCCATCCCGGCGCCACCATCGGCAAGGGGTTTTTCATCGATCACGGCATGGGGGTGGTAATCGGCGAGACCGCCGAGATCGGCGACAACGTGACCCTCTATCACGGGGTAACTCTCGGCGGGGTGAGCTGGGAGAAGGTCAAGCGCCATCCCACCCTGGAGGACAACGTGGTGGTCGGTTCCGGCGCCAAGATTCTCGGGCCGTTTACCGTCGGCCGGGGGAGCAAGGTCGGCTCAAATTCCGTGGTTGTCAAGGAAGTCCCTCCCAATTCCACGGTGGTGGGGATTCCCGGCCGTGTCGTCATGGCCACGGAGAAGCCGGCCGACAGAATGGACCTGGAGCACGGCAAGCTCCCTGACCCGGAAGCCAAGGCCATTGCCTGTCTGTTCGACCAGATCCGCGAACTGGAGCGGAAGTATGACGCCCTTGCCGCCGAGCATGAGACGCTGAAGCGGCAGATTTCCAAGGGGGCCTGACCATGCGTCTCTCCACGCGGGCTCAATACGCGGTGCGGGCCATGGTGGACCTTTCTCTCTATTCCCAGGGGAGGCCGGTGTCGTTGAAGGAGATTTCCCGGCGGAAGGAAATACCGCTCAACTATCTGGAACAGCTCTTTTTCCGCCTGAAGAAGGGGCAGATCGTGACAAGCGTGCGCGGCCCCGGCGGTGGCTATGTGCTGGCCCGTCAGGAATCGGCCATCAAGGTCGGTGAAATCGTGGTGACCGTGGAAGAACAGCTCAATCCCGTGGCATGTCTTGACGAGGGGGACCGGAGCTGTCAGCGGGAGGCCCGCTGTCTTACCCATACCGTCTGGCAGGGGCTGGGTGAGCGGATCAAGGGGTTCCTCGATTCCATCACCCTGGAGGACCTGACCAGGGAAGCCAGAACCAGGCCAACCGGTGAAGGAAGCAGTGGGAAGGATGTTTGCCAGCCAGTGGGCTGAGCGCAGGAGTATGACTGCATGGGGTTGATTTACATGGATTACAACGCCACGACACCGGTCAAGCCGGCGGTGTTGGAGGCGTTGTTGCCGTTTTAGCGGCAGCAGTCCGGCAACCCGTCGTGCATCCACTGGGCCGGGCGTCAGCTCCGGGAGCGGATGGCACTGTTGTTGTCACAAATCGTGGAAAGGCTGAGGACCCCCAAGAAACATGACAGACAGGAAGAAAAAACAACGTATAGTCGTTGCCATGAGCGGCGGAGTGGATTCGTCGGTTACCGCAGCCATGCTCCAGGAGCAGGGGTATGAGGTGATTGGCATCTCCATGCAGCTCTGGAGCTGCTCCGCTTCCACCGCTCAGGAAGGAGAGAATTCCGGCCCTGGCCGCGTTCCCGACGGCATCAGCGATGCCCGGCAGGTGGCTGAGCAGTTGGGCATCCCCTTCTATGGGGTGAACTTCGAAGAGGAATTCCAGCGCCTTGTGATCGACGACTTTGTCGGGGAGTATTTCCGCGGCCGCACACCGAACCCTTGCGTATGTTGCAACCAGCGGATCAAGTTCGGGCTGCTGCTGCAAAAGGCAAGGGAGCTGGCCGCCGACTATCTCGCAACGGGGCATTACGCAAGGGTGGAGCGGGATGATGCCGGGCGCTTTCGGCTCCTGACGGGGCAGGATGCCGGCAAGGACCAGAGCTATTTCCTCTACACCCTGACCCAGGAGCAACTGTCCCGGACACTTTTCCCCCTCGGCGAAATGACCAAGCCGGAAGTGCGGCGGCTGGCGGCCCGTTATGGCCTGCGGGTGGCAGAGAAGGGGGAGAGCCAGGAGATCTGTTTCGTGCCGGACAATGACTACGTCCGTTTTCTGGAAGAGGCGCGGGGAGCGGGAGAGCTGGACGGCGACATAGTCGACAGCCGGGGGAACGTCCTCGGCCGGCATCGGGGGACCTACCGCTATACGGTGGGCCAGCGGAAGGGGCTTGGCGTTGCCCACCCCCACCCCCTCTACGTGCTCGGAGTTGATACGGAGAAGCGTCAGGTGGTGGTGGGGAGCCGGGAAGAGCTTGCCAGCCCCGGCCTTGTCGCCACCGATCTCAACTGGATCATCCCGCCGCCGGGAAAACCGCTGGAAGTTACCTGCAAAATCCGCTACCGGCACCGGCCGGTGCCCTGCACTGTTATTCCCCTGCCGGACAACCGGGTGGAGGTCCGCTTTACAGCCCCCGAAAAATCTGTCACGCCGGGCCAGGCGGTGGTCTTTTACCGGGAGGACGAGGTGCTGGGTGGGGGATGTATCGAGAAGGCAATTTTGAATGCTGAATGTTGAATTTTGAATGAGACCTTAATCTGTGGGAGGGAGTGCCCCATGGAGCGAATGTTCCCGAGTACCAGCAGCTGTAGGCGAAATTGAGCAAAGCGGGCCGACAGGCCTGCGCGAAATGAGCCGTACAGCTGCGGTGCGAGGGGGCTCTGAGCGCAATGGGGTGCTCCTTCCCGCAGATTCTGAATAAGGACAACATGCAGACAGTAGCCATTACAACTTTGGGGTGCAAGATCAACCAGTTCGAATCGGCGGCCATGGGTGAGGCGCTCGGGAAAAACGGATTCCGGGTACTCCCCTTCGAGGAAGTGGCGGACATCTACGTGATCAACACCTGTACCGTCACCGCCAAGACCGACGCCGAGTCCCGCAAGCTGATCCGCCGGGCCCGACGGCGCAATCCGGCGGCCCGCATCGTGGTGACTGGCTGTTATGCCCAGGTCGCCTTCGAGGAACTGCAGGAGATGGAGGGGGTTGACCTCATCATCGGCAACCTGGAGAAGAAGGGGCTCGTGGGGTTCCTGCGGGAACTGGGAGACAAACAGAGGGTGCTGGTTTCCGATATCTCCCAGGTGCGGGAGACGGAGGGGACGGAACTGGAGAGCTTTGCCGAGCATACCCGGGCGTTTCTCCAGGTGCAGAACGGCTGCGATGCCTTCTGTTCCTACTGCATCGTCCCCTATGCGCGGGGCGGGAGCCGGAGTGTTCCTCTGGCAGACGCGCTGGCAGGGGTACGGACTTTTGCCGCCAAGGGGTTCCGGGAGGTGGTGCTGACCGGTATCCACCTGGGAGGGTACGGCCTCGACCTGAATCCCCCTGTTACGCTCCTCGATCTGCTGAAAGGGGTGGAAGAAGGGGGACTGGTGCCGCGGCTGAGGGTCGGCTCGGTGGAACCGAACGAAGTGACTCCCGAACTGGTTGCCTTCCTGGCGTCATCCCGGACGGTCTGCCCCCATTTCCATATTCCGCTCCAGAGCGGTGATGACGGGGTGCTTGAGCGGATGAACCGCCATTACACGACGGCCCGGTTCCGGGAAATGGTAGAGAGCCTGGTGGCGGCCCTTCCCGACGCCTGCGTCGGTTGCGACATCATTGCCGGTTTCCCGGGGGAGACCGAGGAAGAGTTCGCCCGCACCCTGGAGTTCGTCCAGTCCCTTCCCCTTGCCTACCTTCACGTCTTCCCCTTCTCCCCACGGGAAGGAACGCCGGCGGCCACCATGACGGGGCAGGTGGATCCCGCAGTGATCCGGGAACGGGCCAAGGCGCTCAGGCGGATCTCCGACGAGAAACGGCGCGCCTACTACCGGCGCTTCATCGGGCAGGTGCTGCCGGTCCTCATACAGCGTCCCGACAGCGACGGTGTCCTGCACGGCCTGTCGCGCAACTACCTGCCGGTGGTCATTGCCGGGGGGGCGGAACTGGTCAACCGTGAAGTGCCGGTGCGTATTGTTTCGGTGGAGCGGGAACTCGTGCGGGGAGAACTCTGCGAATAGTCCCGCCCCTGGTCCCCAGTCCCTAGCCCCTAGCCCCTAGCCCCCAATTCCAGTATCCGCAGGAATTCCCGCACTGCCTGCACATCGGCCAGGGCACGGAACTCCCGGTAGCCGTCGGCGTGGTCCGGATCGAGCCCCCGGTAGAACCTGGGACGGGTGGCCTTGAGACCCTTGAGGGCCTTGCTGGCCGCATAGTTGTCACTTTTGACCGCCGCTGCCTGCCGCTGCAGGTCGAGAAGCATGCTGAAGCCCAACTGGAAGAGCCGTTTCAGGTACTCCCCCGTCACAATTCCCCTCCCTTTCCCCTCGTCGCTGCCGCTCAACTCTTCAAGTGCGATATTCAGACAGCCATACACCCTTTCCATGACCGACTGCAGCGCTGATACATCAGAGAGGGGAGCACCTTCCGCAACCAGGGCGGTGTTCACCAGGTAGTTCAGCTCCTGGTAGATACCTTCGCTGGCTACACCGGCCAGTACCCTCAGCAGAAACGAGTCATCCCTTTCCATCGGGACAGGGAGCTGTTGTTCGGATTCCGTCGGAATAACATCCCCCTTGTCCATGGCGGGCGAGAACGTGGCAGGTTTGAGATAGGCATAGAGGGCTGCTGCTTCCAGGGGATCGGGGAAGCCCAGATCGGCGAGCCGGCCGTGCCGAAACTGGCCGGCCAGTTCCTCAACCTCGCTGAACAGTTCGTGCTTTACCCCCTCCATCAGCTCACGGTAGAGGTCGTTGTAATGGCGGTAGATGATGTCGAGAATGGTGCCGACGAGATGGGCATGACGCGGCTCCCGGTAGCTGATGAAGTAGAGCTCGTCGAAGGTGTGATCCCAGTCGAAAAGCCGTTCTTCGTCGTTGATAAGGTCGCCGATACCTCCGCCAACGGTTATTGCCTGTTTCAGGAAGAGGAGGAGCAGTTCACGGTCGAGTTCGGGGATAATCTCTGCCATTCGCGGCTCACCCATCTCCAGTAGATGGCCGAACCACTCCCATGACTTGTCCGGCACGAAGGACTCCTTGTCCCAAAGCTCCATGTCGAGGAAGAATCTGCACTGGTCCGGCGATGCGAGGGTTATCAGTTCCTGGGCGTCGGTGATGCCAATTTCCTCAACCAGCCAGTAGAGTTCCTGGGGCTGGAAGGCGTGCACAAGAGGAGCCGGGGCCGGATCGTCGAGGATCAGCTCCATCTTTCGCCGGGCCGGGAGAGTGTGCAGCGTGGTGATTTTGCGGTCCGTAGGGAGAGATGCAAATTCGCGCGAGTCGATTCTGCCTCCCGGTAGTACGGTCAGGGCCGGTTTATGCCGGTCGTTGTCGTGGCTCATGGCTTTGGCTACTCCTTGGATTGGACTGTTGAGGGGATTGCATGTCATACCAATTCCACATCAAGGCGCTATCTGCGTTGGCTCGTCTTCGGCTCCTCAACGTACTGCCTGTACGCCTGCGTCGCCTCAATCCTCGCCGCCTTGATTTCATCCTTGATCTGAAATTGGTATCAGGGCTTGCGGCGCTGCCGCTGGTTCCCGCGTTTCAGGCCGAGCGCCTGCCGATAGCCGCATTCATCGTGAAGCCAGTGGAGCTTTTCCACCAGCTCGGGGGTCAGCTGGATACAGTCCGGATTGATGGTGAAGCGGCGGGAATAGATGCGGCACTGGCGGGTGACCACGTCCAGGTAGCGGCAGGGGGTCTGGGTGAAGAAGATGGTGCCCCGTTCGTCCTCCAGTTTTTCGAAGCAGCAGAGTCCGCAACGGGTGCAGAGTGATTCCCATTCATCGTTATTCATATCTGGAGGTTGCATTCAGTGAGGATACCCAATATACACAACGGCTGTCAATGTTTCAGCGGTCGTTGGATGATTTCCCCAACGGGACATCGATGGTCCGTTTGCCCACCGTGAGACGAACCTTGTCGGGGAAGATCTCCTCCACCCGGGCACCTTCCACCATTCCCCCTTCCAGCACCGCTGCGCCGTTGATCATTGCCAGCCGTGACGCGTTGTCTTTCTGCCAGGCGATTCCAGTGACTTTCAGTGCCGGGAGCGTGGCAGTGGCGGGTGGAGCCACTGGTTCCACCTTTGCCGGCAGGGGAGGTGCGGGCTGACCCTGCGGCTCGGGCAGGGGTGAGGGGTGTTGCCTGTGGAGCGCCTGTTGCGGTACGGCAGTGCCGGCCGGCAGCTCCGGTGCCGGTTGCCTCTGGCTTTTCCGGTCGTCCGGGATCGGCCTTGCGGGAGAAATGATTTCCGTCACCGGTGAAACTGCCGGGGTCACTGCCGGCGCGATTCCTTCCGGCGGGCTCACTGCGGGAGGAACGGCCGCAGCCGGGACAGGGGGGTGTCGGGAGAATCCCCCCATGAGGGTGTAGGTCACGATGACCGCCAGGATGGTCATGCCTGCCATGGCAGCCGGTAGCAACCAGGGGGAGCGCTGTCTGGCCGCTGCCGGTTTGACAATATCCGCGGCAACGTCGGGAGCACCTTGCCGGTGGGTTGCCTTTTCCTGCTCCAGCTTCTGCAGTGCCTTGAGAATGGAACTCATCGCTTCTGTCCGTCTCCCTTGCCGGATAATCGTGGCATGTCGTATCTTCCCGCCTCACGGTAGAGGAGAAGAAGGGTCGTCCCTTCGGCCCGCCCATTCACCGGGATTCCCCGGCTTTGCTGAAACTCCTTGATGGCGTTCACCGTCCCCTCGTCGTAGACTCCCGTCGGTGCGGAGCGGTACACCTTCTCCGTTGCCAGCAGGTTCTGGAGGCGAAGCACTTCCTCCCTGCGTGCGCCAGGTGCGGCGGCCTGGGCAAGCTGATCGAAATCCTTCCACGGGACGTAAACACGGCCGGACCAGAAGCGCTTTAGGTCTGTTTCGCTGAACGAGCTCTTTCCCAGCAGAGGTGGCGAAACTGACACTTTTCCGTTCGTTATCCCGGTCAGCGCAAGGTAGCGCCTGCCATCCAGGCCGGCAAGGTCGAGTTCAAGCAGGGCGGGGAGATCGAGGCGGCGCAGTGTGGCAAGGTCGGTGGTCATGCTTGTCAGGCGAAGCCCCCTATCTCCGGCAATCCGCTCCAGATCGCCGGGAAGAGAGAGCTTCATATCACCCGTTGCCTCCCGCACGTGCCAGCGTTTGGCCAGGACATTGAATGCCCGTACCGCACTGGCGCTTCCTTCAACGCTCTTTAGCTCCCAACGGACCGCCGACATAAAATCATCGGTGGCGGCAGACTTCCCCGGCGAACGGTAGTAAACGGCAAAAAGTCCCCCCACGACTACCACCGCCAGGAGGCAGAGCCATGCTCTCCGCCGCTGCTGCCTTTGCCAGGCGGGCTTTCTCCGCAGCCGTTCTTTCTGCAGGGTGGTCTTTTTCCTGAACCACTTCTTCGGCCAGACGGACTTGCCAAATTCACCCACCTCCCTGATGGCCTTTTTCGCCATGGAAGCGGATATTTCCCGTTTCTCGTCGGTGTAGCCGATCAGCAGCGCCCGGTCGCAGGCGATGTTGATGAGCCGCGGCACGCCGCCGGCCCTGCGAAATATCCGTTGCAGCGCCCCGCGGGAGAAACCGGCCGCCCCCTTTCCCCCCGCCACTGCCACCCGGTGATTGACATATGCCCGGGTATCCTCGAAATCAAGGGGAAGAAGGTGGTAGCGCACACCCACCCGCTGGGCAAGCTGGCGCAGTTCCGGCCGGGCCATGAGATGGTCAAGCTCGGGCTGGCCGGCGAGCACTATCTGGATCAGCTTGTCCGTGTCGGTCTCCAGGTTGGAGATGAGGCGGATCTGTTCCAGTGTCCGGGGGGCAAGGTTCTGGGCCTCGTCGATAACCAGCACTACCGTTCTCCCCGCACTGTTCTCCTCTAACAGGAAGCGGTTGAGATGACCGAGAAGCTCTGCATTGTCAAGTCCTTCGGCGGGGAGGGCGTATTCGTGGTTGATGCTGCGCAGGAGTTCCAGGGCGGAGAGGGAGGGGTTGAAGATCAACGCGGTGCGATACCGGTCGTCATCCAGCTTTTCCATGAGGGTGCGGAGCACGGTGGTCTTGCCGGTGCCCACTTCGCCCGTCAGGACGATGAATCCTGCATGGTTGTCAATGCCGTAGAGCAGGTGGGCAAAGGCCTCCCGGTGGTTTTTGCTGAGAAAAACGAATCGGGGGTTGGGGGTGATGGTGAACGGTTTTTCCCGGAACCCGAAATAGTTGCAGTACATGGGGTTGTTCCTTCGTCAGCCGGGAGTTGCGTGGACGGAAGCGCCACCTGGAGATTATTCCATATCTACCGGCCGCTTACAAGGGGAATCCGGATATGCAAGGCTTTCCGTCGAGGGAGGGTGATAACGGACATTTTTTGTCAGTCAGAATGCGAGATCGCCGTCTGCCCCGGTAAATTCTCTTTGACATTCCTAGCCTCAGGTGTCAATTTCAATCGGTATTACGTGGTGGTAGCAGCTTGAGCCCTGAGGGTACAAAATTTGCTAGTCTTGACCTCGTGATGTTGTTGTTATCAGCCGATTTGCCCGGAAGGGAAGGCGGGGCTTTCCCGCCGGAGGGAAGGTTTTCGACGATGAAGATTCAGTGCCCCAAGTGCCAGCTCAGCGGCCAGATAAGCGATGCCAATGTCCCCGCTGAGGGGATGAACATGGATTGCCCCCGCTGCAAGACCAGCTTTTATGTCAAGAAAGAGACGACTGCCAACTGGAAGGATACGGCGACCGAATGTCCGGTCTGCCGGTTTTCGACCTTTTCCGAAGAGCGGTTCGATATCTGTCCCACGTGCGGCCTGGTAATCAAGGATTACAACGAGAAAAAAGGGAAAGGGGGAGTCGCCCCGGCCAAGCCTGCGCCGGTCAAGACTTCCCGGCAGGGTGATAAACTCGACCCCGCCGAAGTATCCCGGCGGGCGGCAGATGACCTCCGCCGGCTCGAGGAAAAGGATGCAACGCGTTCCTATGGCGGCCCTGATCCTGGGGCGAGCCTTCTCGCCGAACAGGAGGCCGAAATTCCCCGGGGACCGGTCATTCCTCTGCCGGTGCTACTGATAGGATCTGCGTTCATACTGTTGGCGCTGATCGTCATCGTCTATTCGGGGTCGGAAATCAAGTCCTATTACGCGAAACTCGCGGAGGTAGGGAATGATGAACTTCTCGCCGCCGATTTCGCCGCTCTCCACTCGGTATGGGGCGAGGTAGTGTTGCCGGCTATCCGGATACTGTTGAGTGTCGTGACAATGGTGGTTGCCGCCTGCTTCCTCAGACGGCTTCCAAAGAGCAGGCGGTGGCTGGAGATATGTGTCTGGGGAGGGTTGGCCTGTGTCATCCTCGGCCAGATTGTTTCCCTGTCGAACTGGGTTCTTCGTTCGTCGAGCGATGCTACCATCGGGTATTATTCCATTGGCGTCATGAATATGCTGGTCATGCTGGTGCTCTGCGGAGCTCCGTTCCTGGCGGCCATCTGGTTCCTGCGGGGGGAGCTGGCCGGGGACCTGTTCGAGGACGAGGAGATTTCCTGAACTCTTGTCCGGCGTCACTGAATGGTGCGCAATAGTTCCAGCTGGTTGCCGGTTCCCGCAACCGGTTCCAGGCCGGCCCGTTCCAGGAGCGGAGGGAGCGCGTTTTCCGGGGTGCAGCGGGGGAGAGGGCCCGCCGCCAGGTGATGGATCAGCTTCATGGTCCTGAGACCGTCAAACCAGCCGTGGAATGCCGAGAGCAGCCCGTGCGCGCTCCGGTTGTTGCGTTGCAGGCCGGCCCATGCCGGGATGAAACTCTCGTGCTCCAGATACTCCGCAAGATGTGACGACACGTCTCGTGCTGCCGTCAGCAGCCTGTCCCCCCCGTAGTCCGGATTATTCCCCACCAGTTGCAGCCATTCACCCAGTTGTACAAAACATTCCGGGTGGTAAAAGCCGATGGCCGGACTGTCGCCCGCAAGGGCCCGTCCGATTGCCCGGCCGGTACCGAACGGCACGCGATGAGACGGGCGGGCCGCCGGGTGGACCGTCGTTCCCCGCACCTGGTCGATGCCGGCCGTCCGGTAGAGTTGCTGGAGGAAGTAGAAATCCTCTGCTGCGGACCGGCGGTTCATCCCTCCCATCCGTACATAGGCCATGGCGGTGCAGGCCATGGCACTCCCGACGGTGTGGAAGGCATAGGGGGAGCCGGCGACTTCCAGTCCGAGCACATAGCTCCGGAGGAACAGTTCGTACTGGTCGATGGCCGCCTGTTCTGCCGGTGTCTCTCCCGGTTGGTGCCGGAACGGGATGATGGCGCCGCCACTTTTTGTTGCCGTAAAGTGATGGGAAATGGCCTGCAGGTAGGAGGGCTCCACGAGTGTGTCGGCATCGAGGCAGACGAGGAGGGGGTCGGCATCGTCGGTGAGCCGGGAAAGGGCCAGGTCGAGGCCGATCTTGCGGGCAAGGCCGACGCCTCCCCCCTTGACCGGCAGTTCCCGGCCGGCAGAGGCGGCATCCACCCAGGTGAGGCGGAGCGAAGGGAACTGCCGGCTCAACCCGGGGAGCAGCTCGAGGGTTGAGACGTTATCGGCCTTGTCCCCATCCGGCGCGTCGGTACGGTGATTCACCACTACCACGATGAGGAAACGGGCGAGAAGCTCGGGAGGATTCGCGGCCAGAGAGCAGATGGTGGCGGGAAGCCGTTTGCTCTCCGCCAGGGCGGGGATTACCACGGCACCGGCGAAGCCGGTGCCGTAACAGCCGGCGAGCTCCCACGGACCGGTAATGGCGCGGGTCCCTAGATAACGGGAACGGACATCAGGATTCATGCCGTTCCCGTGATACTATCTCCATCGCTTCCGCCAGCGGCTCTCCGGCCCCGTCGAGCCAGTGGATGACGGTGCCGTTTCGTTCCATGCGGCGGAACCAGGTGTCCTGGCGCTTGGCGAAGTCGTGAATGGCGCTGTTCAGTTTCTGGAAAAGGTCGTTGAGGTTGAGTTCCCCTTGCAGGTGTTTTGCCACGAAGCGGTATTCCAGCCCGTAGAACTCCAGCTTCTCCCAGGGGATACCTTCGGCGTGAAGCCGTGCAACCTCGTCGATCAGCCCGTGGTCGAGCCGCTCCCGGAGACGGCCGGTGATGCGCTGGCGGAGCGCGCTTCGCTCCCAGCGGATGCCGAGGATAAGCGGACGGATTTCGGGCAGCGGTTCGGGAGGGTGGTCCCGCTCGCAGGTGGCGATCTCGATGGCCCGTACGAGGCGTTCCCGGTCGAGGAGGTCGGTGGTGTTGTGGAGGCGCGGATTGATCTCCCGCAGCCGTTCGGCGAGTCCTTCACTAGGGAAGGTTGCCAGTTCCCGGCGCAGAACGGGGTTTTCCGGCACCTTCACCAGGAGGTATCCTCTCAGGACTGCATCCAGATACATGCCGGTCCCTCCCACCATCACGGGCAGCCGTCCTCGCTGACGGATATGGTCGAAAGCCTCCAGGAAGCGGCACTGGAACTCGAAGACGTTGAACTCGTACGCCGGATCAACGATGTCGATGAGGTGATAGGGAACCTCACCATACTCCGTCAAGTCCTTGCCGCTGCCGATGTCCATGCCACGGTAGACCTGGCGGGAGTCGGCTGAGATGACCTCGCCGTCGAGGCGCCGCGCAAGTTCCACTCCCAGACGGGTCTTGCCCGACGCGGTCGGACCGAGTACGACGAGCAGGTCGATGTCTGTGGGGGTTCCGGAGGAAGTAGCGGTGACGGTCATTATTTCGTGCGGGACGGCGCGAGACCGCCCATGATGTCGAGGCCGCGGAGGAGTTCCAATGCCCGGGAGAGCTGGTAGTCTCCGGCCAATTCATCTCCGGGTTTCGCCGGGGTTGGTGATGCGGCGGGAGAAGGGGACTGTGGCGATCCCTTCTCCGGAACGGTGATGTGCCCTTGCAGGTCCTTTTCGTGGAGTTCCGGGGCGGTCTCTTTCTTTGCTCCCTTCAGATCGACGTTCCCCACGATGATGTCCGGTGTGATCCCCTTTGCCTGAATGGACCGGCCGTTGGGGGTGTAGTAGAGAGCTGTGGTCAGCTTCAGGCCTGCACCGTCGCGGAGGGGGATGACCGATTGCACCGACCCCTTGCCGAAGCTCTGGGTTCCCATGACGATCGCCCGCTTATGGTCCTGGAGTGCCCCCGTCAGGATCTCGGAGGCGCTGGCCGAGCCGCCGTTGATCAATATCACGATGGGGTAGGGGGGTTCCTTTTCGCCGATGGAGGCGGTCAGTTGCTGGTTGGCGGTCGGGATGCGCCCACGGGTCGAGACGATGAGGCCGTTGTCCAGACGGTCGCCGATGAAACGCCCCGCCACCTGGACGCATGATTCCAGAAGACCGCCGGGGTTGTTGCGCAGATCGATGATCAGCCCCTTCAGGGTGCCGCCATTCTGGCCCCTGAGCTTGTCGAGCGCCGCGACGACTTCCTCGCCGGTGTGTTGCTGGAACTGGTTGATGCGCAAGAGACCATATCCGGGCTCAAGGGTCCGGTATTTGACGCTCTTTGTCTGGATGATGGCGCGTATCAGGGGAAAGATCAGTGGTTTCGGATTCCCCTCCCGGAGTATGGTGAGGGTGACACGTGTCCCCTTGGGGCCACGCATCCGGTTGACCGATTCGGTGATGGTAAGGCCGTTGGTCGGCTTGTCGTCAATTTTTGCGATATGGTCGTTGGGCCTTATGCCGGCCCGGAAGGCGGGGGTATCCTCGATGGGGGAGACGACGGTCAGTCTGCCGTCCTTCATGGTGATCTCGATGCCGAGGCCGCCGAAGGAGCCGGACATCTCGATATTCATCTCCTTGAAGGGTTCGGGGGGGAGATAGGCGCTGTGGGGGTCGAGGGATGCCAGCATGCCGTTGATGGCACTCTGCATGAGTTTTTTTTGCTCGACCTTTTCAACGTAGCTCTCGTGTATCCGGCTGATGACCTGCTTGAACAGGCGCAGATATTCCTGGTCGCTCCGGGTGAGCGTCCGTGCAACGAACTGCAAGCTCGCCATAACTGCCAGGATGGCAATGGTCACCCCTGTTGCCAGCAGCAAGAATCTCTTTACTCTCTTCGTCATGAAACGGTGCCTCCTGGTGGTCTGATCACATGGCACGCAGCGACGGCGTACGCCGCCGGTACTACCCTGCGCTGAGAGGAGAGGTCGTCGTGCCCACCATAGTCTGTTGCGGGTGGACCACTGTCACTTTAATTTTGGGACGTGCGGATGTCAACAGCGAATTGTGGAAGTTCGTGGCGGGATGATCCCTCTCCGGGCATACGGCAGGGGTCCTGTTGAATCGGGTGTAGGTCGTCAGGTGACCGGCACAATGACTAACGGGTCACCGGCTGTGGCGCCGAGTTTTTTTTCGATGGCGGGACAGAGGATGAGGATGCCATCATACTGGTTCGTTTCGTCATTGATGAGCATCACCGGGAAAACGCCGGTTTTGCCGTTCGAGGTATGGGTGATGGTCACTTTCTTGAATGTTCCGCACTGGTGACGGTCGCTGATTTCACGGGCGGTGAGATGGTTCAGGCCGGCCATCCCCAGCTCGTTGAATCCGCGGCTGGCGGCGCTGCTCTCCAGCCGGCCGGCGGCAAGTACAGCCTCCGCGACGTCGGCTGTTACCGCAGATGCCTGCTGGGGTGTGTCAGTCGCCACCGGGGGGAGGATATCCTCCAGTTTCGACTTGGCCACGTTGAGGGAAATGTTCAGCATTGCCAGGTTGACGGCCCTGGTGCAGAGCACCATGAGCAGCCCCCCGCGCAATTCCCGTGCTATTATCCGTCCGTCGCTGTACCGGAGGTCAAGCATGCCGTTTGTGCCGGCTTCGTTCTGAAGGGCAAGGGAACTGCCGGCAAGGAAGGCTGCCGCCTTCTGCAGGATGGACGAATCGAACAGCGGCGGGAAGGCGTGGCACAGCACCTGGCCACTGGCATCACAAACCATGCTGCCGACGATTTCGGGCACCCCGTTGATCTGCTTGAGAATGTTTTCCATGGTCACCTCTGCTTCCTGGCGGTGAGCGCCGCCCGGAGGTCGGTTTCCACCTGGCTGAGCTGACTTGAACCCTGAACCGCCACGCAGAGATAATTGTTCCGTGCTTCAAACATGAGCAACTGGTAGTTCCTTCCCTGCCAGGCGGCGGATTTGACCGTGCCGACGCCGAATAATCCTCCCAGGTCGTTACCGATCCGTGCCAGGGTCAACCCCCTGTGAGCCAGTGACTCGGCTTCGAAACTGTCATCCTGCTGGGGGACGCCGCTGTTGTCGGTTACCACGGCGTAGGCGACGCCGGCCACGGACAGTGCCCGCTCCGTTATGCTCGGCAATGCCCGCTGCTGTTCCTGCACCGGTTCCGGTTCCGGCTGCGGGAACCTGGACCGCGCTTCGTCCATGAGCCGGTGCGCCTCAAGCAGGAGGTAGCTCAGGCTTTCCGTTATGGTGCGGCTGGTGGTGGTCACTTTCGGCTGGATGGCGAACTTTCCCCCCGGCCAGCAGATGATGGCGTTAAATGCCGCCACCCCTGTCGCTTTCCCCTGTTCCGCGTGGATGATATCGCCATCACGGAAAAAGATCATTCCCTGTCGCGTTCCGTATTCAACAGTTATGCAGCCGGAAAACCTGTTGTGTCCCTTCAGCTGCAGGACATCTGCCAGCTGAAGACCGTCGACAGAACCTGCAAAGCCTATTGTCGGGGATTTTTGATGTGTTTCCTGAGCCATGTCGTCCCTCTCTCAACAAGTGAGGTGCAAAAAAACCTATAGTACCAAACATCATGGAAAATAAAAATAGGTTAGTTCCCACGCGTCGAGAAGGGAACGGCGCGGGATGTCCGGATTACACCGGCACCGATTGGCGAAATGACGGAATATATTAGAATCGGCTGAATATGGGTGGACGGGTCGATGTGGCGAATTCCGCGTGATTGCATGGCCGGTGTGGCCGTGCTGGCCCGGTCGATTTACGTACCTGACGATAGGAAAGCAAAATGTACGCCGAATTGGTGGGGAATATGCGGGGATGTTGCCCCCGGAGACGTACCGGCCGGTACGACTCCGGGGAGAGCGGATATCAGGCGATGGTGTGGCGGATGTCCTTCCCTTTGACCATGAAGATGACCATCTCCGCCACGTTGGTGGCGTGATCGGCGATGCGCTCGATGCACTTGGAGACATGGTTCACCTTGATGGCCCGGGAGATGGTTGACGGGTCCTCGATCATGAAGGTGAGGAGCTCCCGCTGGATCTGTTCGTTCAACTGGTCCACGAACTCATCGTCCTTGCAGACCTTCACGGCAAGTTCATCGTCCCCCCTGACGAAGGAGTCCAGGGCCTCCTTGACCATCCCTATGGCATAGTGGGCCATGCGGGGCATGTCGATGTAGGGCTTGAGGGGGGGCTCGGCGTTCAGCTCCCGTGCCCGTTTGGCGATGGCGGCACACTGGTCGCCGATCCTCTCCAGGTCGGTGACGATCTTGAAGGCGAGGGTGATGAAGCGGAGGTCGCGGCCGGCCGGCTGGCGCCGCGCCAGCACCTCCAGGCAGTGGTCGTCGATCTCCATCTCCAGGGAGTTGATCTCGTGGTCGAAGGCGATGGTCCTCTCGGCCAGCGCCGTGTCCCGCTCTTCAAGGGCCTTCATGGCGTTGACGAGCATCACCTCGACCTTGCCCCCCATCTCCAGGAGCTTCTCCCGGATTATGTTGAGTTCCGCGTCGTACTGTTTGCTGAAATGTTCCCGTTCCATGTATAACCTCGTGATTAGGGACTGGGGACTGGGGACTGGTAAAAACCGAAACCCCTATCTCTTCTCCCGCGCTTTCCATAAGTATTAGTAGTTGATTGCTGGCAGTTGGCTGTGGCTGTTGGTCACTAGTCACCAGTCCCTAGTCCCCGCTTTTACCCGAATCTTCCGGTAATGTAATCCTCGGTCTGTTTTTTGTCCGGGGTAGTGAAGAGTTTCTTCGTGACGCCGCATTCGATCAGTTCACCCAGGTAAAAGAAGGCGGTAACGTCGGAAACCCGGGCGGCTTGCTGCATGTTATGGGTGACGATGATGATGGTGTACCGCTCCTTCAGCTCCTCGATCAGTTCCTCGATCTTGAGGGTGGAGAGCGGGTCGAGGGCCGAGGCTGGCTCGTCCATCAGGATCACCTCCGGCCGGACGGCGATGGTGCGGGCGATGCAGAGCCGTTGCTGCTGCCCCCCCGAAAGCTCCATGGCGTTGCTCTTCAGGCGGTCCTTTACCTCATCCCAGAGAGCGACCCGCTGCAGGCTCGATTCGACTATCTCGTCGGCCTCGTCGCGCCGCGTGCGGCCGTTCAGTTTGTAGCCGGCAATTACATTATCATAGATCGACATGGCAGGGAAGGGGTTTGGCTTCTGAAACACCATGCCGATCTTGCGCCGGATGGCGACCGGGTCAATCCCCCGCCCGTAGATGTCGGTGTCGTCGAGAAGTATCCGGCCGGAAACCTGGGCACCGGGTGTCATATCGTGCATCCGGTTGATGGCGCGCAGGACCGTGGACTTGCCGCAGCCGGAGGGGCCGATGATGGCGGTGACGCTGTTGGCGGGGAAGTCGATATCGACCCCCTTGACCGCGTGAGTGCCGCCGAAGTGGACGTTCAGATCGTCGAGTTTAACTTTGCTGTTCATGGAAACCTCATAAAGTGCAGAAGTGCGGAAGGTTTGAAGCACGGAAGGAGAACCGTGCTAATTCTTATGCCCGGTCCTGCCGAAATACCGCGCCGTCAAGCTCAGGGCGAACATGGTGACGACGAGCACCAGGGCGCCGGCCCAGGCCAGCCGGTGCCAGTCTTCGTAGGGAGATATGGCGAAGTTGAAAATCTGGAGCGGCAGCGCCGCAATCGGCTGGGTGAGGCTACTGCTCCAGAACTGGTTGCCCAGGGCCGTGAAGAGGAGCGGCGCCGTTTCGCCGGCCACCCGGGCGATGGCCAGCAGGATGCCGGTCAGTACCCCGGTCAGGGCGCTCCTGAGCGTCACCTTGAGGGTGGTACGCCAGAGGGGGACCCCCAAGGCCAGGGACGCCTCCCGCAGGGAGGTGGGGACCATTTTCAGCTGTTCCTCGGTTGTCCTGAGCACGATGGGTATCATGATGAGGGCGAGGGCGAAGGCGCCGGCCAGGGCGGAAAACCCCTTCATCGGCACCACCAGCATGCTGTAGGCAACCATGCCGGTAATGATGGACGGTATGCCGGAGAGAACGTCGGCACAAAAGCGAATCACCGTCGAGATGCGGGAGCCACCGTATTCGGAGAGATAGATGGCGCCGAAGATACCGACCGGGATTCCCATGAGGGAGGCCATGCCGATGAGGACCAGGGAGCCGAACATGCCGTTGGCCATCCCGCCTCCCGCTTCACCGGTCGGTTGCGGGATATGGATGAAGAAATCGAGACTGATGGAGCTTATCCCCATTTTCACGATATGGACGAATATGAGACCGAGGGGGAAGAGGACCGCGAGCAGCGCCCCTCCCATCAGGATGGTCATGAGGCTATTCTTTGCGTGGCGCAGGGGAAGCGAGCGCATGTTGTTTGTTTGCTCCACGGCGGGTTGGCTGGTAGATGTCATTGAGCTCATAGTTTCGCACCCCGTGCCGCCCCGCGGCTCATACTCCAGAGAAGCAACCGCGCCAGGGCGTTGATGATCAGGGTGATGACCAGCAGGAGCAGGCCGATGTGCATGAGCGCCGCACTGTGGAGGGGGGAGGATGCCTCGGCGAATTCGTTGGCGATGACGCTCGGCATGGTATAGGCGGGGCTGAAGAGCGACAGGGAAATCTGCGGATTGTTGCCGATCACCATGGTCACCGCCATGGTCTCGCCGACGGCTCTCCCCAGACCGAGGATAATGGCGCCGAGGATGCCGGATTTGCCGTAGGGGAGGACGGCCATTCTGGTCATCTCCCAGCGGGTTGCCCCCAGGGCGATAGCGGCTTCACGCTGGCTGCGGGGAACGGCCGTCAGCACCTCCTTGGTGATGGATGTTATGATCGGCACCACCATAATGACAAGAATCAATACTCCGGCTAGCATGCTCACGCCGTAGGCAGGACCATCAAAGAAGGGGAGGAATCCGAGATATTTCTGCAGGAATGGCTGAGCGCTCTGCTGCAGCCAGGGGGTCATGATAAGAATGCCCCAGAGGCCGTAGATGACGCTCGGTATGGCGGCCAGCAGTTCGACCAGCGAGGCGGCAAACCCGCCGAGACGCCGAGGTGCGATCTCCGTTATGAACAGGGCGGTACCGACGGCAAGTGGGGTGGCGATGAGGAGCGCCAGGACGGAAGAGACCACCGATCCGTAGATGAACGGCAGCGCGCCGAAATCTCCCTGGACGGCATCCCAATCCATGCCGGTAATGAAATGACTGCCAAATTTCCTGATAGAAGGGAGGCTTTGGGAAACCATTTCGTAGAGCATCAGCATCAGAATCACGAGGATGCTGAAGGCGAACAGGACGGTCATGGCCTTGAAGATGAAGTCGCCGGACAACCCTTTTTCAATTTTCCATCGATGTGATGCCGTGACATCGGACACGGTATCCTCCTGAGCGGCTTGGTTGAGATCTGTCTGCTGCGCCTGGCTGTACGCCGTGCAGCTCGAATGTCCGGTGCCGCCGTTTCATTTGTAGCAGATTCCTGATCCGGTTGTAACGATTGCCGGGGTAGTAAAAAAGCCCGGCCGGGCGAAGGGGGCTGCACGCCGGCCGGGCTGAATCACAAAGCAATCACGTTAATATTTGATGGTCTTGATGGTTTTGGACACCATCTTCTTTACGTTTTCCGGCAGCGGTGCATAGAGGAGGGCACTGGCCATCTTCTGTCCCTTTGCCAGCTCCCAGTTGAGGAATTCCACCAGCTTCTTCCCTTTGACCTTGTCCTTCTGCTGTTCGTAGACCAAAAGCCAGGTGAAACCGGCGATGGGATAGGCGTCCTTGCCCGGCTGGTTCACGAGCGAGATGCGGTAGTCGGCCGGCATGTGCTTGGCGGCGCCTGCCGCGGCGGCGCTGGTGGACTTGATGGAGGGCTCGACCCAGTGGCCGCTCTTGTTTTTCAGGGTGGCGAAGGGAAGCCTGTTCTCAAACGCGTAGGCAAGTTCCACGTAGCCGATGGAGTACTTGGTGTTCTTCACCTGACCGGCGACCCCTTCGTTACCCTTGCCGCCAAGGCCGATCGGCCACTTGACTGAGGTGCCCTTGCCGACTTTCTTAGTCCATTCGGCGCTCACGCCGGAGAGGAAGTCGGTGAAGATGTTGGTGGTGCCGCTCCCGTCGGAGCGGTGGACGACGACGATCGGCTGGTTGGGGAGACTGACACCCTTGTTGTCGGCAACGATGCGCGGGTCGTTCCACCTGGTGATCCTGCCGAGATAGATATCGGCCACGTCTTCGGACTTGAGCTTGAGTCCTTTCGAAATCCCGGGGATGTTGTAGGTCACCACAACGGCTCCCATGACGGTCGGGATGTGAATGAGCTTGCCGGGGGCGGCTTTCAGCTGCGCGTCGGAGAGGAAGGCGTCGGAAGCGCCGAAGTCGACGGTCTGGGCGGTGATCTGCTTGATGCCGCCCCCTGAGCCGATGGACTGGTAGTTGAATTTCACACTGGGGTCGACCTTGGCGTACTCGCTGAACCATTTGGAATAGATGGGGTAGGGGAAGGTTGCGCCTGCGCCGTTGATGAGGGTTGCGGCCGAGGCCTGACCCGCTACTGCGGCTGTTGCCATGATGGCCAGGGCAAGCAGGCTCTTGCGGACATTCTTGAACATGTGCATGTCTCCTTCTGTCGGTTGTTGTTTCTCTGGGGGTATATTACCCATATCAATGTTACAGTTGTGTCACGGTTTGCTGAACAGTAGGCAAATTTCCCGAGCGTCAGAACAGCGCTAGAATTCTTCCCGGGCCCGGCGTGGCGAGAAGCGGACGGCGATGATCCTGACCAGGGCAAGGGAAAGGACAAGTACGATAACCATGGCGAGTTGCTGCCATCCCATGTCACGGTACCAGAACGCCATTACCTCGGTGAGGACGGTGACGATGACCGTATCGATTATATAAGTCACCTTGACACGTCCCTCGGAGAAATAGGCCAGGGCCGTCCGGAGCACCTCCACCAGCGCCATGACCGTCAGGATATCCACGAGAATGGTCCGGAATGCACCGTGAAAATCGGCCAAAAGGACCTTTCGCAGGTCGTAAAAGGTGTAGAGGGTTCCAGCCAGTATTGCTGCAAGTATAGCAATAATAAGCAGACTCAGCAGTGCCCGGGCCGAAATTTCGAAAAATCGCGTCAGCTTCAGATCGATGACTTCTTCTTTCCACATGGTGTTCCTCCCTGTTCGCGGGTGTCACTCTAGGCCACCCGTGTTACAGTTCTGTTAAACGGCGGTCAGGATTGGGAAAAGATTGATGTCGGTCGGTGTTATGAAGTATGCTCGTTCCAGGTAGTCATCCGCACGGTCGAGGTTTGTCATGGAAAACGTATTCAGGCATTTCAAGGGAAGATTTGTCACCGGACTGTTTGTCGTCATCCCGTTGGGGATAACTATTTTCATTCTGAAGTTCCTCTTCAACTTTGCAGACGGGATTCTCGGCCCGTATCTGGCACGGTTGTTCGAGCTTCTCACCAATAATCAGGGGTACATACCGGGTCTCGGGATGCTCTCCGGTGCCCTGATCATCTATCTGGCCGGCCTGCTGGCTACCAACATGCTCGGCACCCGCCTGATCCGCTGGTGGGATGCGCTCCTGGCGAGAATCCCGCTGGTAAATTCCATCTATACCTCAAGCAAGCAGCTGATCCAGGTATTCAAGGAAGGGAAGACCTCCTACCGGCGCGCGGTATTTGTCGAGTGGCCACGCAAGGGGGTCCGGGCGGTTGGTTTCGTTACCGCCGAGGTGGAACGGGACGGGGAACGACTGGTGGTGGTCTACGTGCCGACCATGCCCAATCCGACCTCCGGCTTCGCGCTCTTTTTCCGGGAGGAAGAGGTGATGGAGTGCGGCATGAGCGTGGAAGAGGCGGTGAAATTTGTCGTCTCCGGCGGTGTAGTCGTGGTGTAAGTGGACCCCTTTGCACAACTGCGCGCAGCGGGTAAAATCTTCCTGGAAAGATCAGCCGGCAAAAGGTGGTGCCCATGGGTATGGTGAAAATGGTGGGGGTGTTTGCACTCTGCACGGTTATGGCCGGTACAGTGACGGCAGTGGCCCAGCAGAAGGATGGACAGATCCGGGTCTTTTCGGTGGACAGGGGAGGGTACGTCATGACGGAGAAGGTGGTCAAGAGCGATGCCGAATGGCGCAGGCAGCTCACCCCCGAGCAGTTCAAGGTCGCCCGGAGAGCAGGGACCGAACCGGCCTACAGGAATGGGTACTGGAACAACCATGCAGAAGGGATCTACCGTTGTATCTGTTGTGATCTCGATCTGTTCAGCTCCCAGGCCAAGTACGAATCGGGGACCGGCTGGCCCAGCTTCTGGCAACCGGTAGCCCCGGAAAATATCCGCACCGTCGAGGACCGCTCCTTCTTCACACGCCGGACCGAGGTCGTCTGCGCCCGCTGCGACGCTCATTTGGGGCATGTCTTCTCCGACGGCCCCAAGCCGACAGGGCTTCGTTACTGTCTGAATTCGGCGGCACTTAAATTTATCCCGCGACAGAAGTAGGTGGAGCCGCAGGGGATCGGCTGATAGGGGCATCCGCAACGCCACGCCGTCATAATCCCGGGGATTGTGGGCCATATGGCGGGTCGAGGCCGTCGGGCAGATGATAGAAGCCACTGGGGAGCCTGTTCCCCCGGTGGCTTTTTTTTTGCATGGTGAAAGGATTCAATGGCCTGATGGCTGCGCCGGGCGTTCGGACTGACAGGAGAGAAACGTGACTAACATGGAAGGTGAGCGGGAATTTGCACGGGGAACGGCGGAACTCTCGGAAGGGAATGCCCTTGCTGCACTCGCCCATTTCGAAAAGGCGGTGCAGGTTGACCCCCAGCCACGGTACCTTTCCTATCTCGGTTACTGTATTGCCCTTCAGCGTGGCCAGGTGCAGAAGGGGATCGGTCTCTGCCGTCAGTCTATTGAGGAAGAACCGGGCATAGCGGATCATTACCTCAATCTGGGGCGGATTCTTATTCTCGCCGGCAACAAGGTGGAAGCGCTTGATGTCCTGCGGAAGGGGATAGCTGTCGCACCTCACCCGGAGATAGCATCCCTCCTCGAAACTATTGGAACCCGCAAGCCGCCGGTCATCGGTTTTCTGGGGCGGGATAACGTCCTCAACAAGCATCTCGGAATCCTTCTCGCCAGGCTGGGAATGAGATGACTGTCGCATCCGGCATTACGCAGACGACGGTTCGCCAAGAGGGGGGAATTCCCGTTTTTTTATCCCGACCAGACGGTCCGCCTCCCGTTGGGGTTCGGGGAGCCGATACCGGGTGCAGCTGGCCAGGATGATTGCCACAGCTTCGTCAAGGGTAACGAGATGGCCGGGTGAGATGAAGAGCGGTTTGACTCCCTGCCTGGTCCGGAGGACGGCGCCGACGGTCCGTTCCCGGTAGGTGAGCAGGGTCCATGAGCCCCGGCTGTCAGAGGGCTCGTCGTAGGTGCCGACGAGACGGGACTTGGCGCTGCCGATGGTGGGACGGTCGAGCAGAACGCCGAGGAAGGTGGCAATGCCGATGCCGCGCGGATGGGCGATCCCCTGGCCATCGACGATGAACAGGTCGGGCAGGGTCGTGAGCCGGTTGATGGCTGCAAGGATGGCCGGCCCTTCCCTGAAGGAGAGGTAGCCGGGGATATAGGGGAAGGTAGTGGGGAGCGCCGCGACCGCATCCTCCCGGCAGGTCAGGGTCGGGTAGTCGTACACCACGGCTGCGGCCACCGTCTGTCCGTTAACGTAAGCCGCGTCGACCCCGCAGATGGTTGATGGCTTACGGGCAAGCGTCGTCAGGTTTACCCTGCCGACCATCTCTTCCTGGAGTCGTTTTGCGTCCGCTATGGTGGTTGGCCATTCCATCGATATCGTCCTCCCAACCGATTGTAGACATGATTGTCTTTTTTTCAAGGATCAGCTGCATATATGTTCAGACTGAAGCTTGTCATAGGTATATTTATAGTACTGGCCGCACCGGTGTTTGCCTACGCCGGTCCGTTGGCGTGGCCCATCGGGTGCACTCCCGGACTGGACTGCACCGGCGGGAAGTTTTTCGTCGGCTTTCCGGACCTGGACGGTGTTGGACGGGCCTTTGACTGCGGTGCGCCGGGATACAAGGGGCATACGGGGACCGATATCGTTGTCTCGTCCGTCGAGGCGGGGGTCCCGGTCTATGCGGCCGCTGACGGGGAGGTGCTCTGGGTGGCGGGCGGCCGTTATGATCACTGTCCCAACGGCAATGAGCCGGACTGCCGGACAGCTCTTTCCCCCCAGTCGCCCCAACGTGCCGGTCGTGTCAGTGGCGATGCCGCCGACAACGGGTTTTGTTCCGCTAAAGAGGGGTGTTTCAACTGGGGGTTTGATGCGGGGAATTACGTACTCATTGCCCACCGGGACCTGCCGGAGGTAGCGGCCACCCTGTATGCGCACCTGCGTACCGGATCTCTCACGGTCGTTGCGGGGCAGAGGGTGAAAAAAGGACAAAAGCTTGCGGAGGTGGGGAGTTCCGGCGCGTCTCTTCTCCCTCACCTCCATTTCAGCGTCTTCAGCCGGGTGGAGGGACGCATTCGTCTCGCAGACCCGTGGGCAGGGCCGTGCGGCCCGAATTTCGGCCCCTCCCTCTGGCAGTACGACCCGCCTTTCCGGGCCGATATCACCGTGGAAAAGAGTTCACCGGCCGACGGGGTGGTGACCGGAGCGGAGGGGGCTATCAGCTGCGGCTCCGGCTGTACGGCCAGTTTTATCCCCGGGACGGTGGTAAGCCTCAGGGCCATTCCCTATTTCGGTGCCGAATTTGTCGGCTGGGAAGGTGCGTGCAGCGGTTCGAAACCGGAATGCATCCTGAAAGCCTCCGGCGTGCAGAACGCAAGGGCGGTTTTTCGCCGGGCCTCGCCGGCCGGCGTGACCGTGGCGTCACGTCCATCTGCTCGGAGCAGCAATTAAGGGCTTCTGAGTAACTTCCCAAATCGACCACCCCCTGGCCCCCTCCTTGACAAGGAGGGGGATTAGCTCCCCTTCTGTTTTAGGAGGAGTTGGGGGGTGGTAAGTTTCTTGCTGATAAAGCACTGTTGAAACAGTGTGACTCGCGTATCGGTAATATAATGGGAAGGTGTTACGACAAAAGGCTTCCGCCAGAACGGAAGCCTTTTGTGCTGGCGTGATGAGCGAAAACGCTTCGGCCTTGTTCTGCCTCAGGCTGCCCGCAGGGTGAAGGAGAAGATGGACCCCTTTCCCGGAGTGCTGGAGACCGTTACGGTGCCGCCATGGAGCTGGACGATGTGTTTGACGATGGAGAGGCCGAGCCCGGTTCCCCCCTGGTCGCGTCTGCGGGAGCTGTCTACCCGGTAGAAGCGCTCGAAAATCCGGGGGATGTCCTTGGCGGGGATGCCGGGACCGGTATCGGCAACCGAGAGCTTTGCCATCTCCCCTTCAAGGGTGCTGCTGATGGTAATGGATCCCCGTTCCGGCGTGTATTTGATGGCATTGTCCAGCAGGTTGATGAGCACCTGTTCCAGTCGGCCCCGATCGGCGAGGACTTTGGCGGGTACGTTCAGGGCGTCACAGGTTATGGATATCCCTTTTCGTTCAGCTGCTTCTCCCAGCAAGGCGATGGCACTGTTTACCGTGCTTTCCAGGCTGATGGGGGAAACCTCCAGGGAGAGATCGCCGGATTCCAGTTCCGACAGGGTAAGGAGGTCACCGATGATCGCGGCAAGCCGGTCTGCGTGGTTGTAGATGATTCCCAGGAAACGTGCGGATCGCTCGGGATCGGCGGCCAGCTTCCCTTCCAGCAGGGTTTCGGCGTATCCCTTGATGACGGTGACCGGGGTGCGCAGTTCGTGAGAGACATTTGCCACGAAATCGCGCCTGACCTTCTCCAGCCGTTTCAGGTCGCTGATATCGTGGAACACCGCCACCACGCCGAGGCGTGTTTCGCCATCCTGGAGAGGGACCCAGTGGGTGAGGAGGGTTTTTTCTTCTCCGAGCTGGATGGTCAGTTCCTCGATCCGTTCACTGTCCGTGGAGAGGACCCTGCGATACGCTTCGTGAAGGTCCGGATGCCGGGTGATGGCAATGAGCTGTTTCCCTTCTACATCTTCGCCAAGAGCAAAGAGGTTGCGGAAGGCGGGGTTGACGAGGGTGACGACCCCATCTCCATCAGTCACCATGAGCCCTTCCCCCATGCCGCGCAGGATGGTGTCGAGGCGGTTCTTTTCCGCTGCGAGCCGGTCCAGTTGCCCTTTTATCCGCTCGCTCATATCGTTCATCACCTGCGCCAGTTCTCCCAGCTCATCTCTGGTCCGGACCGGAATGCGGCGGCCGAACTCCCCTTTCCCGATGCGTGCAGCACTGGCTGTCATGGCGCGTAGCGAGTGTGACGTGACCCTGGAAAGAATATAGCTGAAGAGGAGGGAAAGTATGACTGCCACAGCCAGGGCGGCACCGAGCATGGTGTGGAGACTCTTCCCGGTCTTTTCGAGGTCAGCCAGCGGCAGGGCCAGACGAAGAACTGCGTTTGTCTTGTCACCCGTCCGGATGGGGAGTGCGACATACAGCATGGAGGTTCGGAGCGTGGAAGAGTAGCGGATTGAGCTGCCGTTGCCGGTCACGAGTGCCTGCTGGACTTCGGGACGCTGCAGATGGTTTTCCAGCCCCGGCAGATCGGCTGTTCCGACTTGAGAATCACCGATTACCCGTCCGTCAGTGGCTATTATGGTGACTCGTGCCTTGATTTCCTGCCCGATGGCATCAGCCAGCGCGGGCGCGTCCCTGTAAAGGTCGCTGCTATGCCGGGACGCGGTGAGCCGGGCCAGGCGCGCTTCGTTGAAGAGGTTATCGCGGATACCGCTAACCAGGTAGTCGGCGAGGGTATGGTTGAGATAAACAGAGAGAGCGCCCCCCATGAGAAGCACCAGGGAGAGGTAGGACGCCATCAGTTTCCACTGCATCCTTATTTTCATGATTCCTCCAGTTTGTAGCCGAAACCGCGGACGGTCTTGATGAGGTCGCCGGCAATTCCCAGCTTGGTGCGGAGACGGGTGACGTGGGTGTCGACGGTGCGGGTGTCGCCGATATAGTTATAGCCCCAGACGTTTTTCAGGAGGAGGTCCCTGCTCTGGACCCTGCCTGTCCTTTCAGCCAGGTTGAAAATAAGCTTGAATTCGGTACTGGTAAGGGTGATCTCTTCTCCTTCCACCTGTACCAGGTGTCGTTCGGTGTCGATGGTGAGCGGGCCGATGCGAAGAATTCGCTCGTTTCCCCCGTCAGGAATCGTGCGCCGTAGCACTGCTTTTATGCGCAGGAGCAGCTCCCGGCTGGAGAACGGTTTAACGATATAGTCGTCGGCCCCCACTTCAAAGCCGACCACCCGGTCGATCTCTTCTCCCTTGGCAGTGAGCATGATGACCGGGATGGCAGCTGTCTTTTCGTGACTCTTGAGAAGCTTGCAGAGTTCCGTTCCCATGATACCGGGGAGCATGAGGTCGAGAAGTATCAGGTCAGGCTGGTCGCGGCGGGCCGCCTCCAGGCCTGCAGTCCCATCGTGGGCGACGAGGGGACGATACCCCTCCTTTTCCAGATTGAAAGCCACAAGTTCCGCAAGGTCGTGTTCATCTTCGATGATCAGGATTGTTTTCATGGGGTCTCTCCTGCCGTCAAACTAGCAGTGAAAAGTTGCAGTTGTGTTACGGCTGAGTTAATTCTAGCGTAAATTCAGCGTGTTGGCGTTAATCCACACAAATTGTGGAAAGCCTTGTGGAAAAAGGTGATGCAGCTCTCCAAGGGGTGCAGATATTAACTGTAATTAGCTCATTGCACAAAAAAAGAGCAGGAGATTTGCCGGGTATTTTTAAATAAAAACGCTGTTAAATCAAGTAGATAACGTAAGTATCCGGAATCCCCCGGAAATGTCCCTGTCAATCTTTTTTTGCTACCTGTAGCACATTTGTAACCGACCGGAAAGTGATTAATACCTCGTTCTAAAATGTCTTGACTTGCGGCACGCTCCGTGTTAATTCATAAAATCCCAGTTAAATCAGCATGTTTCAGGCGTATGTGTGTGATCTGTCTTATATTCCTCGGTAAAAAGGAAGGGCTCGCATGGCACAGCAGATGGAGATAACGGTCGGCGGTCTGCTCGACCAGATGGCGGAGAAGTACCCTCTCAATGAGGCGCTGGTTTACGATGACAGGGGAATCCGTTACACCTACCGGGAGTTCAACGAAGTCTGCCGCCAGGTGGCGAAGGGGCTTTTGAAACTCGGTGTCAGAAAAGGGGACAATGTCGCCATCTGGGCCTACAACGTCCCCGAGTGGGTAATCCTCCAGTTTGCCACCGCCAAGATCGGAGCGGTTCTGGTGACAGTCAATACCGCCTATAAATCGACGGAGCTTGAGTACCTTCTCGAACAGTCGGATTCCTCCACCCTCTTTTTGGTGAAGTCCTGGAAGGACACCGATTATATTGCGACTCTCACCGAGGTGGTGCCTGAACTGCCAGCTTCCAGACCGGGCGAACTCGACAGCCCCAGGTTGCCTTTCCTCAAGACGGTGGTCTTTATCGGCGAGGGGACGCCGGACGGTATGCTCAATTTCACCCGGATCGTGGAAATGGGGAAGGCGGTGCCGGACGCCGAACTGGCTGCCGTCGAGGCAACCCTCGATATCCACGATACCATCAATATGCAGTACACCTCCGGGACTACCGGTTTTCCCAAGGGGGTCATGCTGACCCATTACAATCTGGTTAACAACGGCTTCCACATCGGCGAGTGCATGAAGTTCACCGACAAGGACCGGCTCTGCATTCCGGTCCCCTTTTTCCACTGCTTTGGTTCCGTTCTGGCCGTTATGGCCTCTGTGACCCACGGTACAACTATGATCCCGGTGGAGATATTCGATCCGCTGAAGGTGTTGCAGGCGGTGGAGAAGGAGCGCTGCACCGCCCTCCATGGCGTTCCTACCATGTTCATCGCCGAACTGGAACACCCGGATTTTTTAAAATTCGATCTCTCAACCTTGCGAACCGGCATCATGGCTGGATCAGTCTGTCCCATCGAAGTTATGAAACGTGTCGTGAAAGACATGTACCTGACAGAGATAACCAGTGTCTATGGACAGACAGAATCATCCCCCGGCATAACCCAGAGCAGAACCGATGATCCGATAGAATTGCGGGTCGCTACGGTTGGCCGGGTTCTTCCCGGAGCCGAAGTCAAGATCGTCGACATCGAGACCGGCGCTTCTCTTCCCCCGGGAAAGCAGGGGGAACTCTGCGCCCGTGGCTACATGGTCATGAAGGGGTATTACAAGATGCCGGAGGAGACCGCCAAGGTGATTGACGCCGACGGCTGGCTCCATACCGGCGACCTGGCGGTGATGGACGAAAACGGGTACTGCAAGATAACCGGCAGGATTAAACAGATGATCATTCGTGGCGGCGAGAACATCTACCCCAAAGAGATAGAGGAATTCGTCTATACTCACCCGAAGGTAGCCGATGTGCAGATCTACGGTGTACCGGACCGCAAATACGGTGAACAGGTTATGGCTGCAGTCATTCTCAAGAAGGGTGAAACCATGACTGAGGACGAGATCAGGACGTTCTGCAAGGGGAAAATCGCCAACTACAAGATCCCCCGCTATGTGAAATTCGTGGACAGTTATCCCATGACCGCTAGTGGAAAGATTCAGAAATTCAAACTACGGGAGATGGCGATCAAGGAACTTCAACTGGAGGATGGGGGAGGCGCCTGATTTCCGCTCCACGTGGTGAATGCTCTCCTTGAAAGGTATATTCTGTGCGATCCATTATTCTCGGAACTATTTTCTTTCTCTTCTTTGCCTGTTTTGTGGCCATTGTTGTTGAGGAGGCTTTCCTCGGCGGCCGGAGGCGTCGCCGGTTGGAAAAACAGTACAGTCAGGGCCGGATTTCCACCACTGATCAGGTAAACAAGTAGAACTCCACCTCCCCTTTCCCGGAGCATACCACGCGGGAAAGTGACATCAGTCTACCATCTTGACAGGAGCTGCGATCATGCGCCTTACCCCCGCTACCGAACTGGAATACCGATGCAAAAGATTGCAGGAAGAGATGGCTGTATCTAACCTGGATGCGGTGATCATCCTGCAGAATGCTGACCTCTTTTATTTCACCGGCACCATTCAATCGGGTAACCTCTATGTCCCCAGGGAAGGGCAGCCCGTTTATATGGTGCGCCGGGATGCCGGACGGGCCAGGATGGAGTCAGGACTCAAGGAGGTCTGCCCATTCGCTTCCATGAAGGACATCCCCCGGATTCTCAGCGATTATGGCTATTCTGAGCCGAAGAGGATCGGCATGGAGCTGGATGTCCTGCCGGTGAACCTGTTCGAGCGTTATCGCAAAGTTTATCCCCAGGCGGAATTCAGCGATGCAACTCCTATCATCCGCACGGTGCGGATGATCAAGAGCCACTACGAGATACACCTCATGCAGGATGCCGCCGACCAGGTGGATAAGGTCTACCGGCGAGTCCGGGAGGTTATCCGCGAGGGGATGACCGACCTGGAACTGGCGGCTGAACTGGAGTACGTGGCCCGGAGGGAGGGGCACCTGGGCTTCATCCGGATGCGGTCCTTCAACGGTGAGATGCTGTTTGGCCATACCTTTTCGGGGGTTGACAGTGCGGTCCCGGCCTACACCGACACCCCTCTGGGGGGGATGGGGGGCAGTCCTTCCTTCGGCCAGGGTGCCGGCCTGAAGCCGATCGGCCGCAACGAACCGATCATCGTCGACTTCGCAGGGAGTTGCGACGGTTACCTGGTTGACCAGACCAGGGTCTTTGCTATCGGCACCCTTTCAGAAAAGCTCCGCAAGGGATACGACGACATGCTCAAGGTCCAGCAACGGATGATGGAGATGGCTCCGGAACGGCCCATGTGGGGTGAGATCTATGATGAATGCCTCGCTCTTGCAGAGAAGCTCGGATATGCGGAGAGCTTCATGGGGAGCAGGGGGGCGCAAGTATCGTTCATCGGCCATGGCCTCGGCGTAGAGATCGACGAATACCCTTTCCTTGCGCGGGGATTCAATTCACAGCGGCTGGAGCCGGGTATGGCGTTTGCCTTCGAACCCAAGCTTGTTTTCCCCGGTGAGGGGGCGGTCGGGATCGAAGACACGTTCTACCTTACCGATAGCGGCCTCAAACAACTCACCCATTCAGATCAGACACTCGTCATTATTTAAACAATTTTAAGAAAACAGAAATATTTTTGTTGAATTTAATCTTTTGCAATGGTATACAGTTGCAAAATTTTATGTATACAGTATACTAAAAACTCATTTTTATCACTTGAGATTATTCTCTTCAAAACCAAGCTAAATGAGTATTCACAGGTGGTTGTATGCGATCCACCTGGGAGATTGTCGTATATCAGAAGTGGAAAGGAGGGGCTTCAAGCGTCTTCAGGGATTAGGTTACTTTAAATGTTATCTTTTAACACCACCAGACGAAAGGAGATCATGCACCATGGCACTTAAGGAAACGCTTAGACAGAAGATTGAGGAGCACCGTCCCCGTACAACGAAGCTTGTCAAGGAATTCGGCAAGGTCGTCATCGACCAGGTCACCATTGACCAGTGCATAGGCGGCGCCCGTGATATCCGTAGCCTCGTCACCGACATTTCTTATCTTGACCCCCAGGAAGGGATCCGCTTCCGTGGCAAGACCATCCCCGAGACCTTCGCGGCACTCCCCAAGGCTCCGAACTCCGATTATCCTACGGTCGAGTCCTTCTGGTACTTCCTCCTCACTGGCGATGTCCCGACTCAGGCCCAGGTTGACGAAGTCGTAAAAGAGTGGAAGGTCCGCCAGGAAGTTCCCCAGTACGTTTTCGATGCAATCCGTGCCCTGCCCAGGGATATCCATCCGATGGTCATGTTGTCCGTCGGCATGCTGGCTCTGCAGAAGGACTCTAAATTTTATGCCTTCTACAGCGGCGGCAAGTTCAACAAGATGACCGCCTGGGAATATGTGTACGAGGACGCAAGTGATCTCTGTGCACGTATCCCCGTAATTGCAGCATTTATCTACAACCTGAAATACAGGGGCGACAAGCAGATCGCTATTGATCCGAAGCTCGACATGGGCGCCAACTTTGCCCATATGATCGGCCAGAGCGAGCAGTACAAAGACGTGGCCCGCATGTACTTCATCCTGCACTCCGACCATGAGTCCGGCAACGTGTCCGCCCACACCACCCATCTGGTGCATTCGGCTCTGTCCGACCCGTACTACTCCTACTCAGCCGGTCTCAACGGCCTGGCAGGCCCGCTGCATGGCCTGGCCAACCAGGAAGTCCTCGACTGGACCATGAAGTTCCAGGAGAAATATTGCAAAAACGTTGAGCCCACCAAAGAACTGATCAAAACGGCTCTTTGGGACACCCTTAACTCCGGTCAGGTCATCCCGGGTTATGGTCACGCCGTTCTCCGCAAGACCGACCCGCGCTACATGTCGCAGCGCGAGTTCTGCCTCAAGACCCCTGGTCTGAAGGACGATCCGTTGTTCAAGGTTGTTTCCATGATCTTTGAAGTCGCCCCTGGCGTCCTCACCGAGCAGGGCAAGGCCAAGAACCCCTGGCCGAACGTTGACGCACAGTCTGGCGTCATCCAGTGGTACTATGGTCTCCGCGAGTGGGACTTCTATACCGTTCTCTTCGGTGTAGGCCGCGCCCTCGGCTGCATGGCCAACATTACCTGGGACCGTGGCCTCGGTTACGCAATCGAGCGTCCCAAGTCTGTCACCACCCCGATGCTCGAGAAATGGGCTGCTGATGGTGGCCGCAAGCTGGCCTAACCCGCCTGCAAGCTGTCTGAACGTGAAAAGGGGAGGTGCGAATTGCGCCTCCCCTTTTTACTGCCTGATTCATACATACTGCCCGGTGCCACGCTCAGGTGGCAAAGATTGAGTTGGTCTGATCAGCTGAAAACTTCGGCGGTAAAAACGGATATATCGGCCCCCTCCATCCAGGCGTCTTCGTGAAGACCGGCCTTGAGGCATGTTTGACGCAGGAAGGTTTCCCTGTCCCATCCCTGTTCGACTGCCACCTGGGGGAGAAGCACCCCGCGCGAAAAGTTCTTTTCGATATAAATGCCGTGCTGTCCGACTTTGATCGTCTCCGGCGAGGAGATTTTCTGCAGGGGGGAAAGAACAGATATCTCCAGCTGAAAATCCTTCAGGTCCGATGTTTTCATGGGGTAGAAGCGGGGATCCCTGGTGGCCGCTGCCGCTGCCATCTCCTGAGTCTGCTGGTAAAGGGGTATGTCGGCAGTGAAGTTGCCGATGCAGCCACGCAAGGCCCCATTTATTTTGATGCTTACAAAACAGCCACGTTTGGTCAGAAGGTTTGCTGATTTTATCGTGCGGGGGATATTTCCGCCGTTTGTTACGGCGGCAATCACGGCCTCGCGGGCAATTTCCAGCAGTAGTTGCCTGTCTTCACTGGTCAATAAGTTTTGCACACTGTCCCCCTATGGTAATGGTTGCTAATGTTTGCTTACCGTAATATATTTAACCGGTTCTTGGCAAGAAATAATGGACTCTGCGGGAGGAGCTCATGGCAAAACGATACAGCGTACTTGTCGGTGGCGAGTGGGTAGGTGAGGGGTGGAACGGGATCGAGGTGATCAACCCGTATGACGATTCGGTTATAGGTAGTGTCCCTGAGGCGTCCGCCGCAGAAGTAGATCATGCCATTGAGGCGGCTCTCAAGGGGGCTGCCTCAATGGCAGCGCTGCCGGCCTATAAAAGGTCCGATATCCTGAATCGCGCAGCAGATTTCCTGTTGCGGGATAAGGATGAAGTGGCGGAAATTATTGCGAGAGAAGCGGGTAAATCCTGGAAATTTGCCCTGGCCGAGGCCGAGCGGAGTGCAGAGACGCTACGCTTCGCTGCTCTGGAGGCGAAGGCGAGTCATGGCGAGATCGTCCCCATGGATGCCTCGCCGGTTTCTGCCGGACGTTTCGGGTTTTACCTGCGTACCCCGATCGGCGTGATCGGTGCTATTACGCCGTTCAATTTTCCCCTCAATCTTGTGGTTCACAAGGTTGCTCCTGCGCTTGCTGCCGGCAATGCCCTGGTGCTCAAGCCGGCTACAAAGACCCCCCTTGCCTCCATTAAACTTGCCGAAATCCTGATGGAGGCCGGCTTGCCCGCCGGAGCGCTGAATCTGGTCATCGGAAGCGGCGTTACCGTCGGTAACCGGCTCGTTGAGGACGAACGGCTTGCCA
Source organism: Deltaproteobacteria bacterium (assembly GCA_021848385.1). Taxonomy (GTDB): domain Bacteria; phylum Desulfobacterota; class Desulfuromonadia; order Geobacterales; family Geobacteraceae; genus Geomobilimonas. The sequence goes on from JAJZUQ010000005.1 coordinate 36,087, forward strand.
TGATCACCTTTACCGGGAGCCCGCCAGTGGGAAGAGAGATCAAGGCGCGCTGCGGGTTGAAGAGGGTGACCCTTGAGCTTGGCTCCAATTCGCCTACCATAATTGAGGAAGACGGCGATGTGGATGCCGCGGTTGGTCGCTGTGTCGTCGGAAGTTTCGCTAACTCCGGGCAGGTCTGTATTTCGGTGCAGAGGATATTCGTCCACCGTAATCGGTATGCGGAATTCATCGACAAGTTTGTTGCGGCAACATGCCGGCTCAAGGTCGGAGATCCCCTGGACAAGGGGTGTGATGTCGGCCCGATGATCAGCCGTAAGGAACTTGCCAGGTCGCTGGAGTGGCTTGAAGAGGCAAAAAAAATGGGGGCTGTCGTTGCTGCCGGTGGCGAGGCGGTCGGCAACTGCCTTCAGCCGACCATCCTGACCGGTGTTACACGGGAGATGAAAGTGATGTGTTCGGAAGTTTTTGCGCCGATCGTTTCGGTCCTTCCCTATGATACGTTTGATGAGGCACTGGATATGGCGGATGACTCGGTGTATGGCCTGCAGGCGGGGGTCTATACGAACGATATCAATAAGGCGTTCAAGGCCGTTAAAAGACTGGATGTCGGTGGTGTCATTATCAATGATGTGCCCACGTTCAGGGTCGACCACATGCCCTACGGAGGCAATAAGGAGAGCGGCCTGGGGCGTGAAGGGGTGCGCTATGCCATGGAGGAAATGACGAATATCAAGATGGTTTGTATAAATCTGTAACCGGCTGTTTCACGTTGAGGTCCTGGCCTTTTCTAACTGGCTGAAATTCCGTGTTAAGCAAAAATTACTGGTAACTAAAAAAAAGTTGACATTTGTATTAAAGGTAGTATATTTCGCATTTGTTGTCTCCGAAAAAAACCATGCGCTTCGCGCCATAATGGTAATCAAAAAAGAAAAGAGGTGATTACGTCAATGAAAAAACTGATCTCTTTGGCTCTGTGCCTGACCTTCGCACTGGCATTCACTGCTGGTTGCAAGAAGAAAGAGGAAGCTCCGGCTCCGGCTCCGGCCGCTGAGCAGACTGCTCCCGCGCAGCAACCGATGTCTTCTGCCAAGGCTCCTGCGGCTGCTCCGGCTGCCCCTGCCGCTCCGGCTGACAAGAAGTAATCTCGGTTTCCTGTTTGTTCTGGACAAAAATAGCCTACAGAATTCATTCTGTAGGCTATTTTATTTGAACCCCAGAAACCCCTTGACATGCGTATGACCACATGATAATTAAATCGGTCTTTGTATACTCTTGTAACAGACGATCACCCAGGAGGAAGTTATGGAAAGAACGTTCGCAATCATCAAACCCGATGCCGTAGAGCGTAAGATAACCGGCAAGGTGCTGGCCAAGATCGAAGAGGCCGGTTTCGGCATAGTTGGTATGAAGAAGATCCACCTGAGCAAGGCACAGGCGGAAGGGTTCTACTATGTGCACAAGGAACGCCCCTTCTTCAACGATCTCTGCGCATTCATGTCGCGTAGTCCCGTAGTGGTGCTTGTCCTGGAGCGGGAGAACGCCATTGCCAAATGGCGCGAGGTGATGGGTGCCACCAATCCGGCCAATGCAGAGCCTGGAACTATCCGCAAGGAATTCGGGGTAAGCATCGAGGAGAATTCAGCCCATGGTTCCGACGCCCCGGAAACTGCCGCTTTCGAGATTCCCTATTTCTTCAGCCAGCTCGAACTGGTCTGAATCAAACAGCACTGAGATGACGATAAGCCCTTCATACGAAGGGCTTTTTCATATCCGCACCTATGGCTAATGTTGACCTGAAAAATTTGACCCTCCCGGACCTTGAAACCTTTATCTCTGGGCAGGGGAAAGAGCGGTTCCGTGCCCGGCAGATCTTCAAGTGGATCTACCAGCAGGGGGTTACCGACTTCGCATCGATGACCAACCTGTCACGGGAATTCCGTGCAGAATTGGCGGCGACTGCCTGTGTCAGCGACCTGCAGCCGGAGGTGGTGGAGGTCTCGACGGACGGAACACGAAAGTACCTGTTCCGCCTGGAAGATGGTGCCAGCGTGGAATCGGTGCTGATACCGGATGAGGGGCGCAACACCCTCTGTATCTCCAGTCAGGTCGGCTGCGCCATGGCCTGCGAATTTTGCCTTACCGGCACCTTCAAGCTCACGCGTAACCTGACGACCGCTGAAATCGTTAATCAGGTCTGTGCCGTCAGGCGTGATGCGGAGATACGGAATATCGTCTTCATGGGGATGGGTGAGCCGCTGGCAAACCTGGACAATGTTGTGCCTGCGATTAAAATTCTTATCGACAACGATGGGCTGCAGTTCTCAAATCGCCGGGTGACGGTCTCTACCTCCGGCCTCGTGTCAGAGCTGGATGTCCTCGGGGGATCGGTGACGGTCAATCTGGCGGTTTCCCTCAATGCCACGACCGACGAACTGCGTGACCGGATCATGCCGATCAACCGCAGATACCCGCTCAAGGCGTTGCTTGCCGCCTGCAGACGCTTTCCCCTTCCCTCCCGGCGTTATATTACTTTTGAGTATGTGCTGATCAGGGATCTGAACGATACCCTCGATGATGCGCGCAGGCTGGTACGGCTGGTGAGCGATATCCCCTGCAAGATCAACCTGATTGCGTTCAATGAACATGAGGGCTGCTCGTTCCGGGCTCCCACCCAGGAGGCGATCGACCGCTTCCACAAATATCTGTTGGACAAGCATTTCACCGTCATCACCCGGGCAAGCCGGGGAGGTGACATCTCGGCTGCCTGCGGGCAGTTGAAGGGGCGGTTGGATAAATCAGTTCAAGGTTCAACGTTCTAGGTTCGACGTTCAAATCTACATCAGTCTCGTTACAAGAGGGGGACGTACATGGCGGAACAGATTGTCGGTGTCATCGGTGGCAGCGGGCTCTACGAGATGGAAGGGTTGGCGGATATCCGGGAGGTAACGGTTGATACGCCGTTCGGCGCTCCCTCCGACACGTTTGTCACCGGAAACCTGGAAGGGGTGCGGATGGTCTTTCTCCCCCGTCACGGCCGGGGGCATCGACTCCTCCCCTCCGAGGTGAACTATCGGGCAAACATTTACGGCATGAAGAAGCTGGGTGCTGAGCGGATCATCTCCGTCTCGGCCGTGGGAAGCATGAAAGAGGATATCCCGCCTGGAGATATCGTTATTCCCGACCAGTTCATCGATCGCACCAAAGGGATCAGGAAGGATACCTTTTTTGGCGATGGCGTCGTGGCCCACGTCGGCTTTGCCGACCCGGTATGCGGCTCCCTGTCGGACATCCTCTACAGTGCTGCCTGCAAGGCGGGAGCGAATGTGCACAAGGGGGGCACCTACATCTGCATGGAGGGGCCTGCGTTCTCCACCCGTGCCGAGTCCCTGCTCTATCGTTCGCTCGGAGCTTCGGTCATCGGCATGACCAACCTGACCGAGGCCAAGTTGGCCCGGGAGGCCGAGATATGCTATGGCACCATCGCCCTTTCCACCGACTATGACTGCTGGCATGAACACCATGACGATGTGACTGTCGACGCGATTGTTGCCATCATCAAGCAGAATGTTGCCATGGCGAAGAATATCATTCGCCATGCCGTCGCCGAGCTCGGCGGTGAACGCAGCTGTCCCTGTGCGACAGCCCTGCAGTTCTCCATAATCACTGAAAAATCGCACATTCCGGCCGCGGCGCGGCAGAATCTCGACCTTTTAATCGGAAAATACCTCTAATCAAGGAGATCCCCCATGGGCATCGTCGTCGTCGGCACGGTTGCATTCGATACGGTAGAAACCCCATTCGGCAGAGGAGAGAACGTGCTCGGCGGCTCGGCCACCTATTTTTCCACCTCAGCCAGCTTTTTTACCGATGTCTCGATGGTGGCGGTTGTGGGTGAGGATTTCCCCGAGGAGCATGTCCAGTTCCTCCGCTCCCGTGATATTGACCTCCGCGGGTTGGCGCGCATCCCCGGCAAGACCTTCCACTGGTCAGGACGTTATGGTTACGACCTGAACGAGGCTCAGACCCTCGACACCCAGCTCAACGTACTGACCCAGTTTCGTCCCGAGCTCCCCGAAAGTTACCGCGATGCCGACTACCTCTTCCTTGCCAATATCGATCCGGAGCTTCAACTCGAAGTGCTCGACCAGGTGAGAGGTGCCAAATGGGTGGCATGCGATACCATGAATTTCTGGATATCCTCCAAGCCGGAAGCACTGAAAAAGGTGCTGCAGAGGGTTGATATGGTGGTTATCAACGAAGGGGAGGCGCGCCAGTTCACCGGTGAGGCGAATCTGGTCAAGGCGGCCCGGCAGATCGTGGCCCTCGGCTGCAAACGGCTGGTTGTGAAGCGGGGGGAGTACGGCGTACTCATGTTCACCGGGTCATCCATCTTTGCTGCCCCTGCCTATCCGTTGGAGGAGGTGTTCGATCCGACCGGTGCCGGTGATACCTTTGCCGGCGGGGTTATGGGGTACATCGCCAATACGGGTAATCTGTCCGAGGAGGGAATCCGCCAGGGGATCGTTTTCGGAAGCGTCATGGCATCCTTCAACGTGGAGGATTTCAGCCTCAATCGCCTGAAACGTCTCAGCTACTCTGAAATTGAGGAGCGCTACCGTATCTTCAAGACAATGACCCATTTCGAAGGTCTGGACGACTAAGCCTTCCACTCCGTCTGTGCTTGCCCGGCGCCGTGATTGACAGGAACCTGCAAATCTGCTAGTTTTGGCAGCCAGTATTTACAATCTCCTTACGGATAGACATTTGCGGTCCGGTGTGCATTGCCGGCAAGGTGCCCCGACCCGTCGGGACAAGGAGTAAATGTGAAGCTCGTCAAACTCGTCGGTATCATCTTTGCTGCCTCACTCTGCATCTCCTGTGCTGCGGGTTCCGCTGCTACCAAGAAGGCATCCTATCATTACCAGATGGGGCTTTCCCACTTTCTGGAAGGGGATTACACCAGTGCCCTCGTCGATTTGACCGAAGCGGAAAAAATTACGCCGGACGACCCTGACCTCCTCTACTATCTTGGAAGGACCTATTTCGAAAAAAAGAAGTACGAGCTGGCGGAACAGCGCTTTCTTAAGTCCCTGGCCTTGAAACCGGACAATCCCAATGCCCGTAATGACCTGGGGGTCGATTACCTGGAAATGAAGCGCTGGGATGATGCGATAATCCAGTTCAAGGTGGTGGCAGACGACATCTTCTTTCAGAGCCAGGAGGCTGCCAACATCAATCTGGGAATCGCCTACTTCAATAAGGGGGATTATCCCCGCGCCCTGTCCGTCCTCCGTGAGGTGGTCGGTAACAACCCCCGGGAACCCCGTGCACGGCTCAACCTGGGGAAGGTCTATTTCGCCATGGACAAGATCGACCTGGCGATTGAAGAGTTCAACCGGGCGATCGAACTTAATAAAAATTACGTCAATGCCTACTACAGTCTCGGACTTGCCGACCTGAAGCAGAAGGAAAACAGGGCGGCTGCAGCGGCCTTTCGGGAGGTCCTGCGTATTGCTCCCGATTCCGAGTTGGGTCAGCTTGCCAGGGAGTACCTCGATGTGCTCAAGTGAGGGACGGCGTGCCTGAACCGGATTCCGGCCATAACGGCGAAAAGCCCGTTGGCGTCTACCTGAGGGAAACACGGGAGGCACGTGGCCTGTGTCTGGACGATGCCGCCCGGGTAACCCGTATCGGTAAAAACTATCTCGTGGCCCTTGAAGCGGGAAAGTTCGACAAGCTGCCAAATCCTGCCTATGTCAAGGGCTTCCTGCGCATCTATGCCGGTTACCTTGGGCTTTCCGGTGATGCCGTAGTCGGAATGTTCGAGCGCGACGCCGTTCCCCGGTCGACCCGGTCAGCAGCAGAGAGTATGTCTTCCCGTGAGGATACCCCGCTGAGGAGCGGCAAGGGGCGCTGGCTGATACCATCCATGCTTCTCATCCTGGTTCTGGTGGTGGCGTATCTCCTTGATGACAAACAACCACCTCCCCCCTCAGCCCCGCAGGCCCCATCTTCAACATCTCCTGCAAGCGTGACGGCGCCGGTGCAGCCGGTCCGGACCTCCGTGACGGTTGCCTTAACCCCGGCTGCATCTTTGCCCGTGCTTCCACCCCCTGAAATATCCCCCCCCTCTTCCGAACAGTCGGGGAAAGGAATTGTCCTGCGGCTCAAGATAAATCAGGACAGTTGGCTGAATATTACTATTGATGGTTCAATTTCCCAGCAGTACGACCTCAAAGCAGGTGATCTGATCGAGTGGAAAGGTGAGCGCAGTTTCTCCCTTGATATGGGAAATGCCGGCGGTATTGAAGGAGAATTCAATGGGAAACCACTCAAGCCTTTCGGCGAGCCCGGCAAGACGGCTCATATCGAACTGCAGGCTGATGGGCCATGACAGATTCGATGTTTGAATGTGCGGATACGGGATATAGAACTATTTAACGACAAGGAGATTGCTGCGTATGCAACTGGCGGCGCGTTGCCGAAAATGCGGCAGGGTGATGAAGAGTGAGCGGGTGGATAGCTATCGGGTAAAAATGACCTGTAGTTGCGGTTTTTCCGATTTCCGTACAATGACGGAAAAGGTCAAGACGGTTAACCCCTTTTACCAGAAGGCAATCTTTACCCCCTTCATCGAGAGTGAAAAGGGGAAGATGGTGCTGACCATGCAGAAGGCCAACCGGGAGCACCTTGAGATCATCTCCCTGGAAGAGATCAGCATGCTTGTCTCTTCCGATTTCGAACTCTCCCAGGTCCTCCAGAAGGTTGCCCAGAAAATGGCCAGCCAGCTCAGGGTGAGTGTCTGCAGTATCTACCTGGCAGAGGAGGGTGAACTGGTGCTTGCCGCAACCCACGGCTTCGATGCAGAATTTGTGGGCAAGATCCGTATAAAAATGGGGGAGGGTATCACCGGCACCGTTGCCCGGGACAAGCAGCACATAGCCCTTAGCAGCGCCTCCCTTGACCCGCGTTACAAGCTCTTTCCCGAATTGCAGGAGGAGAAGTACAACGCCATGCTTTCGTTTCCCATTGCGGATAAGAACGAGGTGTATGGTGTTATCAACCTCAATTCGACGGCCTTGAAGACCTTTTCCGATGACGAGATCTACTTCGTATCCATAATTGCCAACCTCATCCTGACGGCGGTCAAGCTGCGGGAGAAAGTAGCCCAAGGGAAAAGGGCCAGTGACCTGTCTTGACAGGGTATAACTCCATGTTAGACTGAAACAGGTAGATGATCCCCTCAGTGTGGAGTTTGCTTTTGTCGCGAGATCAGAAGAGAATCCTTGTCGTAGACGATGAAGAAAATGCCCGCATTGGCCTGTCGCGTCTCCTTGTTAAAGAAGGGTTTGTTGTTGATAGTGTATCCAACGGTTACGAGGCCCTCAATTATTTGAGGCAGCAGGACGTCAACCTCATCGTTACCGATATCAACATGCCTGAAATGAATGGCATCAACTTTCTCAAGGAACTGAACAGAAGCTTTCCCAAAAGCAACGTGATAATGGTCACCGCCTACGGGGGTGTTGAGTCGTACATCGAGGCGATGAATCTCGGCGCATTCGAGTATATCAACAAGCCGGTCAAGATGGATGAGCTGAAATCGATCCTCAAAAAGATATTCAAGGAAAACAATCACTGAATCTGCCTGATTCGACAATGGGAGGGGCACCATGCAACTGGGAAAAATACTGTTTGCCACCGATTTTTCAGAAAACTCCGAGCATGCGTTTGAGTACGCTATCTCTCTTGCCAGGCAGTTCAACGCCAAACTCTACCTGGTCCATGTCATCAACGAACCGGTCGATCTCCGGGGTTTCTACGTCCCCCACATCTCCTTTGAAAAGCTGGAAAAAGAGATAGAGGAGGGGGCGGAGAAGATGATGCAGAAATTCTGCCAGGCAAAGATGACGGATTTTACCAACTATGAATCGTTGATCATCGCCGGCATCCCCTACGAAGAAATCCTGAAAAAAGCCGAAGCGGAAAACATCTCTCTCATTGTTCTGGGAACCCAGGGGCGCAAGGGGCTCGATCACTTCCTTTTCGGCAGCACTGCCGAACGGGTTGTCAGGAGTGCCAAGTGCCCGGTCATGACCGTCCGTCTCCCCTGACGGAAGACTCTGCCGCACCGGGGCGTACGATAAAGGGCAGCCGACCGCTGCCCTTTCTTTTTCATCCATGACTGCATACGATCGAAATCTCCTGCAGAAATGAAATATTCTGGCACCTCTATGACAGAACCCACGCAGATATCCACTACGATACTGATCATCGATGACGAAAAAGTCATCCTTGACCTCACCTCTATCATATTGAGAAACCGGGGCTACCAGGTGCTTACTGCCCAGGATGCCATTACGGGTCTTGAGATTGCCGAGGCGCATAGGCCAAAGCTTGTCCTCCTCGATTACATGATGCCCGGCATGGATGGTCTCACCGCCCTCAGGGAGATCAAGAGGCGTTTTCCCGACACCTACGTTATCATGTTTACCGGCAAGGGGAACGAAGAGATTGCCGTTGAACTCATGAAGGCCGGTGCCTCGGATTACCTGCTCAAACCGTTCAACAACCAGGATCTTGCCGAACGGATAGAGAACGTCCTTCACATTCGAGAGATCGAGATGAACAACCGGGAACTGCTTCGGGAGCGGGAACATCTCCTGGCGGAAATCGAGGCATGGAACCATGAACTGGAGGCCCGCGTCCAGGAAAAGACCGAGGCGCTGCAGCGGGCTCAGGCGGAGATAGTCCAGTCGGAGAAACTTGCCACGTTGGGCTATCTCTCTGCGGGAATGGCTCACGAGATACGGAACCCGCTCAATTCCATCAACCTGTTCGTGCAGCTCATCAAGAGCGGCCCGGAAGAGGCTGAGAAACAGGATTACATCGATAAGATCGTCAAAGAGATCGACCGGATAGACAACATCCTCCGCAAGCTTCTTGACGCATCCAAGCGTCCGAGGTACGAGATTCGGGATGTGCGGATCGACCAGGTAATCGATGGCATCCTGGACGTTTTCAGACCCCAGATCGAGGTCAAGCGGGTAACGGTGGAGCGGCACTATCACCGTGTCCCCCCGGCAATACCGGCAGATGCCTCCGAAATCGAGCAGATATTCACCAACCTCTTTCTCAATTCCCTGCACGAAATCCCTGAAAACGGCATTCTTGGCGTGGAACTGGATCACGACGACCGGGAGATTACCATCCGGGTAAGCGATAACGGGCCCGGTATCCCCGAGGCAAACATCCCCAACATCTTCGACCCCTTTTTCACCACCAAGAGCAGCGGCACCGGCATGGGGCTGGCGGTGGTCCTCCGGATAGTCAAGACCTACAAGGGGAAAATCGAGGTGGAGAAAACCGGCGAAAACGGTACCACCTTCCGTATCAGTCTCCCCCTTGGCTCTTGCTAGACCTGTTTACCCTTTCCTTTTAGCGCTCTTTTTTGTATGATGCGGGCATCTGAAACCCCCCGTGAGGATGCGATGGAATCCCCCTGCAGAAAAGTCCTGCTTATCGATGACGACCCTTGTTTTCTCAAGGTATTGTCCGATGCTTTTTCCCAGAGCGGATTCGTGGTCGTTACTGCCGACAACGGCATTGCAGGCATAAAATCCTTCATCGACAACGCACCGGATGTGGTGATTTCCGATCTCATCATGCCGCGCATGGGCGGGGTCAGCACCTGCATGGAAATCAAGCGTCTGGCAGGCGATCGGGATCCGGTCATCATCCTGCTCACCTCTATGTTCCGGGGTGCCCCCCATGAACATGAGATCGCTGAAATGGGAGCCAAGGTTCATATACCCAAATCCACCAATCCCCTCGATATTGTCATCATTGTCGAACAGCTGCTGGAGCGCCATAAAATCCCGCAGCCTTCCAACTGATCGTCCCCATGCCCTTTCTGCTGCGCAATCTTATCCTCAATCTTGACGAAGCTGATGACCGGCTCGTAAATCTGCTGTGCGACCGCTTTGGCCTGCACCCATCGGCTGTCCTCTCCTTTAATCTCGTGCGGAAAGGGATCGACGCCCGTAAGAAACCGCGCATCAAGATTGTCTGCACGGTGGAATTCACTCTCGACGACGAAAGGTCATTCTGGGAGCGTTACGGCGGTGATTCCGACCTCACACAGATTCCGGCTTCGCCCGAAACGGTTCTTCCCCGTCTGACTGATTCCCGAAGGATCGTGATTGTCGGCGCTGGCCCGGCGGGGCTGTTCACCGCGCTTCGGCTTACCGAGTACGGCCTTTCCCCACTGCTCCTGGAACGGGGGAAGCCAGTTTCTGACCGGGTCAGGGACGTTCAGGCGTTCTGGAGCGGCGGAGAGCTTGATCCGGAGAGCAATGTCCAGTTCGGTGAAGGGGGGGCGGGGACATTTTCCGATGGCAAGCTGACGACCCGGGTGAAGGATCCCAACATCCACTATGTTCTTGACCGGTTTGTGCGGTTCGGTGCCCCGCAGGAGATCCTCTGGCTGGCCAAGCCCCATATCGGTACCGACCAGCTGCGTGGAGTGGTGACGACTCTTCGCCAGCACCTGGAAACACAGGGGGTGACGATCCGCTTCCAGAAGCGGCTCACTGACCTCGTCGTTCATAATGGCAGGCTGAAAGGCGCGATAATAGATGGGCGCGAGGAATGCCCTTGTGATATACTGGTGCTTGCGCCGGGGCACAGCGCACGCGATACCTACCGGATGCTGGCGGAGCGCCAGCTCCACCTGGAGCCCAAGCCGTTTGCCATCGGGGTGCGGGTGGAACATCCCCAGGAGCTGATCAACCGGATACAGTACGGTCTTGCGTCCCACCCTCGGCTTCCCCCGGCCGATTATCAGCTGACCTACAATAATTCCGGCACCGGCCGCTCCGCCTATTCCTTTTGCATGTGTCCGGGAGGCGTGGTGGTGGCCAGCGCGTCAGAGGCGGGGGGGGTGGTGACCAACGGCATGAGCGGTCACCTTCGCAATGCTCCCTTTGCCAACAGTGCACTGGTGGTGTCGGTAGGGCGGAAGGATTTCCCCGGCGGCGGTCCCCTTGCAGGGGTAGAGTTCCAACGTCAATGGGAGAGGGTGGCATTCCGCATCGGCGGGGGCGATTACCGGGCCCCCGCCCAGAACATGCTGTCGTTTCTTGGCCATCCGGGGTCCCACCCCCTGACCTCCTCATATCGTCCAGGGGTGCGGGAAGCCGATCTCACGCAGGTGTTGCCGGACTACGTGGTGTCAACACTGCGGGAAGGCCTGGTTCATTTCGACCGGAAGATGCGGGGCTTTGTCACCGGTGAGGCGACCCTGACCGGCGTGGAAACACGGACCTCGGCTCCGCTCCGGATCGTGCGGGGGGAAGACTTCCAGTCGGTCTCTTTGGCGGGGCTTTATCCTGCCGGCGAGGGGGCCGGCTATGCCGGCGGGATCATGAGTGCCGCCCTGGACGGCATCCGGGTGGCGGACGCAATTGCCAACAGTTTGCATTGCAGCCAGCAAACCGCAGAGCCACAATAAAAACGGAAAACCGAATTGACAGGGATACACAGGATGATCAGGATAAAATCCGATAATCGCTTCTATCCTATGACGTGACGGTTTTACCCTTGTTACCCTCGTTCGAGATTTTCTCGGTGACCTCCGTGGTAAAATTTGTTTTCAAAAGTCTTAAGGAGAGTAATTTGCGCAAAACATACGTAGCAGATATCCGGGAACGGGACCAGGTGGATGCGGTCTTCCTCGTCAAGGACAAGATCATGGCCATGGCCAAGAACGGCAAGCCGTACCTGACGCTTCGCCTCATGGACAAGAGCGGCGAGGTGGAGGCCAAGGTGTGGGACAACGTGGACGCCCTGGCGGCCACCTTCGGGAGGGACGACTTCATCGCCATCCGGAGCAAGGCGACGGTCTATCTGGGGAAAATGCAGCTGATCATCTCCGAACTGCGGCGCATTCCGGATGAGGAGGTGAAACTGGCCGATTTCCTCCCCGAAACGGACCGGAACATCCAGGAGATGGAGACCGAACTCGCAGCACTCCGCTCGACCCTGGCTGACGACAACCTTCGGCAGCTCCTGTCGGCCTTTTTCGACGACCCCGAGCTTATGGCCTCCTACCGGCTTGCGCCAGCGGCCAAGGGGATGCACCATGTCTATCTGGGCGGGCTCCTGGAGCACTCCCTTGCAGTAGCCAAGCTGGTGGACAGTATCGTGCCGCTGTACGCGGGTATAAACCGCGATCTCCTCATTGCCGGGGCACTGCTCCACGACGTGGGGAAGGTGCGGGAGATGGCCTACCAGCGCTCTTTCGACTACACCGACGAGGGGAAACTCCTGGGTCACATCACCATCGGCGTGGAGATGATCCAGGAGAAGCTTGTCACTCTCCCCGGTTTCCCGCCGGAGTTGGCCATGCTTCTCAAGCACATGCTCCTCTCCCACCACGGCCAGTACGAATACGGCTCACCCAAGCGTCCCAAGACGCTGGAGGCGACCATTCTCAACTATCTGGACGATCTGGATTCCAAGATCAACGGCATCCGCACCCATATCCGGAAGGAGCCGGACAACCCGTCCCGCTGGACCGCCTACCACCGTCTCTATGACCGCTACTTCTTCAAGGAGAACGGTCTTGAAGGAGACGAGCAGCCGCTGCCGGTAGAGGTGGTTCCCGAAGAGCAGGTACCTGCTCCCCGCGAGCAGGGAAGGGAAGGGAAAGAACGGAAAAACTTTCACAACAACCCCTTCGAGCAGCTGAAGGAAAAGAACCTGGACCTGTTCTGACGGGGATTTCTTCAGTTCAACTTAAGCGAGGAATGCAATGCTATTTGAAACCGTTGTTGTCGGCCCGTTGGAGGTGAACTGCTTCATTCTCGGTTGCGAGGAGAGCGGCGAGGGGGTGGTGGTCGATCCGGGGGCGGACGCGGAGCGCGTTCTGGCGGCAGTTGCCCGCCTCGGGCTGAAGATCAGTTATGTCATCAACACCCACGGACACTTCGACCACGTGGGGGGAAACAGGGCTGTCCTGGCCGCCACCGGAGCCCAGCTTCTTATCCACGAAGGGGACATCCACTATCTGCCCCGTGCCGCCGACGCGGCCGCCATGTACAACCTTGTCACGGAGAATTCCCCACGACCCGACCGGGCACTGGAGGATGGCATGATCATCACGTTCGGCAATCATTCCCTCAAGGTGCTCCATACGCCGGGGCACTCGCCGGGGGGGTGCTGCCTTTACCTGGCCGCGGAAGGGATCGTTATAACGGGCGATACCCTGTTTGCCGACGGGGTCGGGAGGACCGATTTCCCCGGCTGCTCGCACCAGGCGCTGATCGAGAGCATCCGAGACCAGCTCATGACCCTGCCGGACGAAACCCGGGCCTATCCGGGGCATGGGCCGTCCACCACCATCGGTCACGAACGGCTGCACAATCCGTATATTTCACTCTGACGGAGGCACTATGCTGAAGGATAAAGTGGTAGTACTCGGTGTCACCGGCGGTATCGCCGCCTACAAGGGGGTGGAGCTTCTCCGTCTGCTGACCAAGGCCGGCGCCACCGTTCATGTCATCATGACCAGGTCCGCCACGGAGTTCGTGACGCCGCTCACCTTTCAGACCCTCTCCATGAACCCGGTCCACACGGAGATCTTCAACCTCATCTCCGAGCAGGAGATCGGCCATATCTCCCTGGCCGACCGGGCGGACCTGTTCATCATCGCCCCGGCAACCGCCAACGTCATCGGCAAGCTGGCCAACGGCATCGCCGACGACATGCTCACCACCACGGTCATGGCCACGAAAGCGCCGGTCCTCATCGCTCCGGCCATGAACGTCAATATGTACCAGAACCCCATCTACCGGGAGAACGAGGAGCGGCTCAGGACCCACGGCTACCTCTTTGTGGAGCCGGTCCGGGGGATGCTCGCCTGCGGCTGGGAGGGGGAGGGAAAACTCCAGGACCCTGCGGCCATTTTCGAGGCGGCCATGGCAGTCCTGACTCCCAATGACCTGGCCGGGGAGTGCGTACTGGTGACAGCCGGACCGACCAGGGAAGAACTGGACCCGGTTCGTTTCATCAGCAACTACTCTTCGGGAAAGATGGGGTATGCCATAGCCCGGGCGGCCAGCCGCCGTGGTGCCCGGGTCACCCTGGTGACGGGGCCGACCTGTCTCGACGCCCCCTGGGGGGTAGAGATCGTCCCGATAACCAGTGCCCTGGAGATGCGGGATGCAGTGCTGGAGCGGTACGCCTCCTCGTCCGTCGTCATCAAGGCGGCGGCCGTGGCGGATTACCGCCCTGCCCGGCGCGCAGTGGACAAGGTCAAGAAGAGCGATCAGCCCGAAACTGTGGAACTGGTGCGGAATCCCGACATTCTTGCGGAGTTGGGGGCGAACAAGGGGGGGCAGTATCTGGTCGGCTTTGCCGCCGAGACCGAAAGCCTACTGGAGAATGCTGCGAAAAAATTGAACGGGAAGAACCTGGATCTTATCGTGGCCAACGACGTGGGCCAGACCGGGGCAGGTTTCAACGTGGACACCAACATCGTCAGGCTCCTTTTCCGGGATGGCCGGGTGGAGGAGCTGCCGCTCATGGAGAAGGACGACGTGGCGAACGTGATACTCGATCGGGTGATGGAAGGGAAAGGTTGAAGGTTGAAGGTTGAAGGCTGAAGGTTGACGGCTGAAGGCTGAAGGTTGAAGGTTGAAGGCTGAAGGTTGAAGGTTGAAGGTTGACGGTTATTCGGTGGAGAGTATCTGCAGGAGATGCTCAGGTTCCCAGATCGCCTCGCGCAGCTTTCCTTTCATCTCGTCCAGTTGCTCCAGGGCCTGTTCTTTGGTCAGCTTGCCGCTCCGGTAGAGGAGCCGCAGGTTCTTGCGCACCGCTTCGGCGGTCACCAGCGCCCGTTCGCCGGTGGGGTCGGCGTGGAAGTAGCGTGACCCCTCCATCTCGTTGAGGAAGTCGAACACCGCCTCCTGGGCGAGCCCCATGTACTCCTCCCGGTCGCTCTCGTCCAGGTTGTAGCGGGAGGTGTCGCTCAAGGTCTGCAGCACCTGCTGCCACTTTTCCAGCCGGCTCACCAGGAGGATGGAGTTGAAGATCCGCTTGTTGGTGCCGAAGGAGAAGATGGTGTCCGACAGGACCTTGCGCAGCAGGGCATCGTTGGCCCGGTAGTTCTCCTGGGATACCTTCCGGGCAGTCTCCCATATCTCCCGCTCCACGAAGTTCTCGAAGCGCATCTCCCAGTAGGCATGCTTCAGGGTCAGGGTGGCGAAGCTCCGCATCACCTTGAACGGGACGAAATAGTTGTGGGCTATGGTGTCGGCTGCCAGATGGGAGAGATAGCCGTAGGCGCAGGCCTTCTGGGGATCGGGGCCGGCGTTCTCCAGGATCTTCATCCCCACCTGCCAGCGGTGGCAGTGAAGGAGGAAGTGGGTGAATTTCTTGCCGATGGTGATGTCGGCGGCGACGCAGCCGTAGAGGAAGTCGTAGGGGTAGGCTTCAATCACGGCAGCTATGGTTGGGCGGATTGCCGTCAGGTTGTTCAGTACCGCCGTTCCCAGCTGCAGGTGAATACCACCCCCCCAGGCCAGGGCGTCGGCGGGGGTGCATATGATAAGCAGCAGCGCTGCCCCGATGAATAGCATAGGGGTAAATGATATTGAATATTTACGCAAATGTAAAGGGGTTTGGGATGACGGCGGATGGATCGGCGGCCGATCTGGTCGCCTCGTTGAAGGGGTACCTGGAGGAGTTGCGGGAAAGCGGTGTGGATGGGCTGTCGTGGGCTTCCGTACAGGAGCGGGCCGGAGTTGAACCGGCAACCGAGGCGGTTGTGCCTGGTGAAGTTGCAACTTCCCGGGAAGGTGAAACTCTCGAACAGATCCGTGCGGAGCTGGGAGAGTGCCAGCGCTGCCCCCTCTGCACAAGGAGGACCAACCTGGTGTTCGGAACCGGAAATCCCGGGGCCCGTCTCCTCTTTGTCGGCGAGGCCCCCGGCCGGGATGAGGATCTTCAGGGGGAGCCGTTCGTGGGTGAGGCGGGACAGATTCTGAACCGTATCATTACCCGCATGGGGCTGAAGCGCGAGGATGTTTACATCTGCAATGTCCTCAAGTGCCGTCCGCCCGGGAACCGCAACCCGGAACCAGCCGAGATCGAACAATGCGGGCCGTTCCTCCTCCGCCAGGTGCAGGCGATCGCTCCGGAGATTATCGTTGCGCTCGGCACATTCGCTGCCCAGACCCTTCTGGGGACCAAGGCCCCCATCTCCAAGCTGCGCGGCACGTTCCACGATTACCACGGCATCCCCCTCATGCCGACCTTTCACCCTTCTTTTCTTCTGCACAACAAAAAGGATACGGGTAAATTCTGGGACGTCTGGGATGACATGGTAAAAGTACTGGGGAAACTTGATATGCCGGTACCTGACGTGAAGCGGAAAGAGTGAATAGAATAACCCCTCCCGACCTCCCCTTAACTTAAGGGGAGGAGATGGATGTGCCCCCCCTCTTAAGATAAGAGGGGGAAGGGGGGAGTTATAATTTGTGAAGTTATGCGTTTCAAAGGAGGGACCGTGTACAAGAAAGTCTACGAAGAGCCGATGATCGCCGGTGCGCCGCTGCCGTTCCGATTGCCGGAATGGATTGCCGCCGCACCGTTCGAGGAGTACCTGGGAATGTCGATACTGGAGGCGAAGGATGGCATGGCGGTGCTGACCATGCCGTTCAAGGTGAAACTGTCCCAGGGGAAGGGGCTCATGCACGGCGGGGCGGTCACATCACTGGCCGACACGGCGGTTGCCATGGCGATCAAGAGCGTCCTGCCGGAGGGTACACACTTCGCTACCGTAGAGCTGGGTCTGAAGTTCCATGCCCCGGTGCGGGGAGGAACGGTGAAAGCCGTAGCGCGGATTGCCGAGCGGGATGAACGGACCATCCGTGGAGAGGCGGAGGTGTTCGACGAGAACGGGACGAAGGTAGCTACCTTTCACTCGATATTCAAGGTGAAGAAATAAAGCGCAGGCGAGATTACAGGGGTTTGACACGAGAACGAAAAAGGGCATCCACGCGGATGCCCTTTTTTTGTGCCGGAATAGTGCGGGGAGACAATGATCCCAGCAGGCTACCCCATTACATTGATTTGCTCAGTTCGCGGTCCTGGCACGCAATTGTGGCAGGGGTGAATTTAAAACTGGCACCATTCCGGACAGACCTCAAAATTTTACTCAAGTCTTTCGTGAACCTGCAGCCAGATCCTGGCGAACAAACGTTTCCAGTGACGCATCCAGCATGGTCCGGCGGCAATCTACGCCGTCGATGCCGCCTGTTTGTAGCTTGCGGAAGAAGCGACAGCCACCGAAGCAGAGCGGCAGGTAGGCACATTCAAGACATTCGTCATTTTTCCAGACATCAAGGTTGTGCGATTGGCGGTAATCGTTGATCCCTTTGGCCAGAGTGCCGACCCGAAGGTCCTCCTGCCCCATGAAGACCGGGCATTTGTACAAGCCGCCGTCATACCCCACCACCAGATCATTGGCAAACTCGATCATACAGGCGCTCGGCTTGATCTTTGCCACCGGGAAGCCCCGCTTTATCAGCTCTCCACGCAGGTAGACCGCAGCCTCGATGGCCCATGGTTCGGCGGTGCACGCACAGGCCGAGGAGCGGTCACCGCTGACACTGCCGTCGGCCCTGGGCATGACCGGTGAAAAAGAGACCTCCTTCAAGCGGGCAGGTTCGATGCCAGCCGCGATCATCATCTCCAGCAGTTCCGGAAAGCGCTGGTAATTGTCGCGGGTGTAGTTGCCACCCAGGTCGATGGCAACCAGCCTGTGCACTTCGACAAAGTTGGCCATGATAGTCGCAAAGCTCCCCTTTCCGGAGACGAATGGCCGCTGGGCATCGTGGATGTCGGGGGGGCCGTCAATGGTGAGGCGAACAGCAGAAAGGCCGAGCGGAAGCAGTTCCTCCACCAAGCTCCGGGTTAGCAGGACCCCGTTTGAGAACATATTGAAGGCAAAACCGACGCCATGACGGTCGGCGGTATCCCTCAGGCTTGAGGCGATCTCGTGCAGCAGGTCGAGTCGCATCAAGGCTTCGCCGCCGTAAAAATCCACGGTTACATCCAACCCCTCGGCCATCCGCTCGGTCAGTCGCTGCACCAGCAGATCGGCGGTGGGTGCGTTCATCACGAAACGGCCCCGGAATGGTTCTTCGTAACAGTAGGGACATGCCAGGTTGCACTCCAACGTCAGGGTCACCGTTACCTTGAAGCGCCGGCTCTTGCTGTTCAGCTCGTTGAAGGTTTCCCTCATTTCCTCCCGCTCAGCGTCCCGGTCCGAAACCAGCACCCCCAGACGGGCAAAAGCCTCCCTCTCCCAGTCGGACAGTTCGCCGCCATCGGTAAGCCGTTGCCAGAGGGACTCCGACAGTTCCAGCACAGCACAGCGTCGGGTGGCGACCAATAGTATCCGTCCTGGTCTTTCGGGAGAGGAGTAGGTTTTCAGATACCTGGAAAGGTGCATGGCAGACCCTTGGTGATTACGTCAAATAACAAAATTGCAACCAACTGAAAGTGAATCTGATATCACCGTAATGCCGCTTAATTGTTGCTTTCAGGTGACAAGTTGTATGCAGAAACAGCCTCTTTAACCGGTAGGAAAACTTAGCGGGGAGTCATTATCACTCCCCGCTAAGTTTCGTAAAGCTAAGCACTTCTGGCTGTATTACCTGAACAGCATCCCTGCACAATTCCCGCTTCCACCCCTTCCTCCAGAATGACTAATTCTTCTTCCATGGCTTTCACCTCCTTATAAAGTTCTGGACAAAATAACCAGTAATCTGTTAATTAACATGCATACTCAATGCCATGATTTTCATTAACCGTCTATATAGCCTCCGGGCGTTATTTGTTGCCGTTGCATTGGCAGCCTTCCTCGCGCCCAGTCAGGTGCTCGCTGCGGGTGAGGGTGACAACACAGACATCCTGAACCTGGGAGATAATCTCCAGGAACAGCTCCTTACCACCTCCCGTGCTCCTCGCCCTATTTCCAAAATCGCCGAAAATGTCACCGTTATCACTGCCGCTGATATCGAGCGCCTCAACGCCCATACCCTGGCCGAGGTTTTACAGACCGTACCCGGTATCCACCTTGACCAGATCCAGACCCCAGGCAATTCGGTTTTCTTCAACCTACAGGGGATCATCAACAGGCATGTCCTAGTTCAGATCGACGGCGTCCCCCAGAACTTCATAAGTGCAGACAATATTGCCGAGCTCGGCGCCATCCCGGTGCAGATGATCGAAAGGGTCGAGATCATCAAGGGGGCTGCATCTTCATCATGGGGCTCGGGCTTGGGAGGGGTTGTCAATATTATTACCAAGTCGCCAGACCCGGAGCGCAAGGCGGGCGGCATGGTGTCAGGCTCCATCGGCTCCAGCTATACGGCCGACAGTCGTGGGGAGATTAGCGGCACCGTCAACCGGTTCGGCTACTACCTGACTGGCGGCAATCTCCGTTCGGATGGCCTTGTCTCCGGCACCCAGGTACGTTTCAATCACGGATTTGGCAAACTTACCTATGACCTGGGCACCAAAGGGAACATAGCTCTGGGGTTTGACCTGCGAGACAAACGGACAGGTCTTGAGGATTCAATAGCCTATAATTACCATGACAGCAGCGACACCCGCTATGCATCCGGCTATCTTAATCTGCGCTATGCCCTGGCCGATGACCTGAACCTGACCCTGAACAGCTACGGCGGTCGTCGTTTCTTGACTGCCAAATGGGGGGAACTAACCAGTTCAACCCTCTGGAGAGATTACTCTACCCGGGAAATTTACCGGGGAGCGAATCTGGGGCTTACCTGGGGCACCTCTGATAACAACCTGAGCGCCGGAGTCGAATACGAGCGCAATGACCTGCACAACCGGGAGCTTGTCTGGCTTGACCCTGTTGACAATTTCGATATAGCCATGGACCGCTGGTCCGGTTATCTCAATGGAATCTGGACCCTTGGCCGCCTCAGCATCCTCCCCGGCTTCCGTTTTGACCACACCAACCTGCTGGACGACGCTTACAGTTATTCCCTGGGCCTCACCTACCGGCTGACCGACAGCACCACCCTGCGGACCTATGCCGCAAGGGGCTATGGGATGCCGATTGTCAGTAATCTGTCTTTTCTCAACGGCATACATAGTAATCAGAATATCCAGACCGTGCAGGCCGGTTTTGAAACCACCTCCATCCCCTACCTCTGGTTGAAGGGTACCCTGTTCTACAACAATATCTGGAATATCCAGGATTTTGATCTCAGCACAAATCCGGTAACTGTAACCCTGCACGAACAGGTGCGCCAGGGGGCGGAACTGGAACTGCGCACCTCGCCGCTGTATGGCCTCTCCCTGACCGGTGGCTATACGTATTCCGATTCGTGGGACAAGGCCACCAAGGCGGAGCTGACCAGTACCAACAGCGGGCCGCGTCAGAATATCAAGCTGGGGCTGAACTACGACAACAACGATTTGGGGCTGCGGGGTACCCTGTCCGGCAACTTCGTCAAGTGGAACGTGCCAGCCGACCAAAACCCTCATCTGTCGGCAATGATCTGGAACTTGCACCTGAACTGGAAGCCATTCCAGAAGCATGAAAGTGCCCCGGAACTGTTCTTCTCGATCAACAACATCTTTAACGGTAGCCAGTATATAGTTGATTTCAAGCCGAATGCTCCACGCTGGTTCGAGGGCGGAGTGAGGGTGAAGTTCTGATGCGGCGCCTTCTCTTAGTCATAATTGCCCTGGCGACCTTGCTCCCCTCCCTGGCTCAGGCCTATGAAGTCCTGGTACTCCAGAGCAGCCACAATGTCGGCTACGAACAGGCGCTGAAAGGCTTCCGGAGTGACTGCAACGCCTCACAGCGCGTGGTCGTGCTGTCCGACTATGCCGAAGTTGACGTCGTCCGGATTGTGCGGGAGGATCGCCCCCGGCTGATCCTGGCCATAGGGGACGCGGCCCTGGCTGCGACCCGCAGGATCACCCAGACGCCGGTGGTCGCGGTAATGTCACTTGGCATCGGCACAAGGGCCAATCTGACCGGCATCACGATGTTTGCCCCTCCCGAGAAATATTGTAATCTGTTCAAACAGTTGAAGGTGCATAATGTCGGTGTCATCCATAATCCCGGCAAGACCGGCTGGTATCTGGACAAGGCCCAGAAGGCCGCTGAGAAGGCTGGCATCAAGCTGAACGTGCGCAGGGTTGAGTCCCCCCGGGAGACCCTGGCCCAGCTCGGCTCGCTGGCCGGAAAGGTCGATGCCCTCTGGATGTTCCCCGACACTACGGCGGTCACCCGCGAAACGGCTGAGGCCTATTTCCGTTTTGGCCAGCACCAAGCGGTGCCGGTCGTTTCCTTTGCCGCGAGTTATCTCGGGTTGGGCGCTGCTGCGGCAGTTGACATTGACTCCACCGAAATGGGACGGCAGGCCGGTGACATGGCCAATGCACTCCTCCGTGGAGCTCGTATCGACGAAATCCCCCGCCAGGCTCCACGCGGCACAAAGTACAGGATCAACCAGAATGTTCTGGGAAAGCTTGATATCAACGAGACAACGGAGTAACCTAGCGAAACAGCGAGGGACTATCCATGCTACCATACATGCGGCCGTTAGACTTTCGATCAAGTTTCCAGTACCGGCTCTTCCGTGTTTTTACCCTCCTGACCGCCCTCATCGCCATTGTCTTTTTGACCGTCTACGTCACAATTGAAATCAGAAATCAACGGGCGCATATCTCCGCACAACTCCATCTGCAGGCGCAACACCTGGCCGAAACCATTCGCCTGCCCCTTTATGCCGAGAACCGCGCCGTCCTCCAGCAGTTTGCCGAAGGGTCTGTTCACCAGATCTCCGGATTGCGGGGCGTGGTGATTACTTCAGGTAATGGCAAGGTGCTGACAAATCTACAGCTGCCGGGAAGCAAAGCCGATGTGATCGAAGAAACGGTTGAGGTCCGGAGCGATGTCCTGACCACCTCTCCTGAATCGGCCATCAGCGGAGGAACTGAACCTGGCCCGACTTTAATCGGCAGGGTCAGTCTGAAGCGGAGCACGGAAGACCTGCACTTGATGTCTTACCGGCTTGTCGCGATTTCATGTGCCTTGGCGGTAGGGTTCTGGCTCACGGTTTCCCTGATCTGTTACCTTGTTCTCAGGCGGGTAACCAAATCTTTCAACGCTCTCATGCAGGGGATACATACCATGCAGAGCGGTGATTTATCTGCCCGTATCAACGTTGTTTCCGACGATGAGCCGGGCAGGGCGGCCAGTGCCGTCAATGATCTGGCAAACGCCCTGGAGGCACGAACCATTGAACTCGAGAATGCCAATCAGGAGTTAGAGGCGTTTAACTACTCGGTTTCCCATGATTTACGCAAGCCCCTGACGGTCATCTATTCTTACTGCCAGTTTATCCAGGAGTTCTGCAGCCACAATCTGGATACTCAGTGCCGTGAATATCTGCGAGAGATCGGCGAGGGGAGCCAGCGCATGAACCAGCTCATCGACACTCTGCTCGAATTCGCCTCTCTCAAACGCAGTGAACTTCACCATGAAAATGTTGACCTGAGCGAGATTGCTCGCAATGCTGCCAAGGGACTGGTTTTGATAGAACCCCACCGCAGGGTCTCGCTCCGTATTAACGAAGGCATTACCGTCAAGGGAGACAGGGATTTACTCCAGGTGGCCATGGATAACCTCTTGGGCAACGCCTGGAAGTTCACCCGCAAGAGGGAAGAGGCGGTAATCGAATTTGGCATGATGGAAGACGAAGGAAAGCCGACCTATTATGTCCGGGACAACGGGAACGGCTTCAACATGACGGATGCGAACAAGCTGTTCATCCCGTTTCATCGCCTACCCGGAACAGGTGTCGATGGCCACGGCATCGGCCTTGCGACGGTAGAGCGGATAATAATGCGTCATGGTGGGCGGATCTGGGCAGAGGGTGAGCCGGAAAAAGGAGCGACTTTTTATTTTACTCTCTAACCTTCCTCCGCATTAATCGTAGCCATAAATCCGGCGTAAAAAACTGCACCGGATGCATAAAAGCCCCACAAACTATTCACGCTTGAGGGGCTTTTCATATATAAGCGGGGAGGGTGCGTAGCAACATTGATCGAGGTTCCAATTTACCTGCTGGAGAATCGCAGAATCCCACATTGAGGACATTACTCCCACCTTCGACAAAGTGGGCAATTGGACCGGGAAGAGCGAAGGGAGTCTGATCTCCTTCGGACAGCACGATTAACTACCGTGAGCTTAACGCAAAATTGGTGATTGCAGTCGCAAATGATCTCGACTTTGAAGAACCTCCAAGCTGCGACCAGTAATAAAACGCCAAGGCTACTTCAGGATAGTTGACATCTATTATCTTGCCGAACAACATTTCCTGGCCTAATCCAGTGCGAGTATTGCCTTCAACACTTATCTCACCGTTATCAAGAACCCTTGACTCTTCCCACTCCATTCCCTTTTCCACCGCTTTAAGCACTCTTTGCTTAAGGTTTGCATCATCGATATGGAACGAGGCGACCTGCAACTCCAACGCATTGACTGCCTGGTAACTGCTGTCATGTCCCCCGTGCTCGACGAATACACCGTCTAAACGCTGCATTTGCAGGTCAGCCTCAAGAAATTCATAAGCTATTTCTTTCAATGCCGGATCATCAAGCAGTATGCCGTTTAGCAGGAATGCCAGACCGTCAAAAGCCAGGCGATTTGGTGCATTGCGATCTTGCCGAAACAACTCGTCACGATTATCGCGCAACCAATCAAGAGCCCTGCGCAAATCAGGTTCTAACTTCCTAAGTCTCGGTAAATATGGTTTTCCCGCTTTATCCTGCTGCAACAACAAATAAACATGTCCAAAAGCCTGCAGGAAAAAAGCATCCGCAGTAATCGCCCTGCGAGGGTCTTCCCCCAACCCATTTCGGAAATATCCTTTGTCAGTTATGAACCTGAAACCATACTCCATTGCCTTGACAGACTTCTCAATCAGCGCGGTATCGCGGTTGGCCAGGCCACGCTGCAGCAGCCAAATCACATCACGCTGAGCAGCAACATCAGAAAATTTCTTAATATTTCGACCAACCGCACCACTCTCGGAGACCGACACAGCTTTGCTGCGTGCGTCAAGCAAGGCAATGAAACTCCTATCCTGAAACAATTCTTTAAGCACCATGATTTCACCACTCCCGGTAACCTTGCCAGCAGCATGAGCAATTTGTGGAGTGGCAATAAACGTCAAAAGCAAAAGGATTTTCGATGCGATATTCAAAAAGTTGGAATTCATAATTTGGCCCTCGCTGTAAGCCATGTTTAATGTCGGGCAACGGTTATCTCGTTGCCTGACCTATACTGCTTTACCGGCCGTGAATCAGCTATTTTGAGACCATCTGCCGCTACCACCAAATATCCCACAATTCCCTATGCCGCCTGCCTGTAAATAACCAAGCAAGTTATGGTTCTCCCGCCCATGATGGCGCAAAGAAAAGCGACCAAACCTAATTTACGGACGTTAACCAAAAACATTTAAATCCTCCTTGTTCTTTCTTGAATTGAGACAGATTCGGTCCGGCAAAATTTGCATCGTGCTGTCGATGCTTTTGCCGAGACCATGGCCCTGCCAATGGCCCACCGGGAATATGATTAGCATACACTAATAAAACCAGTATGCAACAACCTTAAATCATTAGGTAAATTATTTTTCAGGTGGGGTATCAAGAATGACTTCGAAGTGTAGAAGATATTTGTAATGATGACTATTACGAATGGCCAACTTATTCGCAAGTAGTTATTTGGGATAGAATTGCGAAGGATTAAAAAATTTACGACCTAATTGTCGCCGCTTTCTCGAAAAATGATCTGAACGTTAACAACTTAATTGTCGATGTAAGGACTTAATTGTTATGGTAACGACTTAATTGTTTCTCGACAGAGGGTTCCTCTCTACCGCTCCATTCCCAGTCGTCGCATCTTCTCCACCAGCGTTGTCCGGTTGATGTTCAGCATGGCCGCGGCTTTCGCCTTGACCCCGTTGGTGAGGCTCAGTGCTTCGAGGATCATCATTTTCTCTATTTCGGTAATGGTCTTGACCATGTCCACCCCCCGCTCCGAGACCTTTGTCAGCGCCATCTCGGATATCTGGTGGGGGAGGTCGCTGACGGTGATGACGCTGTCCTCGGTAAGGGCGACGGTCCGTTCGACGACGTTTTCCAGTTCCCGCACGTTGCCGGGCCAGCCGTACAGTTCCAGCACCTCCATGGCATTTTTTGCGATGGTCATGAGGGGGCGCTTCATCTCCCGGCAGTTTTTTTCAAGGAAATACCTGACGAGCGGAAGGATATCTTCGCCCCTCTCCCGTAAGGGGGGGATGCGGAGGGGAATGACGTTCAGCCGGTAGAAGAGGTCTTCGCGGAATGTCCCTTTCCGCACTTCTTCTTCCAGGTCCTGGTTGGTTGCCGAGATCACCCGCACGTCGATCTTGATCGGCCGGGTGGAGCCGACCCGCTCTACTTCCTGCTCCTGAAGAACACGGAGCAGCTTGGTCTGGAGATGCATCGGCATGGTGCCGATCTCATCCAGCAGGATGGTGCCGTGGTTGGCCGCCTCGAACTTGCCGATCTTGTCCTTGTTGGCGCCGGTAAAGGCCCCCCGGACGAAGCCGAACAGCTCGCTTTCCAGAAGGTTTTCCGGGATCGCCCCGCAATGGACGGCGATGAACGGCTTATCCTTCCGGCTGCCATTGAAATGGATCGCCTTGGCGACGACTTCCTTGCCGGTCCCCGATTCACCGAGAATGAGGACCGTGGAGTCGGTCTTGATGATCCGTTTCATCAGGTTGAAGACCTTCTGCATGGCGGGGGAATTGCCGACAATGTTGGCGAATTCGTACTTGTCACGGAGCTGTTTCTTCAGGTAGACGTTTTCGGTGAGGAGACGGTGTTTTTCCACCGCCTTGGCGAGGATGATGCGGAGTTCGTCGATGTTGAGTGGCTTGGTGATGTAGTCACAAGCCCCTTCCTTCATGGCCTGTACTGCTGTTTCAGCCGATGCGTAGCCGGTGATGAGGATGACCTCGGTCAGGGGGGAATCTTCCTTGACCCTTTTCAGGATGTCGATGCCGCTTACGTCCGGCAGGAGCAGGTCGGTGATGACGATGTCGAACCGTTCCCGCTGGAGGAGCAGGAATGCCTCCTGACCCGAGCCGCAGCCGGTCAGGTGGTAGTCGTTGCTCTTCAACAGCAGGACAAGGGCCTCGCGGCTGGCTGCTTCGTCATCGACGAGGAGGATTTTGCAGTGCTCTTTCATGGCATCCAGTCTCCTGAGGCGTTATACATAACATTATTACGCTGGAATGACAAGACCCCCTTTGACCGGGAAGCGGAAGGGGGTATACTTTCAGCTGGATTGTTTTGGGGGTTCCATGGGGCGCACCGTTTTTTTTATCTTCTGTCTGTTGATGTCAGCCGTCGGGCTCAGTGCCGAACAGGGGAGGATAAGGGTTGTCGATATCCACGACCCGATAACTCCCGTTACGGCAAGCTTTCTGCATCGCAATCTCCAGGAAGCGGCCCATGATGGTGATCGGCTGCTGCTGATCGAGCTTGATACCCCTGGCGGGCTCGATACCGCCATGCGCTCAATAGTGCAGGATATCTTCGCCAGCCCGGTGCCGGTTGCGGTTTTTGTGGCTCCCGCCGGAGCCCGTGCCGCTTCGGCCGGCGCGATCATCGCCCTGTCTGCCGACGTCTGTGCCATGGCACCCGGCACTAACATCGGTGCCGCCCATCCGGTGAGCATCGGCGAGAAGCCGGACAAGGTGATGGAGACGAAGATCGTCAACGATGCGGAAGCCTACGTAGAGGGCATCGCCCGCAAGCGGGGACGGGATGAGACCCTGGCGCGGCAGATGGTGCGCGACAGCATCTCCCTCAGCGCGGAAAAGGCGTTGGCAGGCCGGGTCATCGACCTCATCGCAACGGATCGTGCTGACCTGCTCAGGCAGCTGGAGGGGCGCCGCATCAGCCGGGACGGCAAAGAACTGGTCCTGAAGCTGGCCGGCTCAACGGTGGTACCGTCGGAAATGGGGATGCGGGAGCGGATACTCAACGCCATCAGCAACCCGAACGTGGCCTACGTACTGATGATGATCGGCATGCTCGGTCTCTTCTTCGAGCTTTCCAATCCGGGGGTCATCCTCCCCGGAGCGATTGGCGGGATATCTCTGATCCTGGCCTTCTTTGCCTTCCAGACCCTGCCGGTTAATTATGCCGGCGTGCTGCTGATCCTTCTGGCGCTGATACTGTTCATCGCCGAAATCAAGATCGTTTCCCACGGAATGCTGACAGTCGGAGGGATTGTAGCCATGGTGCTCGGGTCGC
This sequence comes from Deltaproteobacteria bacterium, assembly GCA_021848385.1. Lineage (GTDB taxonomy): Bacteria > Desulfobacterota > Desulfuromonadia > Geobacterales > Geobacteraceae > Geomobilimonas. The sequence goes on from JAJZUQ010000005.1 coordinate 63,519, forward strand.
TTTTGCTGTTTGATTCTTCGGAGCCCTACCTGCGGGTTTCCTGGAGCGTGATTCTGGTGACAGTCGCCGCCACTCTCCTTTTTTTTGTTGTTGCCGTCAGAAAGGTCCTCCAGGCCCACCGTAACCAGCCGATCACCGGCCGGGAAGGTCTGGTGGGCGATGTAGGAGTGGCGGATGGAGAAATCACCCCTGTGGGGGGAAAGGTCTTCGTGCAGGGAGAATACTGGGATGCCCTGAGCAATGCGCCCATCCCCGCCGGTGAACAGGTGGTGGTGGAGGCAGTGGAAGGGATGCGGCTCAGGGTGCGAAAGGCGGGGTGAGCCCGTGCTGCATTCAGCGTACAGAAAAAATACATAACAAGTGCGATGTGCTCCGTCAAGCGTGCTGTGACAAGTCCGTCCAGTACGCAGCACGTAGTACGCAGCACGAACCGGAGGTATCATATGTTCGATGTATTCAATTACGTGCCGGTGATTTTTGTTGTCATCCTCTGCATCATGTTTGCCGCCAGTGCGGTACGGGTCCTTCCCGAGTATGATCGGGGGGTGCTGTTCCGACTCGGCCGGCTGGCCGGGGTGCGGGGGCCGGGACTGTTCTTCATCATCCCCGGCATCGACCGGATGGTGCGGGTGCCGCTCCGTACCGTGGTCATGGACGTACCGCCCCAGGATGTCATCACCCACGACAACGTGACGGTGAAGGTCTCTGCGGTCATTTATTTCCGGGTCATGGAGCCCCAGAAGGCGGTTGTGGATGTGGAGAACTATCTCTACGCCACCAGCCAGTTGTCACAGACAACGCTCCGGAGCGTTCTTGGCCAGGTGGACCTGGACGAGCTCCTGGCCAACCGGGAGAAGATCAACAAGGAGCTGCAGGAGATTCTCGACCGCCATACCGGTCCGTGGGGGGTGAAGGTCGCCAATGTGGAGGTGAAGAACATCGACCTTCCCCAGGAGATGCAGCGGGCCATTGCCAAACAGGCCGAGGCTGAGCGGGAGCGGCGCGCCAAGGTGATCCATGCCGAAGGGGAACTGCAGGCGTCGGAAAAACTGGCACAGGCCGCGACGGTGCTGGCGGCCGAGCCGATGTCCCTGCAACTCCGCTACCTCCAGACCCTGACGGAGATCGCCGCCGAAAAGAATTCAACCACCATCTTCCCGATCCCCATCGACCTGATCAAGATGTTCCTGGAGAAAAAGCCGTGATCAGGAACCGGGGACCGGTAACTGCTCCAGAGCGGAATCGGGCAGGCACCGATCCCGGATCCCGGATCCCGGGTCCCGTCCTATGCTGATGGAGATGCACGCCCATACGTCCGAACACTCCCCCTGCAGCAGTGTTGCCGCCGTGGAGCTGGTGCGGAGGGTCTTTGCCAAGGGGTTGCAGGGGATTGTCCTGACCGACCACCATTACCTGTGGGGTGCGGATGAACTGAAGGGGGTGCGGCGGGCCGCCGAGGTCCCCGACCATTTTCTGCTCCTGGCCGGCCAGGAGGTCAGTTCCGCCGAACTGGGGGACGTGCTCGTCTACGGGGCCACCGAATCCCTCCCCCTTGGCACGTCGCTCCTGGATATCCGTCGCCGTTTTTCCGACGTGGCCTTGGTCTGGGCCCACCCCTACCGGGGAAGCCGCATCCCGTCCGACGAGGACCTGTGCGATCCCCTTCTGGACTGCGTGGAGATATTCAATTCCAACCAGTCGGTGCGGAGAAACAGCCGGGGGCTCCAGGACTGGCACCGCCTGCACTTCACCGCAATCGCCGGTACCGACACCCACGGCGCCAGTTATGCCGGGACCTACCCGACCCAGTTCGACCATCCGCTCCGCAGCATGTCCGACCTGGTGGAGGAACTCCGCCGGGGGCGCTGCCGTCCCTTCTTCAAGGAGATTCCCCGCGCCGGGGCAAACACCAGGGTGACGGAGGTAACTATCGGGACCAAGGGGGCGGACGAGTTCCGTGAACGGATCATCATAAAGAGCATCGAAACACCCCAGAAGTGGAAGAACGCCGATCGGGCCTACCATATCATGGAAACCCTGGCGGAGCACGGTTTTGGCGGCGGTCTGTTCCGGGTGCCGCGCCCCATCGACGAGGACCCGGCCTCCATGACCATCATCGAGGAGGGGCTGCGGGGGAAATCCCTGTTCGACAAGCTTCTGACCGCCTCCCCCGCCGATGGCTGCGAGTACCTCCAGCTGGCGGCCCGCTGGCTCGCACGTCTCCACAACTGCCGGCTGGTGATCACTCCCCCCGGCGACTTCCTCCCCCGGGAAGAGCTCAGGCTGGCCAGGTACCTAGAGCGCTTTACCGCAATCAACCACCGGCATACCCGCAAGGCCCGCGAGATCATGGAGCTCGTGCAGGCCGAGGAGGCGCGGCTGGTGCAGAACGACCCGAATGCACTCGTGCAGGGGCACGGTGATTTCCACCCGAAAAACGTCTTCATCGGCCAGGACAACCAGGAAAACCGGGAGACCCTGTTCATAGCGGCCATCGATTTCGAGAGTTCCCTCGTCCTCCCCCCTGCCTTCGATGTCGGCTGTTTCCTTGCCCAGTTCCACAACCAGTTCTTTGCCCACCCTGCCATGCTGCAGGAGTTCCCCGATTCCCTGTTTCTCGATGTCTACCTCCAGGAGACCGGGATGGGGAGTGAGGAGTTCCGGCGCCAGATCGAGCTGTTCCGTGCCCGTACCAACCTGAGCATCGCCGCCTATCTCATCAAGCTCGGGCTGGGGGAGAGCGAGGATCTGTGGCGGGTGCTGGTGGAAGCGGAACAGGCGGTCAGCTGTCTCGGCTGATGGAATAGCGCTCCTGGCGCTGTCTCGATTCCGGGCTATAATGAAAAAAAGTATGAACACCATTTTATCGAGGAGGACCATCCGCATGCTGAGCAAGAAAATGTACACGTCTCTGAACAAGCACCTGAATACCGAACTGTTTTCGGCCAATCTCTACCTGAACATGTCGTCCTGCGCCAATGCCATGGGGCTCAAGGGGACTGCCAACTGGTTCATGGTGCAGTACCAGGAGGAGATGGTCCACTTTAAGAAATTCTACACCTACCTTAACAGCCAGGGAGAGCCGGCGCTCGTCGAGGCCATGGCTGCCCCGGCCAGCAGGTTCACGTCGTTCCTCGATCTGTTCGAGCAGACCCTCAGGCATGAGCAATACATTACGTCGTGCATCAATAACCTGGCCGACCTGGCGATCAAGGAAAAGGACCACGCCAGCGGCATATTCCTCCAGTGGTTCATCACCGAGCAGATCGAGGAGGAGGAGAACGACCGGGAGATCATCGGCAAGCTGAAACTGATCGGCGACAACGGCCAGGGGCTGCTCATGCTCGACAACGAACTGGCTGCGCGGGTGTTCACCCCGCCGCCGGCAACTGCCGCGTGACGGTGAAAACGTGAAAGTCAGGTTCTGCGAAAACAATACGGGAAAATCCAGAGTCTACCGGCGATTGCAGGAGGAATTCCCCGACCTGGATGCCAAGATCAAGAAATGTCTCGGGCAGTGCGGCAGCTGCGCGGAACAGCCCATAGCCATGGTCGGAGGGAAGAAGATTGTGGGGAAGGACGTGGAGGATCTCTACCGGAATATTGTGGCTGCCCTTCGGGAAGGCGTCGGCACGGAACAGAAGAAGGATAAGGAGAAAAAGAAAGAGAAGAAAAACAGATAAAAGGTACCGGTAAGTTTAACGAAAAAAAGCCCGCAGAAGCGGGCTTTTCGATCAAAGTGGATGTGTATCTAGATTTTTTCGATCTTTGCCTTGCTCCGGAGCTCCTTCAGCAGCGCCTCGATACCCTTCTGTATTTTCTGGTTTTTCAGGTATTCCGAAATCTTACCCTTCACATCCTCGTATTTGAGGGTTTCAGCCGCTTTTTTGTCGGTCAGCTTGATGATGTGGTAGCCGAACTGAGTTTCTACAACACCGCTTATCTCGCCCGGTTTGAGGGCAAAGGCGGCATCCTCGAACGGCTTGACCATCTGGCCGCGGCCGAAGAAGCCCAGATCTCCGCCCTGTTTGCTGCTCGGGCAGGTGGAGTCGGACTTGGCGATGGCGGCGAAATCTTCACCTGCCTTGACCCGTTTCAGGAGTGCTTCGGCCTTTTCCTTTGCCTTCTGTTTTTCTTCCGGACTCGCTTTGCTGTCTACGCCGCACAAGATGTGGCTGGCGCGGACCGATTCGCTCTGCTTGAACTTGTCCTGGTTGTCGTCATAGAACTTCTTCGTGTCTGCATCGGTGATGGTGACTTTATCCGCTATTTCCTTTTCAATATAGCTGTTGATCACCAGGTCCTTGAGGGTCAGCGTCTTCAGCTCCGCCTCGTTCAGGTCGGCTGATTTGAGGGCGGCGGCGAACTCTTCGGGTTTGGCGAATTTAGCCCGGCTCTGGGCGATCTTTTCCTCCACCTGCTTGTCCAGGTCCTTGCTCTCGACTTTCTTGCCGGCCTGGTAGAGGAGTTCCGCCGAAACGAGCTGCTCGACGGTGGCATCCTCAGCCTGGGTCCTGACCTCGGGAGGGAGCTGGTCGACGGTCATCTGGCGCTGGGAGAGAAGGACCTTCATTGCCCGGTCGACTTCGCCGCGGGTGATTGCTGCTCCATTGACTTTTACGACGATATCGTCGGGGGATTTTCGTGCCGTTGATTCCTGTTTTGCGGGAGCAGATTGTGCCTCTTTTGCTTCGGCGCCGAAGGCGGAACCACCCTGCAGCATTGTAGCGGCAAGTATGGTGCAGAGTGCGCCGGTTGCGAGTCTGTTGGGGAATTTCATCGAACGTTCTCCTTGTCGAAAGGTGTGTGACAGATAGCCTTATATATCATCTTTGGCCGGTATAGCAAAGAGGAAAGAAATCAGACAGGTATACGATTGTTATAAGGTGTATAACGGCATTATAGTATTGACTTATCAATGTGAATCTGGTTTTATAAGCGATGCAGTAAAGCTGTTGTAACTATTCAAAACAACTAAATAAATTTAGTATTACTAAAGTTTTTATTTATATTGTAACTGTTTTGTTTTTCATAAACGCACGACGTCTGGAGGTTTCAATGGATAAGAAGGTATTCCGTAAAGTCCTGGCCGCGAACCGCGGTGAAATTGCGATCCGCATCTTCCGCGCATGTACCGAACTGGGCATCGGCACGGTGGCGCTCTATTCCGAGGAGGATAAGCTTTCCCTCCACCGTTACAAGGCTGACGAAGCCTATCTGATCGGCAAGGGGAAGAGCCCCATCGACGCCTATCTCGGAATCGACGAGATCATCTCCCTGGCGCTGAAGGCGGACGTGGACGCCATTCATCCCGGCTACGGTTTCCTGGCCGAAAATGCCGAATTTGCCGAAAAATGCGAGGCTAACGGGATTGCCTTTATCGGCCCCACGGCAGAGATGCAGCGCGCACTGGGAGACAAGGTTGCGGCGCGGAAGGTCGCCATGGCCGCGGGCGTGCCGACCGTCCCCGGTACGGAAGACCCGATAGAGAAGGAAGAGGAGGCGCTCAAGTTTGCCAAGGAGAATGGCTACCCGATCATCATCAAGGCCGCAGCGGGTGGCGGTGGACGCGGTATGCGCGTGGCAACCAACAAGAAAGAGCTGCTGGAAGGTCTTGTGGCGGCCGGCAGCGAGGCCAAGGCGGCTTTCGGCAATGCGGCTGTTTTCCTGGAGCGCTACCTGGAGAACCCCAAGCATATCGAAGTCCAGGTGATGGGGGACAACTACGGCAACCTGGTTCACTTCTACGAGCGCGACTGCTCGATCCAGCGTCGCCACCAGAAGGTGGTTGAATTTGCTCCGTCACTCTCCCTGACCCAGAAGACCCGTGAGGAACTCTGTACCGCGGCGCTCAAGATCGCCGGGGAGGTCAAATACCGCAACGCCGGGACGGTCGAATTCCTGCTGGACAAGGAAGGGAACTGGTATTTCATCGAGATGAACCCACGCATTCAGGTTGAGCACACAGTGACCGAGATGATCACCGGGCGCAATCTGGTGCAGGATCAGATTCTGATCGCCTGCGGCCACAAGCTCTCCGACCCGGAGATCAACATACCGTCACAATCCGCCATCGACATGCGCGGCTACGCTATCCAGTGCCGCATCACCACCGAGGATCCGACCAACAATTTTGCTCCGGATTTTGGCACCTTGACCACCTACCGTTCCGCGGCCGGGGCAGGCATCCGCCTCGACGCGGGCAACGCCTTTACCGGGGCCCAAATCACCCCGCATTATGATTCTCTGCTGGTCAAGGTCAGCTCCTGGGGGCTTACCTTCCAGGCTGCGGCCAACATCATGAATCGTGCCTTGCAGGAGTTCCGTGTGCGGGGGGTCAAGACCAACATCGGTTTCCTGGAGAACGTCGTCACCCATTCGGTCTTCCTCAAGGGGAAATGTGACACCTCATTCATCGAGAAACATCCCGAACTGCTGGTCATCCGCGAGAAGAAGGACCGCGCCAGCAAGGTCCTGGCCTTTCTTGGCGATGTCATTGTCAATGGTTCCCCCGGCGTAACCAAGCCGCTCAAGTCGGCCGACCTTATCGAAGCCCGCGTGCCGGAGATCGATTACACGACGCCACGGCCATCAGGCAGCCGTGATCTGCTGATGACGCTGGGTGCCGAAGGACTCAGCAAGTGGATACTGGAACAGAAAAAGCTGCTCCTGACCGACACCACCATGCGCGATGCCCACCAGTCCAACCTGGCCACCCGCGTGCGTACCCACGACCTGCTCAAGATCGCTGAACCTACTTCGTACCTGGCCTCGGACATCTTTTCCCTGGAGATGTGGGGCGGTGCCACCTTCGACGTTTCCATGCGCTTTCTGAAAGAGGATCCCTGGCAGCGTCTGTACAAGCTTTCCGAGGCGGTTCCCAACATCCTGTTCCAGATGCTGTTGCGTGGCTCCAATGCCGTGGGCTATACCAACTATCCGGACAATGTCGTGGAAAAGTTTGTCAAGGAGGCCGCCAATTCGGGTATCGATATCTTCCGCGTGTTCGACTCCCTCAACTGGACGACCGGCATGAAGGTTGCCATGGAAGCGGTGCGCAAATCGGGCAAGGTCTGCGAGGCTGCCATCTGCTATACCGGCGACATCACCGATCCCAAGCGGGACAAGTATCCGCTGGAATACTATGTCAACATGGCAAAGGAACTGGAAAAGATGGGCGCCCATATTCTGGCTATCAAGGATATGGCCGGCCTGCTCAAGCCGCTGGCGGCCTACAAGCTGGTCAAGGCGCTCAAGGAGAATATCGGCATCCCGGTTCACCTGCATACCCACGATACCTCCAGCAACGGCAGCGCCACGCTGCTCAAGGCCAGCGAAGCCGGTGTGGATAGGGTTGATGCGGCACTGTCGTCTTTGTCCGGCCTGACTGCCCAACCCAACCTGAACGCACTGGTGGCGGCCCTGGAGGGGAGCGAGCGTGATCCGCTGGTCAATGCTCCCGGTTTGCAGAAGCTGGCCAACTACTGGGAGACGGTGCGTGATTACTACGCTCCCTTCGAGTCCGGTCTGAAGAGCGGCACGGCCGAGGTTTACCACCACGAGATCCCCGGCGGCCAGTACTCCAACTTCAAGCCGCAGGTTGCCGGTCTGGGGCTGATCGAGCGCTGGGACGAATGCAAGGAGATGTTCCACAAGGTCAACATGCTGTTCGGGGACATCGTCAAGGTAACCCCATCATCCAAGGTGGTGGGAGACATGGCCATGTTTCTGGTCAAGAACAACATGGAGCCGGAAGATATATTTACCAGCAAGGAGGAACTTGCATTCCCCGAATCGGTCGTCGGCATGTTCAAGGGGATGCTGGGTCAGCCTTACCAAGGGTGGCCGGAAGAGTTGCAGAAGATCATCCTGAAGGGAGAGCAGCCCATCACCTGCCGCCCCGGTGAACTGCTGGAACCGGTGGACTTTGTCGAAGAGCGGCTCATGCTGGAGGAAAGGCTCGGCCACAAGGTGGACGACAGGGCGCTCCTCTCCTATATCCTCTATCCCAACGTCTACCCGGAATTCGACCGCCATCGTCAGGAGTTTTCTGATACATCGGTCATCCCGACCCCGATCTTCTTCTACGGCCTTGAGCCCGGTCAGGAGACCTCGCTGGATATCGAGCCGGGCAAGACCCTGATCATCAAGCTCAACGCCATAGGGAAGGTCCAGAAGGACGGCACCCGCGCCGTTTACTTCGAGCTGAACGGCAACAACCGGTCGGTGGTGATTCGCGACCAGTCTGTCCAGACCGACGAAAAGGTGAACGAGAAGGCTGACAAGGGGAACCCGAACCACATCGGTGCACCCATGCCGGGCAAGGTGCTCAAGGTCAACGTCAAACCGGGCGACGAGCTCAAGGCGGGGGACGTGCTGATGGTGACCGAGGCGATGAAGATGGAGACCAACATCAAGGCCAAGGCTGACGGGAAGGTTGTGGAGGTGAGGTTCAAAGAAGGGGAGAAGGTGGAGAAGGGAGATCTTGCCTTCGTGCTGGCCTGATCCGCTATCCTTTGACTGTCGTGATGGAAGGCCCGTCTCGAAGCGGGCCTTTCGTTTGCGGATATGATCCCCCGGAGCTATTCATGTCATTTCGAGATTTCAAGCTCTTCGACACCCACCTGCACATCATCGACAGCCGTTTCCCCCTGGTCCCGAACAAAGGATATCTGCCCGACGAGTTCACCTGTGGCGATTACCTCGACCGGATGAATGGGTATGACCTGGTCGGAGGAGCCGTCGTGTCCGGTTCGTTCCAGGCATTCGACCAGACCTACCTGGTGGATGCCCTCAAAAGGCTCGGCCCTTCCTTCGTGGGGGTAACCCAGTTGCCGCCAACCGTGACCGACGGGGAGCTGATAGGGTTGAACGGTGCGGGGGTCCGCGCCGTCCGGTTCAATCTGAAACGGGGAGGATCTGCGGATGTCAGCCACCTTGACAGGATGGCTCGGCGGGTCCACGAACTGGTGGGGTGGCATGCGGAACTGTACGTGGACTCCCGAGAACTGGCGGGACTGTATGATACCCTTGTGGCCCTCCCGGCCGTCAGCATCGATCATCTCGGGCTTTCCCGGGATGGATTCGGGACGCTTCTCAAGCTTGTCGAACGCGGTGTCCGGGTGAAGGCGACCGGCTTCGGCCGGTTCGACTTCGATGTGCGGACCGCTCTCCAGGAACTCTACACTGCCAATCCTGATGCAGTGATGTTCGGTACCGACCTCCCTTCCACCCGTGCCCCCCGCCCCTACGAAGATGGCGATTTCGCTCTTGTCATCGATACCCTGGGGGATGAAAAGGCGCGCAAGGTTTTTCATGAAAACGCGATTGAGTTTTACTCGCCCCCAAATCTCCTCAAACCTTCCTGAAACACTCTCCTATCCTGTGGAAATAAGGCGGGAAATCATGTTGACATCGGTTAAAGCGGGGTGGTATCCTTCCGCCGGTGTCATGCACGCGGGAGCTGTTGTTATGCTTTGCCGTCTATTTTGATCAGCCGGAAGGAGTCAGACATGGAGATTATTGCAATTGATATCGGGTTCGGATTCACCAAGGCGACCAACGGGACGCGCACCATCGTCTTTAAATCGATCCTTGGCGAAGCGACCGATATCCAGTTCAAGGGGGGTATCCTGGGTGAGACCTCCCCCGATGAAAACATCCAGATCGAGGTGGATGGGCGCTCCTATTTCGTCGGTGAGATGGCCGAACGGCAGAGTAATGTCCGCTCTTTCACCCTGGACCAGGCGCAGTTCTTCAGCTCTTTTGCCAAACAGCTGGCCTTGGCCGCAGCATCGCGGCTGGTTGGCACCTTCATGCCCATTGGCCTCGTGACCGGTCTCCCCATCGGTTATTTCAAGGAATACAAGGACGAACTGTCGAAGCTTCTCAAGGGGGACCACAAGGTGGTCCTGATTAATAACGACGGCAAGCGGGAAGAAAAGGTCATCAAGATCAACGAAGTGAGGGTGATCCCCCAGCCCTTCGGCTCGCTTTTCAACCTGATGCTCAACGACGTGGGGGAACTGGGTGAAAAGCGCTACGTGCGGGAAAAGGTGGGCATCATCGACATCGGTTTCAAGACTGCGGATTTCACCGTAGCCGACAAGATGCGCTATTCTGAGCGGGGAAGCCGGACCACCGATACGGGCATCTCCCGTGCCTTCGGCATGATCGCCGGCAAGCTGCGGGAGAAGACCAGCGTCAACGTGGAACTCTATCGCCTCTATGAAGCGGTGGAGCGAGGGAACATCAAGATCCGCGGCAAGGAGTTCGATCTCAAGGGGCCGACCGAGCAGATCTATGGCCAGTTGGCTACGGCTATTGCCAATGAAGTAGACCGGCTCTGGACCGACGACTGGGACATCGAGACCATTATCCTGACCGGCGGCGGCGGCGCGGCACTCTCCAAGTATCTTCAGCCGCTCCTTAATGGCCAGGTCATTCTTGCCGACGGCACCAGGGATGCCCGCCTCTGCAACGTCCAGGGGTACTGGAAATTCGGCAAGCATATCTGGGCGAGGGGCATCATTGCGCCTCCTCCCCCGACCGCATAGACTTCACCATCCCTAGCGAACATACCTATTCAATGGCCTGCGAAAGCGGGCCATTGTCGTTTCCACACCCGTCCTTCTTTTCCCCATGTCACTATTCCCAGACAAGAGAGCGCTCGTCGTCATATCCCTGTACCGTATCAGTCAAAAGTTCAAGTGTGCTGGGGGTTGTGGCCAGGTCAGTGGCCAGTCGACCGGTCAGGATCATGCCGAGCAGAAACGGCATGGCACGATAGCAGAGATAGAGGTTACAAGCGGGACAGTAGGGGGACTCGTGGTCTGAGAGAGGTTCGCCACAGTAATTGCAATGGAGGTAATAGAGTCGGGACATGGTGTCCACCCTTTCTCCCTCCGTCAGTGCATGGCATGACAGCAGAACTGGGATGCATGGCAGGTGTTGCTTATTTAAGTATACTCTTTCCTGTCAGGAAATGAGGACGTTATTTTTTGGATACACGAATTCCCCGCCCATCGGAATCTCACCATGAGCAACCTTTGACATTTCCAGGGAATGGTATTATAACTTTAAAATATTGCGGAAATATCTATCGGTACCCCTGGTATATTCCTGGGAGGCCGCCATACTTCCTAAATAGCACCTGTAGCGTATCCCCTGCTTTCACGGTGGTCGTGTGTTCAAGCGTTTAATGACAACTGTTGCGAGTATTTGGTACAGGCAGAGTCCGGTGCAGCGTTTTGCACTCCTCATGCTTATCCTGATCCTGTGCGCCAACATCGTTCTTTCTGAGTGGTTTTCATCACGGACCCGGGAAACCTCAGTCGATGAGATCGTCCAGAAGGCCTATGTCGTTTCCCGCATGATCAGTGATGCCGCTGTCCGTTCCCTTGCCAGTGGCGAGATGTCCAACCTTGACACTGCCACCAACGAAGCACTCAATGACCGGGACCTTATTTCTATAACCGTTTGTGACAAGAAGGGGAAGGTCGTCCTGGAGAAGGCCAAGGATAACCCGCCCGCACGATTTAACACGTTTCAGACACCGGTTCGTCGAGATGGTCGTGTCATAGGGACGGTGATAACTCATTTTTCTATCACGGGAGAAGACGAACGACTGATTTCCCGTCTGCGTCATGCGACTGCAGTCCAGTGGGGACTGTTTTCCTTTATTGCCGCTGTTCTCCTGGTTGTCTGGCTGTGGGAGATTCGAAGTCGTGGGGCGGCATCCAAAAGTGTTGAAGAAACGGCTCGTCCTGCCACAGCCAACGTCGAGGTCAATGCTGTCAGTCTGCCCTTCTTACCCCCGTCCCTACCCTTTTCCGGGAATCAACTTGCGGAGAACTCCGCCGTCCCGGCCTGCGCCCCCGTCGAGCCTCCGGCTGAGGATGAAGCCCTTCCCGATTGTCCCTGTCTCCTGGAACATCAAGTTTCCCCCCGTGACAGTTGTCCGGATGTCGTTCCTTCCCCTACCGTTCAGTCCAGCCATTTACCCTCCCTTGCCCGCGATTTATGTGGTGCCAGCAATGCCCTGCAGGAAGTACTGTCAGTGCTGTCCGCCGATGAAAACATGCGTCGGCAGGGAACGGAGCATGCCCGTCTTTTCGGTGAACGGGTTGGCCGGTTGCAGCGACAGGCGGCGGAAGTGGCGAGTCGCGCTGACAAACTGATTGCAACGGGCAGCGGGATCGTGGAATCGGTAATGGGGCAGTGCGAAACAGCTGCGTCGTCAGGGGATATTCAAGCCGGCGAGGCACAATCCCTTGCACAGAGGGTATCCGACTCCTCAGTATCGGTGCGTGAGGCTCTTGACGCTGTCCGGAGTGCCGGCGCGGAGATGCGCCTGCTGGCTGTTCCCGGCTCTGCTCCCCGCGGATTGCATGATGCGTTGGCGGCTGCGGTTGGCATGGCGGAAGAGAGTTCCGCGGTGATGCGTGAACGTGTTCTCCCTGCCCTTGCCGCGGCGAGGGATGACGAACATGCGGTTACCGAGCGGGTTGCGTCCCTTGTCCTGCTTCTTGAGGATTTGGACGGTCGTGCCCATGCTATTGCCCGGGGCAGCGAGGTGATGAACGAACTGGCCACCACGGCCCGGTCCCTTGGATGCGCCGACGGCCGTGCCCCTGACGGAAGGGAGTATGGTCTCCTCGCCGAAAGGATGCTAGAGTTTGCCGGGAGCATGGCGGGTGATATCTCGGCCCTCCGTGCACTGGCTGGCAATGCTGTTGCCGTGGGGGGGAGTGTGGATGAAGCGGCGGGAATGGCGCGGTCGATGGTCGGGTGGGCCGGCAGTGCTGTTGAGGATTCTGCTGCCGCTTCTATCATGGAGGGAGAACTGCTTCGCCGCTCCCTTTCCCTGTCGACTGAGGGGGATGCCTATACCGATCGTGTCATCAGGGAGATTGCCGGCCTGGCAGAGTGCCTCCGCGAGACGCAGAGTTCTCTGGACGTCCACCTGACGCTGGTCAAGGAACTCGTTGACCATATATCGTCACTGACCGGCGCAATGGAACAGCAACAGCTCCAGACCCAGGAGTATACGGGGTCGCTTGCTGTTGCCGGAGGGACCCTTCGTCTGGCCGGTACGTTCCTGGCGGAGCTGGTAGCCGAGGGTGCACAGTTGGCGGAAATATCGCGGGAAGCGGTATATCTTGCCGGTGGAACGCAAGGTGGGGAGGAGGGAGGTCTGGAGGAACTTGTCCGCCAGGCCCACGAACGCATCACCCATATTCTCATCAGCTCCGGGGAAGGGAATGAAGGCATGCCGGAACCGAACAGTGAAAAGTGAAAAGTGAAAATCCTGTCAGGGAAGAAATGAAAAGGGTCTGTAAGAGCAGGCCTTTTTTTTATGCACGAATACACATCTATTTGGCAGCTGAACACTGCCTGCACGCGTACTAAAGGCCTATTCCCTTGATCCCAGGCTCATTGTGCCGAACTTCTCCGGATTTGGACCGGGTTTTCCCCGTAACCGGTCTTGTCAAACAACTGATTCCCGGTTAAAGTCTCCCTGCGGGGGATGGTCGATGGGGACGGGTAGCGACACCAGCAAAAGCAGGAGTACGGTGGTCCGGAAGGCCCTTGTGGCTGGCCTGCTCTCCGGAGTGATTCTCTGTGGCGTGGCAACCATTTCCCTGAAGATCTACCTGGCGACCCCCGATGCCGCAAGCCGCCTTTCCCGCCTGGCGACCTCCCGCCTGCACCAGCCTGTCAGGGTGACTGACCTCCGCCTGGCAGGGGACACCATCTATCTCACCGGTGTGACCGTCGCCAATCCGGAAGGGTTCACCGGCAACCTGGCCGTCGCCGGTTCCCTGGCCATTGCTCCCCGCTGGACGGACTTCCTGCGGGGGAAAGTAACCTTTCGTCGTATTGCCCTGGCAGATGTCAGGCTCGACCTCCGCACCAACAGTGCCGGTGTCTGGAATTTCTCGGCGCTCCGGCAGCGTTTCACGGGAGCGAAGCCATCCGGCAGCGGAATTGTTGTCGGCACCTTAACCGTCAAGGATGGAGCAATCCTGGTGAACGGCCGGGGTATGGAGGGGATTTCTCTGCGCCTCTCCGGCCTGTCGACACGCGGGGGAGGGGATGCCCCGGTTTCCCTGGATTTTGCGGACCAGGCGGGAAACAGCTACCGGGTCGAGGGGAAAGTACGTGCCGGCAGCGATCCCGCTTTCGACCTGGCGTTGACCGCTCCGTCCCTTTCCCTGGCATCGATTGCCGGAAAGGTAAAGGGAGGATCCCTCTTCCGGGGGGGACGTGCCAGCCTCCACGTGACGGCAGTTCTCCGGGATGGGGCGCTTCGGGCAACAGGGCGCGCCGGTTTCGACTCGTTGCGTCTGAACGTCGGCAAAGAGAGCCTCCCCCTGAAGGGAAACCTTGATTTCAGTGCGGGATACGATGTCAAGCGCGACGAGGGACGGCTGGAAAAGCTTGTTGTTAGCGTCAATGATCTGATCAAAGTCAGCGCCACCGGAACGGCAGGCGATCTAAGAGGGGCAAAGCGATTCGCTCTCGACCTGGGGATGGAGGAGGTAGATCTCGAAAGATTGAGACCTTTTTTCCCGGTAATTGCCAAAAAGGGGATGACACTCGGCGGGAAGCTCGCTATCCCGGGAATCCGCCTTGCCGGTAATCGGGTCCGTGGCGTGACGACCGCTGCTGGAACCATGTTTCTTCGTGACGGTAACGTAGTTCAGGGCGGACGGCTCTTGGTGAAGGGGGTGACGGGGACTGTTGTCCTTGCCGGGGAAGGGAACAGCTTTCTCGTCAAGGGGCGTCTGTCCCAGCCAGATACCGGCGGTACGGCACTCCTGGAGACTCTCGACGCCCCATTCTCGGTCACCCTTTCCCCCCGGCTCAAGCCCCTCCTTGCCGAGATCCCCTCATTTTCGGCGCGGATCATGGGGGTCCCTATTACGGGGCGGGCCACCTACGCACCGGCATCCATAGCCCCGTTCACCGCTGCCCTCCAACTCCCCACTACAAAAATATCATCCTTCAGGCCACTTCTGGACCGGCTTGGCTTGGAGAGCGCCGCCGGTACCGCCTCGCTTTCCGTGACAGCGAAAGGGCGCGGACTCCGGGATTTCAGCGGTGAAGCCCGGGCCCTGTTGGCCTCGCTCAAGGGGAGTCGCGGCACAACGGCCTTCGCCCTCGGTAGCGGTACCGCCGAGACTCGTTTTGACCGGAGAGCCGGGCGCTTCACCGTATCCGGCACGGCCAGGCTCGCGGGAGCTGAGGCGGGGGGGAAGAACGGCGAGGGGAGTTTCGGCTTCCGGTTCGCCGACGACGTGGTTGCTCTGGAACATGGGGCGTTCCGGTGGGATGGGGGCACTCTTGCCGTGGAGCGGATAACCAGCCATCTACCGGTTGGCGGGTCCGGCTCGCCTGCCGGTCGTCGTTCCATTGCAGTGGAATTAACCGGAGCCGCGGTACGGCGAGGTGAGATCGAGGTAACCGGCATAGCCGGCACACTGCGCGGTCTGTATGCTGCCGATTCCCGGGGTAAGTGGCTTGAGGGGACCGCTGCTGTCGCTGCCGACAAGGTCTTCTTCCGTGGCAGGGAGGTGGCATCGCCCACCGTCCGCCTTTCGCTGGAACGTTCGGGGTGGCGGGGGGACCTGGGAGGCACCCTGCTGGGAGGGAAGCTGAACGGTACCGTCGCGTTCAACCCCTTTGCTCTGAAGGATGGATACCGCTTCCAGGCGGGGGTGGAGGGGGGCAAGCTGGCCAATGCGGGCGCACTTCTCCCCGTGCGGGAAGATGTTACCCTGGCGGGGGGGGAGTTGTCCGCATCCGGTAACGGTACCTATTCGGCCCGTGGGGGACTCGACTGCCGGTTCGAGGCGAAAGCGGATGACATTGCCCTGACCGGCCGGGGGCGAAAAAGCCTGCTGGCCGGCGGAGGGGTGCGCCTGGCGGGAGGGGTGACAGGGCGCAATCTGTCCTTGAACGACGGGGTAATCACCGCTGGCGAAGGGGTGGTACTCAAGGTGAAGGGGGAGGTGGCGAATTTCCCGTCTCCCGAGCGGGAGGGGAGCTTCACCTATGCACTGGCCCGGACTCCGCTGAACAGTCTCATTGATCCGTTTGTCAACGTCCTGCCCCCGGCTTTTCAGGAGGCGACAGTTGGGGGGGAGGTGGCCGCGGAGGGGAAGGTCCGACTCCACGCCGGGGAAAAACTCATGGATGGCTCGTTCCTCCTGAACAGCGTGCGCCTGGAGATGGCAACGCAGAAACTTACGGTGGCCGACGTCAACGGCAGATTCCCCTTCTCCGTCGATTTCTCAAGGGGGGTATCGACCCGGCCTCATACTACCGACAGCTTCAGCCGGGAGAATTATCCGTTGCACCTCGACAGACTCCGACAGAACTCCGGCACGCCGGACGTAACCATAGGCTCGGTCCGCTTCGGCCCCCTCTCCCTGGGGAAAACCACCCTGGCGCTACGGGCGGGGAATGGCCTCACCGACATCGTCCTCTTACGGTCGTCACTCTATGGGGGGGAACTGCTTGGCAGAGGCTTCGTTGCGATAAAAGGGAATATGGCCTATGGTGGCGATCTCCTGCTCAACGGGTTGAGCCTGCGGGAGTTCTGTGACGCCATCCCCAAGATCAGGGGGTATATCCTGGGGAGGGTGGACGGCATCGTCAGCCTCTACGGAGAGGGGAAAGGGGTGGGGGGACTTACCGGTTTCGTCGATCTCTGGGCGCGGGAGGGGAACGGGGAGAGGATGCTCGTCAGCAAGGAGTTCCTCCAAAAGCTGGCAGGCAAGAAGTTACGCGGCTTTTTCTTCCGCAACGACCGTCCCTATGATCAGGCGGAGATCAGTGCTACCCTGGAAAAGGGGTACCTGACCTTTGAAACACTCGACATCTCCCACACCAATTTACTCGGCATCCGTGACCTGGCAGTCTCGGTCGCGCCGGTCCAGAACCGGATCGCTTTGGATCACCTGCTCGAAGCGGTGAAGCAGGCTGCGGCCCGCGGCAAGGCGGCAACATCAACGGGGGAACAGCCTCCTGCTGAGGTTCCGGTCAGCCCTGAATTCAAATGGGAGGAATGAACCCGTTTATGGTACGAAGTTACCATGTCCAGCGAATGTGGTATAGTTTAACCGTTTGCGTGTTATGTGTGAAACTGGAAGATGTGTACATTAACTGTTCCGGAGGTGAGTATGAAAATGAGATTCCTGAAGTGGTTCCTGGCAGGGGGATGCGCTCTTCTGACCTCCTGCGCCATTATAACCGTCAACGTTTACTTTCCCGAGAAGGCGGTCAAGGAAGCGTACAAGTCCCTTGACGATATGCTTCTGAAGAAGAGCGGAGAAAAGGGGGCTACGGAAGAGAAACAGCCTCCGGCCGAGGAGCAGAAAGCGCCGGAGACGAAACCACAGAGCCGCCTGTTTGATGAGCTGCCGTCACTCTCGCTGGTTTCCGTGGCCCATGCCGACGACAGTAACTATGCCGACAATCTGGCGATTGAACTTTCCGGCAATGATGCGGTGCTGAAGGCATATGATGAAATGAGACAGCGACTGCCGAAACTGACGGCCCTCTACGAGACAGGGGCGGTTGGCCTCACCAGCCAGGGGCTGGTCTTGGTGCGGGACAAGACGAAAGTTACCCCCCAGGACGAGGCGCTGGTAAAGGCAGAAAACGCAAGCCGCAAGACGGTTGTGCTCAATATGGCAAAAGCGATCCTGAAGCTCAACAAGCAGAAGGAATCAAAGGCTGCGATGGATCAGGTGATGGGGAAGGCGGCGGCCACCTACGCCGATACCAAGCGGGAGGAAGCGAAGCCGGGATGGTGGATACAGCTCCCGAACGGCCGCTGGGTCCAGAAATAACGACATGCTGTTAGCAAATTACACATGTTACTAATCGATATGTTAATCACTCGATGTGCCCCCCTCCTCCCTCCCCCCTCCGGGGGAGGGCCAGGGTAGGGGTTGATGTCGTAATCAGGTTTCGAGTTAGTATTTCCAATGGCAGAGGCGCCACTATTCTTCGGAATGGGGGGCGCCTTTTGTTATTTATGGCCGGTTTTCGTGAACTGCCACCGTAGGGATTGTCAGAATTTTCACATTTGCAAATCCACATCTGGCTTTCGCATTTCTGCAAAACCTGACTTGTGCCGTACCTGTTCCTCCTCTGTGCTGAAATTCTTCCGGAATTCAGTTTGGAGTCAGATTTTGCCCCGCAAGATTCTTTTGCATTTCTACAAATCAGTATATGCGGGGTAGATCCTGCCGATGAATGTGCAACCTTGTAACACCTCAATATTATTGTTTAAAAATTTGTTTACGAAAAATATAAAACGATGGTATGTAAGTTGCTCTTTCAAAAGACAGATGTGAGTACATTAACCACGGAGGTGAGACTATCATGTCAGAAACATCAACTAACAAGGGTTGGCAGGTGACCATGGCCGGGCTTGGCATCAACCTGGCACTTGGGGTGCTGTATGCATGGAGTATCTTCAAGGGAGCGATAAAGGCGTCCATCGAAAAGGGTGGCCCCGATGCTTTCCAGTGGAACCTCACCTCCATCAACGATCCCTATGCTGTATGCTGCCTTGCGTTTGCGTTTTCCATGATTCTTGCCGGCAAGTGCCAGGATAAGATCGGTCCCGCGCGCACCGCCCTTATCGGCGGACTGCTGGTGGGGGCCGGTTTCACCATGATGTCGCTTTCAAACAGCTACATTGCGTGGATAATGGGCTTTGGCATCCTTGCCGGATCCGGGTTCGGCTTCGGTTATGCAGCGGCCACCCCTCCCGCCCTCAAATGGTTCTCTTCCACCAAGACCGGGGTGATCGCCGGGACGGTCGTGGCAGGTTTCGGACTCGCTCCGGTCTACATTGCGCCCCTTTCCAGCTACCTTCTGGGCATCTACGGGATACAGAAATCCATGCTTATCCTGGGATGCGGTTTTACGGCCCTGGTATGCAGCCTTTCCTTCCTCCTGGTTAATCCTCCCCAAGGGTACGTACCTGCCGAGCCGGCCAGAAAGCCCGGCGACAAGCCCGCTGCCAAGCCGGCATACAACGCCAACGTCAGCGAGATGATGCGCTCTCCCAAGTTCTACCTTCTCTGGACGAATTTCTTCATCGGTGCCGGCGCAGGTCTCATGGTAATCGGCAGTGTCGCCGTCCTCGCAAAGAAGAGCATGGGGCCGATGGCATTTGTCGCAGTTGCCATCATGGCAATAGGTAACGCCGGTGGCCGGGTTGTTGCCGGGATTCTTTCCGACAAGATCGGCCGCAGGGCAACCCTTACCATCATGCTTGCCTTCCAGGCACTCCTGATGTTCGCCGCCATTCCGATCGTCGGTTCTGGCAGCGCAGTACTGTTGGTCATTATGGCAACCTTCATCGGATTCAACTACGGCTCCAACCTCTGTCTCTTCCCCTCTTTTGCCAAAGATTACTGGGGATTCAAGAACTACGGCCTGAACTATGGCGTCCTTTTCACCGCGTGGGGTGTGGGCGGGTTAGTCATGGGGCGCGTATCCGAGATGCTCAATGCCGTGCCGGGCGGTCTGAACAAGTCTTTCATCCTGGCAGGTACCCTGTGTGCTACCGGCACGGTTCTTACCGTCTTCCTGCGCGAGAAGAAAAAGGTTGAAGTCGAAGTACCGGTTACCGCCGGCGAACCGGTTGCCGTCCTGGAAAAATCCGTGTAGTTTGTAATGAACAGCATCTGCTGAACAATTAAGGGTCATGCCTAACTGCATGGCCCTTAATTTGTTCCACTATGCAAAAATCCGGGTATAATCTGCAGCTATTCAATGGTAGTGAAGGAGCAGGAATGGACGATAGGGAAAGACCGGGAGCTGACGATGACGAAGAAACCGGCATGGACACCACCTACGTGGGGATCATGACGGTCGTCTTCCTTGTTGTGGCGGCTCTGGCCGTCGATATCGGGTATATGTACGTCAGCGAGGAAGACTTGAAGAGCACCGCAGAGACCTCGGCCCTTGCCGGCGCCCAGGCGATCAAGCAGCGGATCCAGACCCAAATCCAGACAGATACAACAGAGTTGAACGCCGCAGTTAGCGATCTGGAGCAATCGTCCGCGAGGAGTGCCGCGGTTGAGTCTGTCTGGGGGAAGCATACAGCAGTCGCCCTGATCGATACGCTCAACGGCAACGGCAACAGATTGACGGCCGATAACGACGTGACGGTCGGATTCTGGAATATGAGCACCCAAACCTACACTCCGGGCGGGACCCCGGTCAATGCCATGCAGGTCAGGACGAGGCGTACGGCGGAAAGTGAAACCATCGGCATGGGGGCAGTGGGGAACTTTTTCGCCAAAATTTCGGGCGGCCAGAATTTCAATTATACTCCCGACGCAATCGCCGCTTTTCCGGCGCGGGCGAGTGCAAACATCGCGCTCTGCGTCGATGCCTGCGACCATGGCTGCACCTATCCCAACGTTTGCTCCATCCCGGAACGAAAGATGACCCGTGACCCCCGGAATGGCGGTTCGGCGGCAAACCGCTACAGCTACACGTCGCTCAGGTACCAGCCGACCGCTTCGACAACCTTTTCCGACCTGATCTGCATGGAAATGCCCCCCCAGGAAGTCTGTGGGAAACAGATTTTCACCATCCAGAGCTCAAGCAACGATGCCCTGCGCGACATCGAATCAATGATGTACAATCCGAATGCCGACAAGACGAACAAGGAGTATGACAAGGCGACGGGGAGGTTGCTGGGATGGTGGGTCATCGCTCCCGTTATCAGGTGCACCTCTGCTCAAAAGGAGAACGTTTCCGAACGGCAGCTGGTGACCGGGTATGCCCTGATCAGGATCAGCAGGATATGCGTGGAGGGGGCAACGGGGTGCAGTCAGAACAACACGGCTTTCGATGCGCCGGCATCGCAATGCGGCAACGATAACGGGCTCTACATAGACCGTATCGCGTGTCTCGATTGCGGAAGCCCGGACATGCTCCGGTTCCCGGGGCTTCATCCGGTTCTTGTCAAGTAGCTGCCATGTGTCGTGAAAAGCGGGGGGCCCGCCGGGCCAGCTCCCTGACTTCTTCGTGGCGATAGCAGGTAACCGTGTGGTCATTCACCATGCCGACGGCCTGCATGAACGCATAGCAGATCGTCGAGCCGACGAAGTTGAACCCCCGTTTTTTCAGCGTCCTGCTCATCCGGTCGGATTGTTCCGTCCGGGGGGGGATCTCCGCGAGGGATTTCCATTCGTTCTGCTGGGGGAGATTGTCGGCAAAGCGCCAGACAAAGTCATCGAAGGAACCGTATTCCCGCTGGATGTCCAGGACACCGCGGGCATTTTTTATGGCCGATGTTATCTTCAGCCGGTTGCGCACGATGCCGGCATCGGCGAGTAACCGCTGTACGTCGTCGTCGGAATAGGCGGCCACCTTCCCAATGTCGAAGTTGTCGAATGCGCGCCGGTACTGTTCACGCTTCCTCAGAATCGTAAGCCAGCTAAGCCCTGCCTGCGCCCCTTCCAGGACGAGCATCTCGAACAGGTGCCGGTCGTCGTGAGCCGGGACGCCCCACTCGTTATCGTGGTACGCAACGTACAGGGGGTCGCTGCCGCACCATGCGCATCGGTTTTTCATGATTTCCTCGGAGTTGATAGTTCATCGGCCAATTCGACATGTTTTCTTCTCTCAACCACCCGTGTTATATCATAGATAGCGTTCATCCGGGAACTGATAGCGTTACCGACCCAGCACGACCCCACCCTGTGCCCGTATAATGAGCATAGAGTGGGAAATAAGGCAGCAGTCAAACGGTATGGTTTGTTCTCTTAATCCGCAATGGGGCTGCTGGCGGGGTTCGAGGCCATCGTGACGTTCTGGCACGAATAATGATAGGAGTGTTGGCAGCAACGATACAAGGGAGTATCGAACTAAGCCTGGCGGGAGCAAATCCCTTGGACTGTACTATTCGGCAAAGGCGCTGACCATAAAGGTTAAGCGCCTTTTTTAGTTGCGGTGCCAAACCCCATAAGGAAGTGCAGCATAATGCAGCGGACAAAGAACACACTTTTGCGGAGTCCCCTGCGTTGAAATAATGCCGATATTTGGTACTGTTATATGCTGCTTCATCTCGTTATCTCTTTTGGTCGCCTGCGAAAAGTTTCTTATTTCAGTCGATTATAGCCAGAGTAAAAACTTTGACTATAAATTAAGCACGGAAGTGATTGCCAAGCCCGGTGAATTTGATTATTATTCTCTGCGGATTAAAAAATAGACACTTGGGGCCATTCTGCACCAGGCAAATGGTCCTGTTTTGACACTGGTCAAGGATTTCCCCATCTGTTCATGCACGTCTTAATTCTCCGTAGTTAGCTGTAAATCAATCAGTTGCGAGGTTTTACCATGCAAATAGTCGCCTGCATCAAGCAGGTTCCCGATACGACCCAGGTTCAGATCGATCCGGTGACGAACACCCTGGTGCGGGAAGGAATCCCGTTTATCGTCAACCCCTACGACACCCATGCCCTTGAAGAGGCACTCCGTCTCAAGGACCGGTTCGGCTGCCGGGTGGCAGCCATCTCCATGGGGCCCCCCAACGCCGAGGCGACGCTCAGGAAGGCGCTGGCCCTGGGAGTAGACGATGCGATTCTTCTCTCCGACCGGGTCTTCGGCGGTGCCGATACCCTGGCCACCAGTAACGTTCTGGCGGCGGCAATTCGCAAACTCCATGAGCAGGAGGAGGTGGGGGTTGTCCTCTGCGGCAAGCAGACGATTGACGGCGACACCGCCCAGGTAGGTCCTGGCATTGCCACCCGCCTTGGCTACACCCAGCTCACCCTTGTGGACCGGATAGAGCATATCGATCTGGAGAAACGGGCCATCCGGGTGCGTCGCAAACTGGAGGGGCGGCACGAGATCGTCGAGGCTCCCCTGCCGGTCCTGCTGACCGTGGTGCGGGAACTGAACCGCCCCCGCTACCCAACCGTCCCCCGGCGCCTGGAATCGGCTGATGCCGAGGTCAAGACCTGGAGCAATCAGGTCATGCAGCTTCCCGAGCCGACCATCGGTCTCAAAGGCTCTCCCACCTGGGTGAGCCGGATATTCTCTCCCGAGCGGGACAAGGGGGAGATTATCGGCGACGGCGTGCAGGACCCGGAAGGAACGGCGAATCTGCTCATCGACAAGCTGCTCAGTAAAGACTTACTGGCGTTATAGTGCGGAAGTACGCAAGCGCGGAAGGCGGGAAGGGAAAGCCTTTTTTGCTTCCGAGCTTCCGTACTTCCGTGCTACCTAACTAATTTTTCCGAAGGAAAAAGTATGACCGAACCGAAGAAACCGCTGAAGAAACCCCGGGGTGTGGCCCAGCTTATTGCCGGTGCCTGTATCGCCTGTGGTGCCCGTTGCCAGAGTGTCTGCCCGGTCAACTGCGTTGAAATGAACGATGCCGGTGAACCGGTTATCGACAAAGAAAAGTGTATCGGCTGCCAGAAATGTGTGAAAATCTGCCCGGCATCCGCCCTGGAGATGTACTTTACTCCCGAAGAACAGAAAATCCTCGCAGAGTTGGCCGTCTCGGCGGCCCCCGTTGAAGAGGAGATCGACCCGGAAGCCGCTGCCCTGGC
The DNA here is from genome assembly GCA_021848385.1 of Deltaproteobacteria bacterium. Classification (GTDB taxonomy): domain Bacteria; phylum Desulfobacterota; class Desulfuromonadia; order Geobacterales; family Geobacteraceae; genus Geomobilimonas. The sequence goes on from JAJZUQ010000005.1 coordinate 87,122, forward strand.
GGAGAAGCTCTCCGCCTACAAGGGGGTCTGGGTCTTCGTCGAGCAGACGGAAGGGGAGCCGGCCAAGGTCTCCTGGGAGCTGTTAGGGAAGGGGAAAGAGCTGGCCCGGGCTCTCGATGTGGAACTTTCCGCCATCGTCATCGGCGAAAACGTGGAACATCTCTGCCGCGAGGCATTTGCCCATGGAGCGGAGAAGGCCTACCTCATCGATGCTCCCGTGTTCCGCTACTACCGTACCCAGGCCTATCTCAAGGCGGTCACCCATCTGGTGGACACGTACAAACCCGAGGTCATCCTCATGGGGGCTACCGGCCTTGGCCGCGACCTGGCCGGCGCCGTTGCCACCGTGGTCGGGACGGGACTTACCGCCGACTGCACCGGGCTCGCCATCGACGAAAAGCACAACCTCATGCAGACCCGCCCCGCCTTCGGCGGCAACATCATGGCCACCATCATGTGCGACAAGTTCCGCCCCCAGATGGCCACCGTCCGTCCCCATGTCATGCCCATGCCCGAGCGGCAGGAAGGGGCGCAGGGGGAGATCGTCCGTGAGAGTTGCCCAGCCAACGAAGAGGATATTCTCGTCAAGGTGCTGGAGATTATCAGCGACCGGAACAAGGACCAGGTGGACGTGGCGGGGGCCGATTTCATCGTCTCCGGTGGGCGAGGCATGATGGGGAAAGAGAACTTCGCCATGCTCCAGGAACTGGCGGACGAGCTGGGAGGGGTGGTGGGTGCGTCACGTTCCGCGGTAGACGCCGGCTGGATGCCCCAGGAGCGGCAGGTGGGACAGACGGGGAAGACGGTCCGCCCCAAGATCTACATCGCCTGCGGCATTAGCGGCGCCATCCAACACCTGGTCGGTATGCAGGATTCGGACGTGGTCATTGCCATCAACCGGGACAAGGACGCCCCCATCTTCGAAGTGGCCACCTACGGCATCGTCGGCGACCTGTTCAGGATCATCCCTGCCATAACAAAGCGGCTGCGGGAACTGAAACAGCAGAAAACAAGGGGCTAGATTAGGAGTCAGGGGCTAGGGACTAGATGTAAACCAAGCCCCTAGCCCCAAGTCCCTAGCCCCTAATCCAGATACGAGGTTTACATGACCCCCACCCCAGCCATCTTCACCCCTATGCTCATCGCCGCCGGCATCTTCTTCGTCTGGAGCTGTTACCGGCGTTTCAGCCTCGTTACCCTCGGCCAGCCAGATGACCGCTTCGATCGCCTCGGCCGCAGGATCGGGGACATGTTCCTCTATGCCTTCGGCCAGAAGAGGGTCGTGGCAAAACCGTTCGGCATCAACCATTTCATCATCTTCTGGTCCTTCATGGTCCTGCTTCTCGCCAACGGCGAGTTCCTCGTGAAGGGGGTCATCCCGGCGCTCTCCCTGGCGCTTCTTCCCGCACCCCTCTACCATGGCCTGCTGCTTGCCTTTGACCTGGTCTCCCTGCTGACTCTTGCCGCTATCCTCCTTGCCTTTGCCCGCCGGATATTCTTTCCGCCGGCATACATGAGCACGGCCTACGTCAAGGCGCGCAGCGTGGAGGGGTTCCTCATCCTCGCTTTCATCGCCCTTCTCATGATTGCCTACTTCGGCCTGCACGGAGCGGAGATTGCTTTGGGGAGCGAGCCTGCCGCCGCATTCATGCCGGTTTCCAGTGCTATTGCCAGACTGCTTCAGTCCTCCCCTTCAGCCGTCAGCCTTCAGTCTGTCGCCTGGTTTTGCTGGTGGCTCCATGCTCTTGTTCTGCTTGCCTTCATCTGCTTCCTCCCCCACAGCAAGCACATGCACATACTGACCGCCATCCCCAACTGCTTCTTCGCCTCCCTTGAAAAACCGAACACCCAGCCACGGGAGGAATTTGTCAAGGGGGGGGAATTCGGCGTTGACAAGGTGGACAGCTTCACCTGGAAGGACCTGTTCGACAGCTTCTCCTGCACCGAGTGCGGCCGCTGCCAGAACGCATGCCCGGCTACCGCCACCGGCAAGCCGCTCAACCCCCGCCAGGTGATCCATGCCATAAAGACCAACCTGCTGACCAACGGCCCGCTCCTGCAGCGGGATGGAGCCCACGTCATTCCGCTCATCGGCGAGGAAGGGGAGGGGAGCAATACGGAGGAAACCATCTGGTCCTGCACCACCTGTGGCGCCTGCATGGAAGCCTGCCCGGTCCTCATCGAGCACATGCCGAAGATCATCAAGATGCGGCGGCACCTGGTCGAGATGAAGAGCACATTCCCGGATGAACTCCTCAATCTCTTCGAAAACATGGAACAACGCTCCAACCCATGGGGGATCGCTCCCTCCGAACGGACCAAATGGTGCGCCACCATGGAGATCAAGCCGTTCGAAAAAGGGGTGACGGAGTATCTCTTCTACATCGGCTGCGCCGGTACCTTCGACTCCCGGAGCAAGCAGGTGACCGTGGCACTGGCCACTATCCTGAACGCCGCCGGCGTCTCCTGGGGCATTCTGGGCAAGGAAGAGAAGTGCTGCGGCGACAGCCTCCGGCGGTTGGGGAACGAATTTGTCTTCGACCGGATGGCGAAAGAGAACGTTGAACTGTTCAGACAGAAAGGAATCACCAAGGTCATCGTCCAGTGCCCCCATTGCTTTTCGACACTTAAAAACGACTACCGGCAGTACGGGCTGGAGCTGGAAGTGATCCATCACGGCGAGCTGATCGACCAGCTTCTTGCGTCGGGTCGGCTGAAGCTGAACCAGCAGGTAAAGGACCTGGGGAGGGTACTTTTCCACGATTCCTGTTACCTGGGGCGGCACAATGATGTCTACGACGCTCCCCGCGATGTCCTCCGCTCCGCCACCGGCCAGGCACCGCTGGAAATGGAGCGCAGCCGCAACAACTCCTTCTGCTGCGGAGCGGGGGGAGGGCGGATGTGGATGGAAGAGTTCAGCGGCGAGCGGATCAACCTGAACCGGGTGGACGAGGCGCTCCGGCAGAACGCGGACACCATCTGTACCGCCTGCCCCTACTGCATGACCATGTTCGAGGATGGGCTCAAGGACCGCCAGGCTGGCCAGACCAGGGTCAGGGACATCGCCGAGGTTGTGGCCGAGGGGCTCAGGCCGGTGTGAGGTCTCGTTAAAAGGGAAAAGTGAAAAGAGAAAAGTTGCAGACTGAATGTGAAAAGGAAAGGGCGGACCAGCAGGTTCGCCTTTCCCATAGGAGAGCGTCAGCCAGTCAATAAAATGTTCGGGAGGTGCTTTTATGCGCAAATCAGTCGTCAAGGGGCTCTTCTCCTCGGCACTCGTGGCCCTGGAGAGCATCGGCACCCACTCCCTGGAGACAGGGGAAAAGGCGCCGCTGTTCGAGGCTGTCTCAACGAAGGGGCCGATTCGGCTGGCAGACTACCTTGGGAAGTGGAATGTGGTGCTGGTATTCTACTTCGCCGATTTCACCCCGGTCTGAACGGGAGAAATGCAGGCTTTTCAAAGGGATCTCGACAAATTTGAAAAGCTCAACGCCCAGGTTCTGGGCGTCAGTCCCGACAGCATTGCGACCCACGAGGAATTCAGAAGCAAAAACGGCCTCCAGTACCCTCTGGTCGCCGACGAGGCGGGGGAGATACGGAAGCAGTACGCTCCTGGCCGGGTTACGTATATCATTGACAGAAAAGGGGTTATCAGGTTCATTCAGCAGGGTGTGCCGGACAACGGGGTACTGTTGAAGGAGCTGGAGAAACTGGAGAAGTGAATTGCTCCTTGCTGTGAAGATGTCTGGATAAACTGCGAGGTATACAGCGCGTAAAGGGGGTCGGCACGTCATCAGCCGGCCCCCTTTGCGTTTAGTGAAAAAAAGTCGAAAAATCAGACCCGGACCCGGATGGGGAGGATGACCGTGGTGATGCCGTCCCACTGGAGGCGGCGCTGAATGGCGAAGGCGGTCTCGTTGTGGAGCATCTTGTGGTAGAACTTCTCCAGCCGGAAGGTGAGCTGGCCGGTGAAGACTGTGGCGCGGGAGAATTCCTCATGAATAGCCTTGCACTGGACCACGGCGCTTTCCACCACGTCAGTCGCCACCTCCATCCGATAGTCGGCGGCGAAGCCGAGGCGGCGGGCCAGGTCCACGTACTTTTCAAGCCCCTTCCTGACTGAATCCTCCAGGGCGGCCACCTCCTGCGCCCCCTTGAAGGAGCCGGAGTCGATCACTGCCACCGAGACGAAGATAATGTTCTTGTAGGTCTTGGGGAAGGTGGTGAGGATGGAGAGGAGCGTATGGACACCGAAGCCGCTGTAGCCGGAGACGAGCTGGATGGCGGTGGTTTCGCTCGACTTTACCGGGTCGGTGTTGAGCGGGCCCGAGGTGGGAAAGTCGAGCAGCGTCTCGTCCAGCTGGGCAATACCCTTGCGCACCTTTACGTAATGACTCTTGATGAGGTAGCAGAGGTAGATCACCACCGAGGTGATGACAATCGTCATCCATCCCCCTTCGGCAAATTTTTCCACCGTCGTGATGACGAGAATGGTGACGCAGAGGGTCAGACCCACCAGGTGAACGGCGAGGTGCTGCATCCATCTCGGGTCTTTGTGGCGCCGTTTGAGGAAGAAGCGGGACATCCCCAGCTGGGAGAGGGAGAAGGTGACGAAGACGTTGATGGAGTACATGACCACCAGGGCCGACACCGAACCGCGGGTATAGAGGAGGAGGCCGATGGCGGCCGCCCCCATGAGCACGATGCCGTTGCGCATGGTGAGCCGCTCCGAGAGGGCGGCGAAGCGGTGGGGGAACCAGGAGTCAACCGCCATGTTGGCCATGACTCGCGGGCCGTCCACGAAGCCGGTCTGGGCAGCAACAAGAAGCAGTGCCCCCTCGGAGAAGATGGTGATGAACGCGACCGTTCCTCCCATCGGCCAGTGTGCAAAAAGCCCGTCGGCCAGGACAGCGTTGAGGGTCTTTCCTTCCACCGGCTTTACATCGAGCAGGGCATAGCAGAGGAACAGTACGCCGGCGGTGAAGGCGAGGGAACCGGCCATGTAGAACATGGTCCGCTTGCCGGTCTGCACCCGTGGTTCCCGCATGATCTGGAGGCCGTTTGATACCGCCTCGATCCCGGTATAGGTTCCGCCCCCCAGTGAGTAGGCGCGCATGAAGAGGAGGAGAATGCCGAAGAAGCCTATGGTGGAGAGATCGTGGTGGATTCCGGTCTGGAAATCGCTCGCCAGCGGGGCGAACCGGGCAGTGTGGGTGAAAAATCCGTCCAGCAGCATGAGGAGGTGGGTGACGACGAAGACGATGAAGATCGGCGCCATGACGGTGATGGACTCTTTTACCCCGCGGATGTTGAGGATGATGAGGACAAGGGCAAGAAAACAGGCGAAGGGGACCTTGAAATGGGCGGCGGCGAGGGGGAGGTAGCTGAACACCGCATCGACGCAGGCGGCGATGGAGACCGTGATGGTCAGGATGTAGTCCACCAGGAGGGCGCTGCCGGAGACGACCCCTGCATTCTCTCCCAGCATGTGGGTGGCGACGATGTACCCGCCGCCGCCATGGGGGAAGTGCTCGATGATGCGGGAATAGGCGTAGGAAATGATGAAGACCGTCAGGGCCGTGGCCAGCCCGAGCATGACGGCGAGGTAGGTATGCGTTCCCAAAGCCCGGAACGCTTCTTCGGGGCCGTAGGCGGATGACGACAGGCCGTCGGCGCCGAGCCCGATCCAGGCGAGCACCGGAATCAGGGACATCTTGTGGAACAGATGGGGGTCCTTGATCTGTTTGGGTGCGCCGATTATGGCGCGCCAGATACGGACGATGATGCCGGGTTGTTCTTCTACAGGGTCATTCGCGTTCATGGTGCCTCCCGGTGCTGCAACTATACGGCGAGAATTTTTCTTTGCAAACCGGGCGGCAGGGTGGGCTTCGATGACATATGACGAAAAAAAGCCGCCGGCACAAAGACCGGCGGCTCGAAGTCGCTGTCACTTGTCCTTCCACACGCCTACGAGGTTAGCTGACGGGCTCGGACTTGAAAGTATCCTATCCATGTATCTCGCATCGTTGAGAGATGTCTGGAATTCGCCCCAAAAACTTGGGTCCCCCGCACCCACGGTCGGCCGTGGGTCTCGGCTACAAATTATCTTCGTGGATATTTCGCTTTTCCATTTTTTTTGTCAAGAGAATTTCTTTTAAGAGTTTCATCTGCTCGCATGTTGATGGTATCGTGGCAGGAATGCCTAAAAACAGGGCTAATCGGTGTGCGACAGGCACGGTTTCGTTGGCAGATTGTGTCGAGGCCCTCTGTTGCGAGCCATTTCGGCTGCTGGCACAGTATGTGCTGCAGGGAAGACAAATCGAGAAAGGGGATTGCGCATGGGGATCAAGCTTCAGGCCGGTATGATCACGCTGTTAGTCAGCATGTCGTTCGTGGCCAATGCGCTGGCGGGTGACATTAACTTGTCTGCTGCGGCAAGTCTGAAGGAAGTGCTTAACGATCTGGGGGAGGGGTACACCAGGACCCACGCCGGCGTGAATGTACTCAGGAACTTCGGAGGGTCCGGGGCGTTGGCCAAGCAGATTGAAAACGGTGCGCCGGCGGATATCTTCATCTCCGCAGGACAGGACTGGCTGGATTATCTGGTTGGCAAGAAGCTGATTGACAAGGCCAGCATTGGTATCCTTGCCCGGAATGTGCTGGTATTCGTTGGCGATGGTCGTGTGAAAGTGAACGGGATGCAGGACCTGCCGAAACTGAAGAGAATTGCCATAGGCAGCCCGAAGAGTGTGCCGGCCGGCGAATACGCCATGCAAGCTATGGAACACGCTTTTCTGACTCCAGATATTGCCAGAAAACTGGTCATGGCCAAGGACGTGCGCGCATGCCTCATGTATGCCGAACGGGGTGAAGTTGACGGCGCTTTTGTCTACAAAACCGACACACGCCTGGTAAAACGGGCTCGCACCATGTTCACCGTCCCTCAGGGGCTCTATTCCCCCATCAGCTATCCCATGGGGTTGACCCCGGCCGGTGCGCAGAAGAAGGATGCGGTGGTCTTTTACCGCTATCTCCAGTCCGCCCCGGCACGGAAGGTACTTGCCCGCTACGGTTTTATCCTGGGAAAGGAATAGCAAGCACGTGTCCATTTTTTCCCCCACAGATCTAGATGCCATCGGTTTGTCGACGAAGGTCGCCCTGGTTGCGACCCTGGTGTCGCTCCCCTTCGGCTTCGTTATGGCCTATGTCATGACTTTTCGCCGGTTCCGGGGGAAGGTGCTGCTGGAGGTGGCTGTCAATCTTCCCCTCACCCTGCCGCCGGTGGTGATCGGTTATCTGCTCCTGTTGCTCCTGGGGAAGAATGGCTGGCTCGGCCATCTGCTGGATCAGGCGGGAATCAGGATCATCTTCACCTGGCAGGCGGCGGTGGTGGCTTCGGCGGTGGTTGGCTTTCCGCTTCTGGTAAGATCGATCCGGATCGGGATGGAATCCATTGACCAGCGGCTCATCCATGCCTCCCGGACCCTGGGAGCCCGCTGGTACGACACCCTTTTCACCGTTATCGTCCCTCTCTCTCTCCAGGGGATACTGGCCGGCTCATCCCTCATGTTCGCCCGCAGCCTGGGGGAGTTCGGTGCCACCATCATCGTGGCGGGGAACATCCCCGGCGTCACCCAGACCATTCCCCTGGCAATTTTCGACTATGTCAACTCGCCTGACGGGGAGCGTATGGCCCTTGCGCTCTGCATGACGGCCATCGTCCTGTCCCTGCTGGTTCTCTTCCTGCATGAACATTTCGGCAGGAAGCTGGCAAGGAGGGACTGACATGGAACTGGAAATGAGGCTGCGCAAGAGCTACGGCCCGTTCCGTCTGGATGCCGATTTTTGCGTCAAAGGTGAACGGATCGGCATCTTCGGCGAGTCGGGGAGCGGCAAGTCGACGCTGATCGGGATGCTTGCCGGGCTGGTTGAACCGGATGACGGTACCATCTGTCTCGACGGGGAGACCCTCTACAGCCGGTCCGGGGGTGTCCATATCCCCGCCGAACGGCGCCGGATCGCCATGGTCTTCCAGCAGCCGAGCCTGTTTCCCCATCTCTCCGTCCGGAACAACCTCCTTTACGGCTACCGGCGCTGCTCCCCCCAGCACCGGCGGGTGGCATTCGAGCCGCTGGTGCAGGTGTTGAAGCTGGAAGAGCTGCTTGATCGCGGCGTGAACAACCTGTCCGGCGGGGAGCAGCAGCGGGTTGCCATCGGCCGGGCGGTATTGGCAAGCCCCCGGCTCCTCATCATGGATGAGCCTCTGTCTGCGCTGGACGACGACCTGAAGTTCCAGATAATCCCGTACTTGACCGGGGTCTGCGGCCGGTTCGGCATCCCCTTTCTCTTTATCTCCCATTCCCTGCTGGAGATGCGGCTCATGGCCGATACGGTCCTCATGTTCGACAAGGGGCTGCTGGTGGAGCAGGGGAGCCCGGACGAACTGGCCCGCCGGCGGATGGGGCACAGCCCGTCAGGTTACATCAACCTCTTCCGCCTTGGCCGGCCTGTAGGGAACAATGGCCTGCACACCTTTGCCTGGGGCGATCGGCTGCTACTTATTTCGGCGGCACCGAAAAGTGAGGCCGGCCTTTATGAGCTGTCGTCCCGTGATATCATTCTCTTCAAGCAGCACCCCGAGGCGATCAGCGCCCGCAACCTGCTCAGAGGGCGCGTCGTCAGCACCTTCGAGAGCAGCGGCAAGACGGGGGTCGAGCTGGCGTGCGGTGATGACCGGCTCATTGCCGAGGTGGTGCACGAGGCGGCTGTTGAGCTTGATATACGGACCGGTGTAGAGCTCTTCGCGGCCGTGAAGGCTTCGTCTTTCCGTCCCCTCGGCTGACCGGCGGGATGGGGAACGCGGCACACATTACCGTCTGATGATGACGTAACCAGCTGCACAATTAATAGTCAGAACGAGGGGGGGACGGGAGCGTTCCCCCCTTTACTGTTGACCCGTGCCGGCAGTAGGCTTTTAGCTAACATTGCGGGATCACACCGGATATGTCTTTCATGAATTAGCTGGCATGGCTTGTGCTATAAGTTTCGCAGCTGATACGCACGATGACGTGCGCATAAACTGGATTCGTTAAGGCAAAGGCGCCTCTCACCCCTCACGGGGGTGGAGGCGCCTTTTTTGTTTTTTGGGTTCATAGCAGGAAAAAATACATTACAAAGGAGTAAGAGATGACGAAGATGACAAGAATCGCAGGCATGGCAATGGCGCTGTTCGTGGCAACCACCGGTGCCGCTCTCGCGACCCCCTCCACCCAGATCTGGATTCCCTCCACCGATATCCAGCCTTACAAAGTGGTCCACCTCAATATCGACAACTATTTCCGTGCCTCGGGCGTGGGCAAGGCATCCGGCGACCCCGCCAGGCGCGATGCCAATGTCATGGACATCGGCCCGACCGTCGGCATCCTCCCCTTCGATAAGGTGCAGATGGAAGTCGGCTTCGACTACCTCGCCATCGCCAACGAGCCGAACGACAACCACCCGTTCTCGGGCAATTTCAAGCTCGGCACCCCGGAAGATTCCCTTTTCAAGTATTCTCCAGCCCTTGCCGTCGGCATGTACAACATCGGAACTACGGGATCGGCCGGCAATGCGCCGCTGGTGACTTCCGGTATGAATATCGCTTACGCACTTGCCGCCAAGACCCTTCCCGAGATGGGGAAGGTCCCTTCTCTCGGCAGGATTTCCGCAGGCTATTATCGTGGCGCCAAGGGTGCTTTGATAGATGCAAACAACCCGGCCAAGAGCGCCAATGAAGGTGTCCTTCTCTCCTGGGACCGGACGATGACCGAGATTTCTGACAAGCTCTGGATGGCCGTCGACTACCAGGGGGGGAACAACGTAATGGGAGCGCTCAACCTCGGTGCTTCCTGGGCATTCTCGAAGAACGTGTCGGTTATTTTCGCCTATGATATCTACAAGGAAAAGGCGCTGGCCGGTAACAACACCTTTACTACCCAGCTGGACATCAACTTCCCGTAACACCCTTCGTTGCTATGGGGGCTGCATAAGCCCCCGAATTTTTCATGAAAAGCCAACTAAAACACTGAAATGAGTTTGCAGGAAGGGTCAATGGCGCCTCTTTCGATCCTAATTGAAAGGGAGATACAGTATGGAAACGAGACTACGTTTAATTGACAAGTTCAGCCGCCTTCGGGAAAGGATGCACAACCCGGAATGGCGGCGCTACGGATACCTCCTGGTGGCAGGGAAGGTGCTCGGTATCGCTCTCGTGCTTGGTGTCATGGTCTTCGCATCGAGCATAATCGGCAAAGATGTCATGGCCGCAGATCCTCTCGTCAAACCAAACGACATCATTAACCCAATCAACACACTCTGGACGTTGCTCGCCGCCTTTCTCGTCTTCGGGATGCAGGTGGGCTTTACCATGCTGGAGGCGGGTTTTTGCCGTAGCCGGGAGACGGTCAACGTTTTGATGGAGTGCGTCGTCGATACTGCATTGTGCGGGTTGCTCTTCTACGCCTGGGGCTTTGCCTTCATGTTCGGTTCAGGAACGCCATGGATCGGAACAAAGTATTTCTTCCTGCAGGGCATACCGGCAACCTATGAATCCACAGGCGTTTCGTTCCTTGCCTTTTGGCTCTTTCAGTTTGCCTTTGCGGACACCTGCTCCACGATCACGTCGGGTGCCATGATCGGCCGGACAGGTTTTGTCGGAGATTTAATTTACAGCTTTTTCGTTTCCGGATTCGTCTATCCGATCATCGGGCACTGGGCATGGGGGACTA
>JAJZUQ010000051.1 GCA_021848385.1 Deltaproteobacteria bacterium
AGCGGCTTTGAAATGCTCCAATATGAAAGAATTATTAAGAAACGACTTCTAAAAACATACCCTTTATCAGGTCGTTACAGCGTCAGCGGGAATTGCTGACACTAATTCACTGCGTGACAAGCCATGCTCCGCGATAATTTCACAAACGCGAAGTCCTCACTCATCGAAACAAAAACAAGACTCCATGCTGCCAGCGATGCAGTTTATGACATATTTGTAAGCACTTACTTGCATTTCAAGACAAAAAAAATCGTGCGCCCGCGCTTTTGCTTTTAACCTTGATATTCGGCAGCTGAACACTGCCTGCACTCGGACTAAAGGCCTATTTCTGTTTTTAGATTTATTCGACCGGCATGGAGCTTTGGCTTATATAGCATAAAGACGTCCAAAGCACGTTAGTTGGCTGGCTCGCCTGCCTTAATGATAATTCTTGTCTCATATTGGACTGTTATAACAAGACAACACTAGCCTGCCTGTATACTAAAGCCTGCATTACACGCAAGCTCATTGTTATATCCCGGTACATAACGCCATTTCACTAAATGCAAAATATTGAATAATATGCTGTTGGGGAGGAGGGGGGGGATACGCTGGAATCAGCAGATAGATAAGAAGCCAAGGCAAGGGAATTGAGGTAATAACTGTCAGGTGGCGACTTCCGGCCGCCGGGCCGGAACGAAGAGCAGCAGGAGAAGTCCCGCAAGGCAGGCAATGGCAGCGCCGCAGCCGAAGGCGACGTGAGGTCCAAGCCGTTGCCACAGAATGCCGAAGATGACGCTGGCAGGCAGGGCACCGATACCGATGGCACAGTTGTACCAGCCGAATGCCGCGCCACGCTCGGCAGGGGAGGTAATATCCGCCAGAAGGGCCTTTTCCACCCCTTCGGTCAGTCCATAGAATAATCCGTAGAACGCAAACAGGAGCCAGATGTGCAGTTCGGTGGTCGCCAGGGCGAATCCCACGTAGGCAAGGGCATAGACAGACCAGCCGGCAACGATTATGCCGCGGCGGCCGAGCCGGTCCGAGAGTGCGCCGAACGGCATGGTGGCAAGCATTTTTATGAGGTGAAAGAAGGTCCAGAGGAGGGGGATAAGTGCAGGTTTCACGCCTAACTGGCTGGCCCGGAGCAGGAGAAAGGCATCAGAAGAATTCCCCAGGGTGAAAAGGAAGAGGATCAACAGATAGGTACGCAGCCTCCCCTTGGGAATAGCGAACAGGAAGCGCCCATCCTCAAGGTGCCGTCGACCGGTTTCCCGGACTTTCAGGATTATGAGGAGCACTGCAAGGATACCCGGTATAGCGGCAAGCCAGAAGACAGTCCGCAGGTCGAGGGCAAACCAGGCAAGACAGGCGGTCGCTACGAGCGGCCCGACAATGGCCCCGGCATGGTCCATGGAGCGGTGAAAGCCAAAGGCCTTCCCCCGCACTCCGGTATCGACGGAATCGGCAATGAGCGCATCCCGTGGGGAGGTGCGTATCCCCTTGCCAACCCGGTCGGCGAACCGGATACCGAGGACGGCCAGGGGGGTCGTCGCCGCGGCGATGAGCGGCCGGGCCAGAGAGGAAACGGTGTAACCGGCCAGCACCAGCCCCTTGCGCTTCGGCAACCGATCCGACAGTATGCCCGAGATGAGCTTGAGGAAGGACGCGGTAGATTCCGCCACCCCCTCGATGATGCCGAGAAACGCCGGTCCCGCACCGAGGACGGTTGTGAGAAAGAGGGGAAGAAGGGGATAGATCATCTCACTGGAAACGTCGGTGAGAAAACTGACGAACCCCAGCACCAGCACATTGCCGGTAATGCCGCGGAACACCCCTTTATTCACCTCGACTCTCCCTTGAGCCTGACCGCTTCGTCATACACCGCACTGCGGGACTGGCCAGTCTCAAGGGACACCCTCTTCACGGCATCTTTCAGGGAAACACCTTCAGCCAGGCAACGCCGGAGCATGTCAGACACCGCAACGATCGGCGGTGCATCGGGAGTATCCGCCGGAGCGACCAGAATCACTACCTCACCCTTGATCTGCCGTCCCTCAAACCCGGCTATAACAACCGGTAGCGGCCCCCGGACGAACTCCTCGTAGATTTTCGTCAGCTCCCGGGCCACCACGGATTCCCGTGGACCGAACAGCTCCAGCATATCCGCCAGTGTTGCAAGGAGCCGGTTTGGGGATTCGTAAAAGACCATCACCCGCTGCTCCCCTGCCAGAGAGGAGAGCTTTTCCCGCCGCTTTCCTGCACGGTTCGGCAGGAAACCGGCGAAGACAAAGGAATCGGTGGGGAGTCCGGCGGCGGAAAGGGCCGTGATGGCGGCAGACGGCCCGGGAACCGGGACCACGGTGATCCCCGCAGCCACCGCATCCCGCACCAGCTGATAGCCAGGGTCGGAAATGCAGGGAGTGCCGGCGTCGGAGATGAGCGCGACCGAATCTCCGGCCTGGAGGCGCTCCAGGAGGTAGTTCCCCTTGAAGTTCTGGTTGTGATCGTAATATGAGGTAAGAGGGCGGGAAATACCGAAATGGGTCAGAAGCTTGCGGGAATGACGGGTATCCTCTGCGGCGACAAGGTCCACCTCCTTGAGGATACGGACAGCCCGAAAGGTCATATCCTCCAGGTTACCGATGGGAGTCGCTATTATGAATAACGTTCCTGATTTCATAGATCGTCCAGGAAACGCGATTTTTTCGCAAGGTCAAGGCGATCGAGGGATGACGCGGAGACGTAGCCTCGCTACGTCGCACAAGGAATCGCGAAGATCAACGCAGAGATTGCGGAAAAGGCGCGTTTCTATTTTCCCCAGTCGCGGGAGTAGCGGAAATCCCGGTCTATGGTCCTGTTAGAAACCTTGGCAATGACCGGCAGGCGGCGTTTGAAGTGGGAATTTTGCACCCTGGCGTGGATCTTGTCGATGAAGTCAGCCCCGAACCCTTTGGCAATCAGTTCGCTGCGGCTGTACCGCAGGTCGATCATGTGATAGAGGAGTTCGTCCACCTCCCGGTAGGTGAATCCCAGTTCCTGCTCATCAGTCTGGCCGGCCCAGAGATCGGCGGAGGGTTTCTTGTCGACGATTACCTGGGGCACCCCTATCGCTTCCGACAGCTGCCAGACCTGGCTCTTGTAGATGTCGCCAATGGGGTTGAGGGCGCTCGCCATATCGCCATACAGGGTGCCGTAACCGAGGAGGAGTTCGGTCTTGTTGCTGGTGCCGAGAACCAGGGCGGACCAGGCCGCCGAATGGTCATAGAGGATGGTCATCCGCTCCCGGGCCATCTTGTTCCCTCGCCGCATGTTGTCGGCATCGGGATAGCTTTCGAAATAGGCATCCACCATCGATGTTATCTCGATCACGTCGTGGCGTATCCCCAGCTGCTCCGCCGCCAGACGCGCGTGGGCTTCGCTCTCCGGGTTGCTGGTCCGGTACGGCATGATGATGGCCTGGACATTCTCGGGGCCAAGGGCCTCGGCCGCCAGAAAGGCGACCAGGGCCGAGTCGATGCCGCCGGAAAGGCCGAGCACTGCGCGCGTAAGGCCGACCTTGCGTACCTCTTCGCGAATGAACCCGACCAGGATCGTCCGCGCGAGTGCCGTATTCATTCCGAGACTCCCCATCAGCATCCCCTTTCCAGGTCGATCCGCACCAGTTCCTTGAGAGTGACGGGCAGGCTCTCGTCCCGCATCAAGGGGGAGAATATCCGTTCACGGCGCAATTCCCCCTCTTCAACACGGGCCAGCACCAGATCCTCCTCAAACAGCTTGCCCCGGGCGGTCACACTTCCCGCAGGGCTCACTACCTCCGACCCTCCCCAAAAGCTGACACCATCTTCATAGCCGACCCGATTGCAGTAGAGCACCCGGCAGTTGAGGAACATGGCGGTCGTGGCGGTCAGTTTCTGCCAGGCAGACGTGGAGCCGAGGCTTTCGTCCTCGCTTACCCCCCGGCCAGGGCTGCTGGAAAGGCAGAGGAGCGTTGTGGCTCCATCCATGGCAAGGACATAGGGGGCCGACAGGTGCCACATGTCCTCGCAGATGAGAATCCCCAACCGGCCGAACCGGCTGTCGAAAGCACGAAACCTTTCCCCTCGTGCAAGGTAGCGCTGCTCGTCGAACATCCCGTAGGTGGGGAGATAGACCTTGCGGTGCACATGCCTCAACTCCCCCCCCTCGAAGTAGAGGGCCGAGTTGAAAAAACGGTAATCGGGAGAGACCTCCACGCAGCCGATAACGATGGCAATGTGGCGGGACAGTTCCTTGAGCCGGTTAATTTCCGGAGCGTCGAGACTCAGTGCGACATCCGGAACCAGATCCTTGAGAAAATAGCCGGTCAGGGCCAGTTCCGGAAAGAGCACCAGCCCTGCTCCGGCTTTGACGGCATCGGCCACTGACGCTTCCGCCAGAGCCAGGTTGTCGGCAACGCAGCCGAGTTTCGGCTTTATCTGCGCCAAGGCTACGGTAAAGTCCATGTTCATCTCCACTGTTGATTGTTAGGACAGTATTATCACAGGGGAAGCGGCATTGCAACGGTCAGTACGGCAACGGAATCAGTACGCCAGATCGAAGGCGTTGGGGATGTGATCGATGACGGGGACCTGGTGGTCCCTGAGAAGGATGGCAATCACGTCGAAGCGGGCACTTAAGCCGTGCTTGCGATTTTTTGCCAGCCAGGTGAGGGCCGCCTTGGATATCTGCCGCTGCTTGAAGGGAGTGACACTCAACTGGGGAGGCCCGTAGGATTCGCTCCGGCGGCTCTTTACCTCCACGAACACCAGGGTCACACCATCCCGGGCAATAATGTCCAGCTCGCCCCCCTTGCAACTGAAGTTCCGCTCCAGGATGGCGTACTTCTTCCCCTTCAGATAGGCTACGGCAATGTCTTCGCCCCGTGCCCCCACACTCCTGTTGTCCGAACCCGCCTCACCTTTCACTTTCCCCCCTCACGTGTTCCTTCACCCCCCGGAAGGTGGTGCGGTGGATAGGACAGGGGCCAAGGGCGGCAATGGCGCCCATGTGGCTTGCACAGCCATACCCCTTGTGTTTCGCGAATCCGTACCCGGGGTACTGCCGGTCATAGGCAACCATGAGCCGGTCCCTGGTAACCTTGGCAATAATGGAAGCCGCGGCGATAGAGATGCTGGCACTGTCACCCTTTTTTATGGTGCGCTGGGGAATCGGAACAGGGATACGGGAGATGCCATCGATGAGGAGGTAATCGGGGGGGAAGGCCAGGGAATCCACAGCCTGGGCCATGGCGGTCAACGTCGCCTGGAGGATGTTGATGCGGTCGATGAGGTGATGATCCCCCATCCCGATGCCAACCGTGATCGCGCGGGAAAAGATGAGGTTGTACAATTCGTCTCGACAGGAGGGGGTCAGCTTTTTGGAATCGTCGACCCCGGGCAGGTCAACCCCCGGCGGGAGGATCACTGCAGCGGCGACGACCGGACCGGCCAGTGGCCCTCGCCCCGCCTCGTCCACCCCGGCGACCTGGCGGTAACCCTGTCGTGCGGCCAGTTCCTCAAATTGCCACGCGGTCGGCTGCACTGTCTGGCCGAACAGGTCCACGGAGCCCCCTTGTCATTGGACCTACAAACGGCAGTTGAATACTGCCGGAAGGAGTACATGAGGGCTATTTCGTCGTAATTCTTGGTGAAATGAAGCGTCAGCAGCCGATCCTGTCCGAACCCGCAGGGTGAGTTGATCGGATGCAGCGCAATGAGCCTAGAATTACAGAAATAGGCCTTCAGTACTACTGCAGGCAGTGTTCAACTGCTGAATACAGGTTAAAAGCAGAAAACAAAAAGCCCCGGAAATCCGGGGCTTTCCAGCCTGTTACTGTGTGACGCCTTATTGAGCGACGTATTTCTTTTCGCGGATGCGTGCTGCCTTCCCCCGCAGTTTGCGCAGGTAGTACAGCTTCGCACGGCGAACGTGGCCACGGGTAATAACCTCGATGGCGTCAACAATCGGCGAATGGAGGGGGAAGCAGCGCTCGACTCCGATACCGTTGGAGATTTTCCGGACGGTGAAGGTCTCACGGATACCGCCGTTCTGGCGGCCGATGACCACACCCTGGAAGGCCTGGATACGGCTCTTGTCACCTTCCACGATCTTGACCTGCACCCGCACCGTGTCACCCGCCTTGAAGGGCGGAATGTTCTTTTTCATCTGGTCCATTTCGATGGCGTCAATCTTGTTCATGTTCTTTCTTCCTTTCTTATGCTTGCAAAAGCTTTCCTGGTTATTTTATTCCATATACGGTACTCAGTCACGAATACGTATGAATGAGCACAAATTATTTCAAAAACTGTTCGTAACCGAACCCAAACCTTACCGGGGCACCATTCCCTGGTCAATCCCGCTCCCCGAACAGACGATCCAGTATAATGGAGACCGCCGAGCGGACCGAAAGGTGATTATACTCTGTCGGTCCCTTGATGGGGGGAAGTACGTAATCTGCCCGGTCGAACACCTCCTCCGTCATCCCCCAGCCGGTGCCGAACAGCAGCAGATACGGCTGGGCATCGTCACGGCAGAGTTTGGCCAGTGCCCCGTAAGAAACAGCTCCTTCCCGTTCCCGGGCACCGGTAACCACAATCCGGGGAGGGCGGCCGTAAGCCTCCGTCATCTCGGCCAGCACATCGTCAAGTCCCGCGAGCAAGCGCACCTGGTCGAGGGCAGCCTTACGCCTGGGGTTATAGGTTGCCCCCCACCCCTCCTGCCAGTGCCGTATCACCCGTTCCACGAGTTTCTGCTGTTCAACGACCGGTGTCACCACGTAGTAGCGAAAGAGGCCGAAGGTCCTGGCTGCACGGGCAATGTCGTGCAGGTCCAGGTTTGTCACCGCCGTGGTAACCACCTGCCGGTTCTTGTCATAAACCGGATAGTGGAGCAGGGCAATACAGACGTTGGCGGCAGACGCCGCAGAATCTGTCATGATTCTTCCGTCCGGCCAAGCTCCCGCAGACAACGGCGGTCGGCATCGGACAGCTGCGCGGTGGCCAGCAGGTCGGGTCGTTCCCGCAGGGTACGCCCCAGGGACTGACAACGCCGCCAGAGGTCAATCTCCCGGTGGTTCCCCGACAGGAGCACCTCCGGCACGCAAAGCCCTCTGAACTCGGGAGGCCGCGTATAGTGCGGATATTCCAGGAGCCCGTCGGAAAAGGAATCGGCTGCGGCTGATTCGGCGCTTCCCAGTACTCCGGGAATCAATCGCGTCACCGCATCCGTCATGGCCATGGCGGCGATCTCGCCACCGGTCAGAACAAAGTCGCCGAGGGAAATCTCGTCCGCACCGAACAACTCACGAACACGCTCATCCACCCCTTCGTACCGGCCGCAGATGATGACCAGGCCATCTTCCCTGGCCAGCTCCTCAGCCATCCCCTGGGTAAACGGCTTCCCGCGAGGGGTGGTCAGGATAATGCGTCCTGCGGGATTCGCTTCCAGAACTGCCTCGATGCAGGCGGCCAACGGCTCGATCTTCATGACCATGCCGGCTCCACCGCCATAGGGGGCGTCATCCGCAGTCCGGTGACGGTCGGCAGCATAGTCGCGGATATTGTGAAGGACTATCTCCACAAGCCCCTTCTCCACTGCCCGCTTGACAATGCTCTCGGTAAGGGGACCGTCGAACATCGCCGGAAAGAGCGTAAGGATGTCGATTTTCATAGATCGAACAGCCCCTCCGGGGGGCTGACCGTCATGGTGCCGGCAGTCAGATCGACATCCAGAACCACGTCAGCCAAGGCGGGAATGAGGTATTCACGCTCCCCGGCGGTTACCACATACACATCATTACTACCGGTGGCGATAATCTCCGTCAGGTTGCCCAGAAGCTCACCCTGGTCGTTCATGACCCTTAACCCGATGAGGTCGCACCAGTAATACTCTCCATCATCGAGGGGGGGGAGTTGATCCCGTTCGGCATACAGTTCCCGCCCCACAAGGTGGAGTACCTGATTTATCTCTGTATATCCTTTGAGCGTCAGGAGCAGTTTCGTGCCATGCACCGTAGCCCCGGCAACGGCAAAATGCTCCATGTCGCCCGTGGCACCCTTCAGCATAACCGACCTGAGACCGGTCAGGTTGGCAGGTTCCCCCGAGTAGGAGATCACCCGCAGTTGTCCCCTGATTCCGTGGGGTGCTGCAATCTTGCCGATCAGCATCGGTTTGGTACGATCCGGCATTACTCGACGATTTTCAGGACAGCCTTCTTGTTATCCTTGGTTGAAACCGCATTCAGCAGAGTCCTGATTGCCTTCGCGGTCCGCCCTTCCTTGCCGATGATCCGCCCCATGTCCTCTTTTGCCACAGTCAGCTTGATAACGGTCGTATCCTCTTCCATCTCCTCGGTTGCCTTCACCTGAGTGGGATCATCTACGAGCGATTTGGCAATGGTTTCTACAAGCTGTTTCATGTCGGTATCCTCTGTCGATGTGGAATGTCCGGCGGACCGGGGGGAACAGGATTACACGGCTTTGGAAACGAATTTCTCCCAGATTCCGGCTTGCTTGAGGATCTGTTTGACGGTATCGGTCGGCTGGGCGCCTTTGCCGAGCCATTCAAGAGTCTTACCCTCTTCGAAAGTGACGGCTGCAGGGTTCTGGTTCGGATCATACGTACCGACATTGGCGATGAAACGCCCGTCGCGTTTGGACCGCACATCGGCAACGACGATCTGGTAAAAGGGTTTCTTCTTTGCGCCTGCCCGGGCAAGCCTTATTTTTACTGCCATTTCTGCCTCCTGGTAGTGTGACGGCCCGTGGACCGCCTCTTATTCTCGTTTATGTAGTCTGAAGTATAACCGATGTCACGAAAAAGGGAACATCCCTTTGCCTAGCCCACCCATCCCCTTCATAAGGCCCTTGGGGCCGAGCTTCTGCAACTGTTTCATAACCCGCTGCGCCTCGGTAAAGCGCTTGAGGAGCTGATTGACTTCCTGCACCGAAGTACCGCTCCCCTTGGCTATGCGGAGACGGCGGCTGCCATTGATGATGGCGTGATTGGCACGCTCCACGCGGGTCATGGAGTCGATGATCGCCTCGATCCGCTTCAGCTCCTTTTCCGAAGGCTGGGCCCCCTGGAGCTGTTTCTTCATCTTCCCGACTCCCGGGATCATCCCGAGGAGGGAATCTATGGAGCCCATTTTCTTAATCTGCTGGAGCTGGGCCTTGAAATCCTCAAGGTCGAACTGGCTTGTCTTCAGTTTCTGCTGGAGCCGTTCCGCGTCCTTGGCGTCGAATACCGACTGGGCCTTCTCAACCAGGGTAAGCACATCCCCCATGCCGAGAATGCGCGACACCAGGCGATCAGCGTGAAACACCTCAAGGGCATCCAGCTTTTCGCCGATACCCGCAAACTTGACCGGCCGGCCGGTGACCGCCTTGATGGAGAGGGCTGCACCGCCTTTGGCGTCGCCGTCCAGCTTGGTCAACACAACGCCGGTGATGTCGAGACGCTCATTGAAGCCGCTGGCGACGTTGACCGCCTCCTGGCCCGTCATGGCGTCCGCCACGAACAGGATCTCCCGGGGCTCAACAGCCTCCTTGATCCTGACCAGCTCGTCCATGAGGAAATCGTCGATCTGATGCCGGCCGGCGGTGTCGAAAATCACCGTGTCGAAACCTGCCCGCTCGGCATACTGTAGGGCATCCCGGCAGATATCGACCGGGTCCTGATCTGCCCGGGCATCGACCACCTCAATGGAGAGCTGCCTCCCGAGGGTCTTCAGCTGCTCGATGGCGGCCGGCCGGTAGACGTCGGCCGGCACCAGCAGGGGCCGCCGACGCTGCCCCTTCAGGTAACGGGCGAGCTTGCCACAAGTAGTAGTCTTTCCGGCCCCCTGGAGGCCGACCATCATGATGGCCACCGGCGGCTTGGCTGCCAGGTCGAGGCTGTTGTCCTCACCTCCACCCATGAGGGCAACCAGTTCGTCGTGGACAATCTTGATCACCTGCTGACCGGGGGTAAGACTCTGCAACACCTCGGTGCCGACCGCACGGCTCCGGACCTTTTCGACAAAATCCTTGACGACCTTGAAGTTAACATCGGCTTCAAGGAGCACCAGCCGGACCTCGCGCAGGGCCTCCTTGACGTTGTCTTCGGTCATCACCCCCTGGCCACGCAGCTTCTTGAAGACCAGGTCAAGCTTATCGGAAAGGTTTTCGAACATGCAAACTCTAATTATTTCATATGGTTGGAGAACAGGGACAGACACCCGCCCTCGGCTCGCAAATATCCACCAGTAAAGAGGTTAACTATAGATGGGCGCAAGAGTTTTTGTCAAGACAATTTTTCCCGCGCTTTTTCAGCGTTCAGCGTTCAGCGTTCAGCGTTCAGCGTTCAGCGTTCAGCGTTCAGCGTTCAGCGTTCAGCGTTCAGCGTTCAGCGTTCAGCCTTCAGCGTTCAGCGTTCAGCGTTCAGCGTTCAGCGTTCAGCGTTCAGCGTTCAGCGTTCAGCCTTCAGCCTTCAGCCTTTACCTTTACCTTTACCTTTATTTTTCACACCCGCACAACCAACCCGGCCGCGAGAAGGCTCTCGGCGATGGAGAACATGTTGGTTATCTCACCGACCCGGAGCTTGTTCCTGCGGTGGAAGTAGTCGAGACAGATACCGCAGGAGAAAATCTCGACCCCTAGGTCACCCAGTTTTTCAAGGGCTTCGACAACCTCCGACCCGTCGGTAGCAAGGAGGACCCCGCTGTTGACAAACAGGATGCGATCCGGCAACCGCTCCAGTTCCAGCAGGGTGATGACGAAGTTTTTCATGAGCAGTCGCCCCAGCTCTTCCGGCCCGTCCCCCAGCCGATCGGAGGCAATGAGCATCACGGTCGGGCCAACCGGCCTTCCAATGACAGCCTTGGCAGGAGTGGCCTCCCCCGTTATCTCAAGGGCAACGCCACCCTCAACAAGTGTCTCCGTTACCGCAAATCCGCGGTTAACCGCAAACCGGGTCACATTCTCCCGGGGAGCGCCACCATCCAGCAACACCTGGAGTGCCTCTCCCGGCGCCTCCGCCAATGCCCGCTTGACCGTCACCACCGGCAGCGGACAGGCCATATTCCGGCAATCTATGGTTTTCATTATTATCTCCTTTGAAATCAGGGGCTGGGGGCTAGTGGCTAGCAGCAAGAGGCGAGTAGCCAGTCCCTAGCCCCTAGCCCCTAGCCCCTAGCCCCTAGCCCCTGCCTTCACATACTTTCCATCCAATTTCACATAGATCGATTCCGGAATCAGTCCCGCCTCCGCCAGCAGGCTTTCCAAAGTCTCCCGGTCCGTTGCGGCGTACCTGATGGCCAGACCGCAGTCGGCGCTGATATTGCGGGGAGCGGGAATGAGCAGCATTGGCACGCTGCGCCCCTTGAGAAGCGCCTCCGCCTTCATGACCCGGTGGATCGAATTGAAAATCGCCACAAAATCACCTTCGTTAACCATACATCACCTTTCTACCCGGGTTCACGGCAGGGTGCCGGTCAGGTGCACACGTGCACTCAAGAAGCGGATTGACAAAATATCGTCAAATCCCTACTATGAGCCGATGCATCCCCTTTTAACACTCTCCGGTCTCATTCTGCTCGCGCTGGCCATAAACGTACCACTGGGCTATCTGCGGCAGAGCTACGAAAAATTCACTTTTGGCTGGTATTTTTACGTCCACATTTCCATTCCCCTCATCATCTACCTGCGCATCAAATCGGGCTTCAGCTGGAAATTAATCCCCCTCACCGTGGCAGGAGCCGTGGCAGGGCAGATTATCGGGGGAAAGTTGCACCGGAAACGTCATGGCCGCCAGTGAAAAACGCCGGAGGATGCCCCGCCCCCTGGCCGTAGCCGACCTGCTCGCCACGGTACTGCACGGCCAGCCGGCGGAAAAGCGGCTCCAGGAAGGGAAAATCTGGCTCGTCTGGGATGAGACGGTCGGCCCGGCAATCGCAGCCCAGGCCCGTCCCACCGGATTCCGCGACGGCGTCCTCACCGTCATGGTCGCCAACGCCCCCTGGATGCAGCAGCTTACCTTCCTCAAGCGTGACATCATGGCCCGGCTCAACGCCCGGCTCGGCTGCGACCTCGTCACCGACATCTACCTGCGGGCAGGGCGGCCCGAAACACCTCACGTAACCGTAAAAACCCCACCGCCGGCTCCACGCCAACTCTCCGCCGAAGAACAGGAACAGATAGCCGAGCAGACGGCAGCCATAGAGGACCGGGAACTTCGCTCGACGCTTGCCCAGCTTCTTGCGCGCCACCTCGCTTCCCGTGACGGAAAGAAGGGCGACTGACAACTCGTTACCTGATCACCCGACTTATCGGGAATACACCCCGGCAACATCATACAACCTTATTTTCAGCACATCACAGAACATCTTGAAAGAATCCCGCACCAGCCGCACCTTGCTCCCTTTCACATCGGCCCAATTGACCGGCACCTCGGCAATTCTGAACCCAGAACGCCGGGCAAGAAAGAGGATCTCCACGTCGAAACCGAAGCCCTTCACCCGCTGCAGCGGAAATATCCGATGGGCAGCAGAAACAGTGAACAGCTTGAAACCACACTGGGTATCGTGTATCCCCTTGATTGCGAGCACCCTGATAAGGCCGTTGAAGACGGTCCCCATTATTTTCCGGTGCGCCCGCCCCTTCACAACGCACTGATCCGACTTCATCGCCCGTGAACCGATGGCGATATCCGCACCAGCCTCCACCGCATCGAGCAGGCGCCGGAGCTCCCCGATGGGGGTCGCGCCATCCGCATCGGCAAACATGAACCGTTTACCCCTGGCCACCGCCATTCCCCTTTTCACCGCATATCCTTTCCCACAATTACGGGGAAGCTCTTCCAGCCGGAGACGGGGATAGCGCTGCATGAACTCCCGGACAATCGCCACCGTCCCGTCGCCGCTGCCGTCGTCCACAACGATAACCTCCGAGGAAAAGGGCTGCAGTTCGAGAAATTCCATCACTTGTTTCAGATACAAGGGAAGGCGGGTCTCTTCGTTGTAGGCAGGGATAATAACCGATAAAAAAAGTGCGCTCACGTGGTTGTCACCTGAAAATGTCGGCAATACTGCGGTAGATGTCACTGTCTCCATGGCGATTTTTGGCAAACAAAGCGGTATATATAAAGGCCTCCTCAGCTGAATGTGCCAGACAAGAGCTTTCCTCTCACGGCATTCATTTGGTAATAATTGAAGCAATTTATTTAATCAGTTGCCAATTGCCGGCCACCACGTATCAGGATTAAACGGCACTGGTTATCCATCCCGTTAGCAGCCTCTCTTGGTAAAAATTCTCCCCGTCAGTACCCCCATCTGCGCCAGTCTGAACTGTACCGCCGTTTTCAGGACCCCCAACCCGTAGGTAACGCTCCGGCTGAAATTTATGGACGACGCCTCCTCGAAATACTTGGTCGGGCAGCTCACCTCACCGATCCGGTAACCGAACCAGACAACCTGGGCCAGCATCTGGTTGTCGAACACGAAGTCATCCGAATTCTTATCCAACGGCAGGGACTCCAGAATTTCCCGTGAAAAAGCCCGGTACCCGGTGTGGTATTCGGATAGTTTGTGTCCGAGCAGCAGGTTTTCAAACAGCGTCAGAAACCGGTTGGCGACGTACTTGTAGAGCGGCATTCCCCCCTTGAGGGCACCGACACCAAGAATACGGGAGGCCAGCACCGCATCGAACTCGCCAAAAGCGATCATGGCCGCCATGGCCGTAATCAGTTTCGGCGTGTACTGGTAGTCGGGGTGGAGCATCACCACGATATCCGCACCATGCTCCAGCGCTGCCCGGTAACAGGTCTTCTGGTTGCCGCCGTACCCCGTATTCTGTTCATGGACGATGGTCCGTATCCCCAACCTGCGTGCCACCTCGGCGGTATCGTCACGACTGGCGTCATCGACAAGGATGACCTCATCCACAAATTCGAAGGGTATCTCACTGTAGGTCATCTCCAGCGTTTTTGCCGCATTGTAGGCGGGCAGCACCACCGCGATCTTTTTTCCGTTCAGCATATACCACCTCATGTCTGATATTAACGAACAACTACATCACTTCCTGCCACTACTTCACGATCCGTGACACGAACGGCAACCTTCGAATCATATGTTTCAATCAGATACGCACTTTCCGGCACAAAATCTCCCGATTCGCGGTCAGTTGCATAGGGGACGCGAAACATAAACAGCCCTTCCCCATTAGTCACCGTGCTGTCCCGGTACGTGAATATCCTGCCGGCAACCCCATGGAGGTTCAACCGGATCCCGACAGCGCTTCCCGCCGGCGCCATGCCCTTGATAACAGCACCCGCAACCCGCTCGAATATCCTGTAATGACCTACAGCTCCTGCAACCGGATCGATAAAACCATGGGGAGAGTCAAACAGCAACCGGTAATTACCCAGTGCGCCGACATGTTTCCCTGCCACGTCATAGGCCGAACCCCCCTGAATATAGAGCCGGTAATACATGGTTTCCAGGGGAAGGAACGATGGCAGCGACCCTCCCGGATACTTTCCTCTGGCAGCACCGAATTCTGCAATTCTCCTCAACTGCGGCAAAGAACCCGTTATCTGGTTCAGGAAAAGATAGCGTACCCGGTTTTCGCGTACGATCGTCTCCGCCGCGAGTGGATCAATCAAGGTTAGATAGGCTGCTGACTCGTAGAGGCCATGGGTTTCCCATCCGAAATTGGTCGCAATGGTCGGGCGTTGCGCCACCTGATCAATATATGCTCCCAATCCCCAGTCAGCTAGGACTCCATATTCAGGCACTCTGACCGGATCGGCGTAGAATGAAGTCTGGGGTGTCATGTCGCGCAACCAGCCAAGCGCCAGGGGCAGGTCGTATTGTTCGGATTCGGCAAGCCCCATCTGGGGGATATGGTACAGAAACCCTGATACCGGCGCCAGAAGCAGGAGAGTCAGCCCTCCCGCAAGCAGCGTCGACCTCATCCTGTTTCCCTGTGCCACAATCCGTTCGGCTACAAGCGTTAAAAGGAAACCACCACCCAAAGCCATGGCCACAGCAGCGAGATGAACATAGCGCTCCCGAAAAAGGGGAATCGTCCAGAACGTCACGAATAGCGAAAGAGCAACACATGATCCGAACTCCTGGTAGCCACTGCGCTTCCAGCGGCTGAACAGCGGGACCAAAAGCAACGGGAACAGCCAGTAGAGCAGCGACAATGTCTCCGTGGCATGCCAAATATCCAGTTTGCCCTGGGGAAACAGCATGGGGCGCAACTCAGATATGGAATCGAGCCAGGGATCGCCACCACTCAGCACCGAAAGTCCCGACCCGAATTCCGCGATGAACCGCCTCCCGACAGGGGTCAGAAGATACAGTCCGGCGAGCACCACAATTGAACAACAGATAACAAGCAGAGAACGCGGCTTCACCGGAACGCATCTGTCCAGTAGAAACACGATGGCCGCCATGACCAGTAACAAGACGACGTGAAACCACGAAATTATTCCGAAGTTTATCCCTCCCGTCCCTCCCCAGACATTGAACAAACAGATCGGCGTCAGGAGCAGTGCGGCAATAAGGGCGGCTCGTATGCCATTGAATGCGACCACTCCCCCTTTTTTCCCCTTTATCGCAGAGGCCGTAACGTGGGCAGCAATCGCAAGAAACGCCACCCCCAGAAAAATGACTGAACCTCGCCAGATGAGAAGCGCGAAGACAAACCAGAATCCTGAAAATATCCAGCCTGATCTCTGCCACCAATCCCGGTTATTGGCCTCTTCCCACTTCAGAAGAGACGCAATGATGCCCAGGCAGACCATAGGCTCAGCCACATGATGGTCCAGTTCGGAAGCGAAAGAATACAGAATGTGCCCCGGAAGAACGGCGATAATGAACGCTGAGGCCAGACCGCCGGTCCGTCCGAACATGCGCTTGCCAACTGTATAGACAAGGAATACTGTGGCAGCAGCGAGGACAGGTGACAACCAAAACCCGATTGCATACGTTATATCGCTATTTGACCTGCCACCTGCCACCAGAGACAGTATAGAAATCAGATAATCAAACAGCGGCGACCATATCTGCCCCGTCCCTACGGGATAACCGTAGTAGGAGTCAAAGGTCGGGACGTGCGGGAAAGCGGAAATCCCGAGAGTGATCCGTCGCAAATGGTCATAACTGTCGGGCCCGTAAAAAAGATACTTTCCCTCCGGCCCGAGAAAATTGCGCCAGGGCAAAGCCCGCAGAGCAAAAGCGAGCGCCGCACAGATAGCCAGCCAGAGGACCGCACAACCATTCTGTTGGCGATTATTCATTGCCACGACCCTGGATGTTCAACACCTCCTCACCGTTTTGCCCATTCTCACCGTAAACAAACAGAGGCGGCAGCACCCGCAGTTCCCCCTTCCGCCCCTTCGCCAGTTCGATCATAAACATACGCGCGTCAGCCTCTCCGTGCCCATGCACCATCCGCAGGCGTAGCGGCGCTAGCTTGAGCTCCGTGGCAAGGGCGAAGAACTCGGCCAGCCGGGAGGGATGGGAAATGAAACAGATCCGCCCCGTCGGTTTCACCAGATACTTGGCTGCCACCAGGAAATCAGCCAGACCGGCGGTCGACTCGTGCCGGGCCAGGTCCCGACCGGCCCGGGGGCTGATACGGCCGGTGCCGCGCTTCCGGTAGGGAGGATTGGCCGTCACCAGGTCAAAGGAAGAAACGTGGAAATGCGCCCGCAGGTGTACCACATCCTCTTCCAGAATTGTCACCTGCTCACCGAGGCCATTGAGCCGGACATTGCGCTCTGCAATCCCGACCATCACCTGCTGGTGCTCCACCCCAACAAAATGCACCCCAACCGCCGACCGGCCAAGGACCAGCGGAATCACACCGCAGCCGGTCCCCAGATCCACCCCCTTCTCACCCTCTTTTATACCGGCAAACTCGCACAAGAGAAGCGGATCGAGGGAAAAGCGGTACCCGTGACGTGGCTGGATGAGGCGAAGATCGTAGCTCCGTAGTTCGTCAATGGTCTCGTTGTTCATAATCGAGTGCCTAGGGGCTAGAGGCTGGGGGCTGGCAAGATCCAGTCCTCAGTCCCTAGTCCCTAGCCCCTAGCCCCTAGTCCCTGTCTTTAGCCACTCCCTCCCCACCATAAACGCAAAAAACGCGAAAGACGCCAGGGTCAGGTACTTGCCGATCTTGAAGGGGAGCGGGTCGAAGGTAAATTCCACCGTGTGGGTCCCCGGTGTAAGGTACACGCCGCGCAGGATGTAGTCAACCCGCTGGATATCGGCCGGTTTGCCGTCCACCCGTGCATGCCACCCCTTGTAATACTTCTCCCCCATGACCAGCAGGGCATTCCGGGTCACCTGGCCGGATATGACTATCCGGTTGGCTTCGTATTTCCCGATGGTCATCTCACCAAGATTTCCGGTTCCTGCCAGTGCGGGATCGGCCAGGGGAAGAGGAGGTGGGGACTCCACCAGCGCCAGGCGGCGCGGGTCAAAGCGGGGATTCTGCAGAATCGGCAACTGCTGACGGGGTTCATTGGTAACGAGTACCGCCGGCACCAGCCACGCCTTGGGAAGCACCGTCCGGTTCTCAAGTACCACTTCAGCCCCATCAGGAGAAGTGAAGACCGGCGCAAACCGCTCACCTATCTGCCCCTTCTCCTGCTCATACTGGGCAGTATCGTAGACGAGGTACTTGACATTCATAATATCCAGCATGGAAGAATTGAAGGAAAACCCGTCAAGGAAATCCTGCCAGCGCTGCTGCTGCACCGGGTTTGACGTGAACATGACCGGGATGCCGGCAGTCACGTACTGCATCGGATCGCGGCCGTTCATGGGAAGAACCCGGTATTCCTTCGAGTCCCGGGCCAGGTACTCCATAACCGGCGTTTTCGTCCCCCGCAGCGATTGGGGGAGATCCTGCAGCAGCATGAACTTGGCGTTCACCCGCCCCGTATCGGCCAAGAACAGAAGGAAAAGGACCGGCAGCACAATTCTCACGGAAAACCATTTCCGGGCCAGGCCGAACAGTACGGCGGCGTGGAGGGACGCCACCACCGCCGCGATTGCCGTCTCCCTCACCAGATTATTCCAGCGGTTCATGACCAACTGGGGGCCCTGCTCGTAACGGTTCGGCTGAGCGAACAGCTCGATGAACCGGTTCAGCCAGTAATCCCGCCCGGCCGCCTCCACCGCCACCATGACAAAAAGCAGCACGGGGAGCGCCAGCACAGCGGCCAGATATCGCCGGAATGCCATTGTCCCCCGCACCCCCTCGTCACGGAGGATGTCGAGTCCCCGTGCAGCCAGAACCCCCAGCCCGAGGACCGGGATGAACATCATCATCTTCGGCACCCGGAAGTGGTTGATGCCGGGAAAGTGCTCAAAGAGAAACCAGTAGAATGGGGTAAATTTCCCCATGGAAAAGAGGGTTCCCACCACCACGCCCGCCAGCGCCAGCCAGGTATACCGGTCGCGCCGGAAGATGAGCGGCAGGGGGAGGAGAAGCCAGGGGAGAAGCCCCATGTAGTCGGTGGTCTGGGTAAAAACCATCCGCCCCCAGTAGTAGGCATCGATGTCAGCGGTATTGTATCCCCCCTCCTGACGGGAAAAGCCGAACATGCCGGGGACCACAAAGGTCGCCAACTCCTCGGGAGGCATGGACCAGGACATGGCCTCCTCCACGTTCAGTCCTCCCTGCCCCTGGTTGGCGGTACTCTGCGCGCCACGGTTTGTATCCTTGGACCAGTCCGCCAGAGGAATGAGGGAAATGGCCACCGTGGAGAGGAAGAAGAACATGGTCACCAGGTTGAGCCCCACCAGCCGGCCAATCTTACCCGGCGACCGCTGCCGTTCGGCTACCAGGATACCGACGGACCGCCCCACCCCATACACTCCAATCCCGAGGCAGGTGTAGAAGGCAACCTGCCAATGCATGTTGAAAAACTGGAAGGCAAGGACGAACCCGGCGGCCAGGAACCAGATTACCCGCCGGCTGAGGAACCCTTTTTCGAAGAAATAGAATGCCCAGGGAGCAAAGCTGATGGTGGCGATCTTCTGGGCGTGACCGGCGTTGATGAGCGATGCGTTTTCCGGCACGATGGCAAACAGCAGACCGCCGAGCAGGGCAGCCGTCCTGCTGCAGCCGATGGCGCGACAGTAACAATAGGTCCCGGCGCCGCCGACAAAAAGGTGGAAGACGATGAACCACGCCACATTGGCCGGTTCCGGAATGAGCCAGAACAGCAGGTTCCGGTAATAGAGGAACTGCATGGAGAGGGTGCCGCCCCCTTCGGTCCCCCCACCATTGGTCATCATGTCCCACCCGGCCTGCAGGTGGGTCCGGAACAGATCCAGGAATCCCATCTCCTTGAAGTGGCGGATACCCCAGTAGAACTCGTTGGTAATGTCCGGCGCCCGGATGATCTGGTGGGTGAAGAGAATCTTGGAGAAATAGATCACCAGAACAGCCAGCAGGGCTGAAAGGGCGAGCATATTTTTTTTGCGATCGGTCATGAAAGCTCCGTTACTCAAGGGACTAGGGACTAGGGACTAGGGACTAGTGGCTAGGGACTAGGGGCTAGGACCCAAACTACGTGCTCTGGGCTAGATTAGGGCTGGCAAGTTACTCTTTTGCCTGCAATGATTTCTGCAGCCCGCGAATCATCCTGCCCAATTCATCGGTTTTTGATAATGCGCCGTCTACTTCTTCCCTGGTCAAATAGTTTAAACGCTGGGCAAGGATCAGTTGGGTTTCCAGTTCAGCAAGGGAGCCCAGTGAAATTGACAAAAAATGCAAAAATTCTTTCCTCGAGACACGTGCGTGCCCTTCTGCAATATTGGAAGGGACCGAAACCGCGGCACGTTGTACCTGGCTGGACAATGCATAAATTTCATTTTTTGGGAACTTCCCTGTCAAGCAATAAACAGATTCGACCAAATCCACCCCAGCTTGCCAGACAGTGAGGTCCCGGTAACTCTTAATAGCCATGCTACCCCCTAGCCTCTAGTCCCAAGCCTCTAGTCCCTAGCCTCTAGTCCCTAGCCTCTAGCCCCTAGTCCCTAGTCCCTAGCCCCTCATAAAACTTCGCCAACTGCAGCGCGAAATCCCGCCACCTGAACCGCTCAAGCAGGTAACGTCTTCCCGCTTCACCCAGAGCACGCCTTCTCGATGGATCGATGAGCAGTTCCACCACCCGGTCGGCCATCTCCCCCCAGTCGTCCGGGTCACAGAGGATGCCGGAGACTTCCGGCTTGATGTACTCCGCCAGCTGCCCCACGCGGTCGGCCACCACCGGCACACCGGCCCGCAACAGTTCGGTCAGCTTGGCAGGGCATTTGGAGCGGTTGATGAGGGTATCACCGAACGGATAAATGGCTACATCGCCCACAGCCAGATATGACGGTATGTCTGCCGGCTGCAGCCATCCTCCCATCACTACCGCCTCATCGAACCCCTGTTCCTTTCCGGCCGCAATGAGCAGCTCCTCCTCATTGTTGCGTCCCTGTCCGACAACCAGAAAGCGTACGTCGGGAACTTGCCGCCGGATTTCGGAGAACAGAAAATGGAGCTTGTCCTGACTGAATTCGAAAAAACGCGTGTACAGAAGAACTACCCGCGCGTCGGGTGGGATGCCGAGCCGTTCCCGCACTGCGGCGCCATCGCCTGGGGGAATATCATCAACACAGTTGGGGAGATAGAGGACCCGTTGCGCGGGCACCCCCATCCCCCAGACCTTTGTCTGCAGGGTGCGGCTCGCCACCGTCATCCCTGCCCCCCTCGGCAGCAGCCAATTCTCCTGGAACTGGAACACAAGCCTTTCGCCGCTGGAATAGGGATGGAGTGCATTCATCCCCCCCTTTCCTTCCCAGTCGTCCGTGTCCACGAACAGCGGAGGAAGGCGCAGCCCCAGTGACTTCAGGAAGAGAAGGAGCATCGCCGCCAGGCCGCCGTACCCCTTCGGCTTGAAGAGATGGACCAGGTCGGGCTTCTCGGCCAGCGCCGCCCGGAACATCCGCCACGCCAGCACCGGCGCGGCAATCACCTTGTTCCTGGGGCCGAGGACGATGTTCTTCACCGGCACCCCGCGCACCACCTCCGTCTTTCCCGAATCCTCCGGATTGGTATAGGGGGGGGCGATGATCACCACCTGGTGGCCCAGCGTCCGCAACTCTGCCGCCAGCGGGACCATGCGGGCGATCACCGTTCCCTTGGGACGGAGGCCGAACGGTGCGAGAAAAACAATCTTCATAGCCTAGCCCCTACCATTCATATGTTTAATCACCGCAGTAACTGCATCTCCTGCGAAACGCCGATACCCGATCCCCCACAAGGAATCCCGGAACATCAGAACGGGCAGGAAATCGAGGCGTTACACTTCCCCGGCCAATCCAGCAACTTCATTCCAGGAGACAAAAGAGAAGTCAGTTCTCTGTTGCGAATCGCTGCCGCCATAGACAACTCGCGGGACCCCACTGATACTTCCCGCAAGCGCCATCCATTTCCGCAGAGCAGTAAAATAATCCGCTGTAATCGTCCTGCCCGCTTTAATCTCAATGGGAACCAGCAGCTCACCCTGCTCAACCAGCACATCGACCTCATTCCCCGTGCTGTCACGCCAGAAAAAGAGGTTCGAGCGAAGGCCGCGGTTGAACCTCCCCTTGACCAGTTCTGAAATGACCCACGTCTCGAAAAGCGCACCCCGCAGGGAATGGGTCATAACCTGTTCCTTGTTCTGGATACCCAAAAGCCACGAAGCCAGGCCGGTGTCGTAAAAATAGAGCTTGGGCGATTTGGTGAGCCGCTTGTTGAAATTGCGGTGATGGGGCTGGAGAAAAAAAAGAATATAGCTCGCCTCAAGCACGGAAAGCCAGGCTTTAGCGGTATTGTGGGTTATGCCACAGTCATTGGCAATCGAGGAAAGGTTCAGCAACTGGCCGGTCCTGGCAGCGCACATGCGGAGAAAAAGCTGGAATGTTCTCAAGTCACGCACGTTGATGAGTTGATGGAGATCCCTCTCCACATAGGTCTCGACATACCCGGGATACCAGTCGGATGAAAGCACCTCCCGGTCGTAAAGGGGAGGATAGGAACCGGTGCAGATCGCACTTTCCGGATCTGCCGGCGCCCTCCCTCCGTCGGCAAGTTCAGCGTAACTGAACGGCAGGAGTTGCACCATGCCAACCCTGCCAGCCAACGACTGAGTAATCTTCGTGTGAAGCCCGAACTGCTGTGAACCAGTCAAGATAAAACGCCCCATCTTCTTATCCTGGTCCACAATAGTCTGGAGGTAGGAAAACAGGTCGGGACAGCGCTGAACCTCATCAAGAATCACTCCGTCAGGGAATCGGGAGAGAAAGGCACGGGGATCGGTTTCAGCAAACGAGCGGACATCCGGGTCTTCCAGGGACACATAGGCCTTTTCGGGAAAAACCGCCCGAGCCAGGGTTGTCTTGCCCGATTGGCGTGGCCCCGTAATGGCTACAACAGGGAATCCCTTGCAAAGCCTGAGAATTGTTTCGGTTGCTTTTCGCTTGATCATATCGTCAGACTAACAAAATCCTGCAAATTGTCAATTCAATTTACAATTTGCAGCCACCTCAACCCTCAACCCTCAACCCTCAACC
>JAJZUQ010000104.1 GCA_021848385.1 Deltaproteobacteria bacterium
GTGGGCAGACACTCCGCAGCACTGCCAAAGCGGCTTTGAAATGCTCCAATATGAAAGAATTATTAAGAAACGACTTCTAAAAACATACCCTTTATCAGGTCGTTACAGCGTCAGCGGGAATTGCTGCTGCTTCGAATAACCCATCAGCATAAGTACAAAGTTTCGTCATTACCTGGTAAACATCTTCAGTCCCTAACCGTGGTCCCTTTAATCTCTGTTCGATAAACAAACGCTTAGTTTTATTCTCCGAACACTTGCTAATAATTTCAATCACGTAACCTGCTAGGTTTTCTTTTGTGCACTCGCCTGTTGCTATAGCATGCAGATAATTAGGTTTGATTTGGTAGGTTATAGAGTATGACATGCTGATATCCTTGGTATTTGGTAAATAATTAGTATTAATTAAAGCATTGCTGTTAGCGTGTCAAGGAAAACATAAGCCGGTTCTTGTGATGGTTCCGGTGGCACACGTAGCAGCGTACTCAAAGTCAGTGCTGTTACGGGGATGAAATTTCGCCTTGAAGAATGTAAGCCCCTTTCAGATAGCTATGAGCCGCCAGCGGGACATTTCGTCAGGGCGGGCGACTTGATCTTTAGTCGCGCAAACACAACTGAGCGTGTAGGCGCGGTTGCCTACGTGGAAAATACACCGCCGAATCTTCTTCCGCCAGATAAACTCTGGAGGTTCGTCTGGCACAACCCAACCAAAGCTCACCCGCTCTTTGTGTGGGAATTATTTCAGGCTCCATCAATCAGGTACCTGATTAACACTTATCTTCCGTTAGCACCTTCTCCCTCCAGGGAGAATGGTCGAAATGCCGGGTTTTAAGTTCCCTCTCCCTGAGGGAGAGGGCCAGGGTGAGGGAGATTTCAGCATGTTCCTTAGTACTTAAAAAATGTGGTCCCGCTTCCTCACGGGTTTTCTCGTGGGGCCTTTCATTCCACAGGGATTCGATGTGGGGAATAGCCAGCAGATAGTCAGTACACTGAAAACACTGAAGAGGCCGGAGGCTTTTTTGTCGCCATATCAAGGGTGATCAGATGGGAATCACTGCCATTCAAGGTGTAAAGCGGGAGAATGGAACGCTCTTGCAAAATACAAAAATTTGCTGCATACTCCCTCTCATTAGTTTGCTTGCCATGACTCAGGGAGGTTTACATGAAAGCGCGATCACTGTTCTATGGGATAATTCTTGTTATTGCCTTGTCAATACTGGCAGGATGTTGTGCAGGTCCTTACTGCTGGGGGCCCTGGCCTTTCGGCTATGGCTATGATGAAGGAGGTCACAGGGGGCATGGGGAGCATAGGGGGCATGGAGATTATGGCGATGACGATTAGGGGAATTTTTGTGCTCAAGTAGAACGTGTTGCCTGTAGAATATTCGAATTTCCATTCAACGAGCTCCCCCTGCAACTCAGGCTGTCCCAACACCCGGTACCCCTAAAGCGACTCCTGCAATCCCTGCAACCCCGTCGAAATAATTATTGTTCCCAAGAAATGATAGTATTCTGAAAGTACCTAAGGAGGCAGGCGAAAGCCTGCCTCTTTTTCGCTGGTTAGCGCAGATTCAGGGAACCGGTATACTGCAATACTGCCTGATCGGATTACAACTTCACTGTTCACATTGCGTCTGAGAGGTATACTGGATAGAATCGCACGTAACCTGTCAGGGATGAAAACATTACTTTGCGCGCTTTGCCCTCTGGAGATGCTATCTTTTTGTGGCCGGGCAGTGCGTTTTCTCTGTCGGTCCGGTGTTTGCTGGACATATAATCTGCTGGAAGTGGAGGGGGGCTGTTATGGCAAGGCTTGTGCCGACGCTGATTGCGCTGATGTCTGTTCTGACAACCCCTTCGTTTGCGGCAGAGCAGCAGGCTGAACCGACTCGAAGCGCCTTTTCGATCCGTTTCGAGAACGACGCGTTTGGCAGTACAGATTCAAATTACACGAACGGAATATCGCTGGCGCTGACCCGGAAAGGGAACGGGCTTCTCGGCGGGTTGTGGGATCTGGCGGGAAAGACAGAAGGGGAGCGGTTTGCCACATACGAGCTGACCCAGCTCCATTTCACCCCCTCCAATCTCGAACTGAGCAACCCGGACCCGACTGATCGCCCCTATGCGGGGGTGCTCTACCTGGGATTTACGACCCATTTACAGCGGGAAGACAGTCTGCACAGCCTGAAGCTTATGGCCGGAGTTGTCGGCCACGCCTCCTACGCAGAAGGAGTCCAGAAATTTACCCACCGGACGTTGAGCGATAAAATGCCCGAAGGGTGGGCTTATCAACTCAAGAACGAGGCGCTCATAAACCTGCTCTACGAGTACCGCTACAAGTACCGGGTCACCCCAATGGATGCTCCGGTCAGCGTCGAACTGATTCCCCTGGGCGGGGCGTTTCTTGGTACCTATCTGATCCAGGCCGAGGCCGGGGTGCAGTGCCGGGTCGGTTACCATCCCGATGATTTCGGCGCCACGGTGCTGCGGGGGGCCGGCTATCTCCCCTTTCCGCAGGTGGAGGAAACGCACCACGAATGGGGATACTATGTCTATGCGGGAGGAGTCGCAAACCTGGTAGCCCGGAATCTCACTCTCGACGGCAACACCTTCACGCACAGCCGGAGTGTGGATAAACGCGTGTTTTTGCCTATGGCCGAGTTAGGCGCGTCTATCTGGGCAAGCCGGCTCCAGGCGACTTTCTCCTATGTAATGTGGGGGAAGGAGTTTTATGGTCAGCCTAAACGGGAAGATTACGGTTCGATCCTCTTTTCCTACTTCTTCAAGTGATGAAAAGTGCCATCTGCTGTCTGTCGACTGAGGTAGCTGTTTTTTAACAGAACTGGACACAACTGATCTTCACAATGCATCCGTGAGAGCGCACCGGACATAATGTCACCTATCGGAATGAATATATCAGGGATGAAGTCGCTGCTGCGTGCTTTGCGCTCCAGGAACTACCGGCTCTTCATGGCCGGGCAGAGTGTTTCCCTGGTCGGCACATGGATGCAGCAGGTCGCCATGAGCTGGCTGGTCTACCGTTTGACCGGTTCTGCCTTCCTGCTCGGCGTTGTCGGCTTTACCAGCCAGATCCCCACCCTTCTTTTTGCGCCCGTAGCCGGGGTGCTTGCCGACCGGTGGGACCGGCGGCGTCTGTTGATATTCACCCAGGCCCTCGCCATGGTTCAGGCCGGTCTGTTGGCTGCCGTCGTCCTCTCCGGGATCGTCCAGGTCTGGCACATCGTCCTGCTGAGCCTGCTTCTCGGCGTTGTCAATGCCTTTGACATCCCGATACGCCAATCCTTTATCGTCGAGATGGTCACTCACCGGGAAGATCTCGGCAATGCCATTGCCCTGAACTCTTCCATGGTAAATGGCGCCCGCCTTATCGGTCCTACCATTGCCGGACTTCTGGTCGCATCGGTCGGTGAAGGGGTCTGTTTTGTTGTAAATAGTGCAAGCTATCTGGCGGTGCTGGTGGCTCTTGTTGCCATGCGCATCGAGCCTCGCCCTCCGCATCCGGCGAAACGGCGTCATGTTTTTCATGAACTTCGGGAAGGCTTTGTCTACGCGGTCGGGTTCGGGCCTATCAGGAGCATTCTGATGCTGGTCGCACTGGTAAGTCTGACCGGAATGCCTTATACCGTACTGGTGCCGGTATTCGCCAAGGAAGTCCTGCATGGCGGCGTTCATACCTTTGGTTTCCTGATGACGGCAGGCGGGTGCGGTGCTTTTGCCGGGACCGTCTACCTTGCCTCTCGAAAAAGCGTCCTCGGCCTTGGCAGGCTCATTGCCCGTGCCGCGGTCTTGTTTGCCGCGGGAATAGCCGCTTTTGCCGTGTCGAGCAATCTTGTGATCTCCATGGTGTCGTTGGCCGTAGCCGGATTTGGAGCGATAACGCTCATCGCTTCTTCCAACACGATTCTTCAGACTATTCTCGAAGAGAACAAACGGGGCAGGGTTATGAGTTTTTTCACCGTAGCGTTCATCGGGATTGCCCCTTTCGGAAGCTTAGGCGCCGGAACTATGGCCGGCATCATCGGCCCGCGCGAGACACTTCTTCTTGGTGCAGGCTGCTGTCTTGTGGGAGCCGCCCTGTTTGCCCGGCATCTTCCCCATATCCGGGAGAAGGTGCGGCCGATCTATATCAAAATGGGGATAATCAAGGAAGTCGCCCAAGGCATGGAAACAG
>JAJZUQ010000052.1 GCA_021848385.1 Deltaproteobacteria bacterium
CGCGAGTCACGGATTTCAAGAGCACAGCGAACGGGCGAGAGATAAGGCAGTGTTGAATTTTGAATTATGAATTTTGAGTTAAAACCTAGAATCTGTCTCTCACAGAGATTACGGAGAAAAACCTTAAGAAAAAAAGCAACTTAACGGGGATATAAGGAAATTTTGAATTTTGAATTACGAATTTTGAATTAAAATCCGAGTCCTTTAGGCCCGTTTATTGGGTCCGGTTTCTAAGGTTCATCCCTTTAATCCTATTCATCCTTGTTAATATAGGTTTTATGGTTCTCTCCGCGTGCTCTAGAGAGCGCAGCGAACGGGCGAGAGATAAAAGACTTTAAAATCTGGCCTCAAGCAACGCCGCGACGACGCGACGTAAAACAGAGGCAAAGAAATGTTTACCACAGACCCACAAATCGGGCCTAAAGGACACTGGTTTCAACTCAAAATTCATAATTCAAAATTCATAATTTTAGCAGTTATCTGGTCCCGGGTTCCGGATCCCGGTTTCACCAGTCCCTAGTCCTTTAGGCCCGCTTTTTGGGTCCGGCCTCCTATATTGATTTATAGAAATATATTTATTGTGCAGTAATTTAACCTTTCCCTCCTACTGAACTTCAGGTATAATGCTCCCCGTTTGAACTGTTTTTTCTGCTCTGCAGTTCTTTAACTTTTCACCTTTACCTTTTCACGATAAAACCCATGCCCAGCATTTACCTGTTCTACATATTCCTCACCTCGCTCTTCACCGTCCTGGTGCTCATTCCCCCTATCTCCCGCCTTGCCGTGAGCATCGGCATCTTCGACGGGGTGGACGGGCGGAAGGCCCACACCGGTTC
Source organism: Deltaproteobacteria bacterium (assembly GCA_021848385.1). GTDB lineage: Bacteria > Desulfobacterota > Desulfuromonadia > Geobacterales > Geobacteraceae > Geomobilimonas. The sequence goes on from JAJZUQ010000052.1 coordinate 837, forward strand.
TATCCCCCGGCTTGGGGGGATTGCCATTTTCTTCGCGGTGCTCCTCGCTATTATCCTCTTTGTTGACATTGACCGCCACACCCGTGGTTTTCTGGCGGGTGGGGTGGTGATATTTCTTACCGGCCTGACCGATGACCTGGTTGGGCTGCCGGCGCGGAAAAAGATGCTGGGCCAGCTGGTGGCTGCCCTGATTGTGACGGTGGTGGGGGACATCAGCCTGACGAGCCTGGGGGACCTGTTCGGTACCGGCGCCATCGAGCTCGGCTACCTCTCCATCCCCTTCACGATGTTTGCCATTGTGGGGGTTATCAACGCCATCAACCTGATGGACGGTCTGGACGGCCTGGCGGGGGGGGTGACCGCCATTGCCGCCACCGCCTTGGCGATCATTGCCTTTAACACGGGAAACCAGCCGCTGGTGGCACTCTCGGTGGCGCTCCTGGGCGGGGTGATCGGCTTTCTCAAGTTCAACAGCTATCCGGCGAAGATCTTCATGGGGGACGGGGGGAGCCTGTTCCTCGGCTACTCCCTGGCGTGCTTCTCCATCCACCTGGTGGAGCATGACAATGGACAGATTTCCATCATGGTACCGGTGATCATCCTGGCGGTGCCGATCTGCGACACCTGCTATGTCATGGCGAGGCGGCTCTACTACCGGCGCCCCCCCTTTGCACCGGACCGGATTCACATCCACCACCGCATCATGAACCTGGGAATTGGCCACCGTGCTACGGTGGTGCTGGTCTACGGCCTTTCCTACCTCCTCGCCGTCTACGGGGTGATGTCCCAGCACCTGTCGGACCGCAATCAGCTGATCGTGCTGGTGCTGCTGGTCTACGGTTATTCCGTTATCCTGCGTCTCCTTGCCCATTTTCTTCACCACCACCCGAGCTTTTTCCTGAGGGATGACCGGCCGTTCCTCAACGTCTTTACCTACCGCTGGATGGTGCGCTATTCCCAGCACCTGCTGGTGGTTGCAAAGTACGTGGTGGTGGCGATCCTCTTCCTCACCATTTTCATCACGAACCGCCCCGGCTTCGACCTGGCATCGGTGGCGGGGTTGCTGATTATCCTCACGATCGTGCTCATCCTCCAGACCAACAACTGGAGCAATCGCTTCCTCCAGTTCGTCCTCTACTTCAACGGCGCCTTCCTTGTCTACGTGATGGAGAACTACGGCCGGGAGACGATCCTGTACGGGTTGCAACCCCATCTGCTTTCAACCTGCCTGTTCCTGCTGCTGTTCATGGTCAGCGGCGGCATGCTGTTCCTCCGGAAGAAGTCCCGCCTCCTCATGTCCTCCCCCATGGAGTATTTCATCCTCTTCATCGTCATCGCCATACCGCTCCTCCCCCATACCTTCACCGGCCCCCGCCATCTCCTGACCGTGGCCGGCAAGTCCCTGATCCTGTTCCTGAGCTACAAGATGATCTTCATGCTGAAAGCGCGCCGCAACCGCAAGATCATCGTCGCCACGCTCCTGGCGCTGCTGGCGTGCGGGATACGAAGTATCATGTGAAATGCTTTAAACCAGAAAAGCAATCTGACAGGGATACAGGGGATAAGGCAGTTTTGAATTTTGAGTTATGAATTTTGAGGTAAAACCTTGAATCTGTCTCTCACAGAGAACACAGAGAAAAACATAAAGCTTTCGGGGTTTAACTTCATTCGTGTAAATCATTGTTCATCCGTGGTTAAAGAAAAGATTCAAAGGTTCTCTCTGTGAGCTCTAGAGAGCGGAGCGAACGGGTGAGAGATAAGGCAGTGTTGAATTTTGAATTTTAAATTAAAATCCGAGTCCTTTAGGCCCGTTTATTGGGTCCAGCTTCCAAGGTTTTATCCCTTCCATCCTATTCAACCCTGTTAATCCTGTAAACGGCAGTTAAACCGCCGAACACGCCGAAAAACGCCGATAAAATCTGATTTTACACTCAAAAACCAATTCACCATTTAGGTTTGACCATGATTTTTGTTAAGTGCTTTTTTTAGACTTAATAAAGGAGCCTCTGGCAAAAGTCTCTGACCGACCCAATGTGTGCGCGTCATAACCCCCCTCAGTCCCCCCTTATCTAAGGGACTTATATACTTAACTCCCTGAACCGTTAAGCGGTCAGTTGTTTGTAGGTAATGCGACGGCCGATGGTCAGGGCAATGAAACTAGAAAGGCGCTCTAGCGTATGACGTTTGACGTTGCCGTCATTCAGGCGAAAAGCAAACTCATCAACATACCGGGCGAGATGCTTTTCGCTGGCATGATGATAAACACCATGAAGGCCACGCTTCATGACCGCCCAAACGCTTTCAATGCTATTGGTGGTGACGGAATCACGCTTGTATTCACCGGCACTGTGGTTGACAGATTCGTGCCCATACGTTGCATCAAGGCTGGTATAGCCAGAATGTTCGTCGGTGTGAAGCATGGAGCCCTCAATAACGTTTTCCTGCACCGCTTGCTTCAAGGTTTCGCGGTCAGTGTTTGCAATCGGGACGGCGATAATGCGGCCACCACGTTCACGCATACCAACAACAGCCGTTTTGCCTATCGTCCCGCGACCGGAACGGAGCTTTTTCGATTCATGTTTATTCTTTTCTTTGCCGCCTATGTACGTTTCGTCAATTTCGATAATACCCTGAAGCATGGTCAAGTCATTACCGCATGCTTCCCGAAGGCGTTGCAGAACGAACCACGCGGACTTTTGAGTGATGCCGATTTCTTTGGAAAGCTGCATGGAAGAAATGCCCTTTCGTGCAGTTATGAGCAGGTACATGGCGTACAGCCATTTATGGAGGGGAACATGCGACCGTTCAAAGATAGTTCCAGTACGAACTGTGAAATCTTCTTTACAGGCATTGCAGCGATAGTATCCACCCTTGCGAGTAGTGATACTGTCAGAAGTGTTGCAATGCGGGCATTTAATGCCGTCAGCCCAAACAATATTTTCAAGATATGCACGAGCAGATTCTTGGTCAGGAAACATTTTGAACAACTGAAAAGCACTGATAGTAATTTTATCGTTCATGACAGACTCCTTTCTCTATGTCGGTATTTTCCTCACATAGAGATAAGGACGGCTGTCAAAACTGATGTACTAGCCGGGTTAATACTTTTATTTAGCAAAACTTATAAGCTTTTCCAAGAGGCCATATACTTCTTTGTTAAGTTGCTGCATCTTTTTATTTTCGTTATAAAAGATAATATCTATATCATCCGTCCTAAGCAACTCGTGATATTTATTCTCATATTCCTGCCATATTTTGTTAAACCTTGCCCGGTCTTTGCCTCCGAGATGAAAAGAGAAAATACCTTGTGCTTCCTTTTGAGTCCGAAATTGCTTGAGGAACAAATTTTTCACGGATTGTTGTTCGGGAAAGTTTTGCAGCATCGGGAGGAATGCAACATAAAAAGCTTTGGCAGCAACGCTATGGTCTTTGCGCCTGTCTCTGATACCACCGAGATAAAAACCAAAGAGGCACCCAAGCAATGCAGTAACAATGTTAAAAGCTGGATGTGTGATGATACCGATAAAGAAGGAGAACATAATAAAAACACTCTTCTTTTGGCAATAGGCTTAAACTTAATTATCTTATTTCTCGGTATGATTGTTGGGATGCATGTGTATCCACTCTCGTATAATAAAAAATAAAGAATGGTGGTTCAGCGATATTTTTCAATTTCGGCTTGCTGTTTTTTAAGAACTTGTTGGCAGGCGTTCATGCTAGTGTAATACGTTACTTGCATATTGTCGCTATAGACAAGGACCTTCACTTCAACAAGCTTTCCCTTTTCCTTTATTTCTTTGACTTCGTAAACAGATTTGTCGGACTGAAGCATTTCTATTAATTCCGCTGGGCTTGAGAATTTTTCACATTTGTTTGTTTCGTTCCTAATAACATACCAATCACGGGCCATAGTATTACTGGCTAAAGAAACAAAAAACATAAGACAGACCAATATCTTCATAATCCCCTCCCAAGAGAATAGAAGCAAAAGACGGGAGGGAGCATATCATAAACATTAAAACAGGTAAATGGGCAATGTTATGGTATGCCCAATGCGCCAGCAACCCTAAGGCACTTAGGGAGTTAAGTATATAAGTCCCTTAGGTAAGGGGGGGACCAAGGGGGGTTAGATTTAGATGTTACATGGTAATATTTTTGACAAAAAAAGCCAGGCAACCTGCCTGGCTTTTTTGTTTCTTCACTGCTCATCGTCATCAGTAGGTGATATCGCACCTCCGCGGTTTATGGCGTCATAGAGCGCGATCTGCTCCTGGAGCGAAAGTTTCCGCTTTCTCCCGCACCCCTGCCGCAGACAGAGGCTGCACCGATCGTCGCTGCACCACTGGCAGAAGGTGCAATCGGGGCAGGGGTGCTTTTTGCCACACTTTTCACTTTTCACCGTTTCAGTAGACGATGTTCCGTTTCGGCGCCGTCCCCGCCAGTATCTGGGCGAACGCCTTCCCCTGGTCGGCATTGATGAGGAGATAGCGGGGAAGCTTCGTGACACTGTCAGCGGCAGTGGCATGGCGGCGCTCGATGGTAAAAGTCGAAATATAGCCCGCCGCGGCCGCCTTTTTCAGCAAGTAATCGTCATAGATGCCGAACGGCCAGGCAAGCATATCCACCTTTCCCCCCAGCTCCTTCTCGAGCCGCGCCTTCGACTTGTTCAGCTGGGTATCAACCGACTTCTCGAACTCGGCGGGCGTCATTTTCTTCCGGTCCTTCTTGAAGTTGGGGTGCCAGAACGTGTGGGACTGGATGTCGAACAGCCCGCTCTTCTTCAACTCCCGCAGTTGTTCCCAGGTCATGGCGTACTTCGCGTTGGAGATGGCGGAAGGATAGACGAACACCGTCACCGGCACGTTGTATTTCTTCGCCAGGGGAAGCATGTCGCTGTAGACCGTCTTGTGGGCATCGTCCTCCACGATCACCACCGACTTCGGTGCAGGGGCCGGCCCCTTTTTCAGGTACCAGTTCACCAGCTGGCGCAGGGGGATCACCTTGTAGCCGTTGGCCCGCAGGTATTTCAGGTGCTCTTCGAACACGCTGGTCTTGATGGTCATGCCGTCGGCGACGGTCGGGCCGAAGCGGTGGTAGAGGAGAATGGGGACATTCACCCCCTGAATGGGAGCGGGCTGCTGTTTGGGCTGGGGCGTAGCGGCAAGTGCAGGTGTGAGGAACAGGGAAAGGGTGAACAGGACGACAGCGATACGGGACTTCATTGAACGATAGACCTCCGGAAATAGTGTGAATGAATATGAGTGTATAACGGAACGGTTACAAAAGGGAATGGTGAAAATGAGAGAAAATCAGAATTACCGGTACTGCCGCTCCCCGAAGACCGCCGTGCCAATTCGCACCAGGGTCGCCCCCTCGGCGATGGCCGCCTCGAAGTCACCCGACATCCCCATGGAGAGCTCCGCCATGGTCACGCCGGGAATCCCCGCTGCGGCGATCTCACCGGCAAGGCGACGCAGCTCCCGAAAGTAGGGGCGTGCCCCTTCCGGATCGTCGAAGAAGGGGGGCATGGTCATGAGGCCCCGCACCCGGATATGGGAAAGCCCCGCAACCGACCGCACCAGGTCGAGCAGCCCGGCGCTCGTGGTGCCGCTCTTGGTCGCCTCCTCGGCGATGTTCACCTGGATGAGCACGTCGCAGCTCCGCCCCAGCTTCCCCCACTGCCGGTCGATCTCCTCCGCCAGGGAGAGCCGGTCCACGGAGTGGATGAGGGTGACGAGCCCGGCAATATACTTCACCTTGTTGCTCTGGAGGGAGCCGATGAAATGCCACTCCACCGGCTCCTTTACGTCGGCCACCTTGGCGGCGAACTCCTGGACGTAGTTCTCGCCGAACAGGAACTGCCCGGCCCGGGCTGCCTCGGCGACCACCTCCGCCGGCTGGGTCTTGGAGACGGCGACGAGGCGCACGGTTGCAGGATCTCGACCGGCCTTCAGGGCGGCGGCTGCGATGCGGTCACGTATGATGTTCAGGTTATCGGCAATGGACATGGAACTCTCCCGTGACGCGACAGTGTCTGGAATTTCTGTACCCGACCATTCCCCTACTTCGACCCGCCATTTTGCATTTTTTGCTCTATTTCCCGTACCCGGGGGTTATCGAGCATCTTCATAAAACCGGGGTTGTTCATCAATGTGCCGATATCCATGGACTGAATCGCACGCATTACCGCCGGATCACTCAGAAGAGCCTGCATATCCGGATCGTCCTGCATTGCACGGATCAGATCCATGGTCCCTTCATCGTTCAGCATCTGCTTTTTCAGTTCTTCCACCTTGGGGGCGACTGACCCATAATCAACAGCATTTTGCCGGGACTCCGGAACCCCACCGGCTGAATCCGAAAAGTGAACGGTACCCTCTTTGTCGGTCCATTTGTACGTATCAGCCTGGGCAACAGTCGTTGTCGCCACCAACAGTAAAACAAAGAAAAGTTTTTTCATGGTACCTCCTGGAAGCTGAAAAACGGGGTGGGGGCGCACCAGCGCGATAGCGACTGTGTCCGCCACTTGGTTATGCGCTGATTTATAGCACTTCCCTTAGAGCTTGAATGTCAGCAAACTGTTGTTCGGCTGGTCGAGTTACCTTTCCAAGTTTTGATGGATGGTATAGAGGGAGAAGATATCTGTTATCCCAAGAGTGAATCTTTCCAGCATTGTATTTCAATTTGAGTGTGTGGTTTGATATTCTCTTTACCGCGTTTAGTGCTTCGCCGCCGAGTGTGACAATAATTCTTGCATTGCAGCAATCCACTACCATTTTTAACCATTTGCTGCATCTTCTACTTTGCTCTGCAACTACTTTATATTTATTGCCATTATGTGCGGGTAGACATAATACGCTATTAGTGAACAAAACGTCTGTCACTTTTAATCCAACAGAGGACAATAACTCCCTTGTAAAATTTCCTGTTGGATCAGTTTCGATATCGTAGGTTAATCTTCTTTTCAATTTATCAAACGTATCGTCCCAGTTAGGAGCTTCTCCAATCACAAGAATGCGTGATGGGCATAAAGATGATTCATCAAAAAGAGGATACGACCACCCGTGCTGTTCATCATGATGAAGCAACCCTGCACTACGACATTCAGTGCATTTTCTTGCAGCTTCTTTGAATTCATGAATTTTGGCAGGCATATTCTTTCCTTCTCATAACGGTCCTCGGCATGATCTGCGCGATGGTGTTTGCCGCGTCAGAGTTTACGCCGTGGTTAGCAGCTACTTCCACCAGTTCAATGTCTCATGCTTGAATCGAAAGTAAATAACTTGCGGGTCTTTCTCATAGCGTTCTATCCATGCCTTCGTCATTTTCCAACCTGCTGAGGTGTCGCGTCTCGGAAACAATGATAGAAAGTGCTCCATTGATGTGATGAATGCATGTATATCATGTTCTTGGTCCACCACGACGGCCATATAGGGAACGCAGTCGAAAGCTCTGCAAGCCTCCTGAACTTTATCGAAATGATCATTAGGAATGTGGACGTATTGGCCTTCCTTTCCAATGTTTCTGGATCTGGATTTGACGGATATTCCCATAAGTTCTTTAGTCCGCGAATTCCTCGCTATTATGTCTAGCCCGACGTGGTCAACCATGGCGCATTCAAATCCGTATTTTGAAAGCCAGTAGAGTATTAGTCGCTCAGCGAAGTCCCCTGTGATCTTGGAGTGTCTTGAACTTTTTTCGACTTCCATCATAATGGTTCCCTTTCATGTCTGCTAACGGCTTGCGCCATTAACCCGACCGGGACGCTTCTCAGCCCCGGTCGGCGTCCAAGGAAGCGGCAATCGTGTCAGTCTTGCAATTGTGCAATTAAATGCCTGTCACCATATTGCTCCTGAATTTCAGGCGGCACGCCCCATCTCTTCACGAATAACCTTGCGCAAGGTCTCTTCAAGATTGCCTGAATCCTTCGAGAGGTACTCTCGCAAAGCATCATTAATCAATGTCTGATACCCTTTGCCAGCTGCATCTGCACGAACACGGAACTCTTCAAGAATGGCATCGTCAAGATAAATGGTAATCCGTGTCTTGCCGGTTTGCGGCACAACAGCACCACGCTTTGCTTTGGAAAAATCGTATTCAGCTTTCATAGCATTCCCTTTCTTTCGCGGTTGCCAGGCGTGCCGAAATCAGGCGAATTTCCTCACCGCGGTATGAGAAGACGACAACAAGAAGCCTTCCCGTGGCGTCCACACCAATCGACGTGAATCTCTGCTCTCCTTCCGCATCCATGTCCTCGCGTGTCAAGGCCATCGGGTCAAACAGCACGAATTCGGCATCAGAGAACCTTATCCCATGCTTGCGGTAGTTGGTTGCAGCTTTGTTCGGGTCAAAGGTTATCTTCATCGACTATCCCAAGTGTATGCATTTTATATGTATGTGTCAAGGGGGGAATTTGAAGCTATTGCAGCGCCGAAGGCTTAAATGGACGGCCGTCACCACACACCTGCATTAACCACTTCTTACATAGTACGAAACGAATCCGCTTGCAAGGAATATAAGCGAGTCACATCAGAACGAAGCGGTGGCACGAAAAAAGGCGGCCCTTTCAGGACCGCCTTGCGCGCGACAGCATCGATACTATTTTTGTTAAATCGCTCCGAGCCGCCTAAGCGCCTCCACCACCTCGCAGAGCGGCAGGCCGACAACGTTGGTGTAGGAGCCGTCGATCCTCTCGACCATGTGGGCCGCCCCACCCTGGATGGCATAGGCCCCCGCCTTGTCGAAGGGGCAGCCGGTGGCGATGTAGGCGTCGATTTCCTCGTCCCGGAGCGGCTTAAAAAAAACCTTGGTGGTTACCGCCTCGCAGAGGGCATCGTCACGTTCCCTGTCGAAGATCGCATAGCCGGTGATCACCTCGTGGGAAACGCCGGAGAGCTTTTTCAGCATTCTCCTGGCATCCGCCCCATCGACCGGCTTCCCCATGATCTCCCCATCGCAGACGACCACCGTGTCGGCGCCGATGAAGAAGCGACCTTCTGTTCTCCCCGCCGTGAAGAGCGCCTTGTCCCGCGCCAGCCGCCTGACGTGGTCCCCGGGGGTCTCACCCGGCATCTCTTCTTCCGGGATATCGCTCGGGAAAACAACAACATCCACTCCAGCCAGGGCCAGCAGCTCCAGTCGTCGTGGTGAGGCCGATGCCAGCACTATCCTGTTATTTTTCGGCATTTTCCCGCTCTTTCTTTTCCTTGAGCCTCTGCTCGTAGAGCAGTTTCATCGCCTCCTGCTCCTCCCAGTGCTTCTTCCAGTCTTTCTTCCGGACGAAATGGAGCACGATGGCGCCGCTGACGATCATCACCCCCCAGAATATCTGCATGACCTTCCCCGAAACAATCCCCAGGACGAGGGACACAATCCCCATGAGAAGGAGAAGCGCTTCGACGCTGAAGAGCCTGCCGATGACCGATACTTCCTGTTTGTCCTTGTCCTTGTCCACGAATGCTCCTTTTAGTCGCAGGTAAAGGTACAGGCAGAGGAAGAGAAAATCTGCATCCTTCGCCAGCCTTTACCTTTACCTATACCTGCTCGATCCAATGATCGAGCTCAGCCAGTGCCCGCTCCGCAAGCATCGCCCGCTTTTCCTTTTTCTTCACCCGTCCCGGCAGGGAGGGAAAGAGGCCGTAGTTCACATTCATCGGCTGGAAATGGCGGGGCTCGGCGTTGGTTATGTGCCCCACCAGTGCTCCCAGTGCCGTTGCCGGCGGCGGGACAATCAACTTTTCCCCCACGGCAAGCCGGGCGGCATTCAGACCGGCCAGGAAACCGCTTCCCGCCGATTCCACATATCCCTCTACGCCGGTGATCTGGCCGGCAAAGAGAATGCGTGGATCTCTCCGGAGCTGGAAGGTGGGGAGCAGGAGGGCGGGTGCATTGATGAACGTGTTGCGATGCATGGAGCCAAGGCGGACGAATTCTACATTCTCCAGCCCCGGCAGCATACGGAATACCCGGCGCTGCTCGGGCCAGGTGAGCTTGGTCTGAAAGCCGACCAGGTTGTACATGGCCCCGGCCAGGTCCTCCCGGCGAAGCTGCACCACGGCATGGGGTTCGACACCGGTGCGCGGATCCACGAGCCCCACCGGCTTCATGGGGCCGAAGCGGAGGGTTTCGAGTCCCCGGGCCGCCAGCTCTTCCACCGGCATGCACCCTTCAAAGTGGACCACCTTCTCGAACTCCCGGGCTGGCACCTTCTCCCCGTCGTTGAGGGCAGCCACGAATGCCTGGTACTCCGCCTCGTCCAACGGCGAGTTGAGGTAGTCGTCCCCCTCCCCTTTCCCGTAGCGGGAGGCACGGAACACCTTCCCCATGTCCAGGGAATCGGCTGTCACGATGGGAGCGATGGCGTCATAGAAGTAGAGGTAGTCGCCGGTCAGCCGGCCGAGCTCTCCGGCCAGGGCATCGCTCGTCAGGGGGCCTGATGCGACGACGACCGTCCCATCCGGCGGAATCGCCGTCACTTCACCCCGTACCACCCGGATGAGGGGATGGGTCCCGATCCTGTCGGTGACATAGTCGGAAAACAGCTGCCGATCCACGGCCAGCGCACCGCCGGCCGGCACGCGGGTGGCCTCCGCCGCCATCATGAAGAGTGAGCCGAGCCGGCGCAACTCCTCCTTGAGAAGCCCGACGGCATTCTCCAGCGACTCCCCCCGCAGGGAATTGGAGCAGACCAGCTCCGCCAGGCCGGGAAGCTGGTGCGCCGGGGAATACCTGTCCGGCTTCATTTCGAGGAGAGTGACCTGCACGCCCCGCTCGGCCGCCTGCCAGGCAGCCTCGCAGCCGGCCAGTCCGGCGCCGATGATGGTAATTTCCGCCATGGCGCTATTCTCCATCGCCGGAGGAAACGTCAAATTTTTGCAACGGAGAACCGGCCAGAAGCCGTGCCTTCCCCTTTCCCTCGTCCCACACGGTCAGGTACCCCTTCCACCCCTGGTCCAGCAGTTCCCGTATATGGCCGATCACTTCGTCGGTGGGGGGGGTGTGGAAGGCGTTGTAACCCGAGAATCCTCCGGGGGGAATCAGCCGGTAGGCGCCGTAGCCACGCTTTTCGTTCCGCTTGGTCAGCGTGGAGGATGCCGAGAGGCTGGTGTGCTCCTCGTACTTTGTCCAGCCGCAGATGGGGCACATGACCCGCCGGGAACTGGTTTCCCCCCAGCATTCCGTATCGATGCGCGCATAGTCGAAACGGCACTGGCCACATTTTTCATGGGTGTCCATCGGCATGAAAACTCCTTCCAGATGCAGTGAGGTGTGAGTAGTCCGTAGAGCGAATGTCTGTCCTTATGAAAAAGGCGGGGATCGCTCCCCGCCTCGCGCTCAAAGGCGGCCCTATTTCTCCTTGCCCCCCAGCTTGTAGTCACACCCTTCTTTCGGGCACTTGAGGAATTCCCCTTCCCGCTTGTAGACCTTCTTCACGAGAAGCGGGAAACCGCATTTGGGACAAGGTCCCGGCTGGGGAGGGTCCCAGAGTGCGAACTTGCACTGGGGGTAGCGGTTGCAGGAGTAAAAGAGCTTGCCGTAGCGGGATTTTTTCTCCGTCAGCTCCCCTTCCTTGCACTCCGGGCAGACCACACCGGTCCCCCGCGGCTTCACCAGCGGCTGGATGTTCTTGCAGGCCGGGTAGCCGGAACAGGCGAGGTACTTGCCGTAGCGCCCGTCCTTGATGAGCATGGGGCTGCCGCACTTGTCGCATTTTTCCTCGGAAATGACCGGCTCCGCGGTTTCCGTGGCCGACTGCTCCAAGTTGCGGGTATACTTGCACCCTGCCTGGTAACCGGAGCAGGCGATGAACTTCCCTCTTTTCCCCAGCTTGACCACCAGCGGCTGGCCACATTCGGGGCAGATCTCGTCGGTCGCCTCGGTAGTGAGGTCCGATTTGTTGACCTCCCCTTCCTTCTGGTGGAGAAGGGAGCTGAACGGTCCCCAGAACTCACGAAGGAGGGGCTTCCACTGCTTTTCACCACGGGAAACCTGGTCCAGTTCCTCCTCAAGGGAAGCGGTAAAATTGTAGTCCACGTACTGGGAGAAGTGATTGACGAGGAGGTCGCTCACCACCATCCCCACGTCCTCCGGGAAAAACCGTTTCTTGTCAAGCCGCGTGTACTTCCGCTCCACAAGGGTGTTCATGATGCTCGCATAGGTGGATGGGCGGCCGATTCCGTATTCTTCAAGGGTCTTCACCAGAGTCGCTTCGGTGTAGCGCGGCGGTGGCTGGGTAAAGTGCTGCTCGGGAAGAAGTTCCCCGAGTGACAGAGATTCGCCTTCGACGAGGGGAGGAAGGGTCCCTTCCTTCTCCTCGGCCTCGTCATCGAGCCCTTCGATATAGAGTTTCATGAAGCCGGGAAAACGGATCACCGTGCCGGCAGCCCGGAAAGTAAACCCTTCCCCCGCGTTGATATCGACGGACGTCTGGTCCAGCAGGGCCTCTGCCATCTGGCACGCCACGGCCCGCTTCCAGATGAGTTCGTACAGCTTGAACTGGTCGGAAGAGAGAAATTTCTTCAGTTCCGCCGGAGTCTTGACGATGTACGTGGGGCGGATTGCCTCGTGGGCCTCCTGGGCGTTTTTCGCCTTGTTCTTGAAGGTGCGGGGCTTGGCCAGGGAGTACTCTTTGCCGTACAGGCTCTCGATGACCTCCTTCGCCTCGGTGAGCGCCTGATTGGAAAGGACCACGCTGTCCGTACGCATGTAGGTAATGAGACCGACCGACCCTTCACCCACATCGATCCCCTCGTAGAGCTTCTGGGCTATGGACATGGTCTTCTTGGCGGAAAAGCCGAGTTTGCGCGCCGACTCCTGCTGGAGGGTGGAGGTGGTGAAGGGGGGGGAAGGGGTGCGTTTCCGCTCGCTTCTGGTGACCTTCTGCACCTGGTAGGGAACTTTGCCAAGCATCGCCACCAGGCGCTCGGCAGTAGCCTGGTCAGGAATATCGAACTTGCCGAGCTTTTTCCCCTCCGCCTCGATCAGGTTGGCGGTAAAGCGCTGCTTGCCATGGGTGGCAAGTTGAGCCGCAATGGTCCAGTACTCCTGGTTCTGGAAAGCCTGAATCTCCTTCTCCCGCTCGCAGATGAGGCGCAGGGCCACCGACTGCACCCGCCCGGCGGACAGGCCGTATCGGATCTTTTTCCAGAGGAAGGGGGAGAGGTTGAAACCGACCAGGTAATCGAGAACCGACCGTGCCTGCTGGGCGTCAACCAGGTCCAGGGCAATGTCCCGGGGGTTGTTGACGGCATCGATGATGGCATCTTTGGTGATTTCATGAAACACCACGCGCCGTATGGGAAGGGACTTCTTCCTGTCAAGGCCGAGGGCCGCCAGCAGATGCCAGGAAATAGCCTCACCTTCGCGGTCGGGGTCAGTAGCCAGGAGGAGAGAGTCGCAGTTCTTCAGCTCTTTCTTGATCGCATCGAGGTGCTTCTTGCTCTCGGGGAGCACCGCGTATTTCGGCTCGAAGTCGTGCTCGATATCCACCGACCCCTGCTTGCTGGGAAGGGCGCGCACATGGCCAAAGGAGGCGAGGACACGGTAATCACCACCGAGAAACTTCTCTATGGTCTTGGCCTTGGCCGGAGATTCAACTATGACGAGATGCTGGGACATATATTCACCGCGCTTATTGTAATCGATGTAATTCTACCACGGACTTCACCGAGGGAAAGACAGGCTCCGGAGAGAACGTCACTTTCTTCCGGTTCTACTCCGTGGGCCTCTGTGTCCCTTGTGCTAAAAGGGTTTTTGCCATTATCTCCGGTTTCACGCAAGCGCAAAAAGCTTCCCCGGGAGTTGCTGTATCGCCCCCTTCAGCTCCAGGCGGAGTAAAATAGCGGAAACGTCCCCCACTGTCAATGCGCTTTTTACGATGATATCGTCGATATGGTGCGGCGCGGCAGCAAGGATCGTGTAGATAGCCGCCTCCTGATGGGTGAGGTCCAACACCGGTGCAACTGACGGGGATATCCGGTGTCCATTACGCTGAGGCAGTTCCTCCAGGATGTCATCCACCGACTCCACCAGCTTTGCCCCCTGCTTGATAAGGCGGTTGGTCCCGCGGCTGGAACTGCAGGTGATATTCCCCGGAATGGCAAACACCTCCCGCCCCTGTTCCAGTGCGTACTGGGCAGTAATGAGGGAACCGCTCCGTTCTTCCGCCTCCACCACCAGGACCCCCCGGCAGATGCCGCTTATGATCCGGTTGCGGCGGGGGAAATTCTCCGCCAGGGGGAGGGTTCCGAGGGGAAACTCGGAGACGAGCCCGCCTTCCTCCCCCATGGAGGCAAACAGCTGCCGGTTTTCCGGCGGATAGATCACGTCGATGCCGCACCCGAGGACGCCGATGCTTCGCCCTCCCCCGGACAGGGCTCCCCGGTGGGCGGCAGTGTCCACACCACGGGCCATGCCGGAGACTACCGTTATCCCGTGTGCCGCAAGCTCACCCGCCAGCCGCCGGGTAGCCAGCAGCCCATAGCTGGAAGCCCGGCGCGAGCCGACCACGGCGACTGCGGGCTCCAATCCCTTCAGGGAACCTTTGACATATATATACGGTGGAGGATCGGCAATCTCCAGCAGGGGGCGGGGGTAGTCGGCATCAAGCAGCGTGACGATCCGGGCTCCACTCTGCGCGAGCAGCTCACACTCCCGTTCAGCCGCCGGCCGGTAATCATGATGGGCAATGGCAGCGGCCGCCGCGGCGCTGACCCCTTTTATCCCCGACAGTTCTTCAGCCGAAGCGGCAAGAGCCCTGGCCGGTGTCCCGAACTGCTCCAGGAGACGGCGGAACGTCACATTCCCCACTTGAGGCACTGATTTCAGGGCAAACCAGTAAAAATGTTCCATGCGTGGCCCCGTTGCACATCGAAAAAAAAGGGCCCAATCCGTGAATTGAGCCCCCTGTTCGGCAGCCTGCCTACTTTCTCATTTCGAGGCGGTCTCCCCGGTAAATGGTATCGATGCTCTTGATCACCAGGGCCGTCGCCGTGGTTTCGCCGGTCTCGACCACGACGACCGCGCCGATCACGTCCGTCGGAAGCTTGCCAATCGGCACGCTGATGAATTTCTGGTCGGGAACCACGTCACGTACCACATACAACATGTTTCCGACCTCAAGTCCGTTGGTCTTCCCCAGGTCCATAAAGACAACATCACCCGCAGCTACCGCCTTGTTGCCGGTCTGCGTCTCGACGATATAGCCGGTCAGGTCCTTCGTCGGAGCCTTGAGCGATATGACCTTTTTCCGGTCCCGGTACGGCATCAGGTAAGCCCCGGCACCTATTTCCAGGTAAGATTTTGTGATGATCGCCTTGGAGGTACCCTCCTCGACTTCGGAAACCTGTAATGTCCCAAGGGGGATGACCTTATGCCCGAGAATCACGTGGCTGACCGGATGACTGATTGCTTCCATCTCCTTGTATATGGAGAAGCGGTTGCCGGTCTTGACCCCTTGGGAACGTCCGACGTCCGCATAGACAATGTCATCCTCGCCGAGGATCTGACGGTTCTGGTAGGTGGCAATGATGTGACCTAACGGTTTGGCATCACCTTCCAGCAGAAACCCTTCCCCCCCCGTCACGGTGAATACCCGCTCCTGAACCACTCCCACCGGCTCGGAGACAGGGGCCTTTTCTTCAGCGGCAACCTCGTCCACAACCTCGATCCGATCGGGGAAAATCCTGAGTTTCTGACCGGGAAAGATGAAATGGGGATTGCCGATAGCCGGATTTTTCGCCCAGAGGGGCGGCCAGTAGTGGGGGTCCTGCAGGAATTTATTTGAGAGCCCCCAGAGGGTGTCTCCCTTCTGAATCACGTAGATGGTCGGCTCCTCGTTCTGCGCCCAAGCGACCGTGTAACTGGACATCAGCAACAGAAAAAACAGCAGAGCAAGCACAGTTCGTTTCATAGACACCTCGCGGGATAGTTGGAATGAACCAGAGTCCTTATGGACACGCTCTTCAATGACGCCCAAGCCGCTCTTTTGCCTTCGCCGCAGCAGGACTCACGGGATATTCATCGACCAGTTTCTGAAGAATTGACCTGGCCTTGGCCGGTTCGTTCATATTGAAGTAGGTGTACCCGATCTTGAGCATGGCATCCGGAACCTTGTGCCCCTTCGGGTAGTTTTTCACCACCGCGTTGAACGCCTCCAGCGCCATGGGATAGTTGCGCTGTGTGTAATAGCACTCGCCGATCCAGTACTGGGCATTGCCGGCATATTCGTGGGAAGGATAACGGCCCATGAATGCGGTAAAATCTTCTATGGCCTCGTTGTACTTGTTGCTGCTGAACTTGCCGAAAGCCTTCATGTAGGCTTCCTGAGGACCGGCGTCGGCATCGGGCGGGACAGCATCTCTGTTCACCACCTCGATCCTGGGGACAGGCGAGGATGCAAGATCACGCGCCGCGGGAGGGACGGTTTCTGTCTGAAGGTTAAGGCCCTTCAGCTGCGGAGCAACCAATTTCAGGCTATCCAGTTCGGCAGAATTGGTCTTGACCTTTGACTGCAGCTCTCTCACTTCATTGTCCAACGAGGCTATCCGTTGGTTCGCAGCCGCACTCCCCTGGACCAGCTGCTCCAACCGGGCATCCATCTCCGTCTGCTTCTTCAGGATAATGTCGTAATCGCTGCAACCGGAAGCCGCAATCGCCAAACCTGCCACGACAACCCACGAGATCGAACGCATTCCCCCTCCTTACGCAAAACTAACCATAATAAAAGCCATTTCCCTGTTTTTGTCAAGGACAAAGCACCTTTTCGGGTTTCACAGACATTGCCGATGTGCTACTATCCGGCATGTTTTCCGACCACTTTACCCCCAGGAAGTTGCAATGACCAAACCTGAACTGCTTGCCCCGGCGGGCAACATGGAAAAGCTGAAAATTGCCATACACTACGGCGCCGATGCCGTCTACCTCGGAGGGAAAGCCTATGGTCTGAGAAACCATGCCGACAACTTCACTCTTGGGGAGCTGGCGGCCGCGGTCGACTATGCCCATCTTCACCGGGTAAAGGTCTACCTGACTGTCAACGCCTTTCCCGACAATGCCGACATAGACGGACTATTTCGCTACCTGGAGTCACTGCGGGACATCCCCCTCGATGCCTGCATCGCCGCTGACCCGGGGGTAGTCGCCATGCTCCGGGAGATCACGCCGGATCGCCCCATCCACCTCTCCACCCAGGCGAACACCACCAACTGGAAGAGCGCCCTCTTCTGGCAGGAACAGGGGGTCAGCCGGATAAACCTGGCCCGCGAGATGTCCCTCGACGACCTGCGCCACGTCCGGGAGCGTGTCGACCTGGAACTGGAGGCCTTCGTCCACGGCGCCATGTGCATCTCCTACTCGGGACGCTGCCTCCTTTCCAGCGTCATGAGCAACCGCCCCGCCAACAAGGGGGAATGCGCCCACCCCTGCCGGTGGAGCTATGCCCTGGTTGAGGAAACCCGTCCCGGTCAGTATTTCCCGGTAGTCGAGGACGAAACCGGCACCTTCATCTTCAACTCCAAGGATCTCTGTCTTCTCCAGTACATCCCCGAATTGGTCGGAAGCGGCATCAATTCCCTGAAGATCGAGGGAAGGATGAAGGGGATACACTACGTGGCGTCAGTGGTTCGCGTCTACCGGGAAGCGATCGACCGCTACTGCGACGATCCGGAGAACTACCGCTGCCGGCCGGAATGGCTCGACGAACTCTGCAAGATCAGCCACCGGGGGTATACCACCGGCTTTTTCCTCGGCCCGCCAAAAGACCTTGACCACGAGTACCGTTCCCGCTATACAAGGAGCCACGACTTTGTCGGCATCGTCGAAGAGGTAACAAGCGACGGCTCCCTCGCCGTCGAGGTCCGCAACCGGATCGAGGCGGGGGACGAACTGGAATTCATCGGCCGTGGCATGACCGGAGGCAGATACCGGCTGACGGAGTTCCAGGGAACGGACGGCACGCCGCTCCAGGTTGCCCATCCCAACCAGCGGATCACGCTCCGGGTGCCGTTCCCCGCCGAAAAACAGGACCTCATCCGACGGGAAAAACCCGGCAGCACAACCTAGATGAACAGATAGCCACACCGAACAACGGCTTGACGCAAAGACGCAAGGGCGCAAAGAAACTCACAGGATTTTGTGACCTTTCGATTTCCCCCTGATGTTACTCCGCGTCCTCTGTGGTGAGGCTCTTTCAAGACCAATTCAACCCATGCAAAGGTACCTTCAGATGAAATTCATCACCGACTTCCTCACCGACAAAGAGAGCCCCGCCAGAAAGGACCTGGGATTCATCCTCATCGTCTTCGGCGTAGCGTTTTTCCAGTTCCTTGGCCACAACCCCCTGTTTGAACCGGACGAAGCCCGCTATGCAGAGATACCCCGGGAGATGCTTGAGCGAGGGGACTTCATCACCCCGTTGCTCAATCACGTCAAGTATTTCGAAAAGCCTCCTCTCCTCTACTGGCTGAATGCCCTCTCCTTCTCCCTTTTCGGCAGGAATGAGTTCGCCGCCCGGTTTGCCTGTGCCATGGCGGGGCTGCTTACGGTCCTCATCACCTACCACATAGGGCGCACCCTGTTTGGCCGGCGGGAGGGGCTCTTCGCCGCCCTGATCCTTGGATCTTCCACCGGCTTTCTCATCCAGGGGCGGATCAACCTGACCGACATGCTCGTCACCTTTTGCATGACCGCCTGTCTCGGCTGCTTCGCCATCGCGGTCCGCGATGACGAACCGCGTCGGGGGCTCTACTGCTACCTCGGTTATATTTTCGCTGCCCTGGCGGTTCTGGCCAAGGGGCTCATCGGCATCGTCTTCCCTGGCGCGGTCATCTTCCTCTACCTGCTTCTGGGAAAACGCTGGCGGCTTCTCAAGGAGATGCGGCTTGCAACCGGCACCATTCTCTTTCTCCTGATCAGCGCACCCTGGTTCATTCTCGTCTCCCAAAGGAATCCGGAATTTGCCTGGTTTTTCTTCATCCACGAGCACTTCGAGCGCTTTCTCACCAAAGTCCATGGCCGCTACGAGCCGATCTGGTTTTTTATCCCGGTCCTCCTCGGCACCATGATCCCCTGGTCGTTTTTCATTCCGACCGGTCTTAAGGGTGTGTGGCGGGAACGGTTCAGCGTAACGGGGCGCCAGGCCCTCTACCTGGCCATCTGGGCCATCTTCATCTTCGCCTTCTTTTCCAAGTCCGATTCCAAGCTGGTTCCCTATATCCTCCCGGTCTTCCCTCCCCTCGCCCTCCTGATGGGGAGGGCATTCGTCCGGCAGCTGGACGGACCTGACCGGCTCATGCGCATTGAGGGGTACGTGCTGTCCGTCGTTCTGACGATACTCGGGGTTGGGGTGTGCATCTATCCCCTTCTTCCCCAGGCACGGGATGTTACCCCCCTTTCCGGACTGGTTGTCGGCTCGATTTTCCTCGTCGAAGGGGTAGCAGTCTTCGCCATGAACCGCCGCGGCGCTCTTGCAGCACTCTTCGTCTCCCTCTGTTTCTGCTCGTACCTGCTGGAACTTGCCGGCCCGCTGACTATCATGAACGACGTGGCACCGACAAGGTCCACCAAAGAGCTCTCCCTGATTGTGCGGGAAAAGGCCGGACCGGATGCCATTATCGCCTCTTTCGGCCATGAACAGGGTCTGCCGTTCTACACACAACGGCGGGTAATCACCGTCGGCGGCATGGGAGAGCTTGAATTCGGCAGCAAGCAGGGAGACCAGTCCGCCTGGTTCATTGATGCCCAGCAATTCAGCCGGATCTGGGACGGCCCGAAACCCGTCTTTCTCCTTTTCCGCCTCACCGATGTGGACGGGTTCCGTTCCCTCGTCAAGACCCCCATCCGGGAACTGGCTCGCACCGGGAAGAAGGTGCTCGTTACCAACCGCTAACGAGCCCCCGGCCTGGAAAATTGTTTGCACCGCCCACTGTTTTGTGCCATAAATGTCAGGTTATTTTATCTGACGGAGGTCCTTCGTGCGCACGGATTTTCTCCCTTTTTCCCGCCCCACCATAGACGACGCCGAGATCAACGAAGTCGTCGATTCCCTCCGCTCCGGCTGGATCACCACCGGCCCCAAGGTGAAGCGATTCGAGGAGGAGTTCAAGGCGTACGTTGGGGCACCCTATGCGGTCCCCCTCAGTTCGGCCACCGCCGGACTTCACCTGACGCTCCTGGCGCTGAAGATCAAGGAGGGGGATGAGATCATCACCACCCCCATGACCTTCGCCTCCACGGTCAGCATCTGCGTCCTCTGTGGCGCAAAACCGGTATTGGTGGATATCGAGCCGGGGACCCTCAACATCGACGCGGCAAAAATCCGCGAAAAAATCACGGAGCGGACCCGGGCCATCATTCCGGTTCACTTCGCCGGCCAGTCCTGCGACATGGACCCCATTTTCGCCCTGGCAAAAGAGTTCGGCATTACCGTCATCGAAGACGCCGCCCATGCCGCCGGCACTGAATACAAGGGGAAACGGATCGGCTCCTTCGACTCCATCTCCATCTTCTCCTTCCACCCCAACAAGAACATCACCACCGGCGAAGGGGGGATGGTCTGCACGCCGGACGAGACGCTGGCCGAGGAAGTCTCCCTCCTCAAGTTCCACGGCATGAGCCGGGAGGCGTGGAAGCGATTTGCGGCAAGCGGTACACCCAACTACGATATCGTTCTCCCCGGTTTCAAGTACAACATGATGGATATCCAGGCGGCCATCGGCATCCACCAGCTCCCCCGACTGGACGGCTTCATCGACAGGCGCAGGGATATTGCCGCGTATTACAGCCGCGAATTCGCCGACGTGCCCGAACTGGCCCTCCCCGCCTATGCCCCCTACGAGCAGCGTCACGCCTGGCATCTCTACACGCCGCTGGTCCGGGTAGAAAAACTCACCGTCGATAGGGACACCTTCATGGCGGAGCTGAAGAAGGAAAACATCGGCACCGGTCTCCACTACAAGGCGATCCACCACCATGAGTACTACCGGAATACCCTGAACATCCGCCCGGGTGAACTGCCCAACGCGGATTACGCCTCGGACCGGATACTCTCCCTCCCCCTCTTCCCGCTCATGTCCATGGACGACGCCCGGGACGTGGTGGAAGGGGTGAAAACGGTGATTGCGCGAACCAGGAAATAACGTAGGGGCGCCGCTTGCTGCGCCCACTCTGATTCGGGCGCAGCA
>JAJZUQ010000105.1 GCA_021848385.1 Deltaproteobacteria bacterium
TCAATAAATCACGCGCCCACGGCAATGTCGGGGGCGCGTGATTTTACGCGGATTTGAGCGACGACATGTCGATGGAGAAACGGTACTTCACATCCGACTTGACCAGTCTCTCGTAGGCTTCGTTGACCTTCTGGATCGGGATGACTTCCACATCGGCGGTAATGTTGTGATCGCCGCAGAAGTCGAGCATCTCCTGGGTCTCGGCGATGCCGCCGATGATCGAGCCGGACAGGCTGCGACGGCCGAACAGCAGGGCGAACGCCGAGACGGCCAGCGGCTTCTCCGGCGCGCCAACCAGGGTAATATTGCCGTCACGGCCAAGCATGTTGATGTAGGCATTGATATCGTGGTCGGCGGCGATGGTGTCGAGGATGAAGTCGAAGCTGCCCGCATGCTGCTGCATCTCGTCGGCATTACGGGAAATGATGACCTCATCGGCGCCCAGGCGGAGCGCATCCTCCTTCTTGTTCTCAGATGTGGTGAAGACCACGACGCGGGCGCCAAAGGCACGGGCAAATTTGACCCCCATGTGACCCAGGCCCCCGAGGCCTACCACGCCGACCTTCTTCCCCGTGAGGTCGCCCCAGCGGCGGATGGGGGAATAGGTCGTGATCCCGGCGCAGAGCAGCGGCGCGACTCCGGCAAGGTTGAGGTTGGCGGGTACGCGCAGGACAAAGCGTTCATCGACAACGATACTGTCGGAATAGCCGCCATACGTGACCGGCCCCGTCCCGTGCTTGTCCGGGGAGTTGAAGGTGAGAGTCTGGTTCGGGCATAACTGTTCCAGCCCATCCTGGCAATTGGGGCAGGTGTGGTCCGAATCTACCAGGCAGCCGACCCCCGCAAGGTCGCCCTGTTTGAACTTCGTGACTGCGGGGCCAACCTTGGTGACCCGGCCGACGATCTCGTGACCCGGCACGCAGGGGTAGACCGTGGGCATGATGCTGTGCCACTCATCGCGAACCGTGTGGAGGTCTGAGTGGCAGATGCCGCAGAAAAGGATTTCGATCTCCACGTCGTGTTCAGCGGTATCCCGTCGCGGGATCGTGGTGGAGGCCAGCGGCGATGTCGCACTGGCAGCGGAGTAAGCTTTGGCGTTGTACATGGATTTGTTCTCCTTGTCGTGTGTCATAATGCCCCCAACCCCCTCTTATCTTAAGAGGGGGTAAAAAGCTCCTCCCCTTGCCCTAAGGGGAGGCGGGGAGGGGTTACTGTTATGTCTTCCTTTTTCAGCGTCCGGTCAACTGCTCCAGCTTCTCGGGATAGCGCGCCCCTTCCACCTTGATCCGGGCGGCGGCGCTGTCGATATCGCGCAGATCGTCGACGGTAAGTTGGAGTGCAACTGCTCCGATGTTCTCGTCCAGGCGCTCAAGCCTCGTGGTGCCAGGGATCGGCACGATCCACGGCTTCTGGGCCAGCAGCCACGCAAGTGCGACCTGGGCGGGGGTCGCGTTCTTCTGTGCCGCAATCCTTCCGAGCAGATCAACCATGGCCTGATTTGCCCGCATGGCCTCCGGTGTAAAGCGCGGCAGGGTGGTGCGGAAATCGGTACTATCGAAGGTCGTGTTCGCGTCCATTTTTCCGGTGAGGTACCCCTTCCCCAGCGGGCTGTAGGGGACAAGGCCGATTCCCAACTCTTCCAGGGTCTGCAGCAGCCCCTCTTCTGGGCGCCTGAACCAGAGCGAGTACTCGTTCTGTACCGCGGCCACCGGTTGCACGGCGTGGGCGCGACGAACTGTCTGCACCCCGGCTTCAGACAAGCCGAAATGCTTGACCTTGCCCGCCTGGATCAGCTCCTTTACCGCTCCCGCCACCTCCTCGATCGGCACGTCCGGGTCGACCCGGTGCTGGTAGAAGAGATCGATGACATCGGTTTTAAGGCGCTTGAGGGAGGCCTCGGCCACCTCCCTGATGTGCTCCGGCCGGCTGTTCAGGACCGGCCCGCCACCCTTCATCGCCCGGGGATCGGCACTGGTATCGAACCCGAATTTGGTGGCGATCACCACCCGGTCGCGCAGCGGCGCGAGCGCCTCACCGACCAGTTCCTCGTTGGTGAACGGGCCATAGACCTCCGCCGTATCGAAGAAGGTGATGCCGCGTTCCACGGCGGTGCGCAGCATCGAGATCATTTCCTGCTTGTCTTTGGGCGGACCGTACGAAAAACTCATCCCCATGCAGCCGAGTCCGAGGGCCGAGACTTCCAGTCCGCTTTTCCCCAATATACGTTTCTTCATGTTCATTCTCCTTTGTCTGTTTAAAACTGCCCCATCGATAATTGTACCGTACTCCAGAAAAAGCAATAAGCGGTAGACCGATCCTGTCGGATTATTGCCTGATCGTGCGATTGTTCAGAAAGCGTTTACGGACGGCTTTGTGGAGCGGTCAAGAGCATGGCGTAATACCAGGGTGGGATGCGGGGGATTGGGGACAGAAGGGGGAGCGGTTGCCCGTCAGGCGCGTGGCGGTAGTATTGCCTGATGGGCCGAAGAGAATTGCCTGCTTAACCCTCTCGCGAGAATCATTATTGCAAAATCCAAAGTTGTCCCTATGATGATCTCATTGAGGGAACGCCGCTGGAGAAAACAAGGTTCAGGGTCAGACTGGTTCGGCCGGTCTTCGCAAAGAAAAGGCAACCGAGCTGAATGGATGCTTGGCCATATGATAACGCATTGAAAAACTTTATAGGAGCCAGTTATGTCCTTGCGAAATCTTCAAATACTTGCGGCTGTCGCTCGCAAAGGCAGTTTCGCCGCAGCTGCTGATCACCTCGGTCTGACCCAGTCAGCGATAAGTCTGCAAATAAAGAACCTGGAAGAGGAATTGGGCGTTCAGTTGTTTGCACGTGAAGGTCGCAGCCCCAGACTCAATGCCAACGGCAGACTGGTTGTCGAACGGGCTGAAGAGATTCTTACGATATACGAAGGAATAAAGGGAGAACTGAACCCTTCAGGCACCATTAAAGGCACTCTGACGTTAGGAGTTGTGCCTACCGTGCTCACGGGACCACTGCCCGTTGTCCTCGGGCGATTGCGGAAACAGTACGAAAATCTTAACGTGAGGCTCCTTACGGGGCTTTCCGCTGAACTATTCAGCAAGGTGGAGGACGGCGATCTGGATGCCGCCCTGACAACTGAACCACCATTTGCCGTGCCACCTCAGTACGAATGGCAACCTCATGATGTGGAGCCATTTTACGTCGTAGCACCCAAAGATGCGGAAGTTGGCAACATCGAAGAGTTGTTCAGCCGTTTTCCCTTTGTTCGATTCGACAAAACCGCTTGGGCCGGGGCCTTGGTTGATGGCCAACTAAAGGCGTATAATATCTACCCGCACGACGTTTTGGAAATTGACTCCCTGGAAGCCACTCTTAACCTGGTGGAACAAGGTCTTGGAATTGCCGTGGTGCCACTCAACAAAAAGCGTCTCATTGATGCCGAGAGTCATTTTTGTTTGACCATCTTCGGCGCTCCCCAGTTGACACGCCGTGTGGGCATGTATCAGAAGCGCTTCCATCCCCGTAAACTCCTAACTGAACTGGCTCTTAAAGAGTTATGCCAGGAATGTGACTACATAAATAATACTTGATAAAAACACAAGTATTATAAATTATTATTTATGTATCTACGGTGTTACTCTCCTATTCAAGGAGATAACCCCATGACTTCGATAACGGATGCTTTAGTACCTGTGCTGGCAATGATAGTTGTTGGCTTCGTCATTCAGCGTTCCAACTTCCTGAATCCTTCGTTCTGGCCATCGGCTGAAAGGCTGACATATTACTTGCTGATGCCGGCAGCGTTGATTCACAGCCTAGCCGGCAAAAAGATTAATGACCTGCCTTGGCTAAAGATTCTCTTAACAGTTGAAGGCGCAGTAATTGCCAGTGCACTGCTGGTGGCACTTTGGTGGGTTGCAAACCGGCACATGGGGGGATCGGCGTTGACGTCACTTTTTCAAGGAGGGGTGCGTTTTAATACGTTCGTCGCCTTGGCCTTGGCAGAAAATATGTTTGGCAGTGAAGGACTTATGATGGCAGCCCTCGGAGCAGGCTTCATGATAGTCCTGATAAATGTTTTATGTGTTTCAGTATTCTCGTTGGCAGTCAATCATAAAAGCACATTCGATCTGAAACGGTTAATCGTTGATCTGATGCGAGATCG
>JAJZUQ010000106.1 GCA_021848385.1 Deltaproteobacteria bacterium
TCCTTTGGGCGATGGTGTCTCAGTTGGCGTCTTGATCCGCATTTGGCCGTAACTGAGCTGAAATCTGCTCCTGACAATGAGGAAGAGAGTGCTGCTCATGTGGCGCTGAAGAGAGATTTCCCGGATATCTATCTCAGGCTGTACAATGGGTCAAAGATCAAATCAGAGAAAAAGGGAAAATACCGGTCCAAGCCTGCTTCTCTAATGATCGAATGGAGTTCGGAACGGAAAGCATTTTTAGCGACAGTCCCGGAATGTCCAGGCATCGAAGCCAGTGGCAGGAACTGGGATGATGTTTTCTACGCCATAAAGTCGGTGCATCTGATGCACGAATATGTGAAAAGAATTGACTGGCTTCTCAGCAGATCTGGCAACGAGTTATGTCCGGCCAGTGGAGTCAAATAGTCACTTCTCCGTATTTGCGCCATATATGGTACCAAGTTTGTTACCAAATTTGCGCCAAGTTCCGGAGGTGGCAAATTTGTCACCAAATATATCCCCATATTTGCCACCGGTACCTGCCCCCCCTATAGATATTTTGTATGGAGGCGTACTCGCCTTACAAAAATTCTGGGGGTTGATATGAATGTGCTGGTGTGTGATCTCGGGTTTTCTTCGGCCAAGTGGATTTACGGGGAGCGCAAGGGGAGGATCATTTCTGCGTTCAGCTACAACGGCGAAAATCTGCTGATCGGGGAAGATTCCCTGATGTCGTCGGGCTCTTCCTATCTGAAAACGATGGAAGAGCTTGTGCGCTACTATCCGGTATTTGTGGAACAGTGCTTGAAACAGGCTGGCTGTGATGGTGACATCCTTCTTGCCGTTGGGCTGCCGTATTCCTACTGGCAGGAGCAGCATAAGCCGGGCGGCGCCGTGCCGGTCTTGGCAAAGTCACTGACCGGTGGGGCAATCAAGGAGGTGGCGGTATTCCCGCAGGGGCTAGGAGGACTGAGGGATTATCTTGACGGACTTCCGGAGCGGCCGACGGGCAATGTTCTCGGCATCGATATCGGCTTCAACACCATCATCTTCACCCTGTTCTCACCTCATAAAAAACAGATCATCCATGGCAAGACCCTCAACAAGCGGGGTGTCCACCAGATGGCCACCAGCTTTCTGCTGCCACGGATCAAGGATCTCGCGCCTTCTGGCACCTTCACCCCCGTGGAAATAGCCTTCCTGATCGAGAAGGGCTACCTGCAGTACGGCTTCGAGCGGCACGATGTCACCCGGGAGATCCAGGAAGCTGGCGTTGCCTATATTGAGCACATCATCCGTGACATTCAGGGTGAGTTGCAGGCTCATGTCGGGATGCATGCCGATTTTGATCGTGTCCTGCTGTTCGGCGGCGGTGCCGCATTCCTGAAGAACGGCCTGCCTGCCAGAAACATCGAGGTTATTGTTCTGCCGGAACCGGAATATGCCAATGCCAGGGGATTCCAGACGCTCGCCTTTGCCAAGGGGGTGTGATGTGCCCTTGTACTCACTCAAACTTTCCACCTATGATCCGGAAATTATCGATGCCTTCGAACGGCTACGCAAAAGCAGAAAACAGGCGACATTCACCCACGAGGCGATCAAGCAATTTCTTTCAACGGAGCGAGGAAAGCAGGTGCTGGCCAACATGGATGGAGTCACGGCAGGTCAGCAATTACCGGTTATTCCTCCCAATGGTGACGTGATGCCTGTCAACAAGCCACCGGATGAGTCAATTTCTGCGAAAAGTGGGACCGGACTTGTTCCGAGTGACGATTGCAGCGAGGTATTGAGCAGCATCCTTAAATAACAAGGAATACCCATTACAACGATAATTATATTTGACATTTTGCACAGATATGTAAATAATAATTATCACTATGAACAAGAGAACCGTTACAATCTATCCGTCTTCGGCAAAAGAACTCGAAGCATTGGGGCAGCGTCTCAAGGATGCACGGCTGCGCCGACGTTTTTCCATGAAAACGGTCTGTGCCAGGGCGGATATTTCCCGTCCCACCCTCTATAAGGTAGAGAATGGCGACCCGTCTGTTGCCATGGGGATTTACGTACAGGTGCTGCGTGTTCTGGGGCTGGTGGAGGACCTCGGTATGATTGCCAAGGAAGATACATTGGGGCGTCGTCTCCAGGATGAAGCACTGCCCCACAGGAAACGGGCTCCCAAGAAGACGCAACAAACTGGCGGATCAAATGGCTAAAGTACAAGGCGAACAGATCTGGGTCTGGCTTGACGATCCATCATTCGGCCCCTTGCAGCGGATTGGTACTTTGTCCCGAGGCGACAGAGGAAGTGTGCGCTTTGCCTATGACCCGGCCTGGTTGAAGCAGGTGCATGCCTTCCCCCTTGATCCGGAACTGGATTTAACAGCCGGCGAGTTCTATCCCGGCAATGCCAACTTCGGGGTCTTCATGGATTCCTGCCCCGACCGGTGGGGGCAAGTCTTGATGAAACGGAGGGAGGCGGTCGAGGCCCGGGAGCAAGGGCGCACACCGAGAAATCTCGGAGCATGGGAGTTCCTGCTGGGGGTCCAGGACTGTACCCGCATGGGGGCACTCCGGTTCAGCCACCCGGACGCAGAAGTCTTTCTTGCCGATGAAGCACGTTCGGCACCGCCGGTTGCCCGGATTGCCGAACTGCAGGCCGTGGCCTTTGAGTTAACCAGGAAGAAACAGGATGACCTGGACAAGATTAGGGAGTGGCTGAAGGTTCTGGTTGCACCCGGTTCATCTCTTGGCGGCGCCCGCCCAAAAGCCAATCTGGTTGATGAGGACGGTAGTCTCTGGATTGCCAAGTTCCCGTCAGCCGACGATGATTACGATGTCGCGCTTTGGGAAATGCTGCTGCAAGAGCTTGCAAAGGAGTGCGGGATCACAGTTCCTGCCTCCCGTCTGTTGCAGATCGGGGGCGGCTATCACACGTTCATGGTGCAACGTTTCGACCGGGTCGGCGTCACCAGGCGTTTCTTTGCGTCAGCAATGACCATGACCGGACATCAGGATACCGAAGATGCCAGTTATCTGGAGTTGGCCGAGTTTATCGCCACCTGGGGCGAGCCTGATCATATCCCCCGTGACCTCGAAGAGCTTTTTACCAGGGTTGTCTTCAATGTTGCTACCGCTAACCGTGACGACCATCTACGCAATCACGGCTTCATAAGGACACCCGCAGGCTGGCGGCTTGCCCCGGCCTTTGACATGAACCCATCCTTCAAGAAGGATGAGCATGCCCTTGCCCTGGATCTCTATACCCGGCAACCGGATATGACTGTAGTGATGGAAACGGCGGAGTACTATCGTCTCGGAATGGATCAGGCAAAGGGGATTGTCAGCCGGGTAGAAAAGATTGTTGGGGGATGGAAGGCTCGTGCCAGGAGGCTCGGATTGTCAGCTCACGAGATTTCTGAGGCGGAGCATCTTTTTCATGCTCATTTATAGTTATATTTCAGGATGTTAACCAACAACCGGATGCAAGACCAGATGCAAAGTGCCACTTTTTATCCTGGTTGGTTATCAAATGCTCTGCACTCTGGTTTCATCTGGGATGATTACCTAAACAATTCGAGAGAAAGTCGTATAAATGTTGCGCTTAGTTTCTCTGAGTTGTAATGCGTTTCACGTTCGTTCAAATACAAACGGATGCAAAAACGGATGCAAAGCGGTCATTGGCAAAAAAAGAGGGGCTAGACATGCTGTCTAACCCCTTGTTTTTATTGGAGCGGGAAACGGGATTCGAACCCGCGACCTTCAGCTTGGGAAGCTGACACTCTACCACTGAGTTATTCCCGCGACGGACTTGTATATTTGCCAAGAGACGGCGCTTTTGTCAACTGTTAATTGTGGACCCGCCTAGGGCAATGTTTGCCACGACAAACGCCCTGACCTGCTCCAGGTCGGCATCCATCACCTCGCAACGGGTCGGCATCCCCGCCAGGGCGACAATGGCGGGCGGAACCGGGGCCGGTGCACCGGTTGCCTGCTCCACCGCCTCGCCGAACTTGGCCGGGTGGGCCGTGGCCAGGCAGACGCGGGCCATTGTGGAGGGGAGCAGCTCCTGGGCCGCGCGGACGCCGACCGCGGTGTGGGGGTCGAGCAGGTAGCCGGTCTCTTGCTGGAAGCTGCCGATGGTTTCCAGGGTCCGGGCCTGATCCACCGAGGCGGA
>JAJZUQ010000053.1 GCA_021848385.1 Deltaproteobacteria bacterium
ATCGAAAATGAACACCCAGATCGCTCAGGCGACGAAGCGTTGTGATGGTGTTCTCCATGTTCTGGAGCATGATCCCCTCGGTAACCTCAAGTTCAAGCCAGCAGGGGGCAAGGTCCGTCTCGGCGAGAACCCTTTCCACCATGTCCGCCAGCCGAAGAATCTGGAACTGCCGCGGTGAAAAGTTGACAGCCACGCGCATGGCAGGATACCTGGCATCCTGCCATGACCGGTTCTGGGCACATGCGGTACGCAGCACCCATTCACCGAGCTGGACGATAAATCCGGTTTCTTCCGCAAGGGGGATGAACTGTTTCGGTTCGACCAGCCCCAATTCCTCGTTCCGCCAACGCACCAGTGCCTCGAAACTGACCACCCGCCCTGTTTTGACATTCACCTTTGGCTGATAATTGAGAAAAAATTCCTCCCTTTCCATCGCCTTGCGCAGGTTGGTTTCCAGGGCAAGCCGCCGGGAAGCCTTGGCATTCATGGACTGGTTGTAGAGGTGGTACTGGTTTCTACCATGTTCCTTGGCACGATACATGGCCATATCGGCATTGCTGATGAGAGTGTCAGCATCGGCACCATCGTCGGGAAAGATGCTTATACCGATGCACGTGCTGATAAACAGCTCGTGGTCGGGAAGAACGAAGGCTTGCGTGAAAGCATCAATGACCTTCTGGGCAACACTGGTCGCTTCCTGAATGGTATCGAGCTCGGGCAGAAGAAGGATGAATTCGTCGCCTCCCCGGCGGGCGACAACATCCCCGTGACGCCGGCAGCATTCCTTCAGACGAAGGGACACGGCCTGCAGCAGCTGGTCTCCCACGCCATGACCGAGGGTGTCATTGATGACCTTGAACCTGTCGAGATCGAGGAAAAGTACGGCAAGGAGCCTGTTCTGGCTGTGACGCTGTGCCTGAGCCAGCGCAAGATGGAGGAGCTCATTGAACAGCTCCCTGTTGGGTAGTCCTGTCAGGGGGTCGTGATAGGCAATGTGCCGGATATATTCTTCCTGCTGACGGAGTTGGTTCTCCAGCCGGATGCTGTCGAGGCACTGCTCGATTGCAGAGACAAGCTTCTCGATCTTGACCGGTTTCAGCACATAGTGACGGATGCCGATATCGATGGCCTCGATAATGCTGTCGGTGTCGCTGGTTGCCGTCAACACGATAATGCGGGCGTTCTTGTCGAGCTCCCTGATCTCCCGGGACAGGGAGATGCCGTCCATCTCGGGCATAAGTAAGTCAGTCAGGATCATTTCAGGCTTGTGAATAGCGAAAAGTTCAAGCCCTCTTCGACCATTTTCAGCGACGAGGATGTCAAGTTCGGGGAATCTCCGGGTAAGAAAGAGGGTAGTCGCCTCCCGTGTCGAATCGTCATCCTCAACATAGAGAAGTGTCGCTTCCCGTATCTGTTCGGCAGGAATAGACATCGTACCCTTCCAGAAAATGGTTGAACGGATTTGACTGAACACGTGCAGGGGATTCGGGTAAATCCCCACTCGAAATTCTATCACCACTCCAACCATTCTCAATCAGGCGCGTTCAATGCAAAACAGCTTTAAGTTTGTTTATCCCTGTGAACTTTAAGGCAATATTTGCATCATCTACCCGTACAATTTCACAAGAATATTCGCCAAGGTAATCTCCATCCATATTAATACTAACTTCACAGTAGTCACCAATATGAAGATCCGGAGGTGGTGCATAGAAATTCACCAGAGCACCATCAAACGAAATATTCTTTAGCCTGGCCAGGTAATACCAATTCCCCAGACGCAGCTGACAGTTCTTTTCGTAATCCATCCTGCTGTTATTTCTATGCTCTGGCATGGCACGCCTCCCAGCTTGCAAACAGTTCGTTAAATGGTATTAATACTTTTGTACCATAGTAACAAATTATCGCAACTCACCGGGAAAAAAGACCGGGACCCTGACGGGGGACCCGGTCTTTTACCTGCGATATACACCCTACCATTGAGCCCCAATTCCCCACTGCGGATAATTGCACACCCGGAAAGCAGCCCCGAAACGGCAGGCATCATACAAATTATTCAGACTACACGAGCAGCTCCATCAATGATTGATAGTTCTTCGGAAAAGGTACGTTAGCCGGAAGAATTCTTTTCTCAACCATGCACCGGAACAGTTCTGCCACCCTCGGCACACCTAATCCATAAGCTGCAAGTTGAGCCAATGCTGCTGGAATACCCTCCACATCCCAGGAAGCAGCACATCCCCCGTTAACCATGACAGTGATAGAGTCAGCCCATTGATAGGCGAAGTCCATATCATGGGTGGCGATGATGATAGTCATACCCTCGGCATGGAGTTGATCCAGTATGTGAGTGAGCTCGACCTGCATGGCAACATCCAGACCAGCCATCGGCTCATCAAGGATCAGTACCTCGGGGCGCATGGCCAGCACCCCGGCGATGCAGACCCGTTTTTTCTGTCCGCAGCTCAGATTATGAACCGGTTTGCCGGCACACGTCTTCATCCCTACCGCATGCAGTGCCTCATCCACTCGACTATTGACGGTTTCATTGTCCAGACACAGATTTAGCGGCCCGAAAGAGACATCCTCACGAACACTGGCGGAAAAGAGCTGGCTGTCAGGATTCTGGAACACCAGACCGATTCGGGAACGCAGGTTATGCAACCCATGGCGACTATAGTCCAACGGGGAACCTCCAAAAAGAACAGTGCCGGACAGCGGTCGCAGAATTCCATTAAGATGAAGAAACAGCGTTGTCTTCCCGGCGCCATTGGCCCCAAGCAGTGCGACGCGCTTGCCTCGTGGAATGGAGATGGAGCATCCATCAAGGCCGACAGTGCCATCGGGATAACGAAATCTGACATCCTGCAGTTCAAGGACAGACTCAATCGGTTGTGTCATATAATCACCATGGAAAGGGCTACCAACAATGTGCCTCCACTGAGTGCAATGCACACATCTCTTGCGGAGTTCGGATAGGTATGTTCGATAAAACGCAATGGTCCGTCGTTGTTACGCGCCATGGCAGCCAGGTAAAGCGCCTGGGATCGTTGCCAGACCTGAACGGTAATGTTTGCCACCAGTCCCCCCAAAGAACGTATGGTGAGTCGTGCAGTAGCATATCCCAGCCGGGCCGACTGGGCGGTAATGGTGTCGTGAACCGTTTCGGAGAAGACAAAAAGTGTACGGTAGCAGAGCACCATGATATCCAGCAGAACTTCCGGTGTTTTGAGGCGACGCAGCAGGGCGATGATATCGATCAACGGTGTGGTGAGTGCCAGGAAAAGGAGTGCAGCCAGTCCTCCCAGGGAGCGACCGCAAACTTGAGCGACCTTGGCGTACCCGGTTTGCGCCAGGCGCAGGGAAACGTCTCCTGCTGATCCGCCGATCCTGAGTGAAACAGCGAGCGACATGGTGCTCACAAACAGGAAGAGGAGCGCCGGAGCTGCCACCCTCAGGTAGCGCCCCGGCGGAATTCCTGCACCAAGTACCGTGACTGCCCATAGAACCGCAGCAATGCCGCAGGCAGTGGCTGGTGTCGCAGCAGCAAAAGCGGCAACCAGTCCGCACAGGGAGAACAACCCTTTGGCGGCAGGAGAGACCCGCCGCCAGCGGTTCGTATAGGCAGACTGCTCAATCAGCACTTGGCAGCCTTGCTGATTGCCTTGTCATATTTCGAGCGGGTATTTGCAGCGCCCAGATAATAGCCGATGAAACCGGCCCCCAGTGCCGCCTGCAGCGCAAAGAGCAGCGAGCCGACCTCTCCGCTGGGTGGCTCCATCAACGGCGTGAACCAGGGCTGATAACCGGGAGCAATCCTTCCAATGACATCTTTGGCTTGGTCGTCTGCCCCCCGGAAGATCTCAACATCCTTACCGTCCGGTCCCGGGGCGGGTTTCTTGACCATCCAGAGGGGAATCGCCACCAGCATGACGACAGCGATCATCATCAAAAGGTTCTGATAGCGTTTCATGACTGCACCTCCTGTGCTGTTACGACATTCATCTCTTTCAGTTCCTGGGGATTGAAGCGGGCCAGGGCATTGAATACAATAACCGTCAGCAGCCCCTCGCTGATCGCCAGGGGAATCTGGGTTACGGCAAAGACCGTGGCGAATTTGACGAAAGAAGCGGCAAATCCGCCAACCGTGTCAGGAAAGGCAAGGGCCAGCTGGCAGGAAGTGGTGACATAGGTCAGCAGGTCACCCAGGGATGCAGCCAGAAAGATAGAAACGCCGAAGGGGAGTTTTGCTGATTTGGCCAAGCGGTAGATGGCGGCTGCGGCAAACGGCCCCACAATCGCCATGGAGAAGATGTTGGCACCCAGGGTGGTCAGGCCGCCATGGGCCAGCAGGATCGCCTGGAACAACAGCACGACCATGCCGATAGGTGCCATGGCTGCAGGGCCGAACAGTATTGATCCCAGTCCGGTTCCGGTCGGGTGGGAACAGCTGCCGGTAACCGACGGCATCTTCAGGGCCGAAAGAACAAAGGTAAAAGCGGCGGCAACACCCAGCAGCATCCGCTGTTCAGGTTTTTCCTTGATTCTCTTGTTGATGGTATGGAGTCCGTAGGCAACGAACGGGGCCGAAGCGACACTCCAGCCGATGGCGTGTTTGACCGGTAGAAAACCTTCCATGATGTGCATAATCAATTTCTCCTTGTGTATGTTGAACGTAGCATGCTGTCAGAATTTGAGGACCAGTCCATACCGCACGGCAGGTCGTCCTCCGGTTTTGTCAGGCCCAGTTTCAATCCAGCATTAACATCCAGGTGTTCGTTTACTTCATAACGGGCACCTACCTGGGCAAAGCTGGACAGCTCATCTGTTGTGCTGTCCAGCAACAACCGGTAAAAATTCTTAAGCGAAAAATGAAAAAAGTCCGTTTGTGCCGAAGCAACAAACGGACTTTTCGTATTCAAAGTCTGATAGTGGTTTCACTCGCCCTTTACCAGAGGGAACTGATTGAGTGCTGAGATCATGGCAGGTCTTCTGGCTCGCGATTCATCCTCCGGGCGCCTTCCCGGTCTTTCGACCAGTGACGTAATTGCCCTTTGTCCTCGCTTACAGCGGCGGGTCCGCGGGGGACTCACTCCATTCAGAGCTGCACCCCTCTTCCCTATCAAGCCCTTGCGGGCACCGTGATCCGTTATTCAGTTTTCAGGGTTATTGTAAAGGTAATTTTCGCTAATTTGAGTAGCACATAATCAAATGGCAAGTCAAGTAATTATGGCAATTCTTAAACAGGTTGCACTGCCAAAAGGTGGGAAGATGTGGGCAAAGGATCAACAGGAACCTTGATCTTGCAGTAGAAACGACTCTTGACTTTAATGAGATGTGTAGGATATGACAAAGCCACTCACCCCCGGTATACCTAGAGGTGAATGGCTCTGTTTTTTGCATAGCAATATCAGCTAGTTACATGTATGGCGTCCCCGAGACGATTCGAACGTCCGGCCCCTTCCTTAGGTTATTTTAAGGGGTTAGGAGCACCATCACAGCCTCTGTATATGTAGGTTAAGCAATCGTTGAACAGTTTATTTGTTAAAGGATCTACTTTGGCTTTTACACCATAAAGAGCGATACGAGTAAATCACACTGTTATCTTCGGCAACTGTTTCGCGTACGGCAGATATCGCTCCACATTCTTCCTGATCGCTGCAATCACGTCACCGGCGAACTCGGATTCCTCGCCCGGCAGCAGCGAAGACAGATCGATCACATCCATTGCGTTGAGCAGTTTCCCCGACAGTGCCGTCAGCGTGTTGGCGACCAACCGTTTCTGCAAATTACACCTCTCGCACATCTCAGCCATCTCCCATGGCGAAATATCCTCTGGAGCAAAGGCATCGCCGATTGCCATGGAAAAGTCATGGTCATACTGGGTGGAATACATGTCGAGATTGAGCAGATCATAAGCTGGGGCCATATCGATCCCAGCCGGTCCTACAAAGAAGGAGATATTTTTACCATGGGCATCACTGTTTCCGATAAGTAGCTGGAACAGCGCCCAGTTGAGCATATCCCTCATAGCCGCCGCCGGCACCCGGCATAAGCGGCAGGAAGCGAAGAGGTCCGGCAGATTGGCGCCTGACCGGATTACGGCGGCGTCCCCTCTTTTACCGAAGGGCCGCTCGTATTTGTAGGTCGGCGGCAGATCCAGCATCTGACAACCATCAATCAGATGTTTCCGTGTCACTGTTTCGCCTGACAATTCTCGGTCGAAGCGTCGCACAACCAGCACCGGCTCGCCAAAACGGGCCAAGTCAACCTCGGCAACCAGCAACTTTACAGCCTTCGCCAACTGCATGCAGACGTATTCGTTTATCACGAGGTGCAGGGCACGGTCGGTGCCGAACTTCAAGATATGAGTCGACGCCAGTTCTCCTTCGCCGAAACCCATCTCACCATCAGCCCGGATCAGCAAGGGCAGCTTGTCCTGTACGCCTGCGACCGAGAGTCGCGGTTTTCCGTCCCATACTGCTATCGATACGTTCTGGCGTTGGCTGATGCGCTCTGTAAGCTCGTCGGAGGTCACCGGCCTGAAGCTTGTCAAAATTCCGCCCTCCGGCTCTTCCCCCATACCAAACGACAACGCTCCGGCCGTCTCCGCTCCTATGGCAGCAATCAGCCCGAACACATTCGAACGTGATATGTGACTGGATACTGAAAGCTCTTCCAACCATCTTCCTTCCGGAAGCAAATTGGCAAGAAACCGTCTTACCGATTCAGAGGCGCATTCGCCCGGTTTCAAATGTGGCGATACAGGGAAACCTCCCCCGGCAAGCCAGGACGGAGCATACTCCAACCCATACTGTTCGCTCTTCTCATCAAGGACAATCTTCCCGAGATGTCTGCGATCGAGATTTATCGTGAGATACGCAGCCATTATCCCTCCCGGGCCTCGACAATGATGGTGATTCCCAGCATGGAGCAGACTGTCAGGATGCTGCTCAACTTCACGTCACCACATGCGGTTTCCAGTTTGCTCATGGTACCAACGGCAACACCGCAGAAAGCGGCAGCTTCATGTATGGTCATGCCGGCCTGCGTCCTTCTGGCGCGGACAAATTTCCCCAGCGTTGCTGCATCTCTCAGTTGTTGCGGTTCCGGAATAGGAAGCGGGATTACGGTTTTTGACATGTTAAAATCCTCGGAAATAAAGATATCATCCAAATGATATCTTTCCATAAACATCTTAAGAAATCAATAATAATATTATTATAGTGACATTTATGGCGGGTAAAAAGGAGAAATCATACTTTATACTACTACAACGATATTTATGATGGGTGTGCCGGTAAGGTATACAGCGAAGGTCCGGCGCATACCTTGGCGAAAAGGGAGCCGGTTTCTTGTGTAGCCCGAACGTTTATTACAGCATTTATTACAGCACCAAAAAGAAAAGGCTACAGCCTAAGCCGTAACCTCTTGATTTAATGGCGTCCCCGAGACGATTCGAACGTCCGGCCCCTTCCTTAGGAGGGAAGTGCTCTATCCGGCTGAGCTACGGGGACATGAGCTTTCTTTTATACCCCACCCTTCCCCGCTTTTCAAGCTTAAAAGCCGGGGATCAGGGACTTGGGACTCAATATCAGGTTCCGCGGCCTTTCACCTTTCACAACCCCTTCAGAATGTCAAAAGAGAGAAGACCTTGCCTTCGGGAAGTTTTTTTCTGCCGTTCAGGAACTCCAGTTCCGCCATGAAGCAGCATTCGACGATCTCTCCTCCCATGCTGTTCACCATGTCCACCACCGCTCCCATGGTCCCGCCCGTGGCGAGGAGGTCGTCGGCGATAAGGACCCGTTCCCCCTTCTTAATGGCATCGGTGTGCATCTCAAGGGTGTCGGTGCCGTATTCCAGGTCGTAGGTTTGCTTGAAGGTTTCGGCGGGGAGCTTGCCCGGCTTGCGGACGAGGACGATCCCCGCATTCAGTTTGTAGGCAAGTGCTGCACCGATGATAAATCCCCGCGCCTCGACACCCACAACTTTGTCGATCCGTTTTCCGACGTAGCGGTTGGCAATGGAG
Source organism: Deltaproteobacteria bacterium (assembly GCA_021848385.1). Classification (GTDB taxonomy): domain Bacteria; phylum Desulfobacterota; class Desulfuromonadia; order Geobacterales; family Geobacteraceae; genus Geomobilimonas. Next base: position 8,027 of record JAJZUQ010000053.1, read on the forward strand.
TCGACCATCCGCTGGAAAGATTTCGCATCGGCCAGCAAGGTCGTTATGTCTTTAAAGATAATCCCCTTTTTAGGAAAATCGGGAATATCGCGGATAATGTTCTTGAGTTCGTCCATACAGGTCTGCTCCTTGGTGGATGATAACGGCAGTTGAATACTGCCGTTTTGGGATAATTATTCCGATCGCTGGGGCAACTCGTGTGATTCAACTATCTTGCGCAGCTTTTCCAGGGACTTGGCCTCAATCTGCCGAATCCTCTCACGAGTGACACCAAAACTGCGGCCGATGGTATCCAGCGTCTGGGGTTCCTTGTCGTCCAAGCCAAAGCGGAGGGTGAGAATCTTCTTCTCGCTTTCCGACAGGGTTTCGAACCAGACAGCGAGCAGTTCATACTTGTTCAGGTCCTCCAGAAGATCGGCCGGCGAGACGTTGGAGGTATCCTCGATGGTGTCGATGAGGAAATAGTCGTTGTTCTCCCCCATGGGCCGTTCTATGGAGTAGGTCTTCTTGAGAAGCACCATGAGTCGGCGAACGTAGGCAGGATTGACGTTCAGGGCGGTTGAGACTTCCTTGATGGATGGCTCCCTGTTCATGCTCTGGACCAGTTCGCGAGTGACCCGGAGCATTTTATTGATGTCATCGGATACGTGGACCGGGAGGCGGATGGTGCGGGACTGATTTACCAGCGCCCGCTCAATGGACTGGCGAATCCACCAGGTGGCATAAGTTGAGAACCGGCACTCTTTGGAGAGCTTGAACCGTTCCACCGCTTTGATCAGCCCCATGTTACCCTCTTCGATAAGATCGAGGAAAGGGAGACCACGGTTGATATACCGCTTGGCGATCTTCACCACGAGCCGCAGGTTCGACTCGATCATCTTGTCCCGGGCTGCCTTCTCTCCGTTGGCGATACGTCCCGCAAGCTCCTTTTCTTCATCGGCGGTGAGGAGCCGGGTGCGCTGAATTTCGCGCAGGTAGAGCTTGATGGCATCATCAAAATGTTCCTCGACGGCTACCTTCTTTATAACTTCTTCAGCCTCTTCCTCTTCCTCCTCGGCTTCTTCCTCCGCCTCTGCTTCCGCGAAATCGAGAGGACCCGGCTCAGCCTCAGCATCCCCCTCAAGCAGGTCGTCTTCCGGCTCCACTGGCTCAGCTTTTATCAACTCGGCATCTTCCCGCAGCTCGCTCTTTTTCATTGCGCTCCCCTGATCGGCAGAAATTCCCGCACTACAGCTCTGAGTAGACGTCTGATTGTTTCGCTGTCAATTCAAAATTCAAAACTCAACATTAATCAAGGTTATTCTTCGCTGAGCCATCCGGATTTCCCGATCAATTTGACGAAGCGGCAACCGACGGATTCTTCACGGACGACCGTCCCGTCCAGGTTTCGCGTCACGCGCACGAGCACCTGCTCGTACTGGCTGCCAACAGGGATGACCAGACGCCCACCCGGTGCCAGTTGCTCCACCAGTGATTCCGGAACGTCCGGAGCACCTGCGGTGACGATGATGGCATCGAATGGGGCCTCTCCTTCCCAGCCGCCGCTGCCGTCGTCGATTTTCAGATTTATGGTCAGATAGCCGAGACTGTCGAGCACCTTGCGGGCACGAAGGGCCAGGGAGCGAATCCGTTCCACGGTGTAGACACGCCCGGCCGTTTCTGCAAGGATCGCTGCCTGATATCCGGAACCGGTTCCGATCTCCAACACCTTCTCCGTTCCCTTCAGTTGCAAAAGCTCGGTCATGAGAGCCACCATGAAAGGCTGGGAGATGGTCTGCTTCTCGCCGATGGGAAGGGCGGAATCACTGTAGGCCTGGGCCGCCATCGCTTCTTCCACAAACAGGTGGCGCGGCACCTTGAGCATTGCCTCGATGACCCGCCGGTCGGTTATACCCCGCCTGGCGATCTGGGTCTCCACCATCCGTTTTCTGGCTATATCAAAATTGATCAACATCTATCTCCCCCGCCGGCGGGACTATAGCAAATGGAGCGGGAAAAGTCCAGCTGGACAGTGAAAGGTGAAAAGTTAAAGGTGAAACGCCGGTCCTAAACCAGCTTTTACTTTTTATTTTTTGCCAACGAGAATTGCTTCACTCAATATTCCATGCCTCAATAGCGGCAAAGGAAGCGTAATTGGTGAGGTCGAGGTGGAGCGGAGTAACAGAGATGTGGCGTCGGGAAACGGCGGCGTAGTCGCTCCCCGGTATATCGAGAAAATTGAGTTCAACGGTGCCAATCCAGTAGTAATTGCGCCCGCGGGGATCGACCTTGTCGATGATCATCCCTTCGTAGCGCCGTTTCCCCTGGCTGGTTATGAGGGGCGACCGGAGCTGGTCGGCAGGAAGGTCGGGAACATTGACATTGAGGAAGGTGTCGGCCGGCAACCCCTGCTGCTGGACATAACGGGCGAGTCGTGCTGCGAACGCGCCGGCGGCAGCATAATTTGCCCCCCCATTGTCAGTGGCAAGGGAGATGGCAAAGGCGGGTATCCCCATGAGTGTCGCCTCAAGGGCAGCGGAAACCGTTCCCGAGTAGGTGATGTCCTCTCCCAGGTTGGCGCCACGATTGATGCCCGAGACGACGAGGTCGGGCTTGAACGGAAGAAGTGAGTGGATACCAAGGTTAACGCAATCTGTGGGGGTGCCGTCGATGGCATAACGGTCATTGTCGAGCGGTGTTGCGCGGAGGGGGTGGTGTAGTGTGAGGGCGTGGCCAACAGCGCTCCGCTCCCGGTCAGGAGCGACCACTCCCACCCGGCCGACAGCGGCCAGGGCGTCTGCAAGGGCAATGATTCCCGGGGCGTTGATACCGTCGTCATTGGTGACCAGTATGTTCATGGGAGCCTCAAGGCGGTGAATCGCAGACAGACAAATTAACAAAGGGCCTGCAAATCTCTCTGCAAACCCTTTGTCGGTAATGGTCGGGGCGACTGGATTCGAACCAGCGACCACTAGACCCCCAGTCTAGTGCGCTACCAGGCTGCGCTACGCCCCGAAATATATATCTGGCCGGAATTTACAGGATATCCCTAATCCGCTCCAGTTCTGTTTTTATCTCCCTGAGGAGGTCACGGGAACCGTCATCGATCACGGCCACCGGTTCTTCCTGCTGTGTGGCGCCCATCGGCAACGCCAGTCTCTTCCGTGCTCCTTCTATGGTTAACTTCTCAACATACAACAACCGCTTGATATCCTGGATCAGCACCAGGTTTTCCTGACTGTAAAGACGCTGCCCGCTACGGCTTTTGCGCGGTTGTAACAACACGAACTCGGTTTCCCAGAACCTGAGTACCGACGGTCTGAGCGAGGTAAGGGCCGCTACCTCGCCAATCCGGTAGTACAGTTTATCAGGACTGACGGCTGGCATCCTTAAACGCTACTTGTCGTTGATGGAGGCCTTGAGAACCTGGCTCGGCTTGAAGGTGAGTATCCTGCGGGCGGCAATGGTGATCTCGTCGCCTGTCTGGGGGTTCCTGCCACGGCGGTCGGCCTTTTCCTTGACGACGAAGTTGCCGAAGCCGGCAATCTTTATCTTGTCTCCGCCTTCCAGGGTATCCTTGATGATGTCAAAGACGAGTTCAACCAGTTCGGCCGATTCTTTCTTGGAGAAGCCGACTTTTTCGTATATTTTTTCAACTATATCAGCTTTGGTCATAACTACCTCAATACATTGAATAATCACCAGCAAGGTCATACAAACAACGAGGTTGGTTTATACCATACAGGTTGAAGATAATCAACTCATTTTTACCGCACCGTAATATTTAATTTAGCGGTCAAAGCGTCGATAACGCGCTGATGCGAGCGGGTTACCTCGTCATCGGTCAAGGTACGTTCCGGTGAACGATAGCGGACCCTGATGGCAAGGCTCTTCTGACCGGCTGGGACATGCTCCCCTTTGTAGAGATCGAAGATGGCAACGTTATCCAGCTCCTTGAGTCGCACTCCACGGACACACTCAAGCACCCGGGTCGCCGGGATCTCTTCGGCCAGCAGCATGGCAATATCCCGTGCCACATCGGGATAGCGGGAAGGTGCCTGGACAGCCTCCCGTTCATGAGCGTGACTGAGCAGCCGGTTGAAGTCAAGCTCCAGATAGTAAACCGGTTGGGATAGGCTGAAGTTCTCCTGCACGTCCGGATGTAGTTCCCCCAGGGAACCGACCGGTTTACCCCCCGACAGGATGGTGCAGCTTTTGCCCGGATGATAGAAGGATTCCGGAGCTTCGCTGCTATACTCCATCGGCGGCATCTGCAGAGATGAGAGAAGGGTTTCGGCGATTCCCTTGACATCGTAGAAATCCACCATGTCGCTTCCCTGGCACCATCCCTCAGGTTCGCGTCGACCGGTCATGATTGCGGCAATATGGAGAGGTTCGGCGGGAAGTTCCTCGCCAGGCCGGGGGTGGTAGACGCGACGTAATTCGAACAGACGCAGATTGAGCTCGCGATGACTGATGTTTGCAGCAGCGGTCTCAAGAAGGCTTGGCAGCAGCGTGGTGCGCATGACCGACTGTTCGGCCACCAGGGGATTGAGCAGTTTCACCGCAGAGCGGCGCGGGTCGTCCGGGGGAAGAAGAAGCCTGTCATAAGCATCAGGCGCGATGAAGCTGAAATTGATCACCTCATTGAACCCTTGTGCCACCAGGAGCGAACGGACATCCCTCTCCATCCGCTGTGAGCGTGGTGGACGATCGGAGAAAACACGGGCCTTGGGCATGGTGGCAGGGATATTCTCGAACCCGTGGAGACGGGCGACTTCCTCGATCAGATCGATCTCCCGCTCCAGGTCGACCCGGAACAGGGGGACCGTGACCGCCATGACCCCCGGTTCGGTCTGGGTAACGGCAAACTCCAGATTGTGAAAAATGGTTGTGACCTCGTCCGCCGTGAGGGTAATGCCGAGTGTCCGGTTTATTCTGTCGAGATGTGCCGTGATGGTCCGCGGAAAGACCGGCGACGGATGAACGTCGATGAGGCCATGGGCGATGGTGCCCCCTGCCAGTTCGGCGATGAGCGCCGCCGCACGGTCCGCGACGCGGGCCAGTACGGAGACATCAGCACCCCGTTCGAACCGGTGGGATGACTCGGTGTGCAGGCCGAGGCGCTTGCTCGTCAGCCTGATGGCGGTCGGGTTGAAATAGGCGCTCTCCAGCAGGATGTTGGTGGTGTTGTCCTTGATCTCGGAGTTCTCTCCCCCCATAATACCGGCGAGAGCCACTCCCCGCGAGGCGTCGCGGATGGTAAGGTCGTTGGCGGTGAGCGTCCGTTCCTGACCGTCCAGGGTGGTGAATTTCTCCCCCTCCCCTGCCCGTTTGATGATGATCTTTTCGCCGGCTATCAGGTCAAAATCGAAGGCGTGGAGGGGATGCCCGTACTCAAGAAGCACATAGTTGGTCACGTCCACAACATTGTTAATTGAGCGCATCCCCACTGCATTGAGACGATTGACGAGCCAACGGGGGGACGGTGCGATCCTGCACCCTTCAATATAGCGAGCCGTGTACCGCGGGCAGAGCTGGGCATCTTCAATGACAACACTGGCCTTGTCGTTGATGGAGGGGCCGTTGTCCTCCAGCGTGAAGGCGGGATGGCGGACCTTCGTGCCGAGCTTGGCGGCGATCTCCCGTGCTATTCCGATAACGCTGAGACAGTCGGCCCGGTTAGGGGTCAGTCCGATCTCGAAAATGGTGTCCTTGAGTCCGAGGGCAGCAAAGACCGGAAGCCCGAGGGGAAGATCAGCAGGCAGAATCATGATACCGGCCGATTCGTCGGCCAGGCCCAGCTCCTTTTCGGAGCAGAGCATACCACAGGACTCCTCCCCCCTGATCTTTGAACGCTTGATTTTGAAGTCGCCGGGAAGGGTGGCACCGATCTGGGCAAGGGCAACCTTATCGCCGGCCTTGAAGTTCTGGGCTCCACAGACAATGCTCAGGACTTCTTTCCCGTTGTTGACCCGGCAAAGGGAGAGCTTGTCGGCGTTGGGGTGCTGGGCACGCTCTTCCACCAGGGCAACCACCACGTCATCCATCCCCTCGCCGCAGGGGGTCACCCCTTCAACCTCAAGACCGAGCATGGTCAGAAGGTCTGCCAACTTCGCAGGGGGAAGATCAAAATCCACGAATTCCTTGAGCCAGTTATAGGTTACTATCATGTTTTCACACTCTTTATTCTGACTTGTTAAAGTAACGCTTTAGAATTGCCGCAGGAAACGAAGGTCATTCTCGAACAGGAGGCGCATGTCGCCGATCCCGTACTTGAGCATGGCGATCCGCTCGATTCCCATGCCGAAGGCGAAACCCGAAATGGACGACGGGTCGTACTGCACATGCCGGAATACCTCGGGGTCAACCATGCCGGCCCCCAGTATCTCCAGCCAGCCGGTGTTCTTGCAGACCCGGCACCCCTTTCCCTTGCAAATTACACAGGCGATGTCCACCTCGGCGGACGGCTCAGTGAAGGGGAAGAAGCTCGGCCGGAGGCGAACACCAGTCCCCGAGCCGAACAACTGGGTGACAAAGATGGTAAGAATGCCCTTCAGGTCGCCGAACGTAATCCCTTTGTCCACCATAAGCCCCTCCACCTGATGGAACATGGGTGAGTGGGTAGCGTCGGAATCGCAGCGATAGACGGTGCCGGGGGCGATGATCCGGACAGGGGGGGCGTGCTTGAGCATGGTCCGGATCTGGACAGGCGAGGTATGGGTTCTAAGAAGGACGTTATCGTCGACGAAAAAGGTATCCTGCATATCGCGGGCAGGATGATCCTTGGGAAAGTTGAGGGCCTCGAAGTTGTAATAGTCGAGCTCGATCTCCGGCCCTTCCGCCACCTGAAAGCCGAGGCCGGCAAAGATGTCGGCTATCTCTTCAGTGACAAGGGTGACGGGATGCTTCGTCCCCATGGGGCGGAGACGGCCGGGCATGGTAACGTCCAGCCTCTCCGACTGGAGCCGTAACTCTTTGCTTCGGCTGCGCACCGTAGCCAGTGCTGCGGCAAGGCGCTCTTCCAACTGGTCACGTACCGTGTTGACTACCTGGCCGATGAGGGGACGCTCTTCGGGAGAAAGGGCTCCGATCCCCTTCATGACAGCGGTGAGTTCCCCCTTCTTTCCCAGGTACCTGACCCGCAGTTCCTGGACGGCGTCTTCACTGTCGGCCTGGGCAAGATCGGCAGTGGCCAGGACAAGCAATGCTTCGAGTTTATCCTTCATGGGTGACAACCTTCTGATAAAAAAAAGAAATGAGATACTGCTATCCCATTTCTTTTTCTATCCGTCAATGTTTTCAGTTAGATATTTGCCTTGGCTATTCCGGCTATCTCCGCGAAGCCGCGGGGGTCGGACACCGCCAGGTCAGCCAGCACCTTCCGGTCGATTTCGACCTTGGCCTGCTTGAGGCCGAAGATGAGCTTACTGTAGGAAAGGCCGTTGGTACGGGACGCTGCATTGATCCGGGCGATCCAGAGTGCCCGGAAATCGCGCTTCTTGACACGGCGGTCACGAAACGCGTAGTTGAGAGCGCGATCGACTGCTTCGGTGGCGCTCCTGAAAAGTTTGCTCCGCGCACCACGGTACCCCTTGGCCAGCTTGAGTACCTTGTTTCTTCTCTGTCTCGCTTTAAAACCTCGTTTAACTCTTGGCATACACTACTCCTTTGGTTGATATTTGCCGGATCCGTAAGGGGAGACGTTTCCTCGCGGTTCACGGACTTGAAAGCAGGGGCTAGGGACTGGGTACTAGTAAAAACCTTTGACACTAACCAGTCCCTAGTCCCTAATCCCCAGCCCCGGTTTGTTACATATACGGAATCAACCGGGCGATATTCTTGTGGTCAACCGCCTCGATGATGGCGCTCTTACGCAGATTGCGCTTACGCTTGCGTGTTTTGCTGGTCAGAATATGACTGGTGAAGGCGTGGCTCCGCTTGATCTTGCCGGAACCGGTCTTTTTGAAGCGCTTTGCTGCGCCCCTGTTGGTCTTGATCTTTGGCATGCTATTCTCCTTGGAGGTCGTTATCTTATTTAACGGGGGGTTTCACTTTGGGGGCGACGATCATGAACATGCTTCGTCCTTCCATCTTCGCCCTTACTTCGATGACCGCAACGTCTTCCAGTTCGGTTATGAACCGTTCCAGCGCCTTCTGTCCAAGTTCCATATGGGTGATTTCCCGGCCGCGGAACATCACGGTGATCTTGGCCTTGTTCCCTTCTTCAAGGAAACGGCGGACGTGCTTGATCTTGAATTCCAGGTCGTGGTCGTCGGTCTTGGGACGGAGTTTCACTTCCTTCACCACGACATGGACCTGCTTTTTTTTGGCTTCCTGCAGTTTCTTGCTCTGCTGGTATTTGAACTTGCCGAAGTCCATGATTCTGCAGACTGGCGGGACCGCCGTCGGCGAAACCTCTACCAGGTCAAGCTGCTGGGACTCCGCCAATGCAAGTGCCTCCTGAATGGTCAGGATGCCGAGCTGCTCGCTTTCAGCCCCGATGACCCGGACTTCTCTGGCCCGAATGGTCTGATTGATGTTAACGGTCGGTTTAGCTATGGTGCCACCTCCTAGTGGAAACTCGCCACTTCGCGGGCAAGATATTCAGCAAAAGCAGCCGGATCCATGGACGACAGGTTGCTGCCGTCACGGAACCGCGGGGTTACCGTGCCGCTTTCAACTTCCTTGTCGCCGATGACCAGCATGTATGGGATCTTCTGTAACTGTGCCTCGCGGATCTTGAAGCCGAGCTTCTCGTTCCGGAGATCCTTCTGTACCCTGATGCCGGCTGCCCGCAGGGTGTCAAACACCTTTTCTGCATAGAGGACCTGGTTCTCGGTGACCGTCAGGACGGTAGCCTGCACCGGCGACAGCCAGACCGGGAAGTTCCCGGCAAAGTGCTCTATGAGGACGCCGATGAAACGCTCGATGGAACCGAGGATGACCCGGTGGACCATGACAGGGCGCTTTTTCTCGCCATCAGCGTCGATGTAGGTCAGGTCAAAGCGCTCGGGGAGCGTAAAATCGCACTGGATTGTAGCACACTGCCATCTCCTGTCAAGGGAGTCGCGCAGCTTGATGTCTATTTTGGGGCCATAGAATGCGCCATCACCTTCGTTGATATCGAAGGGACGACCGGAATCCTTCAAGGCGCCGAGCAGGGCATTGGTGGCGCGTTCCCAGTCCTCGTCCGATCCGATGGATTTCTCGGGGCGCGTGGAGAGTTCCATCTCGAACTCGAAACCGAAGACACCCATGACATCCTTGACGAAGGCGAGGACACCCTTGATCTCGGTGTCCAGCTGCTCCGGAGTGCAGAGGATATGGGCATCGTCCTGGGTGAAACAGCGTACCCGCATGAGGCCGTGCAGTACACCGGCACGCTCGTGGCGATGAACCGTCCCCAGTTCGAAGAACCTGAGGGGGAGATCGCGGTAGCTACGCAGATGGGACTTGTAGATCATCATATGCGCGAGACAGTTCATCGGCTTGATGCCGAAGGACTGCTCATCCACTTCGGTGAAGTACATGTTCTCGCGGTAGTTGTCGTAATGGCCGGAACGCTGCCACAGCTCGGTCTTGAGGATCTGGGGGCCGACGACGATGTCGTAGCCGCGCTTCAGATGCTCCCGACGCTCGAAATCCTCGATGACGGTCCGGAGCATGGCCCCTTTCGGATGCCAGATGGCAAAACCGGCTCCCACTTCATCGTTGAAGGAGAAGAGATCGAGTTCCCGGCCGAGCTTCCGATGGTCGCGGCGTTTCGCCTCTTCCAGCCGCTCCAGGTAATCGTCAAGCTGCTTTTTATCGGGAAAAGCAGTGCCATACACCCGCTGCAGCATCTTGCGCTTTTCGTCGCCACGCCAGTAGGCACCGGCAATGGAGGTAATCTTGAATGCCTTGCACCCTGCGGTTGACGGCAGGTGGGGACCGCGGCAGAGGTCGATGAAATCACCCTGCCGGTAGAGGGAAACATGGTCGACGCCGAGATCTTCGATCAACTCGACCTTGTACTCCTCACCCATCTCCCTGAACAGCTTGACGGCATCGGCGCTCGACAGCTCCTGGCGCTCTATCTTCAGGCCGGCCTTCGCCAGCTCAGCCATTTTCTTTTCGATCTTTTCCAGGTCTTCCGGCGTAAAGGGATGATCGACATCGAAATCGTAATAGAAACCGGACTCGATGGCCGGACCGATGGTCACCTTCGCTTCCGGAAAAAGGCTCTTCACCGCCTGGGCCATGAGGTGGGAGGTGGAGTGGCGGATGATCTCCAGTGCCTCGGGGCTCTTCTCGGTGATGATCTCTACCCGGCTGCCGTCTGCCAGCTTCGTGCCCAGATCGACGAGGGTACCGTCGATCCGGCCGGCGATGGCGGCCTTGGCCAGGCCGGTACCGATGGCGGCGGCAAGATCGTACACCGTCGCCCCTTGGGGAAGGGTTCGTGCCGAACCATCGGGAAGTGTCACGCTGATGTCTGCCATATCGGCCCCTTAACGGAAAGAGGCATCGAACATCGATGCCCCTGTCAGATCTACCTGCGGCATGGTTTTTCTGGTAGGCGCGGGCGGTTTCGAACCGCCGACCCCTAGCGTGTCGAGCTAGTGCTCTACCCCTGAGCTACGCGCCTCCGTAAAAACTCTACTTAGATACCAATTCGAGGTGGGGAAGTCAAGGATTTTCTTGCAATGTTTTATTTTCTGGATGGAGAAGTTCAAGCACTGCCCTGTCCACTTCTTCAACCGTGATGTCCGACATGCAACGGGCATCAACCGGACAATGGGGTGTATTCCCGAAAGTAGTGCATGGGGAGCAAGGAAGGCCCTTGTTTATAACGCGATGTTTATCACCCCGCGGAGCCCACTTTTTGACCCTTCCGGGCCCGAACAGTGAAACCGTGGGCACACCAAGTCCGACAGCGACATGCAACACTCCGGAATCGCCGCTCAGCAGCAGGGAACTCTTTTGAATCACGGCAGCTGTTTCTGATAATGAGGTCAAACCGGCCAGATTCAATCCCAAACCGCCGTCGGCAATCACCGCTCCCATCTGACGATCTTCTTTTCCCCCCACGACAACGATCTTTATTCCAAAAACCGACAACACTTCAGCCACAAGCCGGAAACGGTCAACTCCCCAGCGCCGCTCCGGGATACTGGCACCGGGAAAGACCGCCACAAACGGTTCACCATGGAGCGATTCCAGCAGACCGGCAGCTTTGCTGGATGCGGCATCCGGAACGGACAGGAACGGAGTTTCCATATTCACGGCCAATGTCTCTATCCCAAATAGCTCCAGGAGGTTAGTGAAGCTGACCGCCTCGTAGTCATCATGCGAATAAGGAATCGGATGGGTAAACATCCGTCGACGCTCGTTGGTATCAAAACCTATTTTTACCGGTGCCGACGAGAACCGTGCCACAACCGCCGACAACCGATGACTCTGCTCCGTATCAATAACAACATCGTAGCAACCGCGCAGCGCATGTAAAAACTCACGTGGCTGATCATAGCAGAGAACTTCATCGACTTCCGGCACGAGTGAAAATATGCCCGCATTGCGGCGCTCGGCAAGAACAGTTATCCGACTTTTGGGGTAGGCATGTTTTACTGAGCAGATGGCAGGCGCAAGCAGTACCGCATCGCCGATGCCACCGGGTCGAATGAATAAGAGGGATATGAAAAGAGAGAGAGGTTTTCTTTGCTTTGGCGCAGGGATAAAGGACGTCGCTATCCAGCCAACAGCACTATCAATTAGCTTCATCGCCTTGATATTCATCAGATACAGGCGTTGCTGATGGGTTTGCGGGTTAGAGAAAGTTTAAGGGGGTCATCCAGCAGGTCTCCGATTTGAGAAAAGCTGATTATCCGTAAACCACTACTACGATCCTGTTGTTCAGAACCACCGTAAACGACTATTCCCGGGGCAGATTTCTGATTAAGAGAACGATAATATTCTATCCCCTTCCAGGTATCCCTCTGGACTGTTGCCCCCGACTTTATCTCTATTGGAATAATAGCATCACCGGATTCATGTAATAAATCAACCTCATGCCCCGCATTATCCCGCCAATAGTATAGTCCCGGTTCACGCACCCGGTTCAGGCGCTGCTTCATCAATTCAGTTACCACAAATGTCTCAAAAAGTGATCCAACAAGTGGGTGGCTTGCAACCTGTTCAGCACGCTCGATCCCCAACAGATGGCAAGCAAGACCTACGTCCCAGAAGTAAAGCTTTGGTGCTTTGATCAACCGTTTATTGAAATTGTTAAAGTGAGGCTGCAGCAGAGTAATAATAAAACTGGCTTCCAGCAGCGATAACCACGAGCGGGCGGTGTTGTGGTTGATGCCTGCGTCAACAGCAAGGGAAGTAGCGTTCAGTATCTGCCCCGTCCGTCCCGCACATAATCTCAGGAAACGAGAGAAGGCGGCTAAATCCTTGATCGCCATTATTTCACGCACGTCTCGCTCCACGTATGTGGTGATATAAAATGAAAGCGCTTCGACAGGATCAAGATTATCGGCGAATATGCGGGGATAGAAACCGTTAAACAGGAGATGCGGGACGTCTGAAGGGATGCCGACGAATTCAGTACGTTCTGCGAGACTTAACGGAAGCAGTTTAAGGATTGCCGTCCGGCCAGCAAGCGATTGCGTCACCGACTCCATCAGCAGCAGTTGATGACTGCCGGTAAGAATATATGCGCCTTTTAGCTCCGGTCTGGCATCCACCCTCACCTGTATTTCGGATAATAGGCTCGGTACTCGCTGGATCTCCTCCAATATTGCCCCTTCCCTGGCGTGGGTATCAAGAAAACCAACCGGGTCGGACAGGGCAAAATCCTGAAGCGAGAGTTGTTCAAGGGATACATAAGGCTTCTCCGGAAAAGCCATCTTCGTGAGAGTGCTCTTGCCGGATTGGCGCGGCCCGACGATAGTTACGACCGGGTATTGCCCTGCCAAGCGGATAAGATCAGTTTGTATGGTTCGTTGAATTAGCATGTAAGGAACGCTACCACCGGAGTATACTGATTGTCAATACAAACAGAAATTTGTATGGCTTTTTGTTCCTATTCGGATTGTAGTGCTCTCCCCTGACAAACTTTTGTGATTAAATTAAAAATAGATCCGTCCCCTTTTCCCATCCTTTCTGAGGATTTTGTCAAGAAACAAAACTCTACCAGAAATTGTCAAATCCGATGCACTTCCTTCTATCTGCTCCACTCCTTCCTGAATTTACGCTTCACTAATTTACGAAAGAACCTAAAGTTTTTATAATTGCAAAAAAAAGTGTCGACAGCCCCGCATAATATAGTTGCCACATTATTGAAAGGTGCATCAATGTACATAAAGCAATTATAGTTACAGCAGCTGTTTTGTTATATTTTATCATAATAGTGCAATTCCACGGCTTGTGGGTTTCTATTTAAATATAACGGTAAAGTTTTATTATCAAATAAAACATTTGCAATCCTAACTGATCTATAACCTTCTAACGGTTTTTCAAAGGTGTAGCAGACCGTTAGCCCCCGTTTATCAGTAATATATTTTTCCATTCCTTCAAGTACCATAACCACCAAGTCTGGTTTGTTAGTGGCAAAAAAAGCGTACCTAAGACCATATCCAATGTCGCTCGAAGTGACTATTGGAATATTTTTCATTAATTTAGGCATGATGTGGTTTGCCGACTGTATCGCTTCAGGCCAGGTATCAAGATAATAGGATT
>JAJZUQ010000054.1 GCA_021848385.1 Deltaproteobacteria bacterium
TCATTGTTATGTAGTTTATTTCCAGGTTATAACTTGTAAAACCTTTTTAATTGTGCTAGCGTGCCAGTGATTTCAGTAAGTAACAGGTGAATGGTTGGTTGTCTGGCTGGCATCCGCGCGTAGAGACACATGAAATTTTGTGAAAAATTTGTCGTCTCATGATAGTCAGTGGTGTGAGGTGAAAATGACTTTTGCTCAGCAATTCCCTCGACTTATCGATACAACAAACCCCGACGTTAACGAACAGAGCGACGGTAAAAATGTCAGCAAAAAACTCTTAATAAATAAACTTAATTGCATAAATTTTCAGGATGGCACTCTCCAGATAGTCTTCAAGCACACTCGTTACGATCGCACCATATCTCTCTCCGCACAGCCCCAGCCTTGTACCGGCAGCATTCTCGACTGTGTCTGGGCCGATTCCGAAGTCGCTCACCGGCAGTTGCACTCCTGTGAGTTTCTGCACCTCCTGATTGCCAATGAACGGAAGCTCGTAGTTGTAAATCCGGAAGTAACATCAATCGACGAAACAGGAATGCGTTTCCTCTTACCCGAAACCTGCAAGGAGTTCAGCACCCGCAGGGCCTGTCGCTACCAGTGCAGTGACGTTGATGTTCAGCTTGTTCAGAACAGTGCTCTTTTCAAAGGGGTACTTGTCGATTTCAACGCACTCTCTCTCCGCATAGAAGTGTCCATCGCTCCACCCCAGACATTTCAGTGGATCCGCCTCGAATCTCCGGTCAACATTGTGCTTTCAGTTGCGGGAGAGATGCTCTATTCAGGGGAATGTCGACTCCTTAAACAGACACTTGATCAACAGGTGAGAACCTATGTGCTGGAACCTATTTCTCAGCATGTGCGCAGGTTCAAGCCAAAGGAGGTTCGGTGTACCCGGCAGGAGCTCGTTCCTTCCCCTAACATTGTTTTCCGGCACCCTTTCATCGGCAAGAGGTTCGATCTGAAGGTTATCGATCTGTCGGGCTCAGGTTTTTCTGTTGAAGAGGATGAAGAGAATTCTGTCCTGCTGCCGGGAATGATCATCCCTGAGCTTTCGCTCAATTTTGCCGGCAATTTCAGTTTTTCATGCAAGGCTCAAGTCATATATCGGAACGGTTACAGCGGTAAGGGTGATGCCAACCGGATAAAGGCCGGTTTCGCCATCCTTGATATGGATATGCATGATCATGTTCGCATGCTGGCACTTCTACACCAGGCAAAGGACAAGTCATCCTATATCTGCAACACCGTCGACATGGATGCACTCTGGAACTTCTTCTTTGAAACGGGGTTTATCTACCCCCAGAAATACGCCTTCATCCAGGCCAACAAGGATCAGCTGAAGGCCACCTACGAAAAGCTCTACACCCAGCATCCAAACATCGCCCGGCATTTCATCTATCAGGAAAACGGCAAGATTTACGGGCATTGTTCTACTCTGCGGTTTTATGAGAATACCTGGATCAGCCATCACCATGCGGCCGCCAAATCGGGCTCCCATCGAGCAGGTCTGGTGGTTCTGAATCAGTTGTCACGTTATATAAACGATTCCAATAACCTCTTCTCCGCTCACATGAACTACATTGTCGGGTATTTCCGGCCCGACAATAAATTCCCCCGAAAGGTTTTTGGCGGGTGCGCTGCAGCAATCAACGACCCCCGGAAATGTTCCGTAGACAGTTTCGCCTATTTCCATTACCACCGGAGCTACGACATGGAATGGAATATTTCGGGGCCTTGGGCATTGGCCAGAACCAAGCCAGACGACTTGGTGGAGTTGGAAGCTTTCTATGCCCATCGGTCCGGCGGCCTTATGCTTCATGCCATGGACCTTGAGCCTGCCATGGTAGATCGGAATGATTTTGACCAGGAGTATCAGCGGCTCGGTTTCAAAAGGGAGAAGCACCTCTTCTCTGTAACAAAGGATGGTATCCTCAAGGCAGTTATAATGGTGGTGATTTCTGATGTTGGGCTCAACCTGTCCGACTTGACCAACTGTATAAAAATTTTCGTTGTGGATGAGGAGGATTTCCCCCGGGAAATGCTCCAACTTTTGCTGTCGTGCCTTACCCTGAAATTCAACAAGGATGATGTCCCGGTGCTTGTTTACCCGACATCTTATGCTGATACAAATTCAATCCCTTATGACAAGATCTACAACATGTGGGTACTGAATTTGCTTTACAGTGACGACTATATGAAATTCATCGAAAAGATACTGAGAACAGATAGAATTGGATTGTAACCTGAAATTACTGCCAATGGATGCTGCATATGTCTAAGCCCTTATACAATAGCAGGATTGTGGATACCTATATCAAGCTGATAAAGCGGAGGTACAGCTATATCAATATCGGCGACCTGCTGGGGTTTGCCGGTATGAAACCTTACGAGGTGGCGGACCAGGGGCACTGGTTCACCCAGGAGCAGGTAAATCTTTTCCATGAGCAGCTCAAAAAACTGACCGGAAATATGGATATTGCACGTGAAGCGGGAAGATATGCAGCTTCACCTGAAGCAATCGGGGTAATGCGTCAGTATATACTAGGATTGGTCGGACCTTCCAAGACATACGAAATGTTTGGCAGAGCCTCCACAAAATTTACCCGGTCATCTCACTACGAATCCCGCAAATTGGCGGGTAATCGGATTGAGGTAACGGTAACCCCTAACGAAGGGGTAACGGAACAGCCGTTCCAGTGTGCCAATAGAACCGGTTTCCTGGAAGCCGCCTCGATGATATTCAACCATGAACTTCCCCATATCGACCACCCCGAGTGCATCTTTAAAGGGGATAAGGTTTGTCGTTACGTAATCAATTGGGAACAAAATCGTTCATTTATATGGCTCCGCATTAGAAATATTGCTGCTCCTCTTCTATTCATGACAATCCTTGTCTCTCTGCTTTTCAATATCTGGTTTGCGCTACAGGTCGTCCTCCCTGCATCGTTTGTTGTCGTTCTGCTCCTTACCATAATTGCCGAACATGTCGAGAAGACGGAGATGAACACGAGCCTGGACAACCTCTGGAGTTCCACCGATCAGCTACTTGAGCAGATCAACATGAACTACAACAATGCACTCATGGCCAACGAGATCGGACAGGTCATCAGCAGGCAGACCAATATCGACGACATTCTTGCGAATGTGGTGCAGATACTGGAAAAGCGGCTCGATTACGACCGGGGGATGATCCTGTTGACGAACCGTGAGAAGGACAAGTTGGTATTCCGGGCGGGGTTCGGCTACAACGACGAGCATTTCGCGCTTCTGAAAAAAACTTCCTTTCACCTGAACCGGCCGGAGTCGAGGGGGGCGTTCGTGGTGGCGTTGCGGGAGCAGAGACCGCTTCTCATCAACGACGTGAACGAAATCGAAGGGGACCTGTCTCCCCACAGCCTGGCTTTTGTCAACAAGCTCGGCGCCCAGTCGTTTATCTGTTGCCCGATTATCTGTGAGGATGAAAAGCTTGGTATTCTGGCTGTTGACCATCTCAAATCCAAGCGACCGCTCCTGCAGAGCGATATGAGCCTTCTCATGGGTATCGCGCCGGTGATCGGGATCAGCATCCGTAATGCTGATCTGATTGACGCTCGGGGACGGCAGTTCCGTTCGATCCTGAAGGTCATGGCAGCCAGTATCGATGCCCGCGATCCCCTGACCGCCGGCCATTCCGAGAAGGTGACCGAATATGCGCTCGGCATCTGTTCCGAATTGGGGCTTTCCGGAGAGCACCGGGAGGTGATCCGGGTGTCTGCGCTGCTCCATGATTACGGCAAGATCGGTGTACCAGACGCCATCCTCAAGAAGAACGGCATGCTGACCGATGAGGAGTACGAGATTGTCAAGGCCCATTCATCCAAGACCCGGGAGATCCTTGAGCAGGTCAGCTTTGAGGGGAATTTCAGCAAGGTTCCGGAAATAGCAGGTTCTCATCACGAGAAAATCGACGGGAGCGGCTATCCCAATGGTCTCAAGGGGAAAGCGATCCCGTTGGGCGCCAGGATAATCGCCGTGGCGGACTTTTTCGAAGCAATCACCGCCAAGCGCCATTACCGTGATCCCATGAATATTGAAGATGCTTTCAAGTTGTTGCGAGAAGGGGGGGGCAGGCACTTCGATCGCCGTCTGGTAGAGGCATTGATCAGCTATTACAATAAGACGTATGCCTGCAACGCTCCCCAGGCAGTTTCGTGGAACTGATCAGACGGGCTTTCTTCCCCGGCAGGAGATGATGGGGGAATAGGTGAATCTGCGCGGGTCGTGAAAGAACTCCCGGAATTCTGCCAGGAACTCGTCGTAGCCGTTTTCGTAGCCACTGAACTGGTAGCCTATTTTCTGGGGGGCGACTTCGACCTTTTTCAGCCAGTTGAACGCGTCGCTGTCCCTGAGGTCGCCGTAGATCACGTGATGGCCGGCGACCTTGACGTCGATATCCTCGAAGCCGAGGTCATAGAGGTAGGAGTAGAGCTTCCGTCCCGCGTACGGGTCGAAATTGGCCTTTTCTTCAAGTCCGCTCATTATTTCCCGGATGGCCCGTTCCATGCGGGGTGAAAGCCCATAGTGGCTCAGGCAGTTGTGGTCCAGGTCGGTCAGGCAGAGGGTGCCGCCAGGCTTCACGAGCCGGGAGATGTTGGCAACCATTTCACAACTGCCGGTACGGTAGTATTCAAGGAGAAAGCGGACCCAGACGAAGTCGAACGTCCCGAAGTGGTCAAGCGTTTCCCGTGCGTCGCCGCGGACGTATTCCAGGCCGGGGCAGCCATAATGTGCATGCGCATAGGAAACACGCTGGGGTGCAATATCGATCCCCAGAGCGGTACCTCCCGGTTGAACGAGTTCGAACAACTTGGAGGTGGTTTTACCCGAACCACAGCCGATATCGGCAACCCGCATGCCTGGTC
This sequence comes from Deltaproteobacteria bacterium, assembly GCA_021848385.1. Taxonomy (GTDB): domain Bacteria; phylum Desulfobacterota; class Desulfuromonadia; order Geobacterales; family Geobacteraceae; genus Geomobilimonas. The sequence continues at coordinate 4,902 of JAJZUQ010000054.1, forward strand.
GAATGCCGGCCCAGAGGGCCTGCCTTCCGGTGACTTCGTTATCGGTCTTCACGTCCAGACGAATTACCTCGTCGGTGCTTTCCATCAGGTATTCTTTTTCCGGCATCCCCGTTCCTTTGTTGTCCGAGTTTTGTATCCTGCGTCGCTTTTATGCTCCTGCAACCCGCAGGCCGACACTATATACCATCTGCCATGTGATAAGGCAATGATTACGATGCCTTTTGTCCGTAAACGGGAGAAAATAAAAGAACATCTGGCGATAAGCCGCCAATGGGGGATGCCTATGTTGCATGCTGTAGTGCCTTGTTGGAAGAGATTCGTAACTGTTTCACTGCTTTTCATTGTTTTGTGCCCGGCGTCGATTGCATTCGGGTCGGGGTTTGCCCTGTTCACCCAGGGGGCTTCGGCCCTGGGGCAGGGGAATGCCGTTGTCGCCCATGCCGATGATGCATCGGCAGTCTTCTATAACCCCGCCCTGATAAACGGCCTCACTGGTACTCAGGTTGAGGTCGGAACCACCATCATGTCCCCCTCCCGCACATTTACGAGCTATCAAAACGGAGCGACAACCGAGGCCGACAACCGGCTGTTTTTCCCCAGCACCCTCTATATCACCCACGCAGTCACTGATAATCTCAGTGCCGGTCTCGGGGTTTTCAGCCCCTTCGGGCTGGGAACGAAATGGGGTGAAACCTGGGAAGGGAGATACCTGAGCACCAACTCGGAGTTGCAGACCTTCACCATCAACCCCGTCGTATCGTACCGGGTATTCCCCATGCTTACGCTTGCTGCGGGAGTCGACATCCTCCTGCTCGATTCGACCCTGGAAAAGAAGAAAAGTCTGGCGATAGTCGGCCTCCCCGATGCCGGGCAGAAATTCAAGGGGGACGGGAATGGCGTCGGTTACAACGTCGGCCTTCTTCTCGATCTTCCTGAAGGATTTTCCTTCGGTGCATCCTACCGGAGCGAGGTCAAGGTGAAGGTGGATGGTAATGCGACCTTCACGATCCCGGCAGGCTCTCCTCCCTCGGTCGTTGCGCTGCTGCAGAACAGTCAGGGGAAAGCCGACCTGACACTTCCCCAGCAGGTACTGGCGGGGATCGCCTATAAGGGGCTTGCCCCCCTGACCCTCGAGGTGGGGATGCGGTGGGAAGGGTGGTCCTCCTTCGACCAGCTGAAGATCGACCTTGCGAACGGAAGGTCCGACGTGACGCCGAGAAACTGGAAGGATGTCTTTTCCTTCAACGTGGGGGCGAGGTACCAGCTGAATTCGGCAGTTGCCCTGCTAGCAGGCTATTTACATGGGGATAGCCCCGTTCCCGATGCCACCTTCGATCCGTCGATTCCCGATTCGGTTACCGATGTCTACAGTCTTGGGTCGGAGGTAACCTGCCGGAAATTCAAGTTTGCCCTGAGTTATGCGTACCAGGTAATGCACGAGAGGTCCAAGGTCAACTCCCTCGGGGCGCTGGCCGGAGCTGCCAACGGCGTCTACGGTTCCGACATCCACATGGTGGGGTTGAGCGCGGGGTATGCTTTCTGATACTGGTAACGGGCATGGCTTTGACCTGCCAGTCTTTCGGGCAGGTCGTAAGCCTTGTTGGGCGTTCTTTCAATGCAAGGCAGTTTTCTTGATAATTCCACCGGCAGCGTCTGCCAACGGGTGAATCACAATAAATGCTGCTTCATCAATTTCTTTAACAACATTTTTGACTCTGCCGATTTCCAGTCTTGTCACCACACAGTATAAAATATGCATGGTTTTGCCGGTCATTCCACCTCGACCATTGTATATCGTAACGCCACGACTCAGGACACGCACTATTGCTTCCCTGATTTCATCGCTCTTTTCAGACATAATGATTATGGCGTTGTATTCCTCGATACCGTGGATCAGAAAATCAATTGTTTTTGAGGCTGCAATGTATGTAAGTACCGAATAAAGCGCTGAATCAATACCGAGAAAATAAGCTGCGGTTGCAAAGATGAAAATATTCAGGATAAGGATGACATCGCCGACCTTTAGCAGATGAGTATTTTTGCTGATCAGCAACGCTGCTATTTCAGTGCCGTCAAGAACAGCTCCGCTGCGAATTGCAAGGCCAATTCCAGCTCCGATAAAAAATCCACCGAAAACGGCTGTCAGGAGTTTATCAGGAGTTACATCTGGATAGTTCACAAAGGCAAGACATACAGATAACCCCGCAATCGCCAGTGTACTTTTCAATGCGAATACCCAGCCAATCTGACGAAAACCCAGCGCGATAAAAGGGAGATTAATCAGCGGAATAAGTATTGCTAGTGGTTGGCCAAGCACATTGGCCAGCAACATGGAAACGCCTGTTACCCCACCATCGATGAAGTGGCTTGACAACAGAAACCCTTTTATACCCATCCCCGCAGAAAGGATTCCTAATACAATCAGTAGGGAATTTATTAATTCTCGAATAAACGTTTTCATGGGTTGTCAACGGGAGGTATCTTTGATTTCTTGACCTGGACTAACAAAAGAAATGCCTTGTCCTGACTTCATGCCAAACATCACACTTTCTATGATGGGGGCATTCACTTCTTTTTGCGAATTCCATTTAACGATAAAATTCGCACCGGTACCACCCGTTGTATTCTCCTCTGGAATAAAAATATCGGTTGACTCCAAAGGTGCCAATGTTATTGGCTGCAGGCAATACTTTTTCACCAGTTTACCTTTGGTATTATAATAATCCGCAGCAACAATGTTGATAGGATTTGACATGTCTGTATTCCTAATACTTAAGATCGCTGCCAAATTATAAGGGATTTTTTTGGGAGCGCTGAAAATATTGGAATATACGGGCACATAAAGAGTTTGGCCTTTTGAAAGTCGGTATTCTGTTGATGCAATAGTGGCAGTGCAATTAACCGTAAGCAGGATAAACGATAGCAAGACAACGGCAATAGGACATTTGTTCAGCAATCGGTGTATCATGATAACCTCCTCGCATTGCTTTTATGGGTATTTATCTGCGGCCAACGCCACAAGGCGCACCAGCGAAGTCTCAACAACAGATACTGCTTCCAGCGTTTCCCTCTACTACCGGCCTTTTCTGCCTGAAACAGAAGACTTTTGCTCGTTACGGATTCCACTCCGAAATTTGCGCCTATGATTGGGCGCAAGACAAAAAGAATCCTCCAATTAACGGTGCACTATAATCCCGCTGTAAGCCAATGTCAAAAGGGATGGCATGCTTCTTCTCCCGAAGGCGCAAAAAAGCCCCAGTCGTTTCCGACCGGGGCTTCGTGTCTGTTCAGGAGCGGTGGTGCCGTTTATTTCCCTTTGCCGGTGAGTTTTACCAGCGCTTCCATGTATTTTTCACCGGTTTTCCTCACAATCTCTTCGGGGAGCGGCGGGGCCGGGGCAGTTTTGTTCCAGTCAAGGGTCTCCAGGTAATCGCGGAGGAACTGTTTGTCGAAGGAGGGTTGGGGGCCGCCCGGCTTGTAGTTGTCTTTAGGCCAGAAGCGGCTGGAGTCGGGGGTCATACATTCGTCGATGATGATCAGCTCGCCGTTGTAGATGCCGTACTCGAACTTGGTGTCGGCGATGATGATCCCCTTGCTGTCAGCGATGTCCCGTGCCTTGGAGTAAATCTTGAGCGTTACGTCCCGCACCTTTTCGGCGATGTCCCTGCCGCACATTTCAGCCATCTTCTCGAAGGAGATGTTCTCGTCGTGGGTGCCAAGCTCGGCCTTGGTGGAAGGGGTGAAGATCGGCTCGGGGAGTCTGTCAGATTCCACCAGCCCGGCGGGAAGCTTGATGCCGCAAACGGTGCCGGTCGCCTTGTAATCTTTCCAGCCTGAGCCGGAGAGGTAGCCACGGACGATGCATTCCGCCATCAGCGGCTTGGCCTTCTTTACCAGCATGGAGCGCCCTTCAAGGTCCGCCGCATATTTCTGGCAGACGGAGGGGAAATCCTTGACGTCGGTGGAGATGATGTGATTCGGGATGATCTCCTCCATCTGGCGGAACCAGAAGGCCGATATCTGGGTCAGGACGTATCCCTTGTCCGGAATCCCTTCATTCATGATCACGTCGAAGGCGGAGATACGATCGGTGGTGACGATGAGAAGGGCTTCCCCCAGGTCGTAGATATCGCGCACCTTGCCCCGTGCTGCAAGCTTAAGGTCGGGGAAGTCGGTATTCAAAACGGGCTTTGACATTGTGGTGATCCTCCTTGGGTTGCATCCGTCACAGGGTCAGTGTGCCCGGTTGCGGATGGGAATGATGTCAGTCTGCAATAAGTTGCTGATTGATCTCGATCTTGGCCTTGGCTTTCAGCTCCTTGAGCCAGGTATCAAGCGCGTCCTGCTGCTTTTTGGGCAGGAGGCTCTGCTTGAGCTGTTCCTTGGATTTCTGGAATTCGGCGGTGTCCGCAGCCTGGCGGTTTTTGAGCTTCACAGCGAACCAGCGGTCGCCCACCAGGAACGGTGTCTTGGCTACCGGCTGGGCCGAGGTAAGGGCGAAGGCCGCTTCCATGATTTCCGGCGACTTACCAATCTTCGGCACGTCGCCTGTTGCCGCGTACCCGAAGCTGCCGGTCACCACCAGGTTCAGACCAGCGCCACCCTTTGCCAGGGAGGCGAGGGCATCTTCCGCCTTTTTCTTTGCCAGCTCCTTCGCTTTGTCAGCTGCAGCGCGGACTTCGACCAGATTCCGTATCTGGGCAAGCGGCGGTACGGCGGCAGGCTTGCGCTCCTTGATCTTGAAGAGATAAATCCCTTTTGCGGTTTCTACCGGTCCTCCCAGTTCCCCTTCCTTGAGGGTAAAGGCGCGCTTGATCAGCTCCGTCTCACCCGCCAGGCTGGCGGCCGGGGCGTCCATGGTGAAGAGCGGGGTTTCGACAACCTTGGTTCCGAGGGAAGCTGCCGCGGCAGCCAGGTTTGCCCCCTTCATGTTTTTGTTCAGGGCATCCGCCACTGCTTCGTAGGCTTGGCTTGATCTCTTTGCCTTGAGGGCGTCATTTTTCGCCCGTTCTTTCACCTCGGCGTAGGGAAGGATTCCTCCCTTGCCCTGGTAGCGGTCGATGTTTTTCTGGTAGTATGCCTGTGCTTCATCTTCGCTGACGGCCAGCTTTGCCGAGACCTTCGCAGGGTCCATCAGGGCGTAGGAGATGCTGATCTGTTCCGGTGTCTTGAACTCCTGCTGGTGGTATTGCAGGTAGGTGGTGAGTTCCTGGTCTCCCAGCTTGATCTCTTTTCGCACATCACCCGGGGCGTAAGAGACGTACTGCAGTTCCACCTTGTCGTGCTGTTTCTTGAAGGCCTGCAGTGCTTCGTCGTCACTCACCTGAACCTTGTCTTTGACTTTCTGACGGGCTTTTTTGATCAGCAATTCGTCCTTCTGTGAACTCTCGAAGTTGTCGGGAGTGATACGGCTTGCCTTGAGAAGTTGCTGGTACTGCTGGAAGTCGAAGACGCCGTTCTTCTGGAATTCCGGCATGGCTGCGATGGCGCTGGCTACCTCTTCCTTGGAGACCTTGATCCCCATCCGGTCGGCCTCTTTGCGGAGCAGAAGGGCATCAATCAGGTTGTCGAGGGCCATTTTCTTGACCCCCATCTGTTTTTCCATCTCCGGCGTGAGGGAGCGTCCATAGACCTGTTCGTAAATGTTTTTGATGCGATAATAGGATTTCTGAAAATCTTCAAGCGATATCTTCGTGCCGTCGACCTTGGCCGCGTAACCGGCTTTGCCGCCGGAATTCCTGTCCCCCAGGCCCCAGACAAGGAACATGGTGCCGATAAAGGAGAAAACGATGATGCCGAAGACCACTTTGATGATGGCTGACTGCTTGTACTTTCGCATGATACCGAGCATTGCGGGGGGACTCCTTTTATGGGGGGAAATTGGCGTAAAGGCGTTTGGATAATGGTCCTGCATAGTAATATAATTGCCGTTCAAAAGCAACCACTGATGACGGGTCTCAACTGTTCAGAAGCGGATGCTTTTTTCGCGTAACAGCACTAGGCCTCCGGCTGCCGAAAGTGGGCTTTCCGCGTGTCTGCGGCGTATACAAGTCAATGCCGATTTCGATTAACTAGTTGATAACTTTATCACTTGCAACCCGTGAGTGATTTTGTTATTATTCAGAACTTTGCAATAACGTGCGGTCTGGGGCCGCGAGAGGAGTCACCAAAAGCCATGCTGAAAATTTTCGATTTCGTATTCGGAATGTTCTCTAACGACCTTGCCATAGATCTTGGGACCGCCAATACCCTGGTGTATCTGAAAGGTAAGGGTATCGTCGTTCGGGAGCCGTCGGTTGTTGCGGTTCAGAAGACCCATTCGGGGCAGCAGCGGGTGCTGGCTGTCGGGATGGAGGCAAAGAAGATGCTGGGTCGGACTCCCGGCAGCATCACCGCCATCCGTCCCATGAAGGACGGGGTTATCGCCGACTTCGACATCACCGAAGAGATGCTCCGCTACTTCATACATAAGGTCCATAACCGGAAGACCCTCGTTCGACCGCGTATCGTCATCTGTGTTCCTTCGGGAATCACCCAGGTCGAAAAACGCGCAGTCAAGGAGTCGGCGGAATCGGCGGGCGCCCGCGAGGTCTACCTGATCGAAGAACCCATGGCGGCCGCAATTGGCGCCGGTCTTCCCATCACCGAGGCCTCCGGCAACATGATTGTCGATATCGGTGGCGGAACGACCGAGGTGGCGGTCATTTCCCTTGCCGGCATTGTCTACACCAAGTCGGTGCGGGTCGGTGGCGACAAGATGGACGAGGCGATCGTCCAGTACATCAAGCGCAAGTACAATCTCCTCATTGGCGACCGGATGGCGGAGATCATCAAGATCGAGATCGGCGAGGCTTTCGCCGGTGACGAGGTGAAGACCATGGAGGTCAAGGGGCGCGACCTCGTGTCCGGTATTCCCAAAACACAGGAAATCAACTCGGACGAGATTCGGGACGCACTTTCCGAGCCGGTCAATGCCATTGTTGATGCGGTGCGCATCTGTCTGGAGCGCACCCCTCCCGAACTGGCCGCCGACATTGTCGACAAGGGTATCGTACTGGCCGGAGGAGGGGCACTGCTCCGCAATCTTGACGTGCTTTTGCGTGAGGAGACCGGTCTGCCGGTGGTGACCGCCGAAGATCCCCTTTCCTGCGTAGTCCTCGGCTCCGGCAAGGTCCTCGACGAGCTGAATCTGCTGCGGAGCGTTGCGGTCAGTTCATAACAAACAGGATGAGGAGTTGCAAGGGCAGGTAGTTCCTGCCCCTGCAACTCCTCTCAATTTCACGGTAACCCGCCTGCTCATTATTTTCCCTGTTTTCATCCCCTTATTGTTCAATGGACCGTGACCGGAAACCAGAGCGTGCAGTGAATTCCCATTCCATCGATATCATAGTGCCAGTATGGAACCGGCCGGTTGAAACCCGCGACTGCCTCGTTACCCTCATGGAGCATGCGCCCGGGGCTCGCCTCATTCTCGTGGATAATGGCAGCGACCGGGATACGGAGCGGCTCCTCCAGGAATTTGCAGAACTACTCGATGACCGGGCTCTCCTGCTCCGCAACGACGTCAACCAGGGGTACGTCAGGGCCGTCAACCGGGGGCTTGCCCGGGCCGAGGCGGACATTTCGATTGTCGTCAGGAACACATCCCGTGTTACCGCCGGCTGGCTGGAACCGCTCTTGGCCTTTACCGAAAGCCATCCAGATGCCGGCATCATCATGCCGCGTCTTGTCCTGGACAACGGGGGGCGTAGCGGCGCGGACCGCCATGAGCACGCGGGACCGTTCGAGGAGAGCCACGGAAATCTTGCTGCCATGCTCGTGAAAAAAAAGCTCTTCGACCGGATCGGCGGTCTCTCGGAAGAGATGGACGGCGGGGTCTGGTGCCTCAAGGATTACTCCCGGCGGGCTTTGGCGGGCGGTTTCCTGACATGGACCGTTCCTGCCTGCACGGTCTGGTACCGTGATGAGGTTTTGCTCGGTTCGGAAGTCCGGCGTACCGAGACGATTCAGCGAAGCATGGCGCTCTACCTGCAACGCTGGGGCGAAGAACGGGCCTACTGCATCTATTTTCCCGAAGGGGTCGATCTCAATGTTGTGGAGCAGAAGTTCTCTGTAGTTCTTGCCGGGGCGCGTCAGGGGAGCCAGTTTCATCTCCTGGTCCGTGCGCAGCTGTATCGGGAGATGCAGCAGGCGGGATATGTCGAGCGCCATGGCAACATCCGGGTGCACCGCCTTCCCCGCATTATGCCGGAGAGGGGTGCTGCAAAAGCGCTGGCGGCTCTTACCGCTGAACACTCCGCACTGATCGCGGTAACCGGCGTCGACGGACTTCCTTTCCCCGGAGCGGCGGGTGCCATCCCTTTTGCCGACCTGGCGCTTCGGGTCAGCAGCACCGCTGCCGAGCGGTACACTGCCGACAAAGCGGATGCTATTTGCACCAAATCGTGGTAAATTGCCAAAACGGAGGTTCTCCCATGGTACGTGAAATCAGAGCCCAGCTGCAGGCCCACCGAGAGGTCCTGGTGCTGATCGAGACTCAGCTGGCCGAACGGTTGGCGGCTGCAGTGGATCTGGTGGTGACGGCCCTTGCTGAGGGGAACAAGCTGCTTGTCATGGGTAACGGTGGGTCCGCCGGAGATGCCCAGCACCTGGCTGCCGAGATCGTCGGCCGCTTCAAGCTGGAGCGCCGCGCTCTGCCGGCCGTTGCCCTGACCACCGATACGTCAATTCTCACGGCCATCGGCAACGATTACGGCTTCGACCAGGTGTTCCGGCGCCAGGTGGAGGCGCTGGCGGCACCCGGCGACGTGGTTGTCGGCATCTCCACGAGCGGCAATTCGCCCAACGTCCTGGCTGCCCTGACCCTGGCCCGTGAGATGGGGTGCCGGACGGTCGGCCTTCTCGGCCGGGATGGCGGTAGCATCGGGCCGGTGGTCGACCTGGAGCTGACCGTGCCGAGCCAGGATACCCCCCGCATTCAGGAGGGGCACATCACCATGATCCACATTCTCTGTGACCTGGTGGAGCGCAGAATGTTCGGTGATGCCGTTGCGAAACCCTGAGGAACATTACTATTCGTCCTGAACCACGTTACTCATCTTTTGTGCGCTGACTTTACCGCATGTGGAGAACTTCCCATGGAACGCAAGGAAATTGAATCGCTTTTTGCCCGGGCGCGGGATATCAGTGTCCTGGTGGTCGGCGATCTGATGCTCGACGAGTATCTCTGGGGGAAGGCCGAGCGGATCTCCCCGGAGGCGCCGGTCCAGGTGGTGGACATCACCAGGGAGGACATGCGGCTCGGCGGAGCCGGGAATGTCATCAATAACCTGGTGGCCCTCGGTTGTCAGGTGGGGGTCTGCAGTGTCATCGGCGGTGACGACAACGGCACCATCCTTCGCCATGCCTTCAGCGGCAAAGGGGTCGATGTGAGCGGCCTGTTCGAGGATCTGGAACGGACTACGAGCAAAAAGACCCGCGTCCTTGCCGTCAACCAGCAGATCGTCCGGATCGACCGGGAAACCCGGGAACCCCTCAGCGCCGAGTTTGAATCGTGCGTCATCGCCTATCTCCATGACCATGTCAAAAATTACGATGTCGTGCTTGTTTCCGACTACCTCAAGGGGGTTCTGACCCACCGTGTGCTGGCGAGCCTCATCGAAAGCGGCCGCCGGGCGGGAGTGCCGGTAGTGGTGGATCCCAAGGGGGATGACTACGCCAAGTACTGCGGGGCTACCATCCTCACCCCCAACCGCAAGGAGGCCGAGATCGCCTCCCGCATCCCGATCCGGGACGACGCGAGCCTGATCGCGGCCGGAACTTCCCTGCTGCACGACCTGGCGCTGGACGGCCTGCTCGTCACCCGGAGCGAGCAGGGGATGTCCCTCTTTCTCAAGGGTGGCGCCATCGACCATATACCGACCGTCGCCCGTGAGGTATTTGATGTCACCGGCGCCGGCGACACGGTCCTGGCGGTGCTGGGGCTGGCCCTTGCCTGTGGTCTCGGTTTTGGCGAGGCGTCCCGGCTGGCCAATGTGGCCGCAGGGATAGCCGTCGGTAAGGTGGGGACATCCACCGTCTCCCCCGCCGAGATCATCAACGAAGTGAGCCTCAGCCACCGGGACAGCGATACCAAGATCAAGAACCTGAATGTGCTGGCCGGCATCATCGACGAAGAAAGGCTGAAGGGGAAACGGGTCGTCTTCACCAACGGCTGTTTCGATCTCCTCCATGCCGGACATGTGAAGTATCTGCAAAAGGCGCGTACCCTCGGTGACCTGCTGGTGCTGGGGCTGAACAGCGACGCGTCGGTCCGCCGCCTCAAGGGGGAGCGCCGTCCTCTCATCGGGGAAACGGAACGGGCCCACATTCTGGCCGCCCTCGACTGTGTCGACTACGTGGTGATCTTCGACGAGGAGACACCGCTCCGCCTTATCGAAACCCTTAAACCGCTCGTGCTGGTCAAGGGGGGGGATTACACCCCCGACGGGGTCGTTGGCAAGGATGTGGTCGAGTCATATGGCGGCAGGGTGGAACTGGTGGAGTTTGTGGACGGGAAGTCGACGACGAATATTATCGAGAAGATTCTCCAGACCTATGGTTGAAACGCCTCTTTTGCGCCCTGGCTGCGTAACTCTTCGTGTCTGCACAGACGCTCGACAGCCTTGACAGAACGTGACATAGTCATTTCAGTTGGGTGTTGAGTTATTGCTTCGGCGGATTAAACATATTAATGGTAGGGGCGAGGCTTTCCTCGCCCAATCTGGGGCGGGGGTACCCCGCCCCTACAGCAGGGTTTCAAAGTTTAATCACCGGATCAATAGTATGACACAAAACGAAAATCTCAAACGGGCGGTCTTCCTTGACCGGGACGGCACCATCAACGTGGAGAAGGAGTACCTGCACCTCCCCGAGGATTTCGAGTTCATTCCCGGCGTCCCGGAGGCGATCCGGCTTCTCCGTACGGCCGGTTTCCGGGTGATCGTGGCCACCAACCAGTCGGGGGTGGCCCGTGGCTATTACGATGAGCAGGCGGTGGCGGCCTTGCACCGGCATCTGGACAGAGAACTGGCCAGGTACGATACCGCCGTGGATGCCTATTATTTCTGCCCCCACCATCCGGTGGAGGGGATCGGTGCATACCGCACGGAGTGCGATTGCCGCAAACCCCTGCCGGGGATGCTCCTCCGGGCGGCCCGTGATTTCGGCCTCGACCTCGGCGGCTCCTACATCGTCGGTGACAAGCTTGCCGACGTGGAAGCGGGTCTGGCTGCCGGTTGCCGGCCCGTCCTGGTAAAGACGGGTTACGGTGAAAGGGATGCCGGCAAGGTCCCTGAAGGGGTAACTGTTTGCGATGACCTCTTGGCGGCTGCAGAAGCGATCGTCACACGGCGTGTTTAAACGGCGCATCAAGCATTGATGTCGTTCCCCCAGGGGAGACGGATAGTCTCCCCTGGCGAATTTCTGGACTGATATGTGGGAACTCCTTAAAAAATATCGCATCCACCTGGTGACGGGAGGGGTCCTGCTGCTGGCGTTCCTTTTCTATTCCCTCAATCTGCGGAACCGGGAGCATGCCAATCTCTTCGAGCGGACAGTGCTTAATCTCACGGCCCCTCTCCAAGGGGGGATTGCCTCGGTAAATCGTGCGGTTGACGGCGTCTGGAGCGACTATCTGGATCTTGTCGACGTACGGCGTGAAAACAAGGAGTTGCGGGAGAGCGTCAAGATTCTCAACAGTCGCCTTCTGGAAAGTCGCGAGGCACTCCTTGCCAACGAACGGTTACAGAAGCTCCTGGATCTGAAAACCACTCTCCGTATTCCCTCTCTGACGGCGTCCGTCATTGGGGAAGACGGAGCCCCCTGGTTCAAGACTCTTACCATCAACAGGGGGGGAGCCGACGGTCTGCAGGAGGGGATGCCGGTAATTGTGGCAGAAGGGGTGGTAGGCCAGGTGGTCAAGGTGGCGGCCAACAGTTCCAGGGTCCTCCTGCTTACGGACAATGCAAGTTCCATGGCCGGAATGATCCAGAGGTCACGGGCTCGCGGCGTGGTCAAGGGAAAGGGAGGTGGCCGCTGTTCCCTTGAGTTTACCCTGCGCGAGGAGGATGTGAAGGTCGGCGATGCGATCATAACCTCGGGGGTTGGCGGTGTCTTTCCCAAGGGATTGGCTGTCGGAGAGGTTTCAATGGTGAAGAAAGGAGAATACGGCATCTTTCAGACCATCGAAGTCCGCCCTGCAGTTAACATAACCCGACTTGAAGAGGTCATCGTTCTGCTTGCGCAGCGCAGTGAGTGATGGTCCGCCCATGTTGATATCTTTAAAATTCATCCTTGCAGTTTTTGCCGCGCTCCTCCTGCAGGAGACCATTTTGCCTGCTTACCTGCGCGACCCCTTTCAGCCCAACCTGCTGGTGACCATAGTCGCCTGGGTGGGATTGCGCAAACAGTCTCTGCTGGGGGGAGGGGTGGTCGTTTTCCTGCTCGGACTGCTGCAGGATACGTTCAGTGGTCTCTATCTTGGGCTTAACGGTTTCACCTTCCTCGTCATGTACATTCTGCTCCAGAGCATTTCCCACCGTCTCTATACCGACAGCCGGTACCTCATGATACTCGTCGTGTTCCTCGCCACCCTCGGCAACGGCCTGCTCCATCTGCTGCTGTTGCTCCTCTTTTCCGCTGCTCCCGGTATCTACGCAGCAATCTTCCCCGCGCTGCTTCCCCAGGCGCTTGTCAATGCCTTGGCTGCCTCAATCGTTGTCACCATCCCATTCAGCAGAAGTTGGGTGGCGCAGTAATGAAAGGGCAACGCTATATACGTGAGGTAAAAGAGCCCCGGCGCCGGGTGCTCGGGATGTCCATCGCCGTCGCTGTCGTGTTCTTCGTGCTTCTCTCCCGTCTCTGGTATCTGCAGATCATCGAATCGGGCAACCTGCGGGAACTTTCCGAGAACAACCGGCTCCGTTTCGTGCCGGTGGCGGCATCACGGGGTGCAATCCTCGACCGTAACGGCAAAGTGCTTGTCAGCAATTCCCCTTCATTCAGTGTGGCGGTGATCCCCCAGGACGTAAAGGACAAGGATGCTCTTCTGAATACCCTTGCCCGGTATCTCAATCTTGATCTGGCGGAACTGCAGGACAAATGGGAGAAAGGGAAGGGGCGTGCCAAGTTCTATCCCATCATCATCGCTTCAGGGATTACCCGCGAACAGATGGAATACCTGGAGGAGAACCGTCTGCGGCTGCCGGGGCTCGACATCGAAATGAAGCCGATCCGGGAGTACGGCAACGGTCAGCTGGCTGCCCACCTCCTCGGCTACCTGGGGGAGATATCGGAAGAAGATCTGGGCAAGGAGAGTTACCAGTCCTATAACCCGGGAGATTACGTCGGCAAGAGCGGCATCGAACGGAGCTGGGAGAACTATCTCCATGGTGCTGACGGTGGCAGGCAGATCGAGGTTGATGCCCGTGGCAGGTATCTGCGCACTATCAGTGAGACGAGCCCGACAATCGGTAACAGCATTGTCCTTACCATTGACCGCGACCTGCAGAAACGTGCCGAACAGGCATTCGGCGATAAAGCGGGTGCTGCGGTGGCCATGGACGTCAATAGCGGCGAGATTCTTGCTTTTGTCAGCAATCCCGGTTTCGACCCGTCCCTTTTTACCGGACACATGTCCTCCAAGCAGTGGCAGACCTACCTGGAAGACAAGCGTCACCCCCTGGAGAACAAGGCCCTGAAAGGGCAGTATCCCCCCGGTTCCACCTTCAAGATCATCACTGCCCTGGCAGGATTAAAAGAAGGGCTCATCGACGACACTACTTCGGTGGTATGCAAGGGATCGTATACCGTCGGTCGCGATACGTTCAAGTGCTGGGACAAGAAGGGGCATGGCGTGGTCAACCTGAAAAAAGCCCTCAAGGAGTCGTGCGATGTCTATTTCTATAAGCTCGGTGAGCGGCTCGGAGTGGACCGGATTGCCGCCTATGCCCGCGAGTTTGGTTTGGGTTCTCCCATGGGAATCGGACTGGAGAACGAAAGGGGAGGGCTAATCCCCACTTCCGAGTGGAAAGAGAAGAAATACGGGAAGAAGTGGTACCGGGGGGAAACCTTGCCGGTGTCCATTGGCCAGGGGTATGTCCTCATGACGCCGATTCAGCTGGCAGCCATGATTGCCGGTGTTGCCACCGACGGAACCATCTACCGCCCCCATCTGGTGAAACGGGTGGTGGACCCGGATGGCCGGGTGATGAAGGAGTTCTCTCCCGAAGTGCTGAAGAAAGTGGCGCTTCCCCCCGGACTCTTCCAGCAGGTCAAGGAAGGTCTTCTGGCGGTGGTCAATGAACCGCACGGCACCGGCGCCATGGCCCGTCTCTACGAAGTGAAGGTGGCGGGGAAGTCCGGTACCTCCCAGGTTGTCAAAATGCGCGACAGTAAGGGGAACGTGCCGTATCAGTATCGTGATCATGCCCTTTTTGTCGCCTTTGCGCCCTATGACAAACCGGAAATCGCCGTGGCTGTGGTGGTTGAGCATGGCGAACATGGTGGTTCAGCGGCGGCTCCCATTGTCGGCAGTATCCTGCGGGCCTATTTCGAAGGGAAGGGGGTCATAAAGGCTCCGATTTCCCGTAGCGCAGATGAGAAAAACGCGACTGAAGCGCCGACTGATGCTGTTTTGCCGGAAAAAAACGGCAGTGAACCGGTACCGGGGAATTGAGGGAAAGTCATGATTGATCGACGATTGTTCACAAACTTTGACTGGACGCTGTTCAGTCTTATCCTTATTATCTCCTCCCTCGGTGTTTTCAATATCTTCAGTGCAGCGGCATCCTACGGTGTAGTCACCACCCCGTACTTCGTCAAACAGATCTACTGGATTCTTGCCGGCCTGTCTCTTGTCATCATGGTCTGCAGTTTTGATTATCATATACTGGAGGATGTGGCTTTCTGGTTCTACGGTGTTGTGCTGTTTCTCCTTGTCGTGGTCCTCTTTTTCGGTAAGACGTCCATGGGAGCCACGCGGTGGCTTAACCTCGGGTTATTCAGTCTTCAGCCATCCGAGCCGGTGAAAATAGTCATCGTCATGGCCTATGCCCGTTTTTTCAGTCGTTATCCACTTCCCCGGGGGCTTACGCTTCGCGACCTTTTCTATCCGGCCCTTCTGCTTGGCGGCCCGGCACTCCTCATCATGAAACAGCCCGATCTGGGGACTGCCATTCTTATAGTCCTCATTGCCTGTTCCATGCTCATCTATGTGGGACTGCGCTGGACGACGGTTGTCACTGTGGTGCTGGCGACTCTCCCTTCCGTTTATCTGGCATGGCACCATGTCCTTCGGGACTACCAGCGGAACCGGATACTCAACTTCCTCGATCCAGAGCGGGACCCGCTGAAAAGCGGCTACCACCTCATCCAGAGCAAAATAGCCGTCGGTTCGGGTGGAGTGACCGGCAAGGGATATCTGCAGGGAACCCAGGCCCAACTCCATTTTCTCCCTGAACAGCACACGGACTTCGCCTTCTCCGTCTTTGCAGAGGAGTGGGGGTTCCTTGGCTGCATGGTGGTTCTTTTCCTCTACATGTTTCTCATCCTGTGGGGATTGCAGATTGCAAGCCGCTGCAACGACCGTTTCGGAAGCCTGATGGCGGTTGGTGTGACGGCCATGCTTTTCTGGCATGTTGTCATCAACATGGGGATGGTTATCGGCCTCTTTCCCGTGGTGGGTGTGCCGCTGCCGTTCTTCTCCTACGGTGGCACTTCCATGGTCACCTCAATGGTCGGGGTGGGAATCCTGCTCAATATAAGCATGCGCCGGTTCATGTTCTGACGGAGCATGAACCGGCTCGATACGACAAAGGCCGTTCCCCCAGGGGAGCGGCCTTTGTCGTTGGTGCATCAGGAAAGCGCAGGGGAGAAACAGGCGTTTCTCTCACCATAAGGGACTACCGGATGTTGCATGGCACTAGGCGACGTGTTTGTTGAGCAGGATGATCTCATCGGCCGTTGCGATCCAGAGCGCATTGCAATTGGTGCACTCCATGATGTCCCTGGCGTAGCCGTCCGAATGCATGTCAATCTGGATGCCGGTGCTGTTGTTGCAGATGGGGCACTTCATGTGCTTGTCCTTTCATGAATAATCCGTTTCTTTGTTATAACTATAATCGACCGGAGAATTAAGTGCAAGGGGGTATTTGTGTGAAAAGTTCAGTAAAACAGTAGTTTGCGAGTTGTCGGCTGGTGTTTGTCAAATCATTATTTGGGGTAAGTGCCAACAATACCGGAAATACTGCCGCTTATAATGTGTAACTATCTGAAACTGCATGTGAATTGCTCATGTAACAAGATTATCAGTGCCATGATAAAAGCCTGTTTTTTTATTCGTAGTAAAAATGCAAGGTTGTGAAAAATAGTATGCATGGTGAATTCTAAACTGTAGTTTTCGCGCGCTGTAAATCGGTGCTGTTGTTGATATACTCTAAACGATTGCGAAAGGAGGTCCAACGTGCGGGAAGCGATGTTTTACGAGAAAATGTCTGACGGCAAGGTCCGGTGCGGTCTGTGCCGGTTCCGCTGTCTGATTGGTGATGGCAGGCGCGGCATCTGCGGCGTGCGGGAGAGATCGGAA
>JAJZUQ010000006.1 GCA_021848385.1 Deltaproteobacteria bacterium
AAGAAAGCGCATGCTTTGTAGTGAAGAACATCGGAAAGCCGTGTGCGGGAAAACCGCACGCACGGTTTGATGAGGGGGGGCAGGGTGAAACCTGTTCCCTACTCTACCCTTTTTGTGTCTTTTTGTGTTTTTGCTCCCTTTTTGCTTGTGTCCCCTTTTTGCTTTTTGATGCTTTTTGCCTTCTGAATTTCCGAATGGGAAACGCCGTGCAGCCCGAGTTAAGGGGTGCACGGCGTTTTTTGTTGTCGTGTGACGAGGGGGGACCGCTACAATCATGCCGCCTTGTGTTCTTTCACCCATTCCTTGAGAGCAGCATCTATGCGGCTCTGCCAGCCACGGCCGCCAGCCTTGAAGAAGGCGATTATTTCGGAATCGAGACGGATCGAGACTGATGTTTTAGGCTGGTCGGCTTTCGGGCGACCACGGGTTTTTAAGAGTTCGGCGGCGGCCTTTTCGCCAACGATTGCGGGGAGCACTTCGGACGCCGGGCGCATTTCCGCGAAGTCCTTCGCGGTAAGTTCAGGAATGCTCAACTCGTCCTGCTCTTTCCGGGCACTATGTTCAGGATTTTTCTTCATAATGTTTTTCCTCGCGGGGGTTGGCCTTGCGAAGTCCGATGATTCGGATTGCACTGCTTCGTGTGGTTAAAATCATCACATGGAGTCGCCCCATAATGGGGCCGACCGCTACATAACGAGGCTCACCGTAATTTTTGCGGGTGTCGGGCTTGATATAAGCGCAAGACCAATCGAACCATTGGGCATCCGCGAAATCAACGCCATGTTTAGTAAGGTTTGCTTCCCGCTTTTTGTCGTCCCATTCGTATGTCACTGATTTATTGTATATACAATAAATTGCGAAGTCAAAATTTTTATAAGTTACAGCGGTACCTTCATTTTCCCTCCGCTTTTCGCTCTTTCAGGGCGGCAAGCAGGCGGCCTCTCCAGTTGACAGTTTTCCAGTTTGATTGCATAATTTTGCATGTTTACAACGACCGGTGGCTTGCAGCAAGGCCTTGCATTGGCGACCTATGATGAGCATTTCAGCGCAATAAGTGGGCTTTTGCTTGCAGTCAGATGATGAGGAGACAAAACATGGCTACCATGACATTGCGCGGCATAGATGACGCTACTTCCGGAGCACTGAAGGAAAAGGCCCGACGTGAGGACACCAGCGTCAATACCCTTGTGCTAAGGCTTCTCAAGGAATCTCTGGGGATCGAGAAGAAAAGGCGGAATGTGGTTTACGACGACCTTGACCACCTTGCCGGTACCTGGAGCGCACAGGACCTGGCCGAGTTCAATTGTGCTACGTCGGTTTTCGAGAAGGTGGATGAGGATATGTGGAAGTGAGGGCAGCAAAGGGGACAGGAAATATCGCTACTGTCCGGTAAAAATGGATTGTGTAACTGCCTTCAGGGATGCACCCCAACGGAAAGGCCTGCTTTGCGGGCCTTTTCCGCTTCTCTTTGTAATCATTCAACCGGGAATTGCCGGAATCGCTCCACCGCTGCCGGTATCTCCTCCGCCCGTATGTTGCCGAAGGCGAGGCGCAGGTACCCTTCCAGTGCAGGGCCGAACACTTCACCCGGGAGGCAGAGGATCCCCGCTTCCCGGGCAAGGCGTCGCGCAACTTCGCGACCTGTCAGGTCGGGGAGGGGGTGGCGCACCCAGCCGAAGAAGGCGCCGCTGGCGACGAGCTGGAACGGGTTCCCCGGCCGGGAGAACTCGGACCGGAACAGGTCGTGCCGGCGCTCCATCATGTGCCGGTTGGTGGCGACCCAGTCATCCAGGTGCTCCACGCCGTACTGTACCGCCAGCTGGGTCAGGCGTGGCTGGCAGACAACCATGGTGTCCTGGGCCTTGATGGCGTGGTGGATGAACTCCTCGGACGCGGCCAGGAGGCCTGCCCGGTAGCCGGTCAGGGCAAAGGTCTTGCCAAAGGAGATGATCTGGACGAAATGATCTCCCCAGTGCGGGTCATCGAACAGGTTGTGGGGAGCGGCGCCGCCGGGGATGAAGTCGCCATAGGTCTCGTCGAGCACCAGCGCGATGCCGCGTTGGGCGGCGAGGCGATAGAGTTTGTCGATTGTTTCAGGAGGTATGATTGCGCCGGTCGGATTGGAGGGAGAGACAAGCAGAATCGCCCGGGTCCGCTGGGTGATGAGGGCAGCGATTCCTTCCACCGAGGGAATGCCTTCTCTGGCCTCGATGAACGGGGCGTAGACCGGGGTTATGCCCAGGGTCTGGAGGGCCATGGGGTGATCGAAGTAGGCGGGGAGCTGGACGATCACCTCGTCCCCTGCCTTGCAGAGGGTCACCATGGCGAGCCAGAAGGCTTGACTGGCGCCGACGGTAAGGCATAGCTGGCCGGGAACGGGGCCTGCGCCATAGAGCCTTCGATAACGGGCGCAGATCGCCTCCCGCACCTCGGGCAGCCCTTCGTCGGGCGAGTATTTCGCTACCAGCGGGTCGTCGAGGAGCCCCTTCAGGTGCTCAGTCAACTCCCGTGCCGGCGGATAGTCGGGAATCGCCTGGCAGAGGTCGACGAGGGAGACGGGCGAATCGGCCGGCCGGTCGGCAAGCCATCCCTTCACCTCGGAGATGGGGGGGAAATGGACGCCTCTGATCTGGGGGGAAATAAGGAATTTCATGGCGGCTCCGTGTTGGGAATGGACTCCCCACAAGACTAGTGCATTACCGCCCCGGCGTCAATCGGCATCCGGTCGGGACTTTTGCAAAAACCTTGCGATAAGTCCTCCATCCTCCCTCCCACACAAGGGATAAATAGTGGGGGCTATTACAAGATACTCTGGTGGAACAGAAAAGCCCCTCTCCTCCTGCTGATGGAACGGCAGGTAGAGAGGGGCTTTTGTCTCTGTTGTGACAGCCGGTTACGGGCAGCCGCAGGCGGTGGAGAGGGCGAGCTCGTACCCCTTGCGGATGAGTCGCGCCACGTCCTTGGCGTGGTAGGTAAGGATGATGTCGGCACCGGCCCGCTTGAAGCCGAGCATGGTTTCCATCACCACCCGATCCTCGTCGATCCACCCCATGTTGGCAGCGGCCTTGACCATGCTGTACTCGCCGGAGACGTTGTAGACCGCCATGGGGAGGTCGAACTCGTTCCGGAGGTCGCGCAGGATGTCCAGGTAGGGGAGCCCCGGTTTGACCATGAGAATGTCCGCCCCTTCCTCGCTGTCCATCCGGGCCTCCCGGATCGCCTCAAGGCGGTTGGCCGGGTCCATCTGGTAGGAGCGGCGGTCGCCGAACGCGGGGGTGGATTCAGCCGCCTCGCGGAACGGGCCGTAGTAGCCGGAGGCGTATTTGACGGCATAGCTCATGATCGGCAGATTGGCGAAGCCATTCTCGTCCAGGATCTCCCGGATCGCCATGACCCGGCCGTCCATCATGTCCGACGGGGCGACCATGTCGGCGCCGGCCCGGGCATGGGACAGGGCCTCCTTCGCCAGGAGCTCCAGGGTGGCGTCGTTTTCCACGTCGCCGTCCTTGATGATGCCGCAGTGACCGTGGTCGGTGTATTCACACATGCAGACGTCGGTGATGACCGCCAGCCCCGGCACCTCTTTCTTCAGCGCCCGAATGGTCTCCTGGATGATGCCGTGCTCGGCGTAGGCATCGCTTCCCACCGCATCCTTCGTCTCAGGGATGCCGAAGAGAATCACCGCAGGTACCCCCAGCTCATGCACCTCCTGGGCCTCGGCGACGATGTGCTCGATGGACTGCTGGTAGATGCCGGGCATAGAGGAAATCTCTTTCCTGATCCCCGTGCCGAAGGCGGAGAACATGGGATAGATCAGATCGTTGGTGGAGAGGGTGGTCTCGCTGACCATCCGGCGGAACACTTCTTTGCCCCTGATGCGGCGGGCACGAAACTGGGGATAGAACATAGAATCACTCCTTTAAACAGACGATTTGTCACTGACAAACAAAAACACTGAACCGCAAAGACGCAAAGGGAGGGAAGGGGAAACCGCGGTGGAAGTTTTGCTGAATGGAAAGCACCATGAAGACTTACCCTGTATAAGGTTCCTTTGTGTCCTTTCCGTCTTTGCGGTGCGAAGGTTATTCTGTTTATTGGTGGTCCATCTGTGACTTCGTTAGTTCATGCTTTGTTGCTGAAGTAGTTTACAATTTCTGCGGTCAAAGCTGCAAGGGTATATTCGCGGGGTTCGATCAGGACTTCCAGACCGAGTTCGCGGCAGGTGCGGGAGGTGATCGGACCGATGGAGGCAACCGTAACCCCTCCCAGCAGTTTCAGGAAACGGTTTTCCCCCAGAAGTCCGGCCAGATTGCTGACGGTGGACGAGGCGGTGAAGGTGACGCAATCCACCCGGCGCTCTTCCAGTGCCATGAGAACCGGCAGGGGAACGCTGTCCGGAGCCAGGTTGCGGTAGGCGACCGGTGTCGCGACCTCGGCTCCCTGCTGCCGCAGGCCGACCGGAATGACGTCCCGGGCGCGGTCTCCTTTGGGGAAGAGAATCCGCAGGCCGTGGATATCCATCTCTGCGAAGGCGGCGACGACTCCTTCCCCCTTGTAGTCCTCAGGGATCAGATCGGCCCTGACACCATGGGTCTGGAGCTGTTCGGCGGTTTTCGGCCCTACGGCGCAGACCCTACAGGGGCCGATGGCCCGGCTGTCGAGTCCCAGCCACTGCAGGCGGTCAAAAAAAGCGGTGACTGCGTTGCCGGAAGTGAAAACCAGCCAGTGGAAATCGGCCAGGCGGGCAATGGCATCATCAAGTCCGGTAAAGCTTTCCGGGGGGGCGATCCGGATGGTGGGACATTCCAGTACCCGCGCTCCCCTGGCTTCCAGGAGCCGGGAAAATTCCCCCGCCTGGTCGGCGGCCCGGGTTACCAGAATCGTCCTGCCGAAGAGGGGGCGGTTGTCGAACCAGCGGAGTTTATCCCGCAGGGTTACCACTTCTCCCACCACGGTAATGGCCGGTGCCTTGAAACCGGTTTTGCGGGCTTTCTCGGCGATATCGACCAGGGTGCCGATGAGGACCTCCTGGTCCGGCCTGGTCCCCCAGCGGATGAGCGCCACCGGCGTTTCCGGCGGGCGGCCGTGGGACAGGAGACTTGCCGTGATCTGGGGGAGGTTCTTGACCCCCATGTAGAAGACAATGGTGCCACTCCCGAGGGAGAGCCGCTCCCAGTCGATGGTGGAAACGTCCTTGTCATGTCCCTCGTGTCCGGTGACGAAGGCGACGGAGGTGGTGAAGTCGCGGTGGGTAAGGGGGATGCCGGCGTAGGCGGCGGCGCCGATGCCGGCGGTGACGCCGGGAACGATCTCGAAGGGGATCCGGTGGGCGACCAGCGCCTCGCACTCTTCCCCTCCGCGACCGAAGACAAAGGGGTCCCCCCCCTTGAGCCGGGCCACAATCTTTCCTTCCAGGGACTTCTGGACAAGGAGATCGTTAATCTGTGACTGCTCACGGTTGTGCGCACCACCTACCTTGCCGGCATAGATCAGCTCCGCATCTGGACGGGCATGGCGAAGCAGTTCTTCGTTGGCCAGGTAGTCGTAGAGGATCACCTCGGCCCGGCCGATGCACTCCCTCCCCCGGACGGTGATGAGCCCCGGATCGCCGGGACCGGCGCCGATGAGGTAGACGAAACCGTTATTGAGTTGAGCATTGGGCATGGGTAATAAAACCGAAGCTGTTAACCACAGAGGGCGCGGAGAAAATCGGAGGAAAGGCAAAATCTCAATCTGACCACGAATGTCACGAATGGGAACTGATAAAGGCAAAAATAAACGATTTAAGGTTTTATCCCCAAAAAGCCTTTGATGTCATTCGTGTCATCCGTGCAATTCGGTCAGGTTTCGCTTCCCTCTGTGCAATTCCGCAGTTACCCCGTGTCCTTGTGGTGAGAGCTTGTAAGATCAGACAGGAATTTCTTTTTCCTGCGACACTTCCCGCTGATACACCTCGGCCAAGATGGCGTGGGCGCCGTCCTTCAGGAGCTGCTCGGCGAGGGTAATCCCCAGTTTTTCGCACTGGTCCGCCGGACCGCTGATGGTTCCCCGCACCGACTTCTTGCCGTCTACCGAGGCGACAAAACCGGTAAGGACAACCTCGCCGCCCTTCACGACGCCGTGGGCGGCGATGGGGACCTGGCATCCACCTTCGCAGCGCCAGAGGAGAGCCCGTTCGGCCCGGACTGCATGGCTTGTGTCCGGGTGGTTAAAGAAGGCGATGGTCGATTTGATCTCCTCATCGTCGAGCCGGCATTCGATGCCGAGGGCACCCTGGCCGATGGCCGGGATGGAGAATTCGGTGTCCAGATATTCAGCCACCGTGTCGGTGTAGCCGAGACGTTTGAGACCCGCGGCGGCGAGGATGACCGCGTCGAGCTTGTCCTCTTCCAGTTTCCGGATGCGGGTTTCCACGTTCCCCCGGATGATGACCATCTCCAGGTCCGGGCGGACCTTGAGGAGCTGGGCCTGGCGCCGCAGCGCCGAGGTGCCGATGCGCGCCCCCTTCGGCAGGTCGGCAAACTTGACACCGCGGGATATGACGGCATCACGCGGGTCTTCCCGCTCGGTGATGCAGTGGAGGCCGAGCCCTTCGGGGAATTCGGTCGGCACGTCCTTCATGCTGTGCACCGCGATGTCGATGTCGCCGCGCAGCATCGCCTCTTCGATCTCCTTGACGAACAGACCCTTGCCACCCACCTGGGCCAGGGGAACATCGAGGATCTTGTCCCCTATGGTCTTGATCTTCACCAGTTCCACTGTCATGCCGGGGTAGCGTTTCTCCAGTTCCGACTTCACCCAGTTTGCCTGCCAGAGCGCCAGTTGACTGGCGCGGGTTCCTATGCGTAACTGCTTTGGTGCCATGCACTATCTCCTTTGAACAAAGATTCAATCATATTTAACAGGGATGTTCAGGATATACAGGATGAAATTTTTTATAACGATCAGTGCCGTTTAACAGTGATGTATTGAAGGGTGCTGCTGTAATCTTTTTGCAATCAAGGTGTGGCCTGCGTTCATGTGTATTTACAGAGTATAGGGTTCTAAGGGGCTATCCTGATTATCCTGAATATCCCCGTTAATTCCAGTTTACTCTTCCAGTTCTTCCAGTTCTTCCGTTTCTGGTTGCTGTGCCGCCATCTCCAGATCGAACAGGTTGCGGAGGGCGTCCACGTAAAGGTCGGTGCGTCCACCCTGCCCAGCCCGTTTGAGGAGGCTGGTCGGCTGGTGGAGGAGTTTGTTGACGATGGCGGCGGTGCATGCCTCCAGTCTCTTTTGCTCTTCCGGAGTAAGCTCCTTCCAGTTGGCAAGGGTCTTCTCAAGTTCTGCCCGTCGCACCTCCTCGAACTTGCCCCGGAGCGCAACGATGGTCGGGGTGGCGTCAAGAGTAGAGAGCCATTTAAAGAACTGGCCGATCTCCTGGTCGATGATGGTCTCGGCCTTCTGGGCTTCCCTGTTGCGCTGCTCCAGGTTGGTGGCCACCACCCCCTGGAGGTCGTCCATGTCGTAGAGGTAGACGTTGGGGACCTTGTTGACCCGGGAATCGATGTCCCGCGGTACCGCGATATCGATGAAGAACATCGGTTTCTGCCGGCGGCGGCGGATCACCTCTTCCACGTCCTTCGGGCCGATGATGTGGTGGGGAGCGCCAGTGGAGGAGAGGATGATGTCCGCCCTGTGGAGATGGTCGAACAGTTCTTCGAAGTTGACCGCCTTGCCGTCGAACTCTTCGGCCAGCTTCACGGCCTTTTCGTAGGTCCTGTTGGTGACCATGACGCCACGGACGCCGTTGTTGAGGAAGTGCTTGGCTGCAAGTTCACACATCTCGCCGGCGCCGATGAGCATGACGGTCTTGTCCGACAGGTCGCCAAATATCTTTTTGGCCAGTTCTACGGCGGCGAAGGAGACCGAGACGGCTGAGGATGCAATTTTCGTCTCGGTGCGGACCCGCTTCGCTACGGAGAATGCCTTGTGGAGAAAGCGGTTGAGGATGATGCCGGAACTCTTGTACTCGGCGGCGTAGCCATAGGCGGTCTTGATCTGGCCGAGAATCTGGGGTTCCCCTACCACCATGGAGTCGAGGCTGGCGGCGACCCGGAAGACGTGGCGAATGGCGGCTTCGCCATGGTAACTGTAGAGATGGGTCTCCAGTGTTTCCAGGGGAATGTGGTGGTAATCGGCCAGGAAGCGCTTGATGCGGGCTATGCCGCCCGCAATATCCCGGGTGGTGACGTAGATCTCCACCCGGTTGCAGGTTGAGACGATTATCCCTTCGTGGATGTCTTCCAGTGCCACCAGTTCCCGGAGCGGCTTCTCCATGTGGGCCGGGGCGAATGCCACTTTTTCCCGGATTTCCACGGTGGCGGTTTTGTGGGAAAGCCCCACGACGACGATGTTCATAACGTGATTGCCTCTACTTATAGCTGTGCAGCCCGGGGAGGAGCAGGTTAACCCCGAGGAAGGTGAACAGCATGACGAAAAATCCGATTATTGCCAGGATGGCAGCCCGCCGGCCGCGCCAGCCGGTGGTGAGCCTGCCGTGGAGCAGGGCGGCGTAGATGAACCAGGTTATGAGGGACCAGGTTTCCTTGGGATCCCAGCTCCAGTACGTTCCCCATGCTGTCTCGGCCCAGATGGCCCCGGAGATGATGGCGAAGGTGAGGAGGGGAAAGCCGAAGGTGAGGCAGCGGTAGTTGATTTCGTCCAGGGTGTCCAGGGAGGGGAGCTTCTGGTACAGGGAGCCGAGTCGCTTGTTTTTCAGAAAACGTTCCTGAATCAGGTACATGATGGCGGCACCGAATGCCACGGCGAAAGCGGCGTAGCCAAAAAAGGCCATGGAAGTGTGGACCAGCAGCCATTTGCTCTTCAGCGCCGGGTTGAGGGGGGCGATGGCGCTCTGGAAGAGGGTCGAGATGCCGAGGATGACCAGCGCCAGCGGGGTGACAAAGGAACCGAGGATGGATACCTTGTATTTCCGTTCAAAGGCGATGAACATGCCGACGATGGCCAGGCTGAAGAAGGAGAGGGACTCGTGGAGGTTGGTGATGGGGGTGTGTCCCGCCTCCAGGTACCGGTCGAGGGTGAACATGCAGTGAATGAGGAAACCGCCGGAGATGACCCAGTGGGAGATGCGGCCAAGGGTCGGGCGTGGCTTGATGAGGTAGACGAGGTAGAGCAGGGTGGCCAGAAAATAGGCTCCCATTGTCAGCTTGAAGAGCAGGGCGTTCATGAGGTCTCCCGTTCCCGTATCCCGAGCTCGGCCAGGGTGAAGCCGGGCCCGAAGATATCCGCCAGAATTTGATCCAGCACGGAGGGGGACCGGTTTTTAATCGCCTGTGGCAGATCGTGGTCGAGCAAGGCATTGAAAAGCTCTTTATTGTATGCGGTGTTACCCTTTTCCGTCAACAGCTTTTCACGGATTGCTCCGAGGAGCTCCAGGGCGGTGCCGTATTCCGGGCCGAACTGTTCCGCCAGTTCGGCCCGGAGCCGGGCAGCCAGGGCCGGGCTTTTGCCACTGGTGGAGATGGTGATGGTGAGGTCCCCCCGGCAGACGGTGGCCGGGGTGGTGAATGCGGAGATTTCCGGTGCATCCACGATGTCGGCCATGATCCCGCGGGTCTGTGCCTCATCCGCGACTGCCCGGTTTACGGCGGCATCGCCGGTGGCGGCAAATGCCAGGAATGCGCCATCCAGGTCGCCGCTACAATAGGTGCGTGATATGTGATCGATCCGCCCTTCCCGGCAAAGTTCTGCAAGTACGGGATCGAGGTCCGGTGCGATGACTGTCACTTGAGCGCCTGCAGCCAGGAGCCTCTCGCATTTGCGGGCGGCTACTGCGCCTCCGCCGATGATGACGGCATGTCTGCCGGTGAGGACGAGGTTGACCGGGTAGTACCGCATTAACTGCCTCCTTGAAGGTAATGTGACACACTTGGTTCACAGACCGGTACATGGCCCATTTATAGCATCCCTGGGTGCAGTGGTGTCAATCAATTATCACGGTGGAGGCGGGTTTTGCAGCGCTTCCGTCTAGGCCGGTGGAGGGGAATTACCCCTTGCATTTTTCCCCCGTATGGTTAATATTGGAACAATCCATATTATGAGATTAAAGGAGAAACAGCGTATGGCCAGCGAAAAGGTTTTTGCGTTCGGAGACAATAATTTCGACACTGAAGTGCTCCAGGCCGGAGTGCCGGTCCTGGTCGATTTCTGGGCAACCTGGTGTGCGCCCTGCAAGGCGATTGCACCCCTGATCGATGCCATTGCCGAAGAATACGACGGGAAGGTGAAGGTCGGCAAGGTGAACGTGGATGACAATCCGTCAACTCCCGGCAAGTATGGGGTTCGCGGCATTCCGACCGTAATCCTGTTCAAGGATGGCAAGGTGGTTGACCAGGTGGTGGGGGCGGTCCCCAAGGCCCAGCTGGAAGCGCTCATCAAGAAAGCCCTCTAGGGGAAAGGCCGTCTGCGTGAAATTAACCAAGCTTTTCAGCCCCTGTTTCTCGCTGGTAGTTGCGGCGGTGCTCCTTTCGCCTGTTGGAGCCCAGGCCATACTGCAGAAGGGTGATCCGGCCCCTCCCATCAAGGTGACGACGACATCCGGCCAGCCGGTGACCCTTGCCAACTACCGGGGGTACGTCCTGGTCATGGATTTCTTTGCCACCTGGTGCATGCCCTGCCGTGACTCCATCCCCCATCTCAAGGATCTCTCCCGCAGGTTCGGCAAGCAGGGACTCCAGGTTCTCGGCATGAGTGTGGATGAGGGGGGGGACAAAGTCGTCAAGGAGTTCATTGCCAGCAAACGGCTCAACTATCCGGTTGCCCTGACCGACGAGGACCTGCAGACCGAGTATGGACTCCGTTCTGTACCGACCATCTTCATCATCAGCAAGAAGGGGGTCGTGGCGGAACGGTTTCAGGGGTTCAACGATGATATTGCCCGGAAGATGGAGACCCTGATCGTAAAATTGCTGGCTGAATAGATCGGGGAGATACCGAAATGGTAGAAATGGAAAGGCGGCGCCGTGTCAGGCGCCGCCTTTTTTGCTTTCCGCAAGTGCTGCGTGGATGGTCTTTGCCAGTTCGCCGGTTACCCCCGAAACGGCGGCAAGTTCTTCGATCGTTGCTTCCGTGACCCGTCGCAGGCTGCCGAAATGCTTGAGAAGCGCCTTTTTGCGGGCAGGGCCGACTCCCGGAATCCTGTCGAGACCCGAAGTCAGTGATGTCCTGCTCCGAAGGGTCTTGTGGTAGGTTATGGCGAAACGGTGTGCCTCGTCCCGGATGCGGGCCAGGAGCAGGAGGGGGGGGGAGTTCTGGCGGAGCACGACGGGGTTCTTCCTGCCAGGGAGGAATATCCGTTCATCGCTCCTGCTGATCTCGGTGGCCCCCATCTCCCGGGTGACCCGGCTTTTGGCCAGTGATGCCGCCGCCACGTCTTCAATCCCCAGGTCACGGAGTACGGCGGTCAGTACGTTGAGCTGGCCGGGCCCGCCGTCGATGATGATCAGGTCGGGAAGTCCTGCGCCTTCCTTTGCGCGACGGAAGCGGCGGGACAGGACTTCATGAAGCATGGCGAAGTCATTGGCGCCGGTGACGCTCCTGATGCGGTAGCGCCGGTAGTTGGCCTTGTCCGGCTTGCCGTCGGAGAAAGCGACCCCGCTTCCCACCGCTTCTCCCCCCTGGAGATTGGATATGTCGTAGCATTCGATGCGCTGCGGCAGGCGGGGGAGGTGGAGATGCTCCTGCAACGCGGCGAGAGTTTCCCGGGAATCGGCGGCGCGCTGCTCTTTTTCCCGTGCGGAGGTGGTGGCGTTCTTCTCTGCGAGCCGCACCAGTTCCAGCTTGGTGCCGCGAAGCGGGCGGGTGACGGTTGTCCGTTTCCCGCGCTTTTCCCCCAGAAATTCCGCGAATGCCTCGCTTTCCGGCAGGGGGAGAGGAACGAGCAGTTCATCGGGGATGACAACTTCGCCGCCATAGTACTCGCTGAAAAATGAGGCGATCCCTTCGGCGTCGTCCAGTTCCCAGACAAGTGAATAGTTCCGGTTGCCAATCAGGCTGCCACCGCGGATGAAGAGGAGGGAGATCTCCATCCGGTTCCCATCCCGGTGAAAGCCGACGACGTCCGTGTCACCGCCGCTGCTTACCATCTTCTGCTTTTCCACCGTGATCTGGATGGCATTAAGCAGATCCCGGTACCGGGCCGCAGTCTCGTATTTCTCATCCCCCGCCGCCGTTGCCATCCGCTGCCGTAACAGCCTGACCAGTTCGCTGCTTCTCCCCGACAGAAAGAGCACCGCTCCGTCCACGAGCGCTGCATAGTCTTCGTGGGAGATGAGCCCGTGGCAGGGTGCCGAACACTGCCTGATCTGATAAAAGAGGCAGGGTCGCCGACGGCGCCGGCAAGTCTCCAGCGGGTAATGGCGGAGGGGAAATATCTTGTAGAGCTGTTTCAGGACCTCCCGGGCAGCAGCGGCCGATGAGTAGGGGCCGAAGTAGCGGGCACCGTCCCGGGGGACTTTGCGCACGATGCCAAGGCGGGGGAATTCCTCGGCTGGATCGAGGCGGAGGGAGAAGTAGGTCTTGTCGTCCCGCAGGTTGAAGTTATAGCGGGGGCGGTACTGCTTGATCAGGGTGTTTTCCAGGATGAGCGCTTCTTTTTCGGTGTCGGTGACGATCACCTGGATGTCCGCTACCCGCTCCATGAGAAAACGGATATGGTACCGGGCATCGCGGGCGGCGGTGAAGTAGGAGCGGACCCGTTTTTTCAGCTCACGGGCCTTGCCGACGTAGAGCACCTGGCCGTCTTTCCCCTTCATCAGGTAGACACCGGGGGCGGATGGCAGATTGTCGATTCTGGTGCTGTCAAGCATGGGCAAAGTATAGCGGTAATGTTTTCAGCTGCAAAGCACTTTCCCCGAAGTGGCGGTCTTCAATAGTTCTGTCAGTTGCAGAACCTATGGCCGTTGCAAGGTGTCTGTAGAGAGCGACTTTCTCCGAAGCGTTGTGGTTCTTGGCGAAATGGAGCGTACAACGGCCGGATTTTTAATTCCGGCCGTAGCGCAATGAGCCTTAGAGCCACAGAGTACGGAGAAACGGAGCGAACGCGGATACCTTGCAACTGCCGCATACAGACAGAATGTTTCCCGCACCGGTTTCCTGCTACTCCGCCGTTCCCAGTACCTCCTGCCGGAACTGTTCGATGCCGATCTTCTCGACGATACTCCCCAGACGCTGCTCCTGGGGCCACTTCTTGTAGAGATCGACGATGCGGGCGATGATTGCCAGCACCTCTTCCTCGCCCGGTACGTTGTCCACGAGCATCTCCCCCAGGCGGGGACGGGCTCCGGCATTCCCCCCCACCAGGATGCGCCAGCCCTTGGGCGTTCCCATCACGCCGATATCCTTGACCGCCGTTTCGGCGCAGGAGACCATGCAGCCGGAAACCCCCATCTTCATCTTGTTCGGGAGCTGCATGGCGTGGTAGATGGCGTCGATCTTCAGACCCAGGGAAACGGAATCCTGGACACCCCGCTTGCACCAGGTGGTGCCGGGGCAGATCCTCACGCTCCGGACACAGAGGCCGATGGCTGCACCCGGTTGCTGGTCCAGGTCGGCCCAGATGGCATCCAGATCCTCTTCCTTAATGCCGAACAGGGCGATGCGCTGGGCCGAGGTGAGCTTCAGTTCCTTAACGCCGTATTTGTCGGCCACGTCGCAGATCTTGCGCAGGGCGTCCGTGGTGGTGATTCCTCCCGGGATGTGGGGGGCAATGGTGTAGGTTTCGCGATCCCGTTGCAGGATTGCTCCCTTGGCGGCGATATCTTTTTTCATGGGTTGCTCCTCTTCGGTTGATTGATATTGTAGTGAACGAATTTGGGCCAAAAGGAACGAGGCGACGTGGGGGGTATGAGTCAGGTGTCGTGCTCTACCCGGCCCATGTCGGTGGTAATGAAGCGGGTGCAGAGAAAGCAGAAGCCCGAAGCCAGTGCGATCGTAATCGGCGTTACCAGCAGGGCGTTACGCAGTCCCCAACGGTCGGACAGCCAACCCAGCAGGGTCGGAGACACGGCGTCTCCCAGGGCGTGGATGAAGAAAATGTTGACGGCAAAGGCCATGGCGCGGATTGCGTGGGGGGTGACGTTGACAATCACCGTATTGAGGGGGCCGGTGTTGAGAAAGAGGAAAAATTCGGCGCAGAACGTGGCGGCCAGGCAGCTTGTCAGGGAAGGGGTGAGGATGGCGTAGGCGGCTACGGGGGTGCCGAGCAGGAATCCCCACCCCGACACGAGCAGGTATCCCTTGGGAGTCTTCGACTGGCAGCGGTCGCCGAGCCAGCCCCCCGTCAGGGTGCCGGTAATGCCGGCCAGGACGGTGATGCCGCCGAAGAGCGTGTTCGCCTTTGCCACGTCCAGGTTGTGCATGCGGCAGAGAAAGGTGGGGAGCCACTGGGCGAGACCGCCGAGGGCGAAGGTCATGGCGGCCATGGCCAGGGTGTTGGTGACGAAGGATCGGTTGGTGAAGAGGGCCGGGTAGTTTCGCTCAACGGGGGTGGTTGAGCCGGGTGAAACGGTCGTGGCGCCCCTGGCTGGCTCGTTGAGAAACCAGACCGGCAGGGAGAGGATGAGCCCCGGCACCCCCACGAGGAGGAATGCGGTTTTCCATCCCAGATGCTGGCCGATAAGGCCGCCGAGGAGATAGCCGAGGGCGCTTCCTACCGGTATCGCCAGGTAGAAGTAGGCGAGTATCCTGCCGCGCCGCTCCTTGGGAAAGTAGTCGGCAAGCAACCCCGGGGAAACGGTTCCGAAGCTCGCTTCCCCGATACCGACTGCGGTGCGGGCGACCAGCAGGGTCCGGTAGCCGATCGCCACCCCGGCGCCGACGGTGGCGATGCTCCAGATGGCGAGCCCTCCGGCGGCGAGTCTGACCCGGTTCCACCGGTCCCCCATCCATCCCATGAACGGTGCCGCCACCATGTAGCAGACCATGAAGGCGCTCCCCAGGAGACCGAGGGCGGTGTCGGAGAGGTTCAGGTCGGCCTTGATCAGGGGGAAGACGGCATAGAGAACCTGCCGGTCGATGTAGTTGAGGAGGTTTACTGCCAGGAGCAGGGCAAGGGCATAACGGGGGGAGGTGGTTGGTTGCTGTCGGGTCATGGTAGTTCTGCAGGGGAGGCCGTGCCGCCCCCTACAGTTTATCCTCCACGGACCGGACCTTCCCGGCCATGGTATGGGCCAGCTTGTCGCGCCGGTCGTCGATCTTGATGAGGGTGGAGACCCGTACCGCGCCGGCGGCAAAGACCGACTCCTGCATCTGCCGGATGACCCGGAGAATCTCGTCCAGGTCCCCTTCGAGTACGGTTCCCATGGGGGTGAGCTGATGGCTGATTCCGGACGCACGGGCGATCCTGAGGCACCCTGCGACGTAGCGGGAGACCCCGGTGTCGGCAGTTCCGAGGGGGGTTATGCTCACTTCAACGACAGCCATGTCGACCTCCTTTACTGGCGGTACTTTTCGCACGGGCCGGTCCGTGACCCGGGCGGCGGGTTGGTGACGGTGTAGATTGTGCAGACCCCTTGATCGTTCTGGACGCACTCCAGAAACGTGCAGACCAGGTAGGCCCGGTCGGCGGGACGGGTGAGGAGCTGGTCGAGCTTTTCCGCCACCTCGGGGTGGCTGCCGATGGTTACGGCTGCCTGCTGGCGTTTCTTGTCCATGGGTACCTCCCGCTCCGGATCAGGTCGTATTGTTAGTACCAGAAACGGGCACAGTTTTCCATGCAAAAAATCGGGTTGCGTATTAGAATTGAAGCTCTTTCAGGGGACATCGATCGTAAGGAAGAGCGGGGACTCTCCCTCCGGAAAGAGTCAAGCGTCACCGTCCATCTTCCAAATGAACCAAACCTTTATGCCAGGGGTTTCCCTTGAACTGTGAATGGCATTTTCTTGCGGGACTCTTTCCTCCGGGAGAGCCCCCGCTCTCCATTCAGGTGGACTAGCACTAACGCAATGCCAGTTCCTGACTCTCCAGTTTCTTGATCCGGTCCCTCAGTTCCGCCGCCGTTTCGAAGTTCAACTCCTTCGCGGCAGCCAGCATCTCCTTGCGCAGTTTCTTCACCAGTTTCGGGATGTCCTGCAGTGGCACGTACTCTGTCTGGGGTTCGGCCGCGATGGGAATGGTGTAGTAGTCCTGTTCTTCCAGTGATTCCAGGATGGAACTGAACCCTTTCCTGATGCTCTGGGGGGTGATGTCGTGCTCCAGGTTGTATGCCAGTTGCATTTCACGGCGCCGGGTGGTCTCGCCGATACATTTCTTCATGGAGTCGGTGGTGGTGTCGGCATACATGATGACCCGGCCGGCGACGTTGCGGGCGGCCCGGCCGCAGGTCTGGATGAGGGAGCGGGCGGAACGGAGAAATCCTTCCTTGTCCGCATCGAGGATCGCCACGAGCGATACTTCAGGAATATCGAGTCCCTCCCGGAGGAGGTTAATACCGACGAGCACATCGAACTCCCCGAGCCGCAGGTCGCGGATGATCTGCATCCGCTGGATGGTGTCGATGTCGGAATGGAGGTACTTCACCTTGACGCCCAGTTCCCGGTAGTAGTCGGTGAGTTCTTCCGCCATCCGTTTCGTGAGGGTGGTGACCAGTACCCGCTCTCCTCTGGCCACTGTCTCCCGCACCACGTGGAGGAGGTCGTCCACCTGTCCGGAGGCGGGGCGAATCTCTATCTCCGGATCCACCAATCCGGTGGGGCGGATAACCTGCTCCACAATGATCCCCTCTGCCTGTTTGAATTCGAAGTCGGCAGGGGTGGCGGAGACGTAGACCGTCTGGTTGAGTTTGGCGGTGAACTCCTGGAAGTTGAGGGGGCGGTTGTCCAGGGCTGACGGGAGACGGAAGCCGTAGTTGACGAGGGTTTCCTTGCGGGAGCGGTCCCCCCGGTACATCCCCCCCACCTGGGGGACGGTGATATGGGACTCGTCGATGAAAAGGAGGAAGTCCCGGGGGAAATAGTCGATGAGGGTGTAGGGGGGATCACCCTCATTACGGCCGTCGAAGTGACGGGAGTAGTTTTCGATCCCTTGGCAGAACCCCATCTCTTCCATCATCTCTATGTCAAAAAAGGTCCGTTGCTCGATGCGCTGTGCCTCAATCAGCATGTTTTGCGACTTGAACCAGCGGATTCGCTCTTCCAGTTCGATGCGGATCTGCCCGATGGCCCGTTCCAGGGTCTCCTTTGTTGCAACATAGTGGGAAGCCGGGTAGATGGCGCATTTTTGGAGGCGTTGAATCACCTGTCCCCGCAACGGGTCGATCTCGCTGATCGTCTCCACGGTGTCGCCGAAGAACTCGATCCGGAGGGCCCGCTCGTCGTCGTGGGCCGGGAAGATCTCCACACTGTCACCCCGGACCCGGAAGGTGCCACGGTGGAAGTCGATGTCGTTCCGCTCGTACTGGATCTCCACGAGCTTTCGGAGCAGGTCGTCCCGCCCCACGTCGTCACCCTGGTGGAAGAAGATGTGCATCTCCTGGTACGCCGCAGGGGAGCCGATGCCGTAGATGCAGGAGACCGATGCGACGATGATGACGTCGCGGCGGGTGAGAAGGCTGCGCGTGGCGGAGTGGCGGAGCTTGTCGATCTCGTCGTTGATGGCGGAGTCCTTCTCGATGAAGGTGTCGGTGGTGGGGAGGTACGCCTCGGGCTGGTAGTAGTCGTAGTAGGAGACGAAGTACTCCACGGCGTTGTCGGGGAAGAGCTCCTTGAATTCACCATAGAGCTGGGCGGCCAGGGTCTTGTTGGGGGCGAGAACGAGGGCCGGCCGGTTGGTGCGGGCGATGACGTTGGCGACGGTGAAGGTCTTCCCCGACCCGGTGACGCCGAGCAGTACCTGGTGCCGATCCTCGCGGAGAATGCCGGCAACGAGCTCGTCGATGGCACGGGGCTGGTCGCCGCAGGGGGTATGGTCACTGACCAGTGTGAAGGTGTCCATGGGATGGATAGTACCATGCCGTGTACTCCTTTGCATGGAGAAAATGCCCCGCTCCGGAGCATGTGGATGGGGTCGTTGCGGGGTGCTGCTGTACCGGAGCTTGATTTTTCCCGCTGCCGGTGCGATACTTTTGCAAATTCTCAGCGTCGTGGAGGTCGTATGTTTGGAATCGGCATGCCGGAACTGATTGTCATTCTTGTTATCGTCCTGGTCGTTTTTGGTGCGGGACGTCTTCCGGAGATCGGTGGCGCTCTTGGGAAGAGCATCAGGAATTTCAAGCGGGCCTCGGACGGCAAGGACGAGATCGTGATCAATCCGAAGAAGGATGACGACCCGAAAAAAGAAGGGTAGCCTCACTTTCGACGGTAGTGCAGTACACATATGTCGATGATTGTTCTCTCTGCCCCACCTCTCCCCCTGCATCGTTTCCGCTGGCTGGTATCTTGCGGAGCGTTGTCTCGTCAAGTCTTTAATTAAAAGATTGCGTGATTTGTTTTTCCTGCCGAAGCCTTTACCCGGCTGCCGCACGTCAGAGAGCGGGCTGCCGAAGGCGGCTGAGGTTACGGTGACGTCGGAGAATTGCCTTGAAAAAGTGCCTGCGACTGATATACTTAGCCTTAATTCCCCCTGGCGGTGTTGTACCGTCATCCCGCCTGTATCTGCCGGCACTGCCGGCAATGGTTAATTAAAAAAATTGTCCTCCTGCGCACGGGCCGATGGCGGTGCCGGAGGGAAGTCCGCTATCGTGTCTGCTGGAGGCCTGCGTGGAGTTTGCGTGCTGCTGGACGAAAAAGGAGCTCGCCCCAGGGGATTGTCCCAACATTGGCGAGGGTGAAGAAGAGCTGCTCAGCGCCCACCGGCGACGGATTGTGGAGAAGTGTGTTGAATGTCCGCTGTTTGCCGACGACCTGCTCCGCTTCCAGGAGTCTGGTCATCCCCTGTCCGGGATTTTCTCCATCGTCATCAATGAACTCCTTGATCTTAAGTCCCAACTCCAGTCTCTGGGAGGGTTTCTCAACAGCAAAACGCGGGAGATCAAGTTCCTCCACGAATTGAGCCTGGTGTTGCAGACCTCCGTCGATCTGGACGAAGTGCTGTCGGTGGCGATGACCGCCATTACTGCCGGCAAGGGATTTGGCATGAACCGGGCCTTTCTCCTGATGGCTGACAAGGAGCAGCAGGCGTTGCGCGGTTATCTGGGGGTCGGTCCGCGGACAATGGAGGAGGCGTGGCACATCTGGGAGGATGTCAACCAGTCCAACCTGACCCTGCGGGATATGGCCCGCCTGTTCCAGAAAGACAAGCTGTCGTCGGAGAAGGTGAAGTTCAATGACATCCTTGAACGGCTGACTGTGCCGCTCAGTGAGCAGCAGCATGTCTTCAACCGGGCGCTGCGGCAACGGAAACCGATTCTCGTGGAGAATGCCTTTTCCAACCCGGACATCGACCCGGCCCTGGCCCAACTTCTGGGTGTGGATAGTTTTCTCGTCATGCCGCTCATCTCCCGGCACCGTCGCATAGGGCTCATCATTGCCGATAACTGCATCACCCGCAAGCCAATCACGAACCAGGACCTGCAGTCCATGGAGACCTTCACCTTCCCCGTTGCCTTTGCCCTGGAACGCGCCTCGCTGTATGAACGCCTGCAGGTAGAGATCGACAAGCTCACCGCCGCCAATAGCAAACTCAAGGAGCAGCAGGAGCTGATCGTCAAGATGGAGAAGATGGCCCTGATCGGGCGGATTACTTCCAGCATCGCCCATTCCATCCGCAATCCGCTCATGATTATCGGCGGTTTCGCCCGCTCGCTTCTCAAGAATATTGAACAGGATGACACCAAGCGGAACTACCTGGAAACCATTGTTCTCCAGGCAAAACAACTGGAGGACGTGCTCGAAGAAGTCCTCACCTATTCTGAATCGCTCCATCCCGCCCTGGATGCCTGGGACATCAACCAGCTTGTAATCAGGGTTCAGGATGAACTGTCCGGTCTCTTCGCCCAG
The DNA here is from genome assembly GCA_021848385.1 of Deltaproteobacteria bacterium. Classification (GTDB taxonomy): domain Bacteria; phylum Desulfobacterota; class Desulfuromonadia; order Geobacterales; family Geobacteraceae; genus Geomobilimonas. The sequence continues at coordinate 19,995 of JAJZUQ010000006.1, forward strand.
CACAAGGTATCCTGTGTCCTGGAGCCGGAGTCGGAACTCCCCAAGGTTTCCATCGACTACCGGCAGATCTCGTACTGTATCAAGACCATCCTCACGAGCGCCCTGGAAACCATAACCGGCGAGGGGAAGATCGTCATCCGGACCTGGCGTGATGACGGGGTAGTGGTGGTGGCTATATCTGACAACGGCACACCGCTCCCGCCGGAGATGGTCAAGACGCTTACCACGCCATTCATCGTGACCCAGGAGTTGGGGGTCGGTATCGGTCTCCCCCTCTGCAAAATGATCCTGGAAAAGCACGGTTCACCGTTTATCATCGAAAATTCTCCCGAGGGGGGGACGCAGTATATCATCAGGCTGCCGATCAAGGAGGGTATGTGACATGGCACGTTTACTCGTAGTGGACGACGAAAGCAGCATCCGGCTGCTCTATTCCCAGGAACTTGCCGATGCAGGGTACGATGTGGTGACCGCCGGCAGCGCCGCAGAAGCGGTGACACAGCTTGAAGCGGGAGAGTTCGACCTGGTGGTCCTTGACATCAAGTTGAAGAATGAGAGCGGTCTCGATCTGCTGCAAAAGATCGTCAAGGAACGGCATGACATGCCGGTCATACTCTGTACCGCCTTCTCGTGTTACAAGGACGATTTCTCTGCCTGGCTCGCCGACGGTTATGTGGTCAAATCGAGCGACTTGCAGGAACTGAAGGATGAAATCAGGAAGGTGCTGGCTAAGAAAAACAGGTAGAGGTATGCGTTCGCTTCGCTCACAGGTAGAGGTAAAGTAACAGACTTGCCATTTCTTTACCTCTACCTTTGCCTTTACCTGCTATTTACATGACAAAGGAGTACATGCTATGAAAGCCGTCATCATGGCGGGGGGCTTCGGCACCCGCATCCAACCCCTGACCAACAGCCTGCCAAAGCCCATGGTTCCCCTGCTCAACCGCCCCATGATGCTCCATATCGTGGAACTGCTGAAGAAGTACGAGATCACGGACCTGGTGATGCTTCTCTACCACCAGCCCCACATCATCAAAAATTTCTTCCGGGACGGTACCGATTTCGGCGTCAAGATAACCTATGTTACCCCCCTGGAGGACATGGGGACGGCCGGGGCGGTGAAATGCGCCGAGAAGTACCTGGATGAGCGTTTCCTCATCATCAGCGGCGACCTGCTGACCGACTTCAACCTGCAGAAGGTGATGGATTTCCATGAACACAACAAGGCGCTGGCAACCATCACCCTCACATCCGTGAAAGATCCCCTGCAGTTCGGCGTCGTCGTCACCAACAAGGAGCACCGGATTACCCAGTTTCTCGAAAAGCCGGGGTGGGGAGAGGTGATTTCCGACACCATCAACACCGGCATCTATGTGCTGGAGCCGGAGATTTTCAAGTATATCCCCGCCGGGGAGAACTTCGACTTCTCCCAGGACCTCTTTCCGAAGCTGCTGGAAAACAGCGAGCCCCTGTTCGGCTTCACCGCCAAGGGTTACTGGCGGGACATCGGCAATACCGACTCCTATCGCGAGGCGCACCACGACATCTTCAAGGGGCGGATCAACGTCAGGATCGACGAGCCGAAGGAGGATTTCGTCGGCCGCGACCTGCGGCTGGGGGCGGATGTCCGTCTGGCCGATCCGTCCCATCTCCAGGGAACGGTGGTCATCGGCGACAACTCCCAGATCCTCGGCGAGGCTCATATCAAGGACTCGGTGATCGGCCGTAACTGCACCATCGAACCGGGGGCCAAGCTGAACCGCTGCGTGATCTGGGACAACGTATATGTCAAGAAGGGGAGCCGGCTGAATGACTGTGTCATCTGCAATAACGTCCGGATCGGCCAGGGGGTGATCATTGACGAGGGGGTCATCATCGCCGAAGAGACCTCAATCGGCGAGGAAGCGTACATAAAGCAGGACGTCAAGGTCTGGCCACGCAAGGTGATCGAGGCGGGAGCCATTGTGACCGCCAACCTCATCTGGGGAGAGAAATGGAAGAAGTCTCTCTTCGAGGGGGCGATGATCAAGGGGCTCACCAACGTGGAGCTGACCCCGGAATTCGTCGCCAAGCTGGGATGTGCCTACGGGACCTCCTTCCCCAAGGGGGGGTTCGTGCTGGCGGCGCGTGATGCCTACCTCGCATCACGGATGCTGAAGCGGAGTTTCATCGGTGGCATCCTCTCCGCCGGTGTCAATGTGCGGGACCTGCTGATGACACCGTTGCCCATCGTCCGCTACAAGCTGAAGACCTTCGGCGAACAGGGAGGGATCTACTTCCGGCAGGCCGCCGACGATCCGGCCTCAACCGAGATTATCTTCCTCGACAGCGATGGTCTCGATTTTTCCAGCTCAATGGGGAAGAACACCGAGCGGGTCTTCTTCAAGGAAAACTTCCGCCGCGCCCACCATACGGAGCCGGGGCGCATCACCGAACTCCCCCAGGTCGTCGATTTCTACCGGGAAGGGATAGCCCGGGGGCTCGATCAGGCAGTCATCCGCAAGGGGAAGTTCAAGGTGGTCATCGACTTCAACCATTCGCCGGCCGGCCAGGTATTTCCCCCCATCCTCAACGACCTGGGGATCGAGGTCATCAGCCTCAATGCCTATGTTGACGAGGAACGGGGCTCCAAGACTACCGAAGAACGTCCCATAGGGCTGCAGCAGCTGGCCAAGATCGTTGCCACCCTGGAGGCAAACGCAGGCATCTGGCTCAGTCCCTGCGCGGAGATGATCACCATGGTAGACGAACAGGGGGCGATCTACGAAGGGTCCGGGCTGTTGGAGCTGTTCGTTGCCCTGATGCTCAAGGCGGGGCAGAAGGGGACTTTTGCGGTGCCGGTCCATGCCCCCTCGACCGTTGAGATCATGGCCCAGGAGCGTGGCTGTGCTGTGGTCAGAACCAAGAGCAGCGAGCGGGCCATGATAGAGGCGACCCTTTCTCCGGAAGCGGTTATGGCAGGGTCGATGGATGGCCGCTTCGCTTTTCCCAGATTTCAGGCCGCTTTCGACGGCATGTTCGCCATCGGCAAGGCGATCGAGCTCCTGGCGGCGTTCGGCAAGCCCCTTTCCCAGGTCCTGATCGATGCCCCCCGGCGGGTCTTCCTCCAGACCGCCGTCCCCTGCGCCTTCGAGATGAAGGGGGGGATCATGCGCAAGATGAGTGAGGACAGCCTGGACAAGGAGGCCTCCTTCATCGATGGCATCAAGGTGCATTTCGGGCAGGACTGGGCGCTGATTCTGCCGGACCAGCATCTGCCGGTGGTGCACGTGGTTGCCGAGGCCAAGGAACAGAAGATGGCCCAGAAGCTTCTTGATGACTACCGGAAAAAGGTCGAAACGTGGAAAAAAGAACTTTAACGGCAGTTCAATGTTCCGGGTCAACGTTCAACCTTATGTCCTGTCCCCGTGCTGACCTTGAACCTTGAACATTGAACCTTAAGGGATTGCCATGACCGAGCCGCTTTCCATAGTCTTTCTCTGGCATATGCACCAGCCTTACTACAAGGAGCCGGTACGTGGAGAGTATCTTCTTCCCTGGACCTATCTTCACGGGGTCAAGGACTACTACGACATGGCCGCCATTGTGGAGGAGACGCCCGGGGCGAAGGTGGTGTTCAATCTGGTGCCGTCGCTTCTTGAGCAGATACGCGACTATGCGGGGGGAACTGCCGTCGATCCCTTTCTGATACGGGGGAAGATGGCGCCGGCCGACATGACCGAAGAGGATCGGCTCTTTCTCCTGGAAAACTTCTTTTCGGCCAATCGCCAGCGGATGATCGAGCCCTACCCGCGCTATCTGGAACTCCTCTTCCTGGCGGGGGACGGTGCTGCAACGAAGCTCTCCGACCGGCTGCGCCATTTCCGGGAGCAGGAACTCATCGATCTGCAGGTCTGGTTCTTCCTTGCCTGGACCGGCGAGGCTGCGCGGCGCCGCTACCCCAACCTGCAGAAGCTCATTGACAAGGGACGACATTTTACGCCGGCGGACAAGGCGCTTCTCTTTGCGACCCATCGGGAGATTCTCAACGAAATAATCCCTCTCTACCGGCGTCTGCATGATGAAGGAAAAGCCGAGCTGGCCGTTTCCCCCTATTTTCACCCGATTCTGCCGCTTGTCTGCGACATGAAAAGCGCACAGACGGCCATGCCGAAGGCGACCCTTCCCGCAACGCGCTTTCGCCACCCCGAAGATGCCCGCGCCCAGGTGAATGGAGGGATTGCCTACTTCAGGGATACCTTCGGATTCGATCCGACCGGCATGTGGCCTTCGGAGGGTTCGGTGAGCGATGAGGCCCTGTCCATTATCGCCGAAAGCGGTCTGAAGTGGGCCGCAACCGATGAAGGAGTGCTTGTTCATACCCTTCCCGGCGGGCTTGGACCGGGCAGGGAGAATCTCTATAAGCCCTACGCCTTCCAGTCGGGGGACCGGCGGCTGGGCCTGTTCTTCCGGGACCACGCCCTCTCGGATCTGATCGGGTTCACCTACTCCCAGTGGGATGAAAAGCGGGCAGTGGGGGATTTCGTTGGCAGGTTGCTTGAGTTGCACCGGAGGACTCCCCACGCCCGGGTCGTGCCGGTCATCCTTGACGGTGAGAATGCATGGGAGTACTACCCGGAAAACGGCTACCCGTTTCTTTCCAGCCTTTATGGGGCAATAGCCGGTGAAAAGGGGTTGCGGATGGCAACGTTCACCGAGGCGCTTGACCGGTCGGCTCCCCTCCACGTGCTCCCGCACATCCACCCCGGCTCATGGATCAATGCCAACTATGGTATCTGGGTCGGTCATCCGGAAGAGAACCTGGGATGGGATTACCTGGCACGGGCCAGGGCTGCGGCTGTAGAGTGGAATAGCGAGGTCTCCGGCCTGCTGTCTGAGGGGGGAAGTGCCCTCGACCCGGCCGCGAAGGTCGATGACCGGCTCCGGCAGCTCTGCAGAGCTCTTTATGCGGCAGAAGGGAGCGACTGGTTCTGGTGGTATGGCGACGACCATTTCTCTCCCCACAGCGACCGTTTTGACGCCCTGTTTCGCAAGTACCTTATGCACATCTACACTCTGATCGGCCGTGAAATCCCGCAGGAACTATACCAGCCGATCAAGCAGAAAAGCCCGGCGGGCTTTGTGCGGGAGCCGGTGGCACTGATAACGCCAACCATCAACGGGCTGGTGATGGACTATTTCGAGTGGCTTGCAGCAGGGCTCTACGACCTGACCAAGCAGGCGTCGGCCATGCATGCGGCGGAAAATCTCCTGCAGTCGTTTTTCTACGGTTTCGACCGCAAAAAGCTGTATTTCAGGATCGATGGAGTCTCATCCCTTGACCGTTCCCTCCATACCGGCGATATCCTCGGTATCCACCTCCTTACCGAACGGGAGTGGCGGATTACGATGAACCCAGCAGGGAGTGAAGGGAGATTGCAGTGCAAGGGTGAAGAGGGATGGCTTGATACCGGCACTGTCTGCCCGTGGAAGATCGCCCGGGTCTGCGAGGTAGCGGTCCCCATCGATGTCATCAACCTGGTGCCGGGAGGGAAGCTGTTCGCGTATCTTACACTGGTACGAGGCCAGGAAGAGGTGGGGCGCTGGCCGACCGATGCCCCCATGGTGCTGAAATACGCCGGACCCGACATAGAACTTGAAAACTGGTTGATATAAGACAGGAGGCTGAATGTCAGAACTGCGCTGGGACCCCCTCAAGCTTCACTGGGTAATTATTGCCACGGAACGGGGGCGCCGTCCCCGTGACTTTTCCGTGGAGTCCGAAAACGGTGCCCAAACTAACTGTCCCTTCTGCTACGGTAACGAAGACAAGACCCCCCGGGAAATATTTGCCATTCGTCCCTCCGGACCACCAAACTCAGCGAACTGGCAGGTGCGGGTTGTGCCGAACAAGTACCCGGCCCTGCGGGTCGAGGGTGAGTTGAAGAGTCGCGGTTACGGCCTTTACGACGTCATGGATGGCATCGGTGCCCATGAGATCATCATCGAGACACCGGATCACGACCGTGGTCTGGCGGACCTGACTCCTGCCGAGATTACCGATGTACTCAAGGCCTATCGCGCCCGCTTTCTCGATCTGCGCCGGGACAGGCGGCTCCGCTATATGGTGCTGTTCAAAAATCACGGTACCCGCGCCGGGGCGACCCTCTCACATTCCCACAGCCAGCTCATCGCCGTGCCGCTCACCCCACCGGTCGCAGCGACTGAACTCCGGATCTGCCGGGAGTTTTACGCCACCAAGGAACGCTGCATATTCTGTGACCTCATTGACTTCGAAATATCCTGCGGCGACCGGATCGTGCGGGAGTTTGCCAATTACGTCATCATGACCCCCTATGCCTCCTGTTTTCCCTTCGAGCTCAGACTCTACCCGAAGCGCCACTCCCATGACTTTGCCCTACTGGGGGACGGGGACCTGGCGGAGCTGGCGGTGGCCATGAAAGAGATGCTTTTCCGCCTCAAGAAGGTTCTCAAGGACCCCCCGTATAACTTCATTCTCCATACGGCTCCTCCCACCCAGGATCGGCTGGGGAAACCGGAATACTGGGGTTCCATCGAGTACGACTACCACTGGCATATCGAACTGGTGCCGCGGCTTACCCAGATTGCCGGGTTCGAGTGGGGAACCGGTTTTTTCATCAATCCGACGTCACCGGAAGATGCTGCTACGTTCCTCAGGGATGCGGAGATCTGAGGTGCGACGTTCCGACGCAGGTGTCATCGGGATCATTCTCTCCCCTTTTCCCCTATGTGAGGCTCTGCAATGAAGATCCTGTTTATTGCTTCCGAAGTTGCCCCCTTTGCCAAGACCGGCGGACTGGCGGATGTCACCGGCTCGCTCCCCGTTGCGCTCAAGCGCCTGGGGCACGATGTCCGCATCATCCTCCCCATGTACAAGACCGTTGGCGAAGGGACATTCCCGATCCACAAAGGGCGCAAGAGCGTGGAAGTCCACCAGGGAGAAACTCTTCACAAGGGATTTTTACGGCAGACTACCTATGCCGACATGCCGGTCTATCTGCTGGAAAACAGACAATTCTTCCAGCGGGACTACCTGTATGGGGCTCCTGAAGGGGACTATCCGGACAATCACCAGCGATTTGCCTTTTTCTGTCGGGGAGTGCTCAACCTGCTGAAACGGATGGATTTCCGTCCCGACCTGCTCCACTGTCATGACTGGCAGACCGCGCTGGTTCCCGTCCTGCTCAGGTCCGACGAGTACCGGCAGGACCCGTTTTTCATGAACACTGCGACCCTGTTTACCATCCACAACCTTGCCTACCAAGGGTTGTTCCCCAAGACCTCCCTTGCGGAAATGGGGCTCGACTGGTCATACTTCACCATCGACCGGCTTGAATTCTATAACCAGGTAAACCTCATGAAAGGGGGGATCCTGGCTGCCGATCTGGTAACAACGGTCTCTCCCACCTACTGCAAAGAGATTCTGTCTGCTGACCAGGGATGCGGTCTTGAGGGGGTGCTGGCAGAGCGCCGTGACGACCTGTACGGAGTTCTCAACGGACTGGATACCGATGAGTGGGATCCGGCCACCGACCGGCAGATACTTAAGACATACACGTCGTCGACACTTGCGGGGAAGACAGTCAACAAGAAGGGGTTACAGAAGCGGCTCGGGCTGGACGTGGCGCCGGACATCCCCCTTATCGGCATGGTAACGAGGCTTGCATCCCAGAAGGGGATCGATCTGCTGGCAGATGTCCTTCCCCGCCTGGTGGGGGAGAACGTACAGTTTGTGCTGCTCGGTACCGGTGACGAAACCTATCATCGGCTGCTTGAAGATTTCACGGCACATGGTTTCGGCAATATCTCGCTCAACATCGGTTACGATTCCGTATGCGCCCGACAGATCTATGCCGGAAGCGATATCTTCCTTATGCCGTCTCATTACGAACCGTGTGGTCTCGGCCAACTTATAGCGCTCCGCTATGGAGCGGTTCCGGTGGTGAGGAAAACAGGCGGCCTGGCGGATACGGTGTTCGATGGAAGGGACGGGGCGCGGGAGCCCAACGGCTTCACCTTTGACGACTTCACGGCTGACGCCTTGTGGGAAGCAGTGCAACGGGCGTTGCAGGCTTACCGGGTGCGGGACGCCTGGAAAAAACTCGTCCGGCGCGGCATGAACCGGGATTATTCCTGGCAGCAGCCGGCCGGCGACTATGAGCGGCTTTATCGTGCCGCGCTGACTAAAAAGAGGATATGAGGCATGGCGCTGGAAAGGGATGACCTGGCGGAGTTGGAAAAGGAAGTCAGAAAGCTCCTCGATGACAACCGGAAGTTTCTTGAACGGGTACTGGACGATAATTTCGAACCGGACGAGGCGGTAGAGAATGATGGGCCGGAGGTGACGGAGGAGCTGTAGCGCCAATGGATTGTTCATCCCAAAAACGGCAATTAACGCGGAAAAAGCGGATAACCCTCTATTCGGCAGTTGAACACCGCCTGCACTCGTACTAAAGGGCTATTTCTGTAATTCTAGGTTCATTGCGCTGCATCCGATCAACTTACCCTGCGGGTTCGGACAGGATCGGCTGCGGACGCTTCATTTCACCAAGAATTACGACGAAATACCCTTCATGTACTCCTTCCTGCAGTATTCAACTGCCGTTTTCAGGATAACTTCTTGATAAGGGCGGATGAACCCCGTACTCCTGTTTCACCCAAAGGTTGAGGCCGGGATCCGCAGTTGTCCTGGTTTTTCCGATTTTTCTGCGTCCCGAATGCTTTTTCAGGTTGATAGATAGCAAGAAGAAAGCCCCCGGAGTTCAGACCGGGGGCTTTCGTGCGTTCAGTGTCTGTAGGGGAGGGAATGCGCCGGATTGCCTACTTGCACCCTCCACCTGTCACGTCGCAGCCCTCCGCCATGTGGCAGTCGCTGCAGTTGGTCTTGTACAACTCGTTGCCGATATCCACCGGGTGGACGAACTCTTTGACCTCGGTACCGGCCGGGATATTCTCCTGTTTCTGCCCAAGGACGGTATGGCAAAGGTCACAGTTCTTGGAGATGATCCGCCCTTCGGCCGACTTGTGCTTGCCGTCGTGGCAGCGGAAGCATCCCGGCGAATAGAAGTGGCCGATGTTGTTCGGGTAGGTGCTCCACGATACCTTCATGGCGGGGAAGAAGTTCCGGCCGTAGATTTCCTGGATCTCCACGGTCGCTTTGCTGATCGCAGCCGCTTTCCCCTTGGCTACGGCGGGATAGTTCTTCTCGTAATATTCCGGAATAGCCTTGGCGATAGTGGCTTTTGCTTCTTTTGAGGTCTTGTACGGCCGGCTCAGGAGCTCTACGGCGACTTTCTTGATAAAAGGGAGCGACTGGTCGATGTGGCCGGAGACAAAATTCTCGTCCATCTCCTGGCTCGGCGAACGGTAGATATGGGTCGGCCTGTTGTGGCAGTCGATGCAATCCATCCGGCGTTTATCTCCCTTGGCGATCTCCTCCCTGGTCAGAGGTTTTTCGGTGTCCATGAATTCGGTGATCGTGCCGTCTTTCCCCTTGACTGAAATATAGGGAATATCGAAACGTTGCCTATCCCTGGCGATATAGTTTACCTCGGTGCCGATATGCCAGTGAATCCCTTTGGCGTGGGGGCTTTTGGGGGATCCGCCGATGTTGATCAGCATGTTGATCTCGCGCGCCGTGTTGGTTTCATTGGGGGCATAGTGGTAGAAGACCTTCTGGCGTCCGGAGTAGAATTTTTCCGGCCAGTGGCAATGCTCACAGGTGTCTCGTGCCGGACGGAGGTTTGCTACGGGTGTTTCGATGGGGGTCGGGTAGGTGTGGAAAGCCACGGCATAGAGCTGCCGCAAGCCGGATATCTTGGCTTTCACATACCAGGCGGCACCGGGACCGACGTGGCATTCGACGCATTTGACCTTGGCATGGGGAGAGTTACTCCAGGCCGTGTGTTCCGGTTCCATGACCGTATGGCAGAGTTCGCCGCAGAAGGTGGTCGATTCGGTGAATTCATACCCCTTGAGTGAGGCGATGGAGACGATAAGGACAAAGACGATGGATGCCACGATGAAGAAAATGAACAGGTGGCGCCTTCCGGGATCGTTCAGATCGAGTCGCGGATACTGGGGGATTTCCTCCTCCAGTGAAATCATTCCTTCGATGATCGCTTTGCGGCGCTGGTTACGGACACGCCATGCACCAAGCGGTACGAGGATGAGGCCGACAATGAGCATGCCGGGAAAGATAAAATAGGTCAGAAGCCCGAGGTACGGGTTGTCGACGCCGGTCATGGCCTCATAGGAGAGGAAGACGATGATCAGGCAGGTGGAGGTCACCGCCAGTATCATGCCGATCATACTGATGATATTCCATGCGTATCCTGCAGTTTTTCTGATGGCCATTAGATAATATCTCCTTATAAAAAACAGTTCGGCTGCATCGACGTTACAACCAATAGTGATGCCGAAACACCTTGCAAAATTACAACGCTGTTTCAGATTTTGTCAAACATAAAAAATGTACGGCAAAAAATAAATCTTGCTGATATGCTGAAAAACTTGCTAATATTTATCTCTTTTAATCTTATTTTCCACTTTTGGCTCCCGCTGTTCATCCCGCTTCCGACACCCCCGGCGTATGCCGCACGCTGCCATCGCCTCTGCCTTGACATTCCCCCCACTTTTTGCTAGCTTCGCGGCAGTACAGGCAACGTATGCAAAGGAGTTCCACAATGAGGAAAAAGCTCTTCATCCCCGGTCCGGTTGAGGTCGCACCGGAAATACTGCAAGCCATGGCGACCCCCATGATCGGCCACCGCATGGCAGAGTATGCCGTCCTTCACAAGGGGGTGAAGGAGAAGCTCAAGCGGCTCCTTGAGACCGATTCAAGGGTCTTTCTTGCCACGTCGAGTGCTTTCGGTGTCATGGAGGGGGCTGTCCGCAACCTGGTGGGGAAGCGCTGCGCCAATTTCTGCAACGGCGCTTTTTCCGACAAGTGGCATGACGTTACCCGCCGTTGCTCAAAGGAGGCGGATGCGATCAAGGTGCCGTGGGGAGAGCCGATCACGCCGGAACTGGTGGATGCGACTCTGGCCACCGGCCGGTACGACGCCATAACCCTGATCCACAACGAGACATCAACCGGCGTCATGTCGCCGCTTCCCGAAATTGCCGCGGTACTGCGCCGCTATCCGGAGGTTGTGTCGATCATCGATACCGTATCATCCATGAGCGCCCTCCGCATTCCTGTTGATGAACTGGGTATCGACTGTTGCATCTTCGGGGTTCAGAAGGCCTTTGCTCTTCCTCCGGGGATGGCAGTATTCACTGCAACCGACAAGGCCCTTGAACGGTGTAAATCCATCGAGGGGCGAGGATATTATTTCGATTTTCTCGAATTTGCCGCCGCCGATGAGAAAGACAACACCCCTTCCACTCCCTGTATTTCCCATATTTACGCCATGGACCTGCAACTGGACCGCATGTTTGCAGAAGGACTCGATGCACGCTGGGAGCGGCACCGGAAGATGGCCGATTACGTCAGGAAGTGGGTTGTCGAGCGGGGCTATGGCTTTTTCCCCGCAACAGATTACCGCTCCGTGACCCTAACCTGTGCGGCCAACACCCGCGGCGATGACCTGGGCACACTCAAGAAGCAGATGGGTGAGCGTGGGTACGCCTTTGACGACGGTTACGGGAAAATAAAGGGGAAGACGTTCCGCATTCCCCATATGGGGGATATGCAGCTTGCCGATCTTGAGGAGTTCCTCTCAGTCCTGGATGAACTCATCACTATGTGATACGTCCTGTCGGAATGAATTATGCGGGAGATGCTGCTTTTTTTTCTCGGATTAGCTGTTATAGTTTGTGGTAGCCGGCGGTTTGACCACAGCATAGCCGATGACCATTGAACACCAATCGAGGAGGTTCCCATGAAATGTCCCCACTGTGGCGGGAGGAAGGCCGTAGAGATCGACACCCATTCGGAAGGGTTCTCAGCCGAGGCATCACCGGTGAAAGAATGTGGTAAATGTGGTTTGATCTGGCGCGTAAAGGTAGTTGACGACCACACCGAGATTGACATCATCAAGCCCGCCAAGAAATAGCGAAATCCAAGTCGGTATGGTTCGCCTCAAGCCGGCTCGAACAGTTCTTTGCCTGCGCCGCAGACCGGGCAGACCCAGTCGTCGGGCAGGTCCTCGAAGCTGGTGTGCGGCGGTACGCCGTTATTCGGGTCGCCGTCGGCCGGGTCATACACGTACTGGCAGATTGTGCAGCGCCAACTTTCCATGTCTATTCCCTCCTGTGAAGTAATGTTCCCCCCCCCTTGATTCTCAAGGGTGAATGTGCGACGTGAACTCCCCCTGCCATCCTCCTCCTTCAGGGAAGGAGGAGAGGCCGTGTCGTGCGGTCGCGCAATTCTCAGCAATTCCTTCCCCCAAGTTACATCCCGCATTTCTCCCGGAATCAACTGGCGGCCCAACTGAATCGATTTCCACTGTAACACCGGATGTGGCTCTGTCAACAACCGGCCAGTGACATCAAATTTTCTGACTACGCGGAAAAACCGGATTTACGATAGAGGCATTCGGGGATGACAACTTGCCGCGCAGTAGATCGGTGTTCAGATTAAATTTTATTTTGAGTTTACATAGTGTTGTGCTATTTTAGCGAAGCTAAAACTTTGCATGTACATTATCCAAAAAGGGAAGGGGAACGGCATGGGGTACGAGGTTAAAAACGAGCAATTACTTAAGTGGGTAGAGGAGGTATCGGCTCTATGTAAGCCGGATAACATTCACTGGTGTGACGGATCGCAGGAGGAGTATGACAACCTGTGTAATCTGCTCGTGCAGAGCGGCACGTTTCGGAAGCTGAATCCGGAGAAACGGCCCAACAGCTATCTCGCCTGCTCCGACCCGATTGACGTCGCCCGGGTTGAGGACCGCACCTTTATCTGCAGTCTTTCCAAGGATGATGCCGGCCCAACCAACAACTGGATGCCGCCGAAAAAGATGAAGGAAACCCTTAACGGGCTCTTCAAGGGGTGCATGCAGGGACGTACCATGTATATCATCCCCTTCAGCATGGGCCCGTTGGGTTCCAATATTGCCAAGATCGGCGTGGAGATCTCGGACTCTCCTTATGTTGCCGTCAATATGCGCATCATGACCCGCATGGGCAAGAAGGTTATCGACGTCCTCGGCGACGGTGAGTTCGTTCCCTGTCTCCACTCCGTCGGCGCACCGCTGGCCCCGGGGCAGAAGGATTCAACCTGGCCGTGCAACAAGGAAAAATACATTGTTCATTTCCCGGAAGAGCGGGCCATCTGGTCCTTCGGTTCCGGCTACGGCGGCAACGCCCTGCTTGGCAAGAAATGTCTCGCACTGCGCATCGCTTCAAAACAGGGTAAGGATGAGGGGTGGCTGGCCGAGCACATGCTCATCCTTGGCGTCGAGTCCCCCGCCGGCGACAAGACCTACGTGGGTGCCGCCTTCCCGAGCGCCTGCGGCAAAACCAACTTTGCCATGCTCATCCCCCCCAAGGGTTTCCAAGACAAGGGGTGGAAGGTTACCACCATCGGCGACGACATCGCCTGGATCAAGCCGGCCGCCGACGGCCAGGTATATGCCATCAATCCGGAGTACGGCTACTTCGGCGTTGCCCCCGGCACCAACTACAAGACAAACCCCAACGCCATGATCTCCTGCGAGAAGAACTCCATTTTCACCAACGTGGCTCTCACCGAAGATGGTGATGTGTGGTGGGAAGGGATTGACGGCGAAGTTCCGGCAAAACTGACCGACTGGCAGGGCCAGGAGTGGACTCCCGGCTGCGGCCGTCCGGCTGCTCATCCCAACGCCCGCTTTACCTCCCCTGCTTCCCAGTGCCCCTCCATCGACCCCGATTGGGAGAACCCCAAAGGGGTGCCGATGAGTGTCTTTATCTTCGGCGGTCGACGCAAGGATACCGTGCCGTTGGTCTACCAGTCTTTCAACTGGAACTACGGCGTCTACCTTGCCTCCACCCTCGGTTCCGAGACCACCGCCGCAGCGGTCGGCGCAACCGGCAATGTCCGCCGTGATCCCTTCGCCATGCTCCCCTTCTGCGGTTATCACATGGCCGACTACTTCGCCCACTGGCTGCAGTTCGGCCGCACCATTGCCAAACCGCCCTGCATCTTCAGCGTCAACTGGTTCCGCAAAGATGCCAACGGAAAGTTCATCTGGCCGGGCTACGGTGACAATATGCGCGTCCTGAAGTGGATCGTCGAGCGGGTGCAGGGCAAGGCCGGTGCTGTCGAATCCCCGCTGGGATGGATGCCACGCTTCGAGGACATGGACTGGGAAGGACTGGACATGCCCCGGGAGAAGTTCAACGATATGATGTCTGTTGACCGTGACGTCTGGCAGAACGAGATCCTCTCCCACGAAGAGCTGTTCGTCAAGATGTACGACAAGCTCCCCAAGGAGTTCCTTCACATCCGCGAACTGATCCTCTCCAGCCTCTGGCGTTCGCCGGAGCATTGGGAGCAGATCGGTGACGTCAACCCCGAGGGATGGAACGAGTAAGAGGCAATGATGTCCGGCCACGCCCCCTCTCGACTGCCGGGAGGCATAGTGTAACCGGGACCGCATCTCTGTCGTTAACGTAAAAACCGGGTGGCATGTCTGGATATTTCCAGGCTGCCACCCGGTTTTTTTGTTTCATGTTCTGGACAACTGGCAGTTGTCAGTTACATTGACCTGAAAGGATATAGTGTTATTCCGGCTAACAGCGACAAATCTGTTGAAAAAACTTTTTGTGCGGTGCCTGTTCCCTATTAACAAAATCATGATATTCTGTAAAACAGCGTTAAGCCCCTAATGAAACTTTGCATGATATGCTTTTGAGTTTGAATTAACTATTAGTGATTGTAAATTTGTATAAATTAACATAACCCTGGCGTGAGGAGGAACTTCGCATGGACTACGGGGATGGCAAGGGGAAAAGCAGGAATTCAGAACAGTGTTTTGACGTGCCGCGTTCACTGGCAGAAAGAGGTATTACCCGCCGGGACTTCATGAAGTTCTGTACCGCCATGTCGGCGGCCCTGGCGCTCCCGATGTCGCTGGTGCCGAGAATAGCCGCAGCGCTGGAGAATGACGGCCGGCCGTCTGTTATCTGGCTGGAGTTCCAGAGCTGCACCGGGGATACGGAAGCCCTGCTGCGGGCTGCAAATCCCACTATCGGGGAGATCGTCCTCGATGTCCTTTCCATCGACTATGCTGAAACGATCATGGCGGCCGCCGGCCATCAGGCAGAGGACGCCAGGATGAAGACCGTAAAAGAAGCCAGGGGGAAATACATCGCCATCGTTGAAGGGGCCGTTCCGATGAAGGACGGTGGCATCTACTGCTGCATTGGTGGCAGGTCGGCCCTCGACATTGTACGGGAGGTCTGCAGCGGTGCTCTGGCCACCATAACGGTCGGCACCTGCGCGTCCTATGGGGGACTCCCTGCCGCGGCCCCCAATCCGACCGGAGCAGTCGGTGTCAAGGAAGCGGTGCCGGGTGCCACAGTGGTCAATCTCCCCGGCTGCCCCGTAAATACCGACAACCTGGTGGCCACCGTTGTCCATTTCCTCACCTTCGGCAAGCTCCCTGCCGTCGATGGTAAAGGGCGTCCCCTGTTTGCTTACGGCAAACGGATCCACGACAACTGCGAGCGCCGGCCCCATTTCGATGCGGGCCAGTACGTGGAGGTGTGGGGGAGTGAAGCCCACCGAAACGGTCACTGCCTCTACAAGATGGGGTGCAAGGGGCCGGAGACCTTCCATAACTGCCCGGTCCAGCGTTACAACGAGAAGACCAACTGGCCGGTTGGATCAGGACACGGCTGTGCGGGGTGTTCGGAGCCCCAGTTCTGGGATACCATGACCCCCTTCTACCGAAGGCTCCCCAACGTGCCGGGGTTTGGCATCGAGACGACCGCCGACAAGATTGGTGCCGGCCTGGCGGTTGCCACTGCTGCAGCCTTTGCCGCCCACGGGGTGGTCAGCGGGTTGCGGCATAAAGATGACGAATCCAAGGACGGAAAGGGGGGTAACCAATGACCAAAATAGTCGTAGACCCGATCACGAGGATAGAGGGGCACCTCCGCATCCAGGCCGAGGTGAACGGAGGGACCATTACTGATGCCTGGAGTTCCAGTACCATGTTCCGGGGGATCGAGTCCATACTCAAGGGGAGAGACCCGCGTGACGCCTGGTACTTTACCCAGCGTATATGCGGTGTCTGTACGACGGTCCATTCCATTGCCTCCATCAGAGCGGTTGAGAATGCACTGAACATTACGGTTCCCCTGAACGCCGAGCTGATCCGTAACCTCATCATCGGCACGCAGCTGGTGCAGGACCATGTGATCCATTTCTATCACCTTCATGCCCTCGACTGGGTAGACGTTGTTTCGGCATTGAAGGCCGACCCGGCCAAGAGTGCAGCCCTTGCCGCGTCCCTCTCCGACTGGCCCCTAAATTCCCCCACCTACTTCAAATCCGTTCAGGACAAGGTTGCTGCCTTCGTGAAGAAGGGGCGACTTGGCCCCTTTGGCAACGCCTACTGGGGGCACCCGGCCTATAAACTGCCTCCGGAAGCCAACCTGATGGCTACGGCCCACTACCTGGAGGCGCTGGACTGGCAGCGTGAGGTTATAAAAATTCATGCCATCCTTGGCAGCAAGAACCCCCATCCCCAGACCTTCCTGGTGGGAGGTATGGCAATTCCCATCGACCCCAATTCCCAGAACGCCCTCAATGCCGACAAAATAGCCGAAATTGGGGAACTGCTCGGGAAAGTGAAGCGGTTCGTGGAAAAGGTCTATATCCCCGACCTGTTGGCAGTAGCTTCATTCTACAAGGATTGGGCCGGCATCGGCGCCGGCGTCGGTAACTACCTGAGCTACGGCGAATACCCGCTGGACAACAGCGGCAAACCTGAAAAGCTCTGGTTTCCCCAGGGGATCATTCTCAACCGTGACCTCACCAAGGTCCATCCCATTGATCAGAAGAAGATCACCGAAAGTGTGGCCCACTCCTGGTACGAGGGGGGGAGTGCCGGCGTGCATCCCTATGACGGGCAGACCGAACCGAAATACACGGGGCCAAAGCCTCCCTACGACATGATCGACACGAACGGAAAATACTCTTGGGTAAAATCACCCCGGTATGACGGGAAGCCCATGGAAGTAGGCCCCCTCGCCGTTATTCTCGTCGCCTACGCCTCGGGGCATGCCGGTGCAAAGGGGGCGGTCGACATGGTGCTCAAAAAACTCGGTGTCGGCCCTGAGGCGCTCTTCTCTACCCTTGGGCGCACGGCTGCCCGGGGGATAGAGTCCCTCCTGGTTGCAGAAGAACTCCCCAAGTGGCTCGACATGCTCGTGGCCAATATCAAGGGGGGAGACCTGGCAAGCCACAATGGCGAGAAGTGGGACCCGGCCAGCTGGCCGCATGAGGCAGCCGGCTTCGGCTGGCATAATGCGCCGCGTGGTGCGCTGGGGCACTGGGTGAGGATCAGGGACCAGAAAATTGAGAATTACCAGGCGGTGGTTCCCACTACCTGGAACGCCTCTCCCCGGGACGAGAAGGGGGAACGGGGGCCTTACGAGGCTGCGTTGGTCGGTACTCCCCTGGCCGACCCGGACAAGCCGCTGGAAATACTCAGGACTATCCATTCATTCGACCCGTGTCTCGCCTGTGCCGTCCACGTGGTCGATCCAGAGGGGAACGCAATGGTGGATGTCAAGGTCCTCTGAGGGGGTGTGCCATGAAACAGAGCCAGGAATGCCTGCATGAAGCGTATGTCTGGGAGGTGCCCGTCAGGGTCACCCACTGGGTGAATGTGCTCTCCATAGCCATTCTGTCCGTGACCGGCATCTATATCGGTTCACCGGTAACGTTGGCGCTGACCCCCTCCGGGTATGACATGGGGTGGATCAGGTTTATCCATTTCACGGCTGGCTTTCTCTTTGCCATCAGCGTCGTGAGTCGAATCTACTGGTCGTTCGTCAGTAACCGGTATGCCGGTTGGCGCGAGTTTGTCCCCTTCTTGTCCGCCGAAGGGCGCCGCAACATGTGGCGGATGTTTGCCTACTATACCTTCATGAGCAGGAAGATCCCCCATCCGATCGGTCACAATGCCCTGGCGGGAGCGACCTACCTGCTGGTGTTTCTCCTCTATCTGGTCATGATTCTCACCGGCTTCACGCTCTATTCGGAGCATGCGCCCCATGGCCCACTGCACGCGCTGCTGGGGTGGATGTTCGCCCACTTTTCAAATCAGGGAATACGGCAGACCCACCATCTGACGATGTGGCTTCTCATTGGCTTCGCCATCCACCACATCTACAGCGCCTGGCTGATGGACGTGAAGGAGCGGGGCGGGGTTATATCAAGTATTTTCGGCGGCTACAAACCGGTGCAGGGAAGGGAGTAAGGGGTGTCTGTTCTCGTGCTCGGCATAGGGAACCTGATCATGGCCGATGACGGTATCGGCGTCAAGATCGTCCAGCGGCTTCAGCGTGACTACAGGTTCCCTCCCGAGGTTACGATCCTGGATGGCGGGACTCTGGGGTTGGACCTCCTGCCGTTCCTGGAGGGGGTGGAGCGGCTCCTCATGGTGGATGCGGTCGAAACCGGCTGGGAACCGGGGACGGTGGTGCGGCTTGAGGGAGAAGAACTCCCCGTTGCCCTCAAGACCAAGCTCTCCCCCCACCAGGTGGGACTGCAGGATCTCCTGGCCGTGGCGGAACTGCAGGGCTTTTCCCCGAAAGACATGGTGCTCTGGGGGGTGCAGCCGGCGATTCTGGATATGGGGATGGACCTTTCCTCGCCGGTGGCGGCCCAGATGGATACCCTTGTCGACCGGGTGCTTGCCGAGCTTGCCGGGTGGGGGGCAGGTGGACAGCCGATTGCCGGTTAGTCTCTGACTCGAACAGTTCCACGATTGTTATGGGCCCGTACCGGTATTTCCGGCCGGGCTGCTTTTTTGAGGAGTACGGGAGGCGGATAGTGGTTGACGCGCCGAATACGGGGGGTGTATAACTCAAACCGGAAATGGCCGGAAACGTGGCGGGAGGCAGTCGGATGGAAGAGGAAGGAAAACCGGTCGGGGTATCAGGACGGATCGTCGCCGGGTTGCAGATACTGATCGTTGTCGTGATTGTGGGGTTTGCCACCGTCCAGCTCTTCCTCGGCAACTTTGCGGCGGCGATGTCTACCTTTCCCCTGCTGATCATCTACTGGTTTTTTCTTACCGTCTGGCATAAGCGCTCCTAGCAATTCCGCTCACAGGGAGTTCTGACCGTCGTGCACCACCGCCTGCTGAAAAATTCAACATCGTTTGCCCTGCCGCTCATCCTGCTGGTTGCTGCATCCCTCGTGCTTCCCCGCATCTCCGCATTACCTCCATCGTGGCAGATGAACCTGGTTTCCGCTCCCTACTTTATCTTTGTCACCCTTCTTCTCTTGAGTTTCCACTTCAACCGCGGCCGGATCTTCTGCGTCTCCCTTCTGCTCGGTGTTGCCTACTGGAGCTGTCGCACCTACCTTCTCCAGGGGCTGGTCGACTTCCGTGCCGGCATGATCTACCAGGGGTTGTCGGTACTTCTTCCGGTCAACATCACCCTCTTCTGTTTTCTCCGGGAGCGGGGGGTCCTCACGAATGCCGGACGGCTGCGCCTTGCTTTCCTTGCCGGCCAGGCGGCCTTGGTGGCCTGGTTCGTCCGTTACAATTACGTTGAGGTCCAGCAGTTTATCGGCAGGGAACTGGTCACCAGTGCTGTTCTCGATCGGTTCCTTCTCCCCCAGGTGGCGATCTTCCTCTTTATTGCCGGCGGGCTCCTCATCGCCGGGAAACTGCTCGTCAACCCATCCCCCCTGTTAAGTGGCATGTTTGGTGCCCTTCTCGCCGTGGGCGCATCATGCAACTGGCTCACCACGGAGTATCTCGTGCCGCTGTTCATGGGAACGGCAGGACTGCTCCTCATCATCAGTGTCGTCCAGGACTCCCACAACATGGCGTACCGGGACGACCTCACCGGCCTTCAGTCACGCCGTGCCCTCAATGAACAGCTGATGGGGCTGGGACGGCAGTACGCCATCGCCATGCTCGACGTCGACCATTTCAAGAAATTCAATGACACCTACGGCCACGACGTGGGGGATCAGGTCCTCCGGATGGTGGCGAGCAGGATGCAGGGGGTCAAGGGGGGTGGTCGGGCGTTCCGGTACGGTGGTGAGGAGTTCACCATTCTCTTTCCCCACAAGGGTGTGGCAGATGCAACTCCCCACCTGGAGGAGGTCCGCAGGAGTATTGCCGACTACCAGATGAAAATCCGCAGCACCGAGCGCCCCAGCGACGGTCAGGAGGGGAAGAAACAGCGCGGCGCCGGCAATGGCGACCAGACCGTCTCGGTTACCATCAGCATCGGCGTGGCCGACTGCTGCGACGGCTCCGCCACCCCCGAAGAAGTCATAAAGGCAGCCGATCAGGCCCTCTACCGGGCCAAGCACAAAGGACGCAACCAGGTCTGCGCGTAAACCCTCCGTGTACCCGCCTCAATCTGCATTCAACCAAAAAACGGTAATTGTACGCGGAACAAGCGGAAACATCTGATGACGGCGGATTAACCCCGGATGTCAGATCTCACCCGAAAAGTTGGTTGAGGTTGGCCTGAATCCGCAGTTATCCTGATTTTTTAGATTTTTCCGCGTTCCAACTTCTTTTTTCAAGTTCAACTTTCCTTTCGCAACAACCTGCCTGTTTTTGACCCACGTCATGCTCTTTTCCCCTCCTCCGCGTTATGCTGACATCATCAAAGGAGGAGGAAACCATGGAATTCAATCAGAATCTTGGCAATCAGGCGATCCAGGATGTCATCGCTACCCACCCCCCGATCGGCGACATTCTCAACCGCTACGACATCGGCTGCGTCACCTGCAAGGTGGGAATATGTCTCCTCAAGGACGTGGTCTCCATCCACGGCCTTTCAAAAGATGATGAGGCGAAAATAGAAGCGGAAATCAACTGCTATCTGGCAGACAACGGAAAAGGAGAATAGCAATGAGTCATCCTGGTTGCGGCTGCCCCGGCAGCATGGCGCGTGTCATCGAAAGAAACGAAACGAACGGTAACGAAACGGCGGCACAGGCGCCGTCAGAACTGCGGCAGTGGCCGGTCCAACTCCATCTGGTCCCCACCACGGCACCCTACTTCCAGGAGGCCGACATCCTGGTCGCGGCCGACTGCGTGGCGTTCGCCCTGGGAAGTTTCCACCGTGACCTGCTCAAGGGCAAGGCGCTTGCCATTGCCTGCCCGAAGCTGGACGAAACCGGCACCTACGTTGAGAAGCTGGCCACTATCTTCCGTGAGAGCCGGGTAAAGAGAGTTACCGTTGCGATCATGGAGGTCCCCTGTTGCAGGGGTCTCGATGTCATGGTGAAACAGGCGGTTGCCCGGTCGGGGCGGGACATACCTCTGGAGACACTGATAATAGGCATTGATGGCGAGAGGAGGAACTGAAAATGGCTGCGAAACGGGACATCACGACTGCACTGGTCGATGAGCACAGGCTGATACTGAGGATGCTGACAGTTCTGGAACGGAACGCCATCCTGACGAGGGAGGGGGCGCACCCCGACTACCGGTTCTACCTCGTTGCGGTGGACTTCATCAGGAACTTCGCGGACCGCTTCCACCACGCCAAAGAGGAGAATGTGTTGTTCGAGGCGCTGGTGGCAAACGGCATGCCGCGGCAGAACAGCCCGGTTGCGGCGATGCTGCTGGAGCACGATCAGGGACGGGCTTTCGTTAGTGCCATGGAAGAAGCGGCCCAGGCTGCATTGCGGGGGGAGCCGGGACAGGACGGGGTAATTGCCGCAAACGCCGTCGGTTATCTGGAGCTGCTTCGGGAGCATATCTCCAAGGAAAACGAGATTCTCTATCCGCTGGCGGAACGGCTCATATCCGACACCATGCGGGATACCATTATAGCAGCCTATGGCGCGGCTGAAGCCAGGACGCCCGAAGGTTTCGCGGCGCGGTATGAGGAACTGGTGTTTCGTTGCGAGGGGGACGTGATCAATCAGGCTGCGTAGCTGACGGTTTGCTTGCATGACAGACGGGAAAGGGGAGGTCGATTGACCTCCCCTTTCTGCATCAATTGATGGGCAGTACTCCTGTCCACTGCCTCCTATCTGTCCGAATGGGGCACGGCCGGCGGCGGAATCGGCATGGTCGTTGGAGCGCCGGCATCCAGTGATTCGGTTACCAAAGGTGCTGGTGCGGTGATTACCGGTTCGGCCGTCGTTTCGGCTCCCGCGGGAAGCGGGGTTTGGTGCGCCGGCTGTACCTTCTCAGGAACCGGTTGGCGGGCGGCTGGGGCAGGTTGCGGTGTGACTGGAGCGGGTTCCAATGCTGGCTGCTTCTGAGATTCCTGCGTCACCGCTCTCTTTTCCCCTTCACTGCCGTTGCCGAACAGATTGGAATCGGGGGTAAGGAGGGCAACCATCTTTTCGAACTGGTCGGCGTACAGGACGGAAACCTGATTCTTTGAGGAGAGGCTGGATGTCTGTGTCTTGTCGAAAGCCCTGCCGAGCCCCTCGATGGTCTTGAACCTGACCTCCACCTTGTCGGTGGCATTGGCCTTTGCCTCGTCAAAATTGGGGTACTGGAGGGCCAGCATCGGGGGGAAGGATAACAGCCGCTGGCGGAAGTTGGGGTACTCCCAGAGCACGGTGCCGTCAGCATCAAGAATCTGGGCCGTCATGATGAGATAGTCGTAGTTGCTATCCAGGTAGGAGAGGAGGTTGCTGGAGCGGATCGATTCCTTTTTGGTTATGCCACTCACCACGACGACCATGACCGCATCTACACCGTTTTTCGTGATGTAATTGCGCAGTTCCTGCATCTTGAAGAAATACTTGTTGTAGATCACGCCGCCATCATCCCGCCGTTCGCGGCGGAATACCAGGTTCCCCATGAGCTGGTCGGGGTCGTCGGGGAGGAGTTGTACCGAAAAGTAGGCGCCGGTGTCCCTCAGCATGGCAACCAGTTCCTTTTCGTACCGGCGATTCGCCTCCTTGACGAGACCGACGAGGGCATCCTTGTCCGGATACCGGATCTCCGAGTTGGCGTCGACCAGTAGCGGCGCCACGCCGAGCACCCTTACCTTGCTCGTGTAGGTGTCTTTCGGGACATTGTAGTAATTGTGGGCACAGCCAAAGGTGAAGATGGAAATGATAACTACGGGGAGAAGCTTCAGCATCCTGTTCACAGCCAGGCCTCCTGGGGGAATTGTCTCGGTGGCATCCGGGGCGTCGATGTGCCGTTATAGCAGAAATGGTGCGAAATGGCCATGGATTAATCCCTGCCCTGCAGCATGATGAACCCCATCTGTCTTCCTGTATCGCCGCCGTCCCGCCGGTAGGAGAAGAACAGGTCGTGATTGCAGCTGACGCACTGTGTCGCCGTGCTGATGTTCTCCTCGGCAAGGCCGGATTCCAGGAGATGGCGCCGGTTGGCCGCTGCCAGGTCGAGCGCCCATTTCCCCTTCTCCATCTCCGTGGCGAACAGGTCCCAGCCGGCGCCCCCCTTCCTGAAGGCCTCCATGACCGGTCCGTCAACCTGGTAGCAACAAGGGCCGACGCCGGGACCGACTGCCGCCTGGATGTCGGCGGGGCGGCTGCCGAACATCTTCACGAGCGCCTCGACCCCCTTGTGGGCGATAAGGCCGGCGGTTCCTTTCCAGCCGGCATGGAGTGCCGCGACAGCATGCTGCACCGGGTCGAGGAGAAGAAGTGGCACACAGTCGGCCACGCAGACGCCGATCATCACGCCGGGCTGGTTGGTGACGATGCCGTCAGCTTCCAGTTTGAGAAAGTGGCTGTAATCCGGATTGGGGGCGTCGAGCACCAGAAGGTCCACCCCATGGACCTGGTTGACGGTCACGAGTCGCTCCAGCCGGGTGCCGAAGGCCCGTGCCAGGACGCTCCTGTTTCCCTGGATGCTGTGGGGGGAGTCGAGGGTGTTGGTCCCCAGGTTGAGGGAGTTGTAAGGGGGACGGGAAACACCCTCATGACGGGTGGTGAACCCCTGGACCGCTATGCCTGTCTTCGCAAGATTCATCGGTTCCAGGTAGTGGACCTTGCCGGTTTTTTTCATTTCCATACGATGGTACTCCTTGTCAGCCATTGTATTTCGTAGGGGTGTCCCTGTGCGGCTTCCCAAGCCAGGTTACCCACCCTGCCTTCATATCGTGTCTGACGCGTGTGATGCTTCCAGATACGCAACGATTCGCTGCATGTCCGGCGGCAGGTCGGTGTCAAATTCCATGTATTCACCGCTGGTAGGGTGGAGGAAGCCGAGGGTCTTGGCGTGGAGCGCCTGGCGCCCCATTTCGCGGATGAGTGTGCGCAACTCCGGGTCGCGAATGCCGGAGAGCCGGCCGGTGCCTCCATAGGTATCGTCTCCCAGCAGAGGGTGGCCAGCCTCGGAGAGGTGGACACGGATCTGGTGGGTTCGACCGGTCTCCAGCCGGAGCTTGAGCAGGGATACGCCGGCATAGCGTCCCAGGACCTGCCAGTGGGTCACCGCATGCTTGCCATGGCGTGCCTTGCCGGACATCCGCTTCCGGTCCGTCGGATGCCGGCCGATGACCGATTCGATCCGTCCCTTGTCCGTCTTGGGAGAGCCGAAGATCAGGGCCAGGTAGATCCGCTTGATGGTATGTTCCTTGAACTGGTGGGCCAGTGACTGGTGGGATGCATCATGCTTGGCCACCACGATGACCCCCGAGGTGTCCTTGTCGATCCGGTGCACGATTCCGGGCCGAAGCTCCCCGCCGACACCTGACAGGTCATGACAATGGGCCAGGAGGGCGTTGACCAGGGTGCCGCTGCTGGTTCCTGCGCCGGGATGGACCACCATGCCGGCCGGTTTGTTGATCACAATCAGGTCCCGGTCCTCGAAAAGGACGGTGAGAGGAATCTCCTCGGGCGCGGGGGTGGCAGGCACCGGCGGGGGGATGGTGACGACGATCCGTTCTCCCCCCCTCAGCTTGACGGAAGGTTTCTGGACCGAACCCTCTACGGTCACCATGCCGGTCTCGATGAGTCGTTGTGCTGCAGCCCGGGTGATCCCGCCGGTCAGCCGCGCCACCACCTGGTCAAGGCGGGCCGGTTCACTGTCCGGTTCATAAGTGAATTCGTGTATTTCCATGGAGATTGTCCCGGCTTGAAATAGAAGAAGGCGCGATTCCCTTAACCGCGCCTTCCCTGAAATGGATGTTGTTGGAGAATTACCAGATGGATGACTCGATCTTGCCGGCCCGCTTGATCAGGACATCCACCACGGCGAGCTCGAAAATGTTAGAGGAAGCCAGCTGGGGTTCGACACGGGAAACGAAGTGCTGGCGACCCTCTTCCAGCTCTTCGTTCAGGATCTCGAAGATGTTGTCGTTCTTGATCCCCTGCTCCACCTTGTCCCGGTTGTAGATGGCGACATCGGAGATGATGGCCCGGGCAAGGCGTCGTGCCTGTTCCGGCTTATCGATGAGACTCATGGACATCCTTTCCCCTGCGGGCGTCAGCCGCCCTCGAATCAGTCCTGTATCTGGCGGTCCGGGGGATTATACACCAAGTATGTTGCCGTATGCCAGTTTTTTCCTCCACGCTGTGGTCAGCGGATGCGAAGAGGAAAGAATATGCTCGAATCACCGCGCTGTACCAGGAGTATCGCGCTCCCGCGCTGTTCCGCCTCTTTCATCGCCCGGCTGTAATCGGCCAGGTTGCCGACCTTTTTCTGGTTGACGGAGATAATGATGTCTCCCGGTTTAATGCCCGCCTCGGCTGCCGCGCCATCCTCCGCCACACTGCTGACGATGACACCGCTGAGGCCGCCGGCCTGTCTGTTACGGGGGAGCTCATCCACCGTGAGGCCGAACCGTCCGGTCTGGGCCTCTGTCGAACGCGGTTTGCTTGCCGATGCGCTGTCGGCGTTGCCTGTTGTCAGGGAGACCCTGAGGGGTTTGCCATCGCGGAAGATCTCTACCTCAACCTGCTGACCGACCGGTGTCTCAGCCACGATGAGCTGGAGCTGGCGGGAATCCTTGATCTCCTTGCCGGCGAATTTGAGGATGATGTCACCACGGTGGAGTCCTGCCTTTTCGGCCGGACTGCCGGCCATGATATCGCTTATCAGCGCACCACGGGGTTTGTCGAGTTTGAACGACTGGGCGATTTCCTGGGTTACGGGCTGAATCGCCACGCCGAGCCAGCCGCGCGTCACGCTCCCTTTCTTGATGAGTTGCGCCACCACCTGTTTGGCCATGTTGACCGGGATGGCGAATCCGATCCCCTGACCCGCAGCCACGATTGCGGTGTTGATGCCGATTACCTCACCGTAGATGTTGAGGAGAGGACCCCCCGAATTGCCTGGATTGATGGAGGCGTCGGTCTGGATGAAGTCCTCGTAGGCCTCGATTCCCATGTTGGAGCGGCCGGTGGCTGAGACCACCCCGACGGTGACGGTCCGGTCAAGTCCGAACGGGTTGCCGATGGCGATGGCCCACTGTCCCACCTGGAGTTTGCTCGAGTCGCCCAGCACCGCGGCCGGAAGCGGGTTTTTGGCGTTGATCTTTATGACGGCGATGTCGGTCTTGGGATCGCTCCCCACCACCTTGCCACTGTATTCCTCTTCGTTGGAGAGTTTGACCTTGATGCTTTCGGCGTCGCGCACTACATGGTCGTTGGTGATGATATAACCTTCCTTGTTGATGATGAAACCGGAACCGAGGCTGTTCTCCCGGCGGTACTGGGGCTTGGGCTGGCGCTCGTCAAAGAAATCGTCGAAGAAGGGGGAGAATTCGAAGAGCGGCTGGACGAGTTTTTTCTTGCTGACAGTGGAGATGTTGACCACCGACGGATTGACCGCCTTGACCACGTTGGAGAATGCCTGCTGGCTTGCCAGGATATCCTTGGAAACCTCCTTGACCGGGGCTTCGGCCTGGCGTGACGATTCGGAAAAGAGAGGGGTCTCTTTCTTTTTGCAGGCAGCCAGCGGGAGCACAAGCAGCAACAGACAGATCGACATGCGGGACCAGTTCATGATAAAACCTCGTGAATACGTTGTGTTACGTCGGCTTTTTGAAAGGTTAGCCAAAATCTGCTGCAATGTCAATCCGCATTTGAGGCAGGGGTGAAAATCGCCCTTGACGTTGGGGCCCCTTTTGCATATACCTGAATTCTGAAGTCTTCTAGAGCAAGGAGTCTCTTGCCACATACAAGGAGCCGGGTGTGACGGATATTAAAACTGAACTGAAGGATCTGCGGCTGGGGGAAAAGATCAGGAGGCTCCGCCAGGAGCGGCGCTTTACCCTGCAGGAACTGTCCGAACTGTCGGGGCTTTCCAAGCCGCTTCTGTCCCAGATCGAAAACGACCAGGTGATGCCCCCCCTTGCAACCCTCCTGCGGATTGCAAAGGGGCTCAGGGTGGGGATTCACTATTTCTTCGAGGAAGAGGGGGACCGGCAGAAATATGTTCTCGTCCGCGGAGAGCAGGTGGCGGCAACGCCGCGCCGCCCCAACAGCGATGTCACCGGCGGCTACCTGTACCGGACCCTTGCCCCCGGAATCCGCCAGAAACACATGGAGCCGTTCCTTGTGGAGTTCGAACTTACCACCTGGGATGACAGCCACTTCTACCGGCACGAGGGTGAGGAGTTCCTCTACATCGTTGAGGGTGAATTGGAGTTTCATTTCGGCAGCGAGATCATGCGCCTCCTGCCGGGGGACAGTGTCTACTACGATTCGTCGGAGCCCCATGGCTACCTCTCGGTGGGTGAGGTACGGGCAAAGGCGGTGGCGGTGCTTTATTCGAAGGGATGAGGCAGGGACCGGGGATTGGTGAAAAGTGAAAAGGGGTGGCGCAGGCCGCCCCTCTTTTATTTTCTGCGCCCCAGAATGGCGGTGAACTCCTTGATGATCTGCAGTTCTTTCGGTCCGGGGTCAGTGAAGCGGAGTCCCATGCCGGCGGTCGGCTCCAGTTGGCTCCAGACCACCTCTGCTGTGATACTGACCGGTGCCGCATCCTTGGGGGTGAAAAACTGAAGCGTGACGACACGTCCAACCGGGAACGGTTCATCGGTGTTGATGCAGACCCCCCCCTCGGACAGGTCGAAGGTATGGAAACAGGAGGCGCTGTCCATTTCCACCAGCCAGCATCCAACCTGTACTGCTATCCGCTTGCACGCCCGCTCTTCCACGCTTTAGATCTCTTCGCAGTCGGCCGGGTCCCAGCTGTCCAACTGGCCGTTTTCCAGCTTCACCTGGATGGTGCCACCTTCAATGGTGCAGCCGAAGGAGAGACCTGTTTCGCCGGTCTTGAGGTTTTTCAGGCGGACCGGTTCGTCCTTGCGCTCAGTCCGGTTACATACGGCAACATGCTCGGATTCTTTCATGGGGTGTCTCCTTTTGACCATTTCTCCAGAAATAGTAGCACGGCACCGGGGCAATGCAAGCACGGGCACGGCATGCCGTACCCACTGCGGAATTATATCTCCTCCCCGCTTTGCACCTGCACTTTGACCACCTGGACACAGCGGTTTCCAGTCAGTTCCCGGTAGAGCCGGGAGAGGAATCGGACAGTCACCAGTTTGTGGATGGACGCCTGGGTCATGCGGTAGAGCCATTTGCGGAGTGGCGAGGGGTTGCTGCTGCCGAGAAGGAGAGGGGAGTAGTCGCTGAGCCGGAGGGTCACCTTGATGCCGTCAGGGGTGGGTTCAGCGAGGAAGGCCAGCTCCCCCCGCCCGCACTGGTCTCTCTGGACGAGCACCCCTCCGCGGATGGCGAGGGTAAGGATATCGTCTCCCTGGCGGAGGGGCGGATTGAAGCGAAGGAGAGCACAGGTCGTCCCGAGGAGCCGGAATTCGATCCCTGTCTCGGTCCGGGCCGGCCGGATCAGACCGAGGGTGAAGCGGCGGATGTGGACAAGATACCTCTCCAGCAACGCGACGGGGGTCAGCAGGGGTGCATGGACGGCAGGCATGACCATCCACTGGATGGAAAAGACCGCGGCACCCTCCAGGAGTACCTGCTGGCAGGCGATGGCGCTTTCCGGAAGCGGTTTTGTTTCCGTTGATTCCATTGCGTTAAGGTACTATGACCGGTAGTGATCGTCAATGGAATCGGGGGAGGTCAACTTTTACTTCCACGTCTCGCCCCCTTGCTTTTCCATCGAAATGTGTACAATTAACCAGTGGCGGCGGTAAGGATAGGCCTTGCGGAAGAATAGAAAACCGCTTAGAATTACTTCACTTAATCGGATCAAATCATTTTATTCAAGTGGTCAGGGAGGAGCGCATGAAGAAAAAGATCGGTGTGGTGCTTTCGGGGTGCGGGGTGTATGACGGCAGCGAGATCCATGAGGCGGTCTGCACGCTGCTTGCCATCGACAGGAACGGAGCGGAGGCGGTCTGCATGGCCCCCGACCTTGCGCTGGACGAGGTGAACCACCTGACGGGTCAAGCGACCGGCGCGAAACGGAACGTGCTGGTCGAGTCGGCCCGCATCGCCCGTGGCAAGATTCGCAATATCGCCGAGGTGAAGGCAACCGACCTGGATGCGGTCATTTTTCCCGGTGGTTTCGGGGCGGCCAAGAACCTCTGCAACTTTGCCGTGAAGGGGGCGGACGCGACCGTCCACCCCGAAGTGGCCCGGCTGTTGCGGGAGATAGCGGCGGCGAAAAAGCCGATCGGCGCCATCTGCATTGCCCCTGCCCTGATTGCTGCCACCCTGGGGAAGGAATACAAACCGAAGGTGACCATTGGCAACGATGCGGGGACTGCCGCGGCCATCCAACAGACGGGAAGCGAGCACGTCTCGTGTCCGGTCACCGAGTTTGTGGTGGACACGGCGAACAAGATTGTTTCGACCCCCGCTTATATGCTGGCCGAGCGGATTTCCGAAACGGCCGAGGGGATCGAGAAGACGGTAAAGGCGGTCATCGGCCTGATCTGAACCCGTAATGCGTCAACGGGGAACTTTGCCCGCTGTTCCGGTCAGTTATGAACTTGAACTTGCCAGCCGGATGGAGGTTGGGGTAGAATCCGCTTCAAATGTAAAACAACATTAATGTAAGAAAGGAGTACGCAATGAAAAAGATCTGTTTGTTTACCTGTCTTGCACTTGTTATTGCACTGACCACCGGTACCGCCATGGCCGATTCCATCAAGGGGAAGGTAGGGGTTACCGGCCGGCTCGGCTTTGTCGTTCCGAGTGATGGCGTTTATGCGAGCGGATCAAACCTGAACGATTACCGGTCGAATGTCGGTATCGTCTATGGCGGTGGTTTTCTCTATGGGGTCGACCAGAACTGGGCCGCTGAGCTCGACATTACCAACAGTCATTTCGACCTGGATCATTTTGGGGGTACCGGGCCCTCTGCCGATATGATCAACATCGCGATGGGGGCACAGTACCGCTTCATCCCCCAGGAAAAGCTCGTTCCCTATATCGGATTCGGACTCGATGTCCTGGTCAACGACCTGGATGGTTTCGATGTGGACCCTACGGTTGCGGCCCACGTTTCCGGCGGTGTTGACTATTTCCTCCGCAAGAACCTTGCCCTGACTGCCGAGGCGAAAATCGTCGCCGGACAGGAGGCTGATATCAAGTACAACGGCGATAGGGTGGGCCGTTTCAGTACCACCAATTTCAACACCACCTTCGGGGTCCGTTTCTTCTTCAACTGAGCAGACGTAGTTCCAGACTCAAAAAGGCGGCCTCACTGGCCGCCTTTTTTGTCTCCTGAAGGGAACGTCCCCGTAGTTCCGAATATGTATGTATGAATTTTTTGCAGAAATGCATAAAGTTTGACCAGGATTTTGCATGTGTGCAATCGGGGAGCTGGTAGGCGTGGGCCTTTATCCTTTGCCCGGGTTGGGGAGCGAGGAGCTGCTGCCGGTGAAAAAGAGCCTTAACACACTATGCATAATTTTTATGTGCAGTATAATAATCGCATACATCATGCACCGGTGACCCCCTGTTTTCAGTCGGCACGATTTATGTAAAAGAGAAGATATCTCTTGCGGTTTCCGTCAGATAACGGAAGGCGCGACCAGCTGACAGGCGAGGTGATGATATGGATACCCGGACAATCGATGAGGCCATTGACAAGTATGTTCATGAACGGATGGAGAAGGGGAAAAAGAAGGCGGTCGAGCGGTTTCTCTCCTATGTCTACCTGCGGCACGGGGGGGAAGAATTTCGCGAGTACATGAAAAAGGTCGGAAGCCTCTCCCGCTACTACATGGACTTCCTCAGGGTGATGGAGAATCCCTTCCGGGGACCCGAGATGGCGTGGCTCGCATCCATGCTGGTCATCGGCGCATTCAGTTGCTACCTCATGAGCGTTGATGATGAAAAGTACGTGGGAATATGCATCTTCGCGGGGACTATCGTCCATGGGTGGGCGCTGATCCGCCTTGTGTTGAAGAAGTGGAGCGATGTCGGGGTGATGATCGCTATCTATCGGGAGATAGCGGAGATTGCCGACCACGAAATTTCAACCCCGGCTTGACGGGAAAAAGAGACGCAACGCAGGGAAAAGGCGGCCATCTGGCCGCCTTTTTTGTTTGGACGGGGGGATTAAATTTGATATAGTTGCACCTCTTTCCCATTACCATGGGGATTTCAGGAAGAATTACGACGAAATAGCTCTCATGTAATCATTCCGGCAGTATTCAACTGCCGTTTTCAGGTTGAATTGAATTTGATTCTAAGTGGAGAAAACGATGGACCTTTTTGAACTGACCATACACGAGCTGCATGAGAAGCTGAAGAGGAGGGAAGTCTCCTCCGTGGAGGCGACGAAGTCGCTCCTTGCCCGGATCGAGGCGACCGAACCGAAGGTCGGCGCCTTCATCACCGTAACGGCCGAAGAGGCGCTGGCGGCCGCCGAAGAGGCGGACAAGCGGATTGCCGCCGGGACCATGGACGTTCTCACCGGCATTCCCTTGGCGCTCAAGGATATCTTCCTCACCAAAGGGGTGAAGACCACCTGCGGATCGAAAATCCTTGCCAGCTTCGTCCCCCCCTACGACGCCACGAGCTGGGAAAAGCTCAGGGAGCGGGGGGCGGTCCTCGTCGGCAAGCTGAACCAGGACGAGTTCGCCATGGGCTCCTCCTGCGAGTCGAGTGCCTATGGCTCCACGAAAAATCCGTGGGACCTGGCCTGCATCCCGGGGGGCTCTTCCGGCGGTTCCGCCGCAGCCATTGCCGCCCGGCAGGCGACGGCGACGCTGGGCACCGACACGGGAGGCTCCATCCGCCAGCCCGCCTCCCACTGCGGCTGCGTCGGGCTCAAACCGACCTACGGCCGGGTCTCCCGCTATGGCGTCATCGCCTACGCCTCCTCCCTGGACCAGGTGGGGCCGGTGACCCGGGACGTGCGGGACGCCGCCATCATGCTTGGCGCGGTGGCCGGCCACGACCCGAAGGACTCCACCAGCGTCGACCGGCCGGTTCCCGACTACACCAAAGCTCTCGTCCACGAGGTCAAGGGATTGAAGGTGGGACTTCCCCGGGAGTACCACATACCGGGACTGGACTCCGACGTGAAGAAGGCCATGGACGCTGCCATCGCGACCTACCGGCAGCTTGGCGCCGAGTTCGTGGACATCTCCCTCCCCCACACCGATTACGCTGTGGCGACCTACTACCTCATCGCCACTGCCGAGGCGAGCTCCAACCTGGCCCGCTACGACGGGGTCCGCTTCGGCCACCGGAGCCCGGTGGAGGGGGGCCTCCTGGACATGTACAGCAAGAGCCGCGCCGAGGGGTTCGGCGCCGAGGTGAAGCGGCGGATCATGCTCGGCACCTACGCCCTGTCGTCGGGGTACTACGACGCCTACTACCTGAAGGCCCAGAAGGTCCGCACCCTCGTCATGCACGACTTCCTCAAGGCGTTCGAGACGGTGGACGTCATCCTCACCCCCGTGGCGCCGACCCCCGCCTTCCGGATCGGCGAAAAGGTAAACGACCCGCTCCAGATGTACCTCTCGGACATCTTCACCATCCCGGTCAACCTGGCCGGCACCTGCGCCGTCTCCGTCCCGGCGGGGCTCAGCCAGTCGGGGCTCCCCATCGGCCTCCAGCTCATTGGCAAGCCCTTCGGCGAGGAGAGCATCATCAAGGCGGCGTACGCCTTCGAACAGGCGACGGAATGGCATAAAAACAAGGCGAAAATTTAACAGGGATATTCAGGATAATCAGGATTAAAGGCGGGATTAACAGTCAAGGACAGGAAAACTGTCTCCTGTTTTGATTAGGACAGAAGCTGGCTTTTATCCCCCAAGTATCCGTTGGTACTTCTTTCTGCAGTATCTCGTCCGGAAGTATGGGCACCCATAAACGAATTGATTAGGTTGATTTACAAATACAAAAAATTATGCAGGTTGGTCTCTTATCCTGAATATCCTGATTATCCAACTGTTAAAAGTATTCAGGTTTTATCCCGTTCATCGTCTCCATCCTTGTTACAAAGAGGTTTTAAAATGAAATACCAAGCCGTCATCGGTCTCGAAGTCCACGTCCAGCTTCTTACCAACAGCAAGATATTCTGCGGCTGTTCGACAAAATTCGGCGCCCCCCCCAACTCCCAGACCTGCCCGGTCTGTCTGGGGCTCCCCGGCGCGCTGCCGGTGCTGAACAAGAAGGTGGTGGAGTTCGCCATCCGGGCGGGGCTTGCCACGAACCACTCCATCGCGCCCCGGAGCGTCTTCGCCCGGAAGAACTACTTCTATCCCGACCTTCCCAAGGGGTACCAGATCAGCCAGTACGAGCTCCCCATCTGCATAAACGGCCACCTGGACATCGAGGTGGAGGGGGATACCAAGAGAATCGGTATCACCCGCATCCATATGGAAGAGGACGCGGGGAAGCTGGTCCATGCGGATGTTCCCGGCGTGGGTGACGATTCCTGCGTAGACCTGAACCGGGCCTGCACGCCGCTTTTGGAGGTGGTCTCCGAACCGGACCTGCGGAGCGCCGATGAGGCGGTGGCCTATCTGAAAAAGCTCCACCAGATCGTGGTCTACCTCGGTATCTGCGACGGCAACATGGAGGAGGGGAGTTTCCGCTGTGACGCCAACGTCTCCGTGATGCCGGTGGGGTCGGCTACCTTCGGCACCCGGGCGGAGATCAAGAATGTCAACTCCTTCAAGTTCGTCAAGCAGGCGATCGAGTACGAGATCGAGCGGCAGATCGAGCTGATCGAGGATGGGGGGAAGGTGGTGCAGGAGACGAGGCTGTTCGACCCGAACAGCGGCACCACCCGCTCCATGCGGGGCAAGGAGGAGGCCCACGACTACCGTTACTTCCCCGACCCGGACCTGGTGCCGCTGGTCATCTCCGACGACTGGGTGGAGGACGTCCGCCTCTCCCTCCCCGAGCTTCCCGTCGCACGTCTCGCGCGCTACCAGGCGGAACTGGGGCTTCCCTTCTACGACGCGGAGGTACTGACCGCCAGCCGCGAACTGGCCGATTATTTTGAGGCGTGCCTTGCCCTCTACCCCCAGGCGAAGCCGGTGGCCAACTGGGTGATGGGGGAGGTGACCCGGGGTCTGAACGACAGCGGGCTCGCCATCACCGCCTGCCCGGTGACGCCGGAGCTGCTGGCTGAGCTCCTGAAACTTATCGATGCGGGGACGATCTCCAACAAGATCGCCAAGACCGTCTTCGACGAGATGTGGCAGAGCGGCAAGGCGCCGGCGGCTATCGTGGAGGAGAAGGGGCTCGTCCAGGTCTCGGACACGGGGGAGATCGAGCGGATCATCGACGAAATACTCGCCGCCAACCAGGGGCAGGTGGAGGAGTTCCGCGGTGGCAAGGAGAAGGTCTTCGGCTTCTTCGTCGGCCAGGTAATGCGGGCCTCCAAGGGGAAGGCGAACCCGGCGGTGGTGAACGACCTGCTGCTGAAAAAACTCAAAGGCTGATTTAACATCCACCACAGAGGCACGGATAAATAAGCAAATCGCTTTACCGCAAAGACGCAAAGGACGCGAAGGAATGCAGAGCGACTTCTTTAAGGGGTATGTCAGACTCAAAATCTGGTGGGTTTTCTTTGCGTTCTTTGCGACTTTGCGGTTCACTAATCAGTTTTTTCGTTTTACATGAGGTCTTTATGTCTTTCCGTACGATCGAATGGCGCGACGACAAGGTGGTGATGATCGACCAGACCCGGCTCCCTGGCGAAGAGGTGTACAACGAGTACAGCGACTTCAAGGGGGTGGCGGAGGCGATCCGTGGGATGATCATCCGCGGCGCCCCTGCCATCGGTGTCGCGGCAGCCATGGGGGTCGCCCTGGGGAGCAGGGAGATCATCGCCGATACCCATGAGTCGTTCTACCAGCAGCTCTCCAATGTCTGCGATGTACTGGCCCGCACCCGCCCGACGGCGGTCAACCTGTTCTGGGCCATCGAGCGGATGAAGCGGGTAGCAGAGGCCCATCGCGACAAGGACCTGAACAGCATCCGCGCCATGCTCAAGGCGGAGGCGATCAGCATCGAGCAGGAAGACTTGCAGATCTGCCGGGCCATCGGCAGGAACGGTGCGGCGCTCATAAAAGAGGGCGCTACCATCCTCACCCACTGCAACGCCGGCGGTCTGGCCACAGCCGGCTACGGCACTGCCCTCGGCGTGATCCGTGCCGCCCATGAGGCGGGGAAGAATATCCAGGTGTTTGCCGACGAGACCCGCCCCTGGCTCCAGGGTGCGCGTCTCACCGCATGGGAACTGATGAAGGACAACATCCCGGTGACTCTCATCTCCGACAACATGGCCGGTTTTTTCATGAAGAAAGGGGAGATAACCTGCTGCGTGGTGGGGGCAGACCGGATCGCCGCCAACGGCGACACCGCCAACAAGATAGGCACCTACAGTGTGGCGGTGCTGGCAAGGGAGAACGGCATCCCCTTCTACGTGGCGGCCCCCATCTCCACCCTGGACCTGACCCTTGCCAATGGCGACGCCATCCCCATCGAGGAGCGCAATGCACGGGAGGTGACCCACATCCAGGGAGTCCCCGTGGCGCCGGAGGGGGTGAGGGTTCGCAACCCAGCCTTCGACGTCACCCCCGCCAAATATATCACCGGCATCATCACCGAAAAGGGGGTCGTGCGGGGTGATTACGAACGGGAGCTGAAGCGGCTGGTGGGGCAATGACCCGGGGTGCCGAGTTCGCCGCGGCTCTGGAGCAGGCCCTGACTGGTGAGCCGGCAGCGGAGAAGGACCGGCAGCTTGGCACGTTCCTGGAAAGTCATGGCTTTGCCTACGGCGCCCGCTCGGCCACCAACCTGCGCCTCCTGGCAGATGTCCTTCCCCCCGATACCCTGAAATCTGTCTCCATCGCCACACTTGCCACGGCACTCCCCGACATGGCGCTGAACGGCCTTGAGCGGATCAGCACCGTCGTCCCCCGCGACGAACTTCTGGCCGTCTGCAACAAAAAACAGAGCCTGAACCAGTTGATAACCATCTGCGGAGCCTCCCCCTTTCTGACCAACATCATCGGCCGGGACCCTGTCTTTTTTCACCAGCTTTTCAATGAACGCCAGATCAACCTCCGCCGCAGCGAAGCCGAAACACTTGCCGCCCTGCGTGCCCTTGCAGGGGAGACGGATGATTATCCCGCCATTTTCGGGGTTCTGCGCCGCTTCAAATTCGCCGAGATACTCCGCATCGCCGCCCGGGACCTGAACGGACTGGCCCCCCTGGAGGAGGTGACCGGCGAACTCTCTTCCCTGGCCGCTGCATCCCTTCAGATCGCCTACGAGGTCGCCCGACGCCGGCTCGTCATCGAGCATGGCGTGCCGCTCATGCAGACCCCCCAGGGGGAACGGGAAGCGGACCTGACCGTTATCGGCATGGGGAAATTCGGCGGCCGGGAGCTCAATTTTTCTTCGGACATCGACATCATCTACTTCTATTCCTCCGACAAGGGGGAAACGGCCGGCGTCCCCGACGGCCAGGGAGGGGTGAAGGGAAAGCTTTCCCTCCATGCCTTCTTCGTCAAGCTGGGAGAGATGGTTTCCAAGGCGGTTTCCCAGGTAACGGAAGACGGTTTCGTGTTCCGCGTGGACATGGGGCTGCGGCCTGAGGGAAAGAGCGGCGACATGGCCTGTTCCCTTCGCTCCGCCGAGGTGTACTACGAATCGTGGGGACAGTCATGGGAGCGTGCCGCCATGCTCAAGGCGCGGCCGGTCGCCGGCTCCATCGAGCTGGGTGAACAGCTGCTGCGTTCCATCGAGCCTTTTGTCTACCGCAAGTACCTGGACTACAACCTCGTGGAAGACATGATGGGGATGAAGAAGAAGATTGACGCCTCTCTCGCCCGATCTCAGGAGGGGGAATACAACATCAAGCTCGGTCGGGGGGGGATCCGGGAGATCGAGTTCTTCATCCAGGCCCTGCAACTGGTCTATGCCGGCAAGAATCCTTCGCTGCGCCAGAAAAACTCCCTGTTGGCGCTGGCCGGGCTGCTGGAGGCGCGCATCATTAATGAGGAGGATTGCAACGCCCTCCGTGAGGCCTATCGCTTCCTCCGCACCGTAGAGCACCGGATCCAGGTTGTTCAGGAGCGCCAGACCCACTCGCTTCCCCATAAAGAGGAGGAGATGAGGGCTCTCGCCCGACGATGCGGGTATATGCGCGTCGATGGTCTGGAGAAGTTCCGGCAGGTGCTGGAGGAGCATCGCACTGCGGTTTCCGTCATCTATGGCGG
This sequence comes from Deltaproteobacteria bacterium, assembly GCA_021848385.1. Classification (GTDB taxonomy): domain Bacteria; phylum Desulfobacterota; class Desulfuromonadia; order Geobacterales; family Geobacteraceae; genus Geomobilimonas. Next base: position 57,783 of record JAJZUQ010000006.1, read on the forward strand.
CCTGTTCCTCTCCCGGGACGAGAAGCTGCGGGAGGAGGTTAATCCGGAGATCTATTTTTTCTTCGACCGGAATGCCGATCCGGACCTGATCAAGGACATGCTGGCGGAACGGCGCTTCGAAAGGGTCGATGCTGCTTATGACCACCTGATCCTCCTGCGGGACGGCCCCCCCCGGGCCAATCTCACCGAGCGGGCGCGGCGGCTTCTGGAAAAGATCGCCCCACTGCTCCTCCAGGAGATATTCGCCTCCCCCGACCCGGACATGTCGCTGACCAACCTGGAGCGGTTTCTCTGCGCCGTCGGTTCCCGTTCATCCATTTATGCCCTGCTGGCGGAGAACCGGGAGATACTCAAACTGCTCGTTTCCCTGTTCGGAATGTCGGAATTTCTCGCGAAGATATTTTTCAGCCATCCGGAACTGCTGGACAGCATGGTGTCCCGCTCCTATGCCACCTTCGTCAAGGAGAGGGAGGAGATAGAGACCGAACTGGCGGCTCTTCTGGAGCTGGCGGAGGACTTCGAGGAGCGGCTTGACGTATTGCGCCGATACCGCCACGAGGAATTCCTCCGGATCGGCATGAACGACACCTACGGCAAGTTGGGCCAGACCGAGATCGCCACCCAGCTTACCAACCTTGCCGATGTCTGTCTGGCTGCCGCCCACCGGATAGCGCAAGGGGAGCTGGCCCGGTTCGGCCGGCCGACCTGGACCGGTGCCGACGGAGTGGTGCGGGAAGCGGACTTCGCCGTGGTCGGCATGGGAAAGATGGGAGGGTACGAGCTCAACTACCACTCGGATCTGGACATCATCTATATCTACGACCACCAGGGGATTACCGACGGCGAAAAGCAGGTGACCAATCACGAGTACTTCGCCAAGCTTGCCCAGAAGATCATCTCCATCCTCACCACCCAGACCCGGGAAGGGTTCGTCTACAAAATCGACACCCGGCTTCGACCGTCGGGAAATGCCGGCCCGCTGGTAACGTCACTCGGTTCGTTCCGTGATTACCACCGGGAGGAATCCCAGCTCTGGGAGCGCCAGGCCCTCACCAAGGCACGGGTGGTTCTGGGAGGGAAACTGCTGGCGGAAAGCATCGGGGAGATCATCCGGCAGACGGTGTATGGCGTCTGCGTAACCGAGGATGCCCGCCAGGAGATCCACCGCCTCCGGATGCGGATGGAAAACGAGATCGCCCGGGAGAGCGAAGGGAGTTACAATATCAAGACCGGCCGGGGGGGGATGGTGGATGTGGAGTTCATCGTCCAGTACCTGCAGTTACGGTACGGCTGCAATCATTCCGAAATTCGCAGTTCGAGCACGTTGACGGCACTGAAGGGACTGAAGGGGGAAGGGCTGATCAGCGAGGAAGCTTTTGCCGTTCTCTCCCACGGCTACAAGTTCCTCCGCCGGCTGGAGAACCGCCTGCGGATCATCCATGACCATTCCATGAACGATCTCGGCGGGTCGCGGGAGTACCTGGACAAGCTGGCACGCCGTCTCGGGTATGATCCGAAGCTGAAGCATCCGGGGGACACCCTCATGCGGGACTACGAAGAGGTGACGGAGCAGGTGCGCCGGGTGTATGCGACGATCCTGGGAGAGGAATCAGAAGAGAGTGCCGGCTAATGGGGATTTGTGGTATTGTGCCACACAGGATTTTCAAAACCTATTGAGATATAGCTGACGGCGGAGCCTCGTCCGTTACGGTCGTGCCGTTCGCTACGGACCTTCACCCGAGTCAGTTCTGATGGGGCACGACGCTACATCCCGTTTCTTGCTCAGAGGATACTTCTGGCGGGTGTCCGCTGCCGCTCGGTCTCTTCCCTCCACTGCCGAGACTCCGCCGTCACCTACCGCTCATCGGATGAACTCCGAATTCAGGCCCAAAAGAAACCAATAAAATTGGCCTTTTCGATTGGATTTATCGCTTTTATCTGCGTCAATCTGCGTTAACGTTCAAGGATGATTCCCGGAAATTGAAAGACCGACTTTTGGAAATCTATGACCTGCTCCTGGCCCGCTATGGCCACCGCCACTGGTGGCCGGCGGAGACCCCCTTTGAGGTCTGCGTCGGGGCGATTCTGACCCAGAATACCAACTGGGGGAATGTGGAGAAGGCCATCGCCAACCTGAAGCGGGACGGGCTTCTCTCTCCCGAAGCGCTCCGTGACGTTCCGGTCGCGGTGCTGGCGGACGTGATCCGCCCTTCCGGGTTTTTCAACGTGAAAAGCATCCGGTTAAAAGCATTCGTGGCGCATCTGTTCGACCATCATGGCGGGAGCCTGGAGCGGATGTTCGCCGGGGAATGGCGGAAGCTGCGGGAGGAACTGCTGGGAGTGCCGGGAATCGGCCGGGAGACCTGCGATTCGATTCTGCTTTATGCCGGAGGGAAGCCGTCCTTCGTGGTGGATGCCTACACGAAGCGTCTCTTCTCGGCCCTTGGTCTCGTCTCAGAAAAGGCCGACTACGAAACGGTCCGCTCCCTCTTCATGGACAATCTTCCCGCCGACCACCGCTTCTACAACGAATACCATGCCCTCATCGTCCATCACGGCAAGGAACACTGCCGCAAGCGCCCCCGCTGCGCCGGCTGTCCCCTCCATGTCTGTCCTTCAGCCATTCATCTCCAGTGACTCCACCCGGTTCCGGCCGTTCTTCTTTGCCCGGTAGAGTGCCTCGTCGGCATTCCGCAGCAGGGTGTCGACGGAGTCGACTCGCGGGGAAGGAAAAGTCGCAACGCCGAGGCTGATGGTGACGTTAAGTGACTGGAGCCTTCCTGAAAAGATAATCTCTTCAATCCCCTTTCTCAGTCGCTCCGCGAACTGCAGAGCCTGGGCGGTGCCGGTATCCGGCAGGATCACAACGAACTCCTCGCCTCCGTAACGGGCGGCGGTGTCGTAGCGACGGATCAGGTCCCTGATGAAGGCAGCCACCATCGTCAGGACCATATCTCCCTCCTGGTGGCCATAGGTGTCGTTGACTTTTTTAAAATGGTCGATATCGGCCATTACCAGGGAGAATGATTCGTTTTTCCTGATGGAACGCGGGAATTCCCGTTCGAGGGCCTCCGTGAAGTAGCGCCGGTTGTTGAGGCCGGTCAGCGGATCGGTGTTGGAGAGTTCCGTAAGGAGTTCGTTGGACTTTTTCAGTGCGTCCTGAAGTGCCTTGATCTTGAGCTGCACCTTGACCCGCGCCACCAGTTCGCCGGCGTCGAAGGGCTTGGTGACGTAATCGCACGCCCCCTGCTCCAGTCCCCGGATTTTGAGATCCAGGTCTTCGCGGCCGGTCAGCATGATGACGGGGATGTCCTTAAGCCCCCCCTGCGTCTGCATCAGGGCCATGAACTTGAAGCCGTCCATGCGTGGCATCTCCAGGTCGCAGAGCACCAGGTCCGCGGGGTTGTCGAGGAGTGCCTTGAACCCATCGATACCATCTCCGGCCTGCCGGTACAGGTCGAAGAGAGCACATTTTTGCAGTGTCTGGATTATCTGGTCGCGGACGGTTTCCGAATCATCAATGACGAGTACGCTGGTTGGCACGGTATCCTTCCCCTTCGAGGGCTATTTCAACGCATCCCTTGTGCTATCGTGAAAGACCAGATCGAGGAACTGCTTGAGGATGGCGGCGGTGAGCCCCCAGATTTCGTCGTTGCCGAAGGTGTAGAAATGGACCGGATGCTGGCGCCCCTTCCAGTTCCAGTCCTCGGTCCGGAAGATCTCCGGCCTGAGCAGGTGGGAGAGGGGGACTTCCAGTACCCTTTCGATCTCCCAAACGTTGATCCTGAGGGGGTAATCGGCGGGGAAGAGGCCGACGCAAGGGGTGACCAGGTAATTGTGGATGGAGTAGAAATCGTCCAGCACCCCCAGTATCTCCACGTCTTCCGGGGCGATTCCGACCTCTTCCCAGGTTTCCCGCAGGGCGGTCTGGATGAGGTCCGTGTCGTCAGGTTCGGCGCTGCCGCCGGGAAAGGATATCTCCCCCCGGTGGTGGTTGAGGTGCTCGGTCCGCTTGGTGAGGAGGACGTGGTATTCCCCCTGTTTGGGGAAGAGGGGGAGGAGCACCGCCGCCGGCACGGGTCCGGGGGCCATGGGTGCCCGGACATGGGCGGCCAGGGCGGTCTTTATGTGATCTTTCAGGTCCATGGGAAAACCAGTGCGGAAGGCTGGAAGCGCGGAAGGCTTGAAGGAAAAGTCGAAAGACTTACTTCAGCGCTTCCGATCTTCCGCACTAAAGCACTGTTTCCTTCGCTCGCCGCTTCAGTTCCGCGATGGTGGCGGCATAGTCCGGGCTGCCGAATACGGCGCTCCCCGCCACGAATACGTCGGCACCGGCGTGGGCGATCCGGTCGATGTTGTCGGTCTTGACCCCGCCGTCGACTTCCAGTTCCGTCTCCAGGCCGCGCTTGTCGAGCATCCCCCGCAGGGCATGGATCTTGGGGAGGCATGCCTCAATGAACGACTGTCCGCCGAACCCCGGGTTGACGGTCATGAGCAGAACCAGGTCAAGTTCTTCCAGAAGGTATTCCAGGACGTTGAGGGGGGTTGCCGGGTTGAGGGAGACGCCGGCTTTCTTCCCGAACGACTTGATGAGCTGAACTGTCCGGTGCAGATGGTGGGTCGCTTCGGCATGCACCACGATGATGTCGGAGCCGGCCTTGGCGAAGTCGGGGATGTAGCGGTCGGGATTCTCTATCATCAGGTGAACGTCAAGGGGAAGGTCGGTAACCCGCCGCACTGCTTCCACCACCAGGGGGCCGATAGTGATGTTGGGGACGAAATGGCCGTCCATGACGTCAATATGGATATAGTCGGCACCAGCTGCCGCCACGGTCCGCACTTCGTCGCCAAGGCGGGCGAAATCGGCGGAGAGGATGGATGGGGCGATCTTTTTCATGTACGACCTCCGAAAGGGGAAAAATCTGTTTTCTACCACAGAGAACGCGGAGGAACGTGGAGGAAAAACCAGAAACGACCACGAATTACACCAATCATCACGAATTGAATCAAAACCATGTGGCCATGGTTTTATTCGTGTTATTCGTGGTTAAAAAATGTTTTTGACGTTCTCCGTGTTCCTCTGTGCCCTCTGTGTAAAGGCTTTTGGTGTTATGTTTTTCTCAGACGTGCGGCGAAGAAGCCGTCCATGCCGTGCCGGTGGGGCCAGCTTCGGAAGTACCCCTGCTCGGTGAACAGTTCCCGGCGGTCAGGGAAGAGTTCACGCAAATCTTCTAGCACAAATCCGCTCTGTTCGGAAAGAAAATCCTCGATTACCGCCTCGTTTTCCTCCCTGTCGGTGCTGCAGACCCCGTAGAGGATGGTCCCCCCCGCCGGGAGGATCCGGGCGGCATTGCGGAGGATCGTCTGCTGGGTCCGGGCCAGGGCGATGATGTCGGCAGGGCTTTTCCACCACTTCCCCTCAGGATTACGGCGGATAACGCCGAGGCCGGAGCAGGGGGCATCCACGAGGATGCGGTCGAACCGCTCCCCCGCCAGTGGGGTCAGGGTCTTGGTGGCATCGATAGAGCGTGTGGTAATGGTGCTTACGCCGAGGCGTCTTGCGGTTTCCTCGACCAGGCGGAGCTTGCGGGCGCCGATATCGCTGGCGAGTATGGTGCCACTGTTCCCCATGAGCTGGGCCAGATAGGTTGTCTTTCCCCCGGGGGCCGCACAGAGGTCGAGGATGCGCTCCCCCGGCGCCGGATCCAGGAAAATTGTCGCCAGCTGTGATGATTCGTCCTGAACGGTGAAGAGTCCCTCCCGGAAGCTGTCCAGTCTCCCGATGGCTACCGGACTGACGATTCGCAGGCCGTCGGGTGAATAGCGGCAGAAGGTGGTGTCGGCACCTTCCGCGGAGAGGCGGGTTTGCAGCTCGTCACGGCTTGACCGGAGCGTGTTGACGCGGATGGTGAGGGGTGCCGGTTCGACCATGGCCCGGGCAAGGGATTCCGCTTCCTCCATCCCCAGCTGTTCCAGCCAGCGAGCGGTGAGCCACGCCGGTTCGGACCAGGCGGCGGCCAGGTAGGCGGCCGGTTTTTTCACGGGATCGGGAAAGCGGATGTTCTGCCGTTCCCGATCGGTCTGACGCAGCACGGCGTTGATGAAACCGCTGGCGCGGGGTGCCAGGGTCTTGGCCAGTTCCACGGTGGCGTGGACTGCCGCGGCAGTCGGAACCCGGTCCAGGTAGAGGAGCTGGTAGATGCCGAGGCGGAGCAGGATGTGGACGGAGCGCTCCAGCCGGCCGGTCTTCTGGCTGGCGAACTGGTCGATGACGTGGTCGAGGGTCCCCTGCCGGCGGAGCACGCCGTAGACCAGTTCGGTCAGGAGCCCCCGGTCCGGACCCTGCAACGTGCCGTGGGTCAGTTCATGGTCGAGGAGGATGTCGGCGTAGGAACGCTCCTTTTCGATGCGAAGGAGGATGTCGAAGGCGGCGCTGCGCGAGGTGGTGGTCAAGTTGGCTCCTCAGTGCGGAAGGTTGATAGTAGGGAAGGCGGGAAAATAAGAGCGCGGAGTGGGAAGGTAACAGGCTGACTTCCGCACTTCCGCGCTTCGAACTTCCGGGGTGAGGCGTCAGCCTCTCGGCCCGTACGCCATTTCTTCCAGCCGCCGTACCCGCTCTTCCATGGGGGGGTGGGTAGAGAAGAGGGACATGAGCCCTCCCCCGGTGAGGGGGTTGACGATGAACATGTGGGCTGTGGCGGGGCTTGCGTCGGCCATCGGGATCTGCCGGTTGGCCATTTCCAGTTTACGGAGGGCATTGGCCAGGTAGAGGGGGTTGCCGCTGACCTCGGCGCCACCCCGGTCGGCGCCAAACTCCCGGGAGCGGGAGATGGCCATCTGGATAAGCATGGCGGCGATAGGGGCGACGATGGCCATGATGATAAGGCCGAATCCACCTCGTTCCTCGTCCCGGTCCCGGCCGCCGCCGAAGATCGCGGCCCACTGGGCCATCTGGGCCAGATAGGTAATGGCGCCGGCTATGGTGGCGGCCACAGAGGAGATGAGGATGTCGCGATTCTTGACGTGGGTCAGCTCATGGGCCATGACTCCCATCAGTTCTTCGTGGTTCAGAATTCGCATGATGCCGGCGGTCGCAGCCACGGCGGCATGTTCCGGGTTGCGTCCCGTGGCAAAGGCGTTGGGGGTTTCCGAAGGAATGACGTAGACCCGGGGCATGGGGATGGCTGCCTGTGCAGCCAGTTGGCGCACCAGCCCGTAGAACTCGGGCTGCTCGGCCTCAGTAACTTCTTTGGCGCCGTACATGGCAAGCACGATCTTGTCGGAGAACCAGTAGGAGACGAAGTTCATCACCCCGGCCATGATGAGGGCGAAGGTCATCCCCCCCCTGCCGCCGATGGCACCGCCGGCCAGGACCAGCAGCATGGTGAGCAGGGCCATGAGAAAGGTAGTCTTTAAGGTATTCATAACGTTTCCTTTGCGTATGCAGTCAGTAGCGTAACAACAGTTGTTTGTCAGCCCAGTATAATCATTGCCGGTCAAAACTGCAAGGGGGAGCACCGCCGTCTTCCTCTCCTTGACTCTGCCCGGGAGTGAGCTACGATTTACCCGCGATCTGGTTTGGCGATACAACAACCCAAGGAGGTAGTGTCATGGCAAGTGTCATCAACTGGGAAACCGATTTGAACCGTGCTCTCGCCAGGGGGCAGACCGAACATAAAACGATTCTCCTCGACTTCTTCAACCCCGGCTGAATTGGCTGCAAACAGATGGATGCGGTCACGTATCCCCATGTGAAAGTCTTCGATTTCATCACGTCAAGTCTGGTGCCGATCCGGGTGCCGGCTGACAGCAAGCCGCTGGCTGACGACTTCAAACTCACCTGGACACCGACCCTCATTACCCTGGATTATTACGGGAAGGAGCACCACCGGACCGTCGGGTTCCTCCCTCCCGACGACCTGATTGCATCCCTGATGCTGGGAATGGGGAAAACTGATTTTGATACGGGGGATTTCAACGATGCCGTCATCCATTTTGACCGGGTGCTGGCCGACTTTCCCCAGAGCAGTTTTGCCCCCGAGGCGGTCTATCTCAGGGGTGTCAGCCGTTTCAAGGCAAGTCATGATGCCGTCGCCCTGAAACAGGCTTACGAGAAGCTGACAGCAGACTACCCGGCCAGTGAGTGGGCGAAACGGGCCGAGCCATACAGCTTACTATAGATTGTGTCTGTTGCGATCGTACGGACGGGGGCCGCGGTGAGGCCCCCGTTTTTTGTCTGCATTTTGCTTTAACTTTATGGTATCTATTTGATTAACCTATATTCGGCAGTTGAACACTGCCTGCACTCGTACTAAAGGGCTATTTCTGTAATTCCAGGCTCATTGCGCTGCATCCGATCAACTCACCCTGCGGGTTCGGACAGAATCGGCTGCGGACGCTTCATTTCACCAGGAATTACGACGAAATACCCCTCATGTACTCCTTCCGGTAGTATTCAACTGCCGTTTTTGGTTTACAAGCTGGCTGGCATGGGGGGGCGTTTGGATCATTTTCTGCTGGGGATACTTGTCTCGTTTGTGGTTGCGCTGTCGCTCACGTCGGCGCTCCATGCCCTCATCATGAAACGGGATCCCCGGTCGGCCCTTGGATGGATCGTCACCAGCATCACCCTGCCGGTAATCGGCCCGTTTTTTTACTGGACCATGGGGGTCAACTGGATATCCCGGACGGCCCGGCAGTGGCTGGAAAGCGGGCGCCTTTTCGCCGGGTGGGACGACTTCCCTGCCCGTATGGATTTGCGGGTGGCAGGAGATCTCCCCCCTGAAGCATCCAACCTGCGGGAACTGCGGGCGCTTTCCGACCGGCTGGTAAGTTCCGCGCTTTTGTCCGGCAACAGCATTCTGCCGCTGAAAAACGGCGAAACCGCCTATCCTGCCATGTTGGCAGCCATAGAAGGCGCAGCCAGTTCCATTCACCTGAGCACCTATATATTCGATTCTGACGTCACCGGCCGCAGGTTCACTGACGCCCTGAAGCTGGCCGCCGACCGGGGAGTCGAGGTGAGAGTGATTATCGACAGCCTCGGTGAGAAGTATTCACGCCCCCCGATCCGCACTCTCCTCCGTGGTTCGCGGGTCAAGGTCGGCAAATTTCTCCCCCTGCGTCAGGGGGGATACGTAAACCTGCGTAACCACAGGAAGATTCTTGTCGTAGATGGAGAGATCGCCTTCACCGGCGGGATGAATATCGGCGATCGTCATCTGGTTGAGCGGAACGGCAAGCCGCCGGCGGTCGCCGACATGCATTTCCGGGTAGAAGGGCAGGTGGTGGCTGATCTGCAGCGGGTGTTTCTTGAGGACTGGTACTTCGCCACCGGCGAGCTGCTGGCGGACCAAAGCTGTTTTCCGCCATTGGCGGAAACAGGGAGCGCCATGGCCCGGGTCGTCGGCGATGGCCCGGACAAGGAGTTCCGCAAACTGCACTGGATCATCATGGGGGCACTTGCCTGTGCCCGTAACCGGGTTCTGATCATGACTCCCTATTTCATTCCTGATCGATCCATGGTCTCCGCCCTCATAACCACGGCACTGCGTGGAGTCGACGTCACCCTTGTCCTCCCCATCCTCAACAACCTCCCTTTCGTGCACTGGGCCAGCCGGGCCTACCTCTGGGAGCTGCTGCAGATGGGGATAAGGGTCTACTACCAACCGCCGCCATTTGTCCACACCAAGCTCTTTCTGGTGGACGGTGCCTGGAGTCTCATCGGTTCGGCCAACCTGGACCCCCGAAGCCTCAGGCTCAATTTCGAGCTCGACCTGGAAGTCTACGATGCCCCTTTTACCGGCCTGCTGGAACAGGAGTTCATGACTGCCGTCGCCAGTTCCCACCGGGTTACCCTGGAGGAGATGGACGCCCGCAGCCTCCCCATCAAGGTTCGGGACGCCGCAGCCAAGCTCTTCTCACCCTACTTATAAGGAAACAAAACCGTTATGACGATACGATGGTACCCCGGACATATGGGGAAGGCCCTGGAGCAGATCGGGGATCTTATCAAGCGCATAGACGTGGTGATCGAAGTGCTCGACGCCCGCCTCCCCTTTTCCAGCTCCAACCACAAACTGGCGGTTCTGCGGAGGAACAAGCCCTGGATCAAGGTGTTGAACAAGTACGACCTGGCTGATCCGGTCGTTACCAAGGCGTGGGTGCGGGATTTCGAACTGCAGTCGGGGGTGCGGGCACTTCCCCTGTCGGCAAAAAAGTATGCGGACACGAAGCCGCTGATCAGGCTCTGCCAGAAACTGGCGCCGAACCGGGGCCGGCCGGGGCTCCCCGTTCGCGCCATGGTGGTGGGGATTCCCAACGTGGGCAAATCCACCCTGATCAATACGCTGGCGGGGAAAAGCATGGCAAAGGTGGGCGACCGGCCGGCGGTGACCACCACCACCCAGCAGATCGATCTTCACAACGGCGTCGTGCTGTCCGATACACCGGGGGTTCTCTGGCCTGAGATGAGCGACCAGGAGGGGGCCTACCGGCTTGCAGCCAGCGGTGCCATCGGGGACAATGCCCTGGATTACACTTCTGTAGGGCTCTTTGCCGGCGAATACCTGCTAAGGCGCTACCCTGCTCTGCTGAAGACCCGTTACGGTCTACAGGATCTTCCCGAATCATCCCATGACCTGATGATTGCCGTTGGCCGCCGCCTTGGCCTTTTGGCCGCCGGCGGGGTGGTGGATCTGCACCGGTCCTCGGAGGCGTTTTTGCGTGAGCTCCGGGCAGGCAAGATTGGTCGTATCAGTCTGGAGGAGCCGCAGCCAGACCGTTCCGTACCTGAATGACAGACGTACCGGGAGAAATGGGACCCCGCAAGAGGGGTCACCACCCATAAAATCTGTTGACAAAGCACACAAGAGCGGTTAATACATTATTATCCTCGCAAAAACCTGTCGGTTGTTTCTATTCAATTCTATCGTTATTCCGACCCAGTTAAACGGTACCCTTAGCCCATAAAGTTCATGGCGCATACATTCCATTGACCACTCTGCCAGGATATATCCCCTCGGACGGCATGCCGTGCCCAGTCAAAAAACTGTCAACTCCCCCCATTCCCAGCATGTAATCAGCCCAAGATGTCTCAACCAGGAGAACCGATGAATTTACAGGAACTGAAAAACAAGAAGATCAGTGAGCTTACTGCCATCGCCAAGGGGCTCAATATCGAAGGGGCGTCCAGCCTGCGCAAGCAGGATATGATCTTCGCCATCCTCAATGCCCAGACCGAGAAAAACGGGATGATCTTCGGTGAAGGGGTGCTGGAAACCCTCCCCGACGGCTTCGGTTTTCTCCGGGCACCTGATTACAACTACCTTCCGGGCCCCGATGACATCTACGTATCACCCAGCCAGATCCGTCGCTTCAACCTCCATACCGGCGACACCGTTTCCGGCCAGATCCGTCCCCCCAAGGAGGGGGAGCGTTATTTTGCCCTCCTGAAGGTAGAGACGGTCAACTTCGAACCGCCGGAGGTGGCCCGTGACAAGATCCTTTTCGACAACCTTACCCCCCTCTATCCCGATGAAAAGCTGAGGCTGGAGACTGCGCCGGATAACATGTCGATGCGGGTCATGGAGCTGATCTCCCCCATCGGCAAGGGGCAGCGCGGCCTTATCGTGGCTCCTCCCCGGACCGGCAAGACCATGCTGATCCAGAATATAGCGAACTCCATCGCCGAGAACCATCCCGAGGTCTATCTTATCGTCCTGCTCATCGATGAGCGGCCGGAAGAAGTGACCGACATGCAGCGGTCGGTAAGGGGCGAGGTTGTCTCCTCCACCTTCGACGAACCGGCAACCCGCCACGTCCAGGTGGCGGAGATGGTTATCGAGAAGGCGAAGCGTCTCGTGGAGCACAAGCGGGATGTGGTGATCCTCCTCGACTCCATCACCCGCCTGGCCCGGGCCTACAATACCGTTATCCCCCCTTCCGGCAAGATCCTCTCCGGCGGGGTCGATTCCAACGCCCTCCACAAACCGAAACGTTTTTTCGGCGCGGCGCGCAACATCGAGGAGGGGGGATCACTCACCATCATCGCCACGGCCCTTATCGATACGGGGAGCAAGATGGACGAGGTGATCTTCGAGGAGTTCAAGGGGACCGGCAATATGGAGGTTCATCTGGATCGGAAACTCGTGGAAAAGCGGACCTTCCCGGCCATCGACATCAACAAGTCCGGCACCCGCAAGGAAGAGCTTCTTATCGAGAAGAGTTCCCTCAACCGGATCTGGATCCTCCGCAAGGTGCTCCACCCCATGAACGTCGTGGACAGCATGGAATTCCTCCTCTCCAAACTGGCGGAGAGCAAGGGGAACCAGGAGTTCCTCGACTCCATGAGCAAATAGCCCGCCGGTTGAGCTCTCCCCTTTGATGTGGCGACGGGCGAAAAATGTCTTGAAAAAATAAGTCGATAGTGCTACTTTTAAACCTTTCGGATGATCGAATAACGATACCGTCGGCACTTACCCGGCGTAAGGAGGCAGAGATGAAAGAAGGAATCCATCCCAAGTATGAGGAAGTTACGGTAAAGTGCCTGTGCGGCAATACCTTCCAGACCCGTTCCACCAAGCCGGAAATCAGCACCGAGATTTGCTCCGCCTGCCATCCGTTCTTTACCGGCAAGCAGAAGCTGATCGACACCGCCGGCCGCGTCGAGAGATTCAAGAAGCGCTACGGCATGTAAGAACCCCCGTGGGGTGACAGGTTTGGTAAGGGGATTTTGTCGCTGGCGAAATCCCCTTATTGTTTTTCTGCGCCCCGCTTCGGCCGGGGATGCAATTTTGGCGGTTGTCCTGGAACCGCAAGATATGCGATAATCACCTATTAACCCTTCCGAGGAGCTGGCGTGAAAGTTGCCCTTCTTCAGCATACTCCCGAACCGGAACTGACGGTTGCCCTGGCGGCCCGGCTCTGCTATTCCCCCGTGGACATCGACGAACTGAAGCAGAAGCTGGGGAGTGCCGACATCGAGGCATTTCTCGACAAGATCATGTCCCTCGGCCACCAGTCGGTGCTTGAGCACGCTTCCTTCACCTTCGGCATCGAGGGGATATCCCGGGTCACGTCTCACCAGCTGGTGCGCCACCGGGTCGCCTCCTACTCCCAGCAGTCCCAGCGTTACGTCTCCCACAAGGAGCAGTTCGGCGCGGTCATTCCCCCTACCATTGCCGAACGTCCCGACCTGCTGGGCCGGTTCGAAGCCCAGTTGCAGGCGCTGCACCAGACCTACGGCGAGATGGTCGAGGCGGGGATTCCGGCTGAGGACGCCCGTTATCTGCTTCCCAACGCCACAGAGACCAAGATTCTGGTCACTATGAACTGTCGGGAATTGCTCCATTTTTTTGCGATTCGCTGCTGTGAGCGTGCCCAGTGGGAAATCCGGGCCATGGCGGTGGAGATGTTGAAGCTGGTAAAGCCTGTTGCGCCGACCATCTTCCGGGCTGCCGGCCCGGGTTGCCTCAATGCCCCCTGTCCGGAGGGGACCATGACCTGCGGCAGGATCAAGGAAGTCCGGGAGAAGTTCAAAAACATATAGGATACGCCAGGAACGCGATTTTTTTCGCAAGGTCAAGGCGTTCGAGGGACGACGCGGAGGCGTACTGACAGGTACGCCGCACAAGGAGGCCCGAAGGACAACGCGGAGATTGCGGAAAAGGCGCGTTCCCCAAGAGGAACAAATGTCAAAAATAAACATCGGCGGTCAGGCCGTCATCGAAGGGGTCCTGATGCGCGCCCCCCGCTCCCTGGCCATTGCCGTCCGTCGCCCTGGCGGCGAGATCGTCGTCAAAAAGGAAGAAGTCATCCCCCTGTCGGAGCGCTTCCCCATCGTGAAACTCCCCGTCGTGCGGGGGGCAGTGGCCCTCTTTTCGTCACTTATCACCGGGATCAAGGCGCTCAACTTCTCCGCCAACGAGGCGATGGTCGAAGAGGAGAAGGAGGGGGACGACAAGCAGGAACTTTCGTCATGGGCCATGGCTGGGACCATGGCGGTAGCGTTCGGCTTCGGCATTCTCCTCTTCTTCATTCTCCCCCTCTATCTGACCAAACTCCTCACCCCCCTTATCGGCAGTTCCAACATCGTCTTCAACCTGGTGGACGGCGTCATCCGGGTGGGGGTATTTCTCCTCTACATATTTGCCATCTCCCGCATGAACGACATCCAGCGGGTCTTCCAGTACCACGGGGCGGAGCACAAATCGATTTTCGCCTTCGAGGCGGGGGATGAACTGACCGTGGAGAATGTGCGCAAGTACAGCTGCCTCCACCCCCGCTGCGGGACGAGTTTCCTCCTCATTGTCATGCTGGTGAGCATTGTGGTCTTCTCCCTGATTCCCAAGCTCTGGCCATTTTACCTGAAGGCAGGCTCCCGGATCGTGCTTCTTCCCCTTATCGCCGGGCTCTCCTACGAACTGCTTAAGTGGAGCGCCAAGAACGACCAGTCACCGATCGTCAAGCTGCTGATCGCGCCGGGGCTGGGGTTGCAGCGGCTCACCACCCGGGAGCCGGACGACAGCCAGCTGGAAGTGGCAATCCGCTCGATGGAGGAAGCGCTGGAGATTAATAGCGGGTACAAGGATGACAGATTGGTAATCTGAAAACCACAGAACTTACAGGACCCATGTGACCCATAACCTGTGGTCATTGTGAAGGATTTTATAATGTTTGACAAAATCGAAGAACTTGAACGGCGCTACAAGGAACTGGAAGCACTTCTGTCTGACCCGGCGGTCATCGCCAACCAGCCGGAGTTTCGCAAATTTTCACGGGAGCATGCCGACCTTAACGAGCTGGTGGCGGCCTATCGCCGTTATCGGAAGGTGCTGGCCGAACTGGATGAGAACCGCGAACTGCTGTCAGACCCGGACATGAAAGGGATGGCCGAGGACGAGATGGCGTCTCTGAATGAAGAACGGGAGCGGCTTGAATCGGAAATCAAGCTGCTGCTCCTGCCCAAGGATCCCAACGACAGCAAGGGGGTAATCCTGGAGATCCGTGCCGGTACCGGCGGCGACGAGGCGGCCCTCTTCGCCGGCGACCTGTTCAGGATGTACAGCCGTTTTGCCGAAACGAACCGTTGGCGGGTCGAAATGATATCCGCCTCCGAATCGGAGAAGGGGGGGTTCAAGGAGGTCATCGCATCGGTGGAGGGGGACGGCGTATTCTCCAAGCTCAAATACGAATCGGGGACTCACCGGGTCCAGCGGGTGCCGGAAACCGAGGCCCAGGGGCGCATCCATACCAGTGCCTGCACGGTGGCCATCATGGCCGAGGCGGAAGACGTGGAGATCGATATCAGACCGGACGACCTGAAGATCGACGTCTATCGCTCCTCCGGCGCCGGTGGCCAGCACGTCAATACTACCGACTCGGCAGTCCGTATCACCCACCTCCCCACCGGGACGGTGGTGGCCTGCCAGGAAGAGCGGAGCCAGATAAAGAACCGGGCCAAGGCGATGAAGGTCCTCAAATCCCGCATCCTTGACACCATGAACCAGGAGCAGAACGCCAAGCTGGCCGCGGACCGGAAGCAGCAGGTGGGGTCCGGCGACCGGAGCGAGCGGATTCGCACCTACAACTTCCCTCAGGGGAGGATGACCGACCATCGCATCGGCCTGACCCTCTACCGTCTCGATGCAATCATGGCGGGGGATATCAGCGAGATCGTGGACGGACTCAGGGCGTATTATCAAATGGAGGCGCTCAAGGCACAATCCGAAGCAGCTTGAGGAATGCGCCTTTTCCGCAATCTCGGCGTTGCCCGGCGTTGCTCCTTGTGCGGCGTAGCGCTGCTACGCCTCCGCGTCGCATCTTGGGCGCCTTGACCTTGCGAAAAAATCGCATTCCTTAAGGGCTTGAACAAAGAGATGACCAAACAGAACGAAATATGGACTGTTCTCAGCGTTCTCAACTGGACCAAGGAGTATCTGGCCCAGAAGGGGGTGGAGAACGCCCGACTGGAGTCGGAGTGGCTTCTCTGCGGGGTGCTCGATCTCGACCGGGTCGGACTCTATCTCAACTTCGACAAGCCGCTGACCGAGGCGGAATTGACCCGGTTACGGGGGATGGTGGCCCGGCGGGCGCGGCGCGAACCACTCCAGTACATCCTGGGGAGCCAGGAGTTCATGGGGTTGGAGTTCGCCGTGACACCGGCGGTACTGATCCCCCGCCACGACACCGAGGTGTTGGTGGCGGAAGCGGTGAAGCGGGCCGGGGAAGGGGACCGCATTCTCGATATTGGCGTGGGGAGTGGCTGCATTGCCGTTTCCCTGGCCAAGGCACTCCCCAGGGCTGAAGTCATGGGGGTGGAGGCGTCGCCGGAGGCGCTGGCCCTTGCAGAGAAGAACATCGAGGCCAATGCCGTTCGGGTGACCCTGTTCGAGGGGTCACTGTTCGAGCCGTTCACCGGGCAGCGGTTTGACCTGATCATCTCCAATCCCCCCTATATCCCGACCGCCGATCTGGAGACCCTGCAGCCGGAGGTGCGCGATTTCGAGCCCCGCCAGGCCCTGGACGGAGGGGCTGACGGGCTGGATTTCTATCGTCTCATCATCCCGGCTGCCCCAGACTATCTGACCTCGGGGGGCTGGCTTCTCTTCGAGGTGGGGATCGGCCAGTCGGAGCCGGTAACGGGGCTGTTGGAGAAAACCGGCAGATTCACCGACATTTTCTCCGCCAACGACCCGAACGGCATCGAGCGGGTCGTTGGTGGACGGCTAGCGTAGGGGCGCTGCTTGCTGCGCCCTGATTTTCGGACCAAGATGGGCGGAGCAAGCGCCGCCCCTACATCATTAACAGAGGTCATGCATTGGACAAACTGATCATCAAAGGCGGCAAGAAACTCTCCGGTGAGGTCACCGTGAGTGGTTCAAAAAACGCTTCCCTTCCCATTTTCGTCGCCACCATCCTGGCTCCCGGCCGTCACGAAATAAGCAATGTGCCGTTCCTGCGGGACATCAACACCACCATAAAGGTGCTGGAGACCCTCGGTGCGGTAGTTGAAGGGAACGGCAACGTGGTCGGGATCGACACCACAAAGTTGAACAATCACGAGGCCACCTACGAGCTGGTCAAGACCATGCGCGCCTCAGTGCTGGTCCTGGGCCCCCTCCTCGCGCGGCTTGGCAAGGCCCGTGTGTCGCTTCCCGGCGGCTGCGCCATCGGCGCCCGCCCCATAAACCTCCACTTGAAAGGGTTGGCCGCCATGGGGGCGGATATCAACCTCACCCACGGGTATGTGGAGGCCAAGGTGAAGCGTCTCCAGGGGGCGCGGATCAACTTCGACACCTCCACTGTCGGCGGCACCGAGCACCTCATGATGGCGGCCGCTACCGCCAAGGGGGTGACGATCCTGGAGAACGCGGCCCGCGAGCCCGAAATCGTCGATCTTGGCCTGGTCCTCAACAGTATGGGGGCTAAAATTGAAGGGGCAGGGACCGACACCATCAGGATTACCGGCGTAAGCGAACTGGGACCGTTTACCCACCGGGTGATGCCGGACCGGATCGAGGCGGGGACCTTCATGATCGCGGCGGCCATCACCGGCGGCGATATCAAAATCCGCAACATGCAGCTCGAGCACCTTGATGCGCTGGTCTTCAAGCTGCAGGATGCGGGGGTGGAAATCACCAACAAGGACAATGTGGTGCGGGTCAAGGGGCCGCGGAAGATCAGGGGAGTCAATATCAAGACCCGCCCCTATCCCGGCTTCCCCACCGACATGCAGGCCCAGTTCATGGCGCTCATGTGTCTGGCCGACGGTGCCAGCGTCATCAGCGAGAACATCTTCGAGAACCGGTTCATGCACGTCTCCGAGCTGCTGCGCTTTGGTGCCGATATTACCGTCGAGGGGAACACTGCAACGGTAAAAGGGGTAAAGAAGCTCTCCGGCGCACCGGTCATGGCCACCGACCTGCGGGCATCCGCCAGTCTCATCCTGGCCGGACTTGCGGCGGACAATATAACCGAGGTCTCCCGTATCTACCATCTGGACCGGGGGTACGAGTCCATTGAGAAGAAACTTGCAGGGCTCGGGGCGGATATCGTACGAGTAAAAGAATAAACCATTAACAGGGATATACAGGATGAACAGGATGACAGGCAAACTCTCTTTAGGGTGTAGGTCTTATCCTGAATATCCTGTTCATCCATGTTGAAATGAAGGTTTTTTTATGACTGATTACATTACTATTGCCATTCCCAAGGGGCGCATTCTTCAGGAATCCGTGGCCCTCTTCAAGAAAATCGGAATTGATTGCGAGGAACTCCTCTCCGATACCCGTAAGCTCATCTTCGACGATCCTGTGCAGAAGATGCGTTACATGATTGTCCGGGCCACCGATGTCCCCACCTATGTGGAATATGGCTGCGCCGACCTCGGGATCGTCGGCAAGGACACGCTGCTGGAGCAGGACAAGGACCTCTACGAGCCCCTCGATCTCAAGTTCGGCTACTGCCGGATGATGGTGGCGGAGCCGGCGGAGCTCTCCCGTGATGACGACCCTTCCGGCTGGACCAATATCCGGATCGCCACCAAGTATCCCAATTTTACGGAGAAGTACTTTGCCCGCAAGGGGGTGCAGGTGGAGATCATCAAGTTGTACGGATCCATCGAGCTGGCCCCGCTGGTAGGGCTCTCCGAGCGGATCGTCGATCTGGTATCTACCGGCGAGACCCTGAAGCAGAACGGACTGGTGGAGGTAGAGACCATCGCCGAGATTACCACCCGCCTCGTTGTCAACCGGGCGAGCATGAAGACGAAATATCAGCGGATAACGGATATCATCCAGGGGCTGGAGAAGCACGTATGAGGCAGGTTGCTAGCAGCCATCTCGCCGCCGTCCTCGAACGCCGCGTCGTGCGGCGTAGCGCTGCTACGCCTCCTCCGGGCTTTCTGCGGGTGCGACGATCTGGCCGCTTTTGAGCAACCTAGGATTCCGAGATTCTTAACCCAGAAAGGATAAGGCATGAAATGTCTCCATATTCACGATGCCGATTTTGACGCCCAGTTCGCCGCCATCCTGGCCCGGGGGGAAGAGACCGGCCGGGAGGTGGAACAGGTCGTCCTCGATATTATCGCCGCCGTGCGGGAACGGGGTGACGAAGCGCTCCTCGATTACACCCGGCGCTTCGACCGGTTGGAAGCCGATTCCGTCGCCACTCTGGAGGTAACGGAGGATGAGTTCAACGAGGCCTTCGCCCGGGTTGACGATGCTGACATCGTGGCTCTCAAACTGGCGGTGGAGCGGGTTGCCCGCTTCCACGAGAAGCAGAAGCAGGAGACCTGGCTCTCAACGGAGGAGACCGATATCCTCCTCGGCCAGATGGTGACGCCGCTGGAGCGGGTCGGCATCTACGTCCCCGGCGGGAAGGCGAGCTACCCGTCGAGCGTCATCATGAATGCGGTGCCGGCCAAGGTGGCTGGTGTCGGCGAGGTGATCATGGTTGCCCCGACGCCGGGGGGAGAGATAAATCCCCACGTCCTGGTGGCGGCCCGGCTCTCCGGTGTCGACCGGGTCTTCCGTCTCGGCGGTGCCCAGGCGGTGGCGGCTCTTGCCTACGGCACGGCGACCGTCCCCCGGGTGGACAAGATCACCGGCCCCGGCAACATCTACGTGGCGACCGCCAAGAAGCTGGTGTTCGGCCAGGTGGGGATCGACATGATTGCCGGCCCCTCCGAGATCCTGGTCATCAACGACGGAAGCGGCACGCCCGCCCACATCGCCGCCGACCTCCTCTCCCAGGCGGAGCACGACGAGCTTGCTTCCTCCATCCTCATCACCACCGACCGTGGTTTCGGCGAGCGGGTTGCGGCTGAGGTGGAGCGTCAGCTGAAGGACCTGTCACGGGAGAGCATCGCCCGGAAGTCCTGGGAGAGCTATGGTGCGGTCATCGTCGCCGGCACCCTGGACGAGGCGATCGCGTTTTCCAACCGGATAGCCCCGGAGCACCTGGAGCTGGCGGTGGCCGACCCCTTTGCCATACTTCCCCGGATAAAGAATGCCGGTGCCATCTTCCTCGGCCACTTCACCCCCGAGGCGGCGGGTGACTACCTGGCGGGCCCCAACCATACCCTTCCCACCGGCGGCACCGCCCGCTTCTTTTCTCCCCTGTCGGTGGACGATTTCGTGAAGAAGTCCTCCATCGTCTATTTCAGCCAGGGGGGGCTGAAGAGGCTGGGAAAAGACATCGTCCGGATTGCCGAACTGGAAGGGCTGGAAGCCCACGGAAAATCTGTCAGCATTCGTTTGAACTGAATCCGTGAGGGTGAGTGTCTTGTGGCGCAAGGGAACTCTGAACGGGACGCTCACCCCTCACGAATTTGCAATTGAAATAACTATCAGGAGGTGCCCATGTCCCGCAAAGCCACCATCGAGCGCATCACCAGGGAAACCCAGATAAAGCTTACCCTCGACCTTGACGGGACGGGGGAGGCGAAGGTCTGCACGTCGGTGCCGTTTCTCGATCACATGCTCAACCTGTTCGCCCGCCACGGCCTGTTCGACCTGTCGGTCGAGGCGAAAGGGGACATCGACATCGATTTTCACCACACGGTGGAGGATATCGGGATTGTCCTTGGTGAGGCGCTGAAAGAGGCCCTCGGCACCAAGGAGGGGATTCGCCGCTACGGTCAGGCCACGGTTCCCATGGACGAGACCCTGGCGAGCGTTGCCGTCGACCTGTCGGGGCGCCCCTGCCTGGTTTACCATGTGCGGCTCCCCAAGGTTAAGATCGGCGAGTTCGACGTGGAGTTGGCGAAGGAGTTCTTCCAGGCCCTCACCAACAACCTGGCGGCCAACGTCCACATCAACGTCATGTACGGCGACAACGTCCACCATATCCTGGAAGCCTGCTTCAAGGCTCTGTCCAGGGCGTTGGACCAGGCGACCCAGGTGGACCCGCGGATCGCCGGGGTCTTGTCGACCAAAGGGAAATTATAACGGCGGGACCAGTGACCAGGGATCAGGGATCAGTAAAGTCTCACAAGTTTGCTCGATCCCCGGTTCCCGGTTCCCGGTCCCCGAGGTTCTCAGATGATTGCAATTATCGATTACGGCATGGGGAACCTCCGTTCCGTGCAGAAGGGGTTCGAGAAGGTCGGTTTCGAGGCGGTCGTCACCGCTGACCCGAAGATGGTGCTGGAGGCGGAGAAGGTTGTCCTCCCCGGCGTCGGGGCGTTCCGCGACTGCATGCGGAACCTGGAGCAGGGGGGGTTCGTGGAGCCGATCCTCAAGGTAATCGGGGATGGGCGCCCCTTTCTCGGCATCTGCGTCGGCATGCAGCTTCTCATGACCGACAGCGTTGAATTCGGCCTCTATGATGGGCTGAATGTCATACCGGGGCACGTGCTCCGTTTTCCGGAAGGGATGGAGGAGGGGGGTGAAGAGCTGAAAGTCCCCCATATGGGATGGAACCAGCTTTCCATCCGTCACCGGTCACCGATTTTCACCGGTCTCGCAGAGGGGACCAACGTCTATTTCGTCCACTCCTATTATGCAAAACCGGACGATGAGTCGGTCGTGGCTGCCACCTCAGTCTACGGCGTCGAGTTCTGCGCCTCCATCTGGAAAGACAACATCGTCGCCTCCCAGTTCCACCCGGAGAAATCCCAGGAAGCCGGGCTGCGCATGCTCAAAAATTTTGGAGAAATGAAAAGCTGATTTTTACCACAGAGGACACAGAGGAATCAATCTGTCCTCAACCTGCAAGTGGCATGAAATACATCAAATGCCTGAAGCTGCCAGAGCTGAAAAAATGTGGATAGCTTTTCCTCTGAGTCCTCTGTGGTAAAGAGCTTTGAAAGGTTTTAGTGATGATTGTTATTCCGGCCATTGACTTGAAAGAAGGAAAGTGTGTCCGCCTGGAGCAGGGGCTCATGGAGAAGGACACCGTGTTCTGCGACAACCCGGCCGAGCAGGCCCGGGAATGGGAGCGGCAGGGGGGTGAGCTCCTCCATATCGTCGATCTCGACGGCGCGTTCGCCGGTGTACCGAAAAACAGGGATGCGATTGCTGCAATCGTTGCGGCGGTTTCCATCCCGACCCAGCTCGGTGGCGGGATACGGGACATGGAGACCATCGGGGCCTACCTCGGCCTTGGCCTCTCCCGGGTGATCCTCGGCACTGCCGCCCAGCGCAACCCCCAGCTGGTGGAGGAGGCGTGCAGGCTTTTCCCCGGCAGGATCGTGGTCGGCATTGATGCCAAAAACGGCATGGTCGCGGTCCAGGGGTGGGCTGAGGTGACCGGTGTCACGGCTGTGGAACTGGCGAAGCGGTTCGAGGGGTACGGCGTTGCGGCCATTATCTACACCGACATCAGCCGGGACGGGATGATGCAGGGACCTAATATTGACGCCACCCGCGCCCTGGCCGAGGCGATCAGCATTCCGGTCATCGCCTCCGGCGGCGTTTCATCCCTCAGGGACATCGAAAACCTCATGGCCATCGAGTCGGCGGGGGTTACCGGGGCGATCACCGGCAAGGCGATCTATACCGGTGCCATCAAGCTGGCCGAAGCGGTGGCGCTGACCAAGAAAGGCAGGTAAAGGTGGAGGTAAAGGTAATACTATGGCCACAGAGCTTTTTCGCTACCTCTACCGCTACCTGTGAATTCGGAGAATTCACATGTTGACCAAACGCATTATCCCCTGTCTCGATGTGAAAGGGGGGCGGGTAGTCAAAGGGGTCCAGTTTCTGGAACTCCGGGACGCCGGCGACCCGGTTGAGATTGCCGAGATGTACGATAAACAGGGGGCGGACGAACTGACCTTCCTCGATATCACCGCCTCCTCTGACGCCCGGGACATCATCATCGACGTAGTGCGCCGCACCGCCGAGCGGGTCTTTATGCCTCTCACCGTGGGGGGTGGGGTCAGGTCGGTGGATGACATCCGCAGGCTTCTCAATGCCGGGGCGGACAAGGTCTCCATCAACACGGCAGCCATACACCGACCCGATTTCGTAAGAGAGGCGGCGGAACGGTTCGGTTCCCAGTGCACGGTCGTTGCCATCGATGCACGCCGGGTTCCGGGTGAGGAGCGCTGGGAAGTCTATACCCACGGCGGCCGGAACCCCACCGGTATCGACGCAGTGGACTGGGCAAGGCGCATGGAGGAGTACGGCTCCGGCGAGATACTGCTCACGAGCATGGATCGGGATGGGACCAAGGACGGCTACGACCTTCCCCTGACCCGGGCTGTGGCCGATGCAGTCAGTATTCCGGTCATTGCTTCCGGTGGCGTCGGCAACCTGGAACACCTCTATGACGGCTTTACCCGGGGTGGCGCAAGCGCCTGCCTGGCCGCATCCATCTTCCACTACCGCGAGTACACCATCCGGGAAGCGAAAGAGTACCTCCAGGGGAGGGGCGTGCCGGTCAGGCTGTAGCCGGACCCGGCAAGGCAGAGAGATTTCGGCAGACGATAGGAATGCACAATGAATGAGTCACGAGAGGATATCCTGCAGGCCGTGTACCAGGTCATTCAGGACCGGAAGGCCAACCCGTCGGAGAAATCGTACACCGCGTCACTCATGGCAAAGGGGGTCGATACGATCCTCAAGAAACTGGGCGAGGAGGCGACCGAACTGGTCATCGCCGGCAAGGGGGGGGGGCGGGACGAGATCGTCTACGAGACCGCTGACCTCTTTTTCCATACACTGGTTCTGCTCGGTTACTACGATATCGCACCCGATGAAATTTACGCTGAATTGCGCCGCCGCTTTGGTCTCTCCGGCCTTGCGGAAAAAGCATCTCGCGTTTCAGTGAAATAGCTGATTCTCGCCCGGAAAGGGCTCTTTCCCACTAACGTTCTCAATCAGCGGTCCTGTCTTGCGACGATGTGTGGCTTTGCGCAGTCCCTTGCTTTCGCTGGCCGGATGGAAATCAGCCCCCTTCCCGAATCGGAAACTAGCTGAAAAAGGGCAAATTTTTCTTGACTTTGCGGGTAGGGATGGTACCATGCGTATTCCTGAAAATTACATACCGGCCTGACCTTTTGATACGCTTTTCATAAATTCGCTAGAGGGGGGAGGGGAATATGAATGCCGGGAGTAAAGGTAAAAGAAACTGAATCCTTTGAGCTTGCAATGAAGAAATTCAAGAAGCAATGCGAAAAGGCGGGAATTCTTTCTGAAGTCCGTAAGCGTGAGCATTTCGAGAAGCCGAGCATCAAGCGGAAGAAGAAGGCTATCGCCGCACGGAAACGCGCGCTCAAAAAACAGCGCAAAATGATGGATTAATCGAGGTTGGCATGTCGCTCAAGGACCAATTGACCGAAGAGATGAAGCTGGCTATGAAGGCCAGGGACGAACTTCGGCTCTCGGCCATCCGCCAGGTCCGTTCCGCGGTGAAGAACCGCGAGATTGACCAGAAGCGGGAATTGGACGACCAGGGGATCAGCGAGGTTATCGCCTCGTTGGTCAAGCAGCGCCGGGAATCGATCCGGATGTTCGGCGAAGCCGGCAGGGCCGATCTGGTGGCAAAAGAGGAACAGGAGTTGCAGGTCCTCCTGTCGTTCCTTCCCCGGCAGCTCGACCGCGGAGAAGTCGAGGAACTGGTCGTCAAGGCCGTTTCCTCAAGCGGTGCACAGGGGCCGAAGGATATGGGGCTGGTTATGAAGGCCCTGCAATCCCAGGTTGCCGGACGTGCAGACGGTAAAATGGTCAGCGAAGTGGTCAAGGAGAAGCTGGCCCAACGGTAGATCTTTTTCCTTGATGGCTGTCGTTTTTAGCAGTGCGGAGTAGGGGCATTTCACGGGAATGCCCCTACTTTTACTTTGCGGTAGCAACTGGGTATGGGAAATGAACCTTATTGACATCCTTATCTGGATTGTATTGCTTGTCTTTGTGATAAAGGGGTTCATGAAGGGGCTGGTACGCGAGGTATGCTCCCTTCTCGGTCTCGTGATCGGTGGCTGGGCTGCCTTCAAATACTATCCCTATCTTGCCGAATCACTACGATCGCTCATCCGTATTCCCCAGCCCGTAGCGCTTGCTCTTTCCTTCCTCCTCGTTTTCCTGGTCCTGGGGCTATTGTTTTACCTGTTCGGCCACCTTATCACCGTCGTTTTCAAAATCATGCTGCTTGGGGGAATAAACCGCGTAGGCGGTGTGCTCTTCGGCCTGCTGGAGGGAGCTTTCCTCCTCTGCATGCTCCTCTACCTGGCGACTGCCAAGCCGGTGCCGGACCGGGTGAAGGGGTATCTCCTGCATTCCCGGACCGCCCAAATGTTTATCGTATCGGGCAGGGAAATCGTGGCTGGCTGGGACAGTGCCCACCAGGTACCCCAGGGGCGGGTCAGGTAGTCTGCTGCGAACGCGCGGCCTGATGGTCTGTCTGCGGACAGTGGCCATTGGCCGGGCAGATAAGGTTCACGATGTCGATGATCCCAGATGATAAGGTTAGGGAGGTGCGTGAGCGGGCAGCCATCCTCGACGTGATCTCGGATTACGTGAACCTGCGGAAATCGGGGGCGAATTACCAAGGGATATGCCCGTTCCACGGAGAAAAAACCCCGTCATTTAACGTAAATCCCGCACGGGAGATTTTTCACTGCTTCGGGTGTGGTGTCGGCGGAAACGTCTTTACCTTCATCATGAAGGTTGAGGGGCTTACCTTTCCCGAAGCGGTTAAATTCGTGGCCAAGCGGGTCGGTGTGGAAATAGAGGACCGTCCCCTCACGGCGACAGAGCAGAAAAAGCAGGACGAGCGGGAACAGTTTTACCGGATCAATGAACTGGCCACGCGTTTTTACCGGCGTGTACTGCTGGAGGACGAGGCAGGGGAGGCGGGAAGGCGCTACCTGGAAAGGCGCGGCGTCGACGCCGCCACCTCCGAGGCCTACCGGCTCGGTTTTGCCCCTGAGCGTTGGGATGGTCTGGTCCGTTTCCTGCAACAGCAGGGGGTGCCACTCCCTCTGGCGGAAAAACTCGGTATTATCAGGCAACGGGAGGGAGGCGGTTATTACGATATCTTTCGCAACCGCCTCATCTTCACCATCGCCGATCCCCAGGGGCGCCCCATTGGTTTCGGCGGCCGGGTACTGGATGATTCCCTGCCGAAGTACATCAATTCGCCGGAATCGCCCGTTTACCACAAGAGCGAGGTGCTGTTCGGTGTTGACCTTGCCCGGCAGTCCATGCGTGCCGAGGGTACGGCGATCATCGTGGAGGGGTATTTCGACCACCTGGCCCTCTATCAGGCCGGGGTTAAGAATGCTGTTGCCACCTGCGGCACTGCCCTGACACCAGGGCATCTCAAGCTGTTGCAGCGCTATGCAGGGCGTTTCTTCACGCTCTTCGATTCTGACAGTGCCGGCAAAAAGGCGACCTTCCGGGCGATGGAGCTTTTTCTCGGCGAGAACGTTCCCGCCAGCGTGGTGGAGCTGTCGGCAGAGGAAGACCCGGACAGTTTTATCCGGAAAGAGGGAGCGGAGGCCTTTACCAACCGGCTCAAGGCGGCGCGGCCGATCTTCGAGTATTTTTTCCGTGACCTGGTACAGGGCACGGATACGGGCTCGGTGGCTGGCAAGGTGGCGGTCATTGACCGGCTGATGCCGTTTCTGGCCAAGATAACCAATCCGGTGGAACGAGATCTCTACGTGCGGGAGATTGCCCGGGTGCTCGGAGTGGAGGAACGTGCGCTCCTGCGCAAACTCGGCAAAGGGCCGATCACCGCTGCCGACATGGTGCCGCTCCGGAGGGTGCAGCGAGGGGGGCTCGGGAGCGAGGAGATGCTCCTGGCGTTAATGGGGAAATACCCGGAGATTATCGACCGGGTACGGGAATATGGTCCGGCCGGACTTTTTTCCCCAGCCCATCTGCCGATTGCGGAAGCCATCCTCAGGGAGCAGGAGGCGGGGGGGGGCTTCGACTGGGGGCAACTCCTGGCTGAAATCTCATCTCCCGAGGAACGGAGCCGGCTTACTGCGCTGTTTGTCGCTGATGCCCCGCTGGAGGAGATCGATCCCCACAAGGCATTTGACCAATGCCTTCAGGCGCGGGAGCGGGATTCTCTCAAGGGATTGAAAAGTCTGGCACGGGAGCTGTCGCAGGTGGATCCCGATTCGCCGCGCTATCGCGAACTGCTGGAACAGATGGAAGGCTTGCGAAATAGAAAATCGCAATTATTATAGATATACGGATTTTTCAGGGGTGAAGTGAATGGCCAAGAAAAATATGGATGAAGTCAAACAGCTGATCGATCTGGGTAAGGAGAAAGGGTTTCTTACCTACGATGAGGTCAACGACCTGTTACCTCCCGATATCGTCTCCTCCGAGCAGATCGACGACGTCATGAGCATGTTTGGCGAGATGGACATAGAAATTGTCGATTCCGCCCAGAAGGTCAAAATCCCCAAGGTCAAGCTCGACCTTGAGGAAGAGGAAGAACTGGAGGGGGAACAGGAGGACATGGAGTTCGAGCCGGGAGTCCTCGGCCGGACCAGTGACCCGGTGCGCATGTACCTGCGGGAGATGGGGTCCGTGTCACTTCTTACCCGCGAAGGGGAAGTTGAGATCGCCAAGCGGATCGAGGATGGCGAACGGGACATGGCAAGCGTTATCCTCAACACGCCGATCACCGTCAAAGAGGTGATAGCTCTCGGAGAGAAACTGAACAAGTTCCAGGTCAGTGCATCGGAGATCAGCAAGGAAGTGGAAGAGGAAGAGCTGGAGGAGGACGAAGAAGATGTCCAGAAGATCCGTCTCCTCGCCGTAATCGAAGAGATCGCCGCATTGTACGCCCAGACGGACCAGATCCAGAACTCTCTGGAAGGGGGCTCGCTCGCTGCCAAGGAGCGGGACAGGCTCACGGCCGAGCAGCAGGGGATGAGGGGGAAGCTTGCCGAGTTGCTGAAATCCCTTCGTCTCAAGGACCGCCACATCGAGAAGATATCCCAGCGGCTCAAGGAGCTCTCCTGCAAGGTTGACAAGGTCATGGCCGAAATCGCCGAGATCGAGCAGGAGACCGGTCTCCCCCATGCTGAACTGGTAGTGCTGTTCGAGAAGCTCCATAAGAGTGCCACCGAGGAAAAGCGTGTGCTGAAGAAGCTCGGCGGGATTTCCCTCGATGATGCCGGCAAACTTGAGAAGCGGCTGCACGCCGCCGAGAAAAAACTCAAGAAGGTGGAGCAGGAGTCCGGCTTCCGGGCGACGGACCTTTCCACGGCCCTCAAGGCCATAGAGCAGGGTGAGGAGAAGGCAAAGCTTGCCAAATCCGAACTGGTTGAGGCGAACCTGCGGCTCGTGGTCTCCATCGCCAAGAAATACACCAACCGAGGGCTTCAGTTCCTCGACCTGATCCAGGAGGGAAACATCGGCCTGATGAAGGCGGTGGACAAGTTCGAGTACCAGCGTGGCTACAAATTTTCCACCTATGCCACCTGGTGGATCCGCCAGGCCATTACCCGTGCCATTGCCGATCAGGCCCGCACGATCCGGATTCCGGTGCACATGATCGAGACCATTAACAAGCTGATCCGGACCAGCCGCCAGCTTGTCCAGGAGATCGGCCGCGAGCCGTCTCCCGAAGAGATCGCCGAGCGGATGAGCCTTCCCCTGGACAAGGTGCGCAAGGTCCTCAAGATCGCCAAGGAGCCGATCTCCCTCGAAACCCCCATCGGGGAGGAAGAGGATTCGCATCTCGGGGATTTCATCGAAGACAAGGGGGTGGTTTCACCCCTGGAGGCGGTCATCAAGGCCAACCTCTCCGAGCAGACCTCCCGGGTGCTCGCCACCCTCACCCCCCGCGAGGAGAAAGTCCTGCGGATGCGCTTCGGCATCGGCGAGAAGAGCGACCACACCCTGGAAGAGGTGGGACAGGATTTCGAGGTCACCCGGGAACGGATCCGTCAGATCGAGGCGAAGGCCCTCCGGAAGCTCCGTCATCCGAGCAGGAGCAAGAAACTCAAGAGCTTCGTGGAATAAGATCAGCCACGCAGTGCACAAGGCCGCTCCGGGCAACCGGTGCGGCCTTTTTTTCTCCCCCTCTTCCCGGTCTGAGGTATGACAACCAGCATTGCAAGGAGGTCCGTCATGAAAACATATGTCGTACTGGTACTGACTGTGATTGCATTGTCCCTTCCGCTTGCGGCGAAGGGGGAAACAAGGGATACCTCCCGGGAGAAGGACCTCTGTCTTCTCCACCAGGAAAACTGCGGCTCGCGGCAGGATTCTATCCAGGAAAGGATCCGGAGAATCAAGGCCGAAATTGCCAAGGGGACGGGCGTCTACACGGAGAAGGAGCTCCGGCAGCTGAATGACATGCTCCAGGAGTACGAGTTTCTCTATGACAGGCTCATGTTCGGGCCCTCTTCAAATTGAGGGGAGGATACTTTCGTGGCGAAAGAGAAACCACCCGTAACTCCAGCGGTTCGCGTTCTGCGCGCAGCCGGCGTGACTTTTACCGATCACCTTTACACCTATGAAGAAAAAGGGGGAACGGCTGTCTCCGCGCGGGAATTGGGGGTTGACGAGCACTGCGTGATCAAGACCCTCATCATGGAAGACGACGCCAGAGAGCCCCTTGTTGTGCTGATGCACGGCGATCGGCAGGTTTCTACCCGGGAGCTTGCCAGGCAGATTGGCGCCCGAAGCGTTTCCCCCTGTACGCCGGAGACTGCCCAGAAACACTCCGGTTACCTGGTGGGGGGAACCTCCCCCTTCGGTACCCGGCGGCCCATGCCGGTCTACCTGGAGGAAACGATTCTCGATCTTCCTGCAATCTACCTGAACGGGGGGAAGCGGGGCTATCTGGTCGGTATGGATCCCCGGCAGCTCGTAACGCTCTTGAAACCGGTAATGGTACGGGTCTGGATTTAGGGGGGATACGGTGACAATGGATCCGAGATTTGAAGCGGCCGCCGCTACGATCAAAAATGCCTGCGCACTGGTCATAACTGCGGGTGCAGGGATGGGTGTGGATTCGGGACTCCCCGATTTCCGCGGCGACCGGGGGTTCTGGAACGCCTATCCGATGTACGAACGGCTGGGATTGAGCTTTGTCGATGCGGCGAACCCTGAGCATTTCGAGCGTGACCCGGCCTTTGGCTGGGGGTTCTACGGCCACCGCACCAACCTCTACCGCGATACCGCTCCCCATGCAGGCTTCGGCCTCCTGCGGGAGTGGATCGACCGGTTCGGCCTTGACTATTTCGTCGTCACTTCCAACGTGGATGGCCAGTTCCAGAAGGCGGGGTTTGCCGAAGAGCGAATCCTTGAGGTGCATGGCTCGATCCACCATCTCCAGTGCACCCGCCCCTGCTGCGAGGCGATCTGGGACAACAAGGAGAGCATACCCGTGGACTTCGATACCATGCGCGCCCGGCATATACCGGCCTGCAACTACTGCGGCGGTGTGGCCCGCCCCAATATCCTCATGTTCGGCGACTGGAGCTGGCTTCCCGGCCGGACACGGCAGCAGGAACGGCACTTCGACGAATTTCTCACCGACAGCCGGGACGTTTCCCTGGCGGTGATAGAACTGGGGGCAGGCACTGCCATCCCCACCATCCGCAGCCTCAGCGAGCGGCTCGGCCGCCAGTACGGCGGGGGATTCGTCCGGATCAATCCCCGCGAGGCTCAAGTCCCCCCTCCGTTCCTCTCCCTCACCTGCGGGGCATTGGAAGGGCTGCGCGGCATAGAGGCGGTGCTGACGTCATGACGGTTATAATCCGGCGAAAAGAACGGGTGGAAAAACCACCGGCAGAAGAGATGGATTTCTTCGCCACCACCGGCAAAGGGGTGGAGGAGGTCCTGGCGCGTGAACTCCTCGCGCTCGGTATGGGAAACGTCAACCAGGAGCCGGGCGGCGTCCGTTTTTGCGGAGGGTTGGATGCCTGCTACCGGGCCAATCTCTGGCTTCGGACCGCCAACCGCGTCCTTATGCCATTGACCGAGTTTCCGTGCCAGAACCCGCAGGAGCTCTACGACGGGGTGAGGGCCATAGTCTGGGAGCGGTGGCTGACGCCGGAGCTCACCCTCGCGGTGGACTGCAACCTGCGGGATTCGGCCATGACCCATTCCGGCTTTGTGGCGCTCAAGACCAAGGATGCGATCGTCGACCGGCTCCGCGACCATTTTGGTAGCCGCCCCAGCGTCGATACGAAGGACCCGGACTTGCGGGTCAATGTTCACCTGGTGAAGAACCGCTGCACCCTGAGTCTCGACACGTCGGGTTCCCCGCTGGACCGGCGCGGCTACCGGCTGGCGCGCACCGAGGCGCCACTCCGGGAGACCCTGGCGGCAGCATTGCTGGACCTGACCGGCTGGGACGGCACGGTCCCCCTTGTGGACCCCATGTGCGGCTCAGGCACCATCCCCATCGAGGCGGCCCTCAAGGCGGGCCGGCGCGCACCGGGGCTGTCCCGGCAGTTTGGTTTTGAGCGCTGGCCGACCTTCGATCGCCCGCTCTGGCAGCGGCTGGTGCGGGAGGCAAAAGATGAGGCCCTTGCCAGGCTGCCGGCGCCGATCGTCGGTTCCGACCGCTCGGACCGGGCCGTTGCCACAGCCCGGGAGAACTGCAAACGGGCCGGGATGGAAGGGTTTGTCCAGCTTGCCCAGCGGGAACTGGCGGAGTTCTCCCCGCCGCCGGGGCCTGGCATTCTCCTTGTCAACCCCCCCTATGGCCAGCGGTTGGGGGAAGAGGAAGCGCTCAAGCCCCTTTATCGGCAGCTCGGCGATGTCATGAAGCAGCAGTGCAAAGGATACACCGCCTACATTTTTACGGGGAGTGCCGAGCTCGCAAAGTGTGTCGGGCTCAGGGCCACCCGCCGGATCGTCCTGTTCAACGGACCTCTGGAATGCCGTCTGCTGAAGTACGAACTGTACTGACTGGCAGGTGGTCGCTTGAAAAAAATATTGACATGTGCCCGCTGATGTCATAAAGTGAACTTTCGCTTTGCGGGCCTATAGCTCAGTTGGCTAGAGCTACCGGCTCATAACCGGTCGGTCCCAGGTTCGAGTCCTGGTGGGCCCACCACCTAATTAATCGGGATGATGTGGGGATGCCCATAAAGCGCTTGCGCAGATGCAAAATACCCGTAAGGGAAAGAAAAGAGAGTGCACACCGTGAGGTTGCACTCTTTTTCTTTGGTTCGAGATGAATAGTCCAAAAATATCAGATGTTATCGGAATCATTAATAAATTTGCCCCTTTTGCAATGGCTGAAGAGTGGGACAACGTAGGTCTCCAGGTGGGGGACCCCACCGCTCCGGCGGAGCGGATCATGGTAGCCCTCGATCCCTGCCGGGTCGCCATTGAGGCCGCCGTCGAGCAACAGTGCAACCTCCTCCTCACCCATCACCCCTTAATCTTCAAGCCGCTCAAAAAAATCGCCCTTTCGGATCCCCTTGGCAGTCTCATCGCCGTTGCCATCAAGAACGACCTGTCAATTGTTTCCCTCCATACCAACCTGGATATTGCCACAGGCGGGGTCAACGACCTGCTTGCCCGGCGCCTTGGCCTTGTTGACTGCAAGCCGCTCAAGGTAACCGGCACGGAAGAGCTGGTGAAACTTGCGGTCTATGTCCCCCTGGGGCACGAAGAGCAGCTGCTGGATGCCCTTTCACCGTTCAGCGGCGTCATCGGTAACTATCGCGACTGCTCGTTCCAGTCACCAGGAACCGGCACCTTCCGCCCTCTTGAGGGGGCCAGGCCGTTCATCGGTGAAATAGGCATAAGGGAACGGGTGGCTGAGGTCCGGCTGGAAATACTGCTGCGCAGGGATGCCCTTGCGCCTGCCCTTCGTTCCCTCATGAAGGCGCATCCCTATGAAGAACCCGCATTTGACCTCTATCCGCTCCTCAATCGGGGTAAATCACGCGGCATCGGGCGGATCGGGGAGCTTGCCACTCCTCTCTCCCTGCAGGACTTTGCCCTGCAGGTCAAGAACGGGCTTGGAGCTGCCGGCCTTCGGATGGTCGGTGCAGCAGATCATATGGTTAAAAAGGTCGCCGTTTGCGGCGGCAGTGGCGCATCTCTTTTCCGGGAAGCCCATTTTCAGGGGGCTGATGTGCTCGTGACCGGCGACGTCAAGTATCACGAGGCGAGGGAGGCAGAGGATAGGGGAATCGCACTTTTGGACGCCGGCCATTTCGCCACTGAGCGCCTCATGGTGCAGGGGGTCAGGGAACTACTTGAGATCGAACTGGGGGAGAAGAATTTTACCTCCACAATAACGGCTTATGAAGGGGAGAGAGAACCGTTCAGTTTTATCTGAGAGGACCTCTCCCTTTTGATTTCGTTCCAAATTAAACAGGAGAAAGGGGAAGCGGATTTTGCGAAAGAATTTACAACAGCTGACTGAGCTGCAGAGGATCGATCTGAAACTTGACGGTCTGCAGGGGGAAAAACAGGCGATGCTTGCCGAGATTGCCGCGCTGGAGGCGAAGGTTGCCGGGGCACAATCAGTGATTGCTGCCAAGAGCGAGGAGCTTGCCGTTCTGGAAGCTGAACGGGTCACTCTTGACGAGAACCTTGCGACGGAAACCGACAACATCACCCGTTCCGAAGCTCGCCTGAAGGAAATCAAGACCCAGAAGGAATATCAGGCCGTATCCAAGGAAATCGGCACTGCCAAGAAGCTTACGACCGAACTGGAAGAGCAGATACTGCAAAAATCTGCCCAGGCCGAGGAGCTGCAGGGGGAAATTGCCGGCGAGGAGGAGAATCTCCAGGCCCTTGAGCAGAACATTGCGGTCCAGAAGGGTGAGGTCGAGGAACGGATTGCCGCTCTGGACTCGGGGATGGTAAAGGATACTGCCGCCCGCGAGGTGATTGTCAAGGCGCTTCCTGCAACGGTCGTTCGCCGCTACACCAAACTGCGTGAACAACGGCGGGGTATAGCGGTAGTGGAGGCAAAGGACGGCTCCTGCCTCGGCTGTAACATGAACCTGCCGCCCCAGCTCTACAACATGCTGTTCCGGGGAGACGAACTCATCACCTGCCCCCACTGCCAGCGGATGCTGGTGCTGTCCCATGAAGTCGCCAACGGATAGTTAATGGTTTGATTTTGGCACAGTAAAAAGCTTCAGAATGGTTTCTAATGAAGTCTGAAGCGCGCAATTTTTCGTCAGGTCAAGGCGGTCGAAGGATGACGCGGAGGCGTAGCATCGCTACGCCGCACAAGGAATCCTGAAGGCCAACGCCGAGATGACGTAAAAGGGCCGCTTCACCGAGTTTGGCCGAAGTAGACCAGATGGCCGCTGCCTGTTCACAGGGAGAGGAAAGTCCGGGCTCCACAGGGCATGGTGCTGGATAACGTCCAGCGGGGGTGACCCCAGGGAAAGTGCCACAGAGAGAAGTCCGCCCGCCCAGGCGGGTAAGGGTGAAAGGGTGAGGTAAGAGCTCACCGGGTCCGGCGGTGACGTCGGATGCCAGGTAAACCCCACCAGGAGCAAGGCCTAATAGGGAAGCGTCAAGGACGGCCCGTCCGTGCTTCC